>CAMDQT010000003.1 GCA_945906305.1 Ferrithrix thermotolerans DSM 19514 | reverse complement strand
CCAGGCAGAGCACGCCGAGCTTGCCTTCGTGCTGGTTCTGGTGAACCTGGTTGGCCGCTTCAGCCACCTCCACGAGTGGCACACAAGCCGACAGCACCGGCTGCACCACCCCCTTGCCGATGAGGCGGTTCATCTGCCACGCCTCTTGGTAGTTGGCGAAGTGGGACGCCACGAGCCGCTTCAACTTCATCCACAGATGACGGTTGTCGTACTCGCACATGTAGCCGCTGGTGGCGGCGCAGGTGACGATGGTTCCACCGCGTTTGGTCACGAACACCGACGCGCCCATGGTCGAGCGGCCCGGGTGTTCGAACACGATGTCGGGGTCTTCTCCGACGAGGCCACGAATACGCCCGCCCAGGCGCCGCCACTCGCTCTCATCCTGAGTGTGAGGGTCCGACCAGAAGCGGTAGTCCTCGGCCGCACGGTCGATGACCGCCTCGCAGCCCATCGCACGCAACAGTTCAGCCCGTCGGGGGGAACTCACCACCCCGATGGGGGTACCGCCCCCGTTGAGCACCAACTGCACCGCGTAGGCGCCGATTCCGCCGGTGGCGCCCCACACCAGCACATTGTCACCCTGCTTCATGCGGGCACCGTGCCGTCCTACCAGCATCCGGTAGGACGTCGACGCGCACAGCCCGTTGACCGCGGCTTCCTCCCAGGACAGGTGCGCCGCCTTGGGCATCAGCTGGTTCGCCTTGACCACCGTGAGGTCGGCCAAGCCGCCGTAGTTGGTTTCGAAGCCCCAGATGCGCTGGTTGGTGGACATCATCGAATCGTCGTGCGAGGACGGGTCCTGATCGTCGACGTAGTTGCAGTGCACCACCACCTTGTCGCCCACCTTCCAGTTCCGCACCGCCGAACCGGCCCGAATGACCACCCCCGAGGCATCGGAACCAACGACATGGAACGGCTGGTCGTGGCGCGCCCCCCAGACGCTTTCCTTGCCCAGCCGGGACAAGAACCCGAAGGTGGGCAGCGGCTCGAAGATGGAGGTCCACACGGTGTTGAAGTTGATGGAACTGGCCATCACGGCGAGCACGACCTCGTCGGGAGCGATGTCCGGCGTGGCTACTTCATCGACCCGGAGCGACTTGCGCGGGTCCTTGTCGGCCGAATCGAGACCTTCGAACATGCCGATGTCCTCTTTGCGGACGACGGCGGCGCGGAAGCTTTCAGGCAGGGGGATGGCGGCGATTTCCGGACCGGGGGCGTCGGCCAGGATCGCGTCGAGGAACGCTTTCATGACGAACAAGGGTAGGAGAGGTGCACCACCTAAGCGAGGCCAGGGACGCATCCACCAGGTGCTGTCTATGCTGTCCACAGCAGTCATCGCTCGGAGGTCTCGACATGCCAGGTTCGGTCATCGTTGCGGGGGCTCGTACGCCCATCGGCAAGTTCCAGGGTGGGCTCTCGTCCTTCTCGGCTATGCAACTCGGCGGTTTCGCCATCGCTGGCGCTCTCGAACGGGCTGGTATCCGACCCGACCAGGTCGACTACGTGTACATGGGCCAGGTCCTGCTCGCCGCCACCGGGCAGATCCCCGCTCGGCAAGCGGCGGCGCATGCCGGTATCCCCATGGACGTGCCTTCTTCAACCATCAACAAGGTCTGCTTGTCGGGTCTCAACACGGTGATCCTCGCGGACCAACTGATTGCGGCGGGCGAAGCCGACATCGTGATCGCCGGCGGCATGGAGTCCATGACCAACGCCCCCTACCTGCTCACCGAGGCTCGCAGCGGCTACCGCATGGGTGAGGGAAAAATCCACGACGCCCTGATGTACGACGGGTTGATGTGCGCCTTCGACCATTGCGCCATGGGTGAGGGCACCGAGCGGGACTCCACCGCGGCGGGTTTGTCCCGTCAGGCCATGGATGAGTACTCCGCCCGCTCCCACGAACGGGCCGCTTCCGCTCAGAAAGACGGCCGCTTCGACGCCGAGATCGTCTCGGTGGCGGTGCCCCAGCGCAAAGGCGACCCGATCGTTGTGCTCGAGGACGAAGGAATCCGGCCCGGCACCACCGCCGAATCCCTCGGTGGCCTGCGCGGTGCCTTCGGTGGTGAAAACGTCACCGCCGGAAACGCCTCGCAAATCTCCGATGGCGCGTGCGCCATGGTGATCATGTCCAAGGCGGCGGCGGAACGTCTCGGGGTGACCCCACTCGGCGAGGTCGTCTCCTACGGCATGGTGGCCGGCCCGAACCCCGGCTTGCTGCACCAGCCGTCACGGGCCATCCGCAAAGCTCTCGACCGGGTCGGCATGTCCGTCGCCGATCTCGCCCTGTTGGAGATGAACGAGGCGTTCGCCGCGGTGGCCCTCGCCTCGAGCGCCGACCTTGGTGTCAGCGAGGACATCGTCAACGTCAACGGAGGCGCCATCGCGATGGGTCACCCCATCGGCGCCTCAGGCAACCGCCTGGCCCTCACCCTGCTGCACGAACTGCGCCGACGCGGCGCGACCTACGGCGCGGCCGCTCTGTGCGGCGGTGGCGGCCAGGGCGACGCGGTGATCTTCAAGGCGCTCTGAGCCTCGGGGCGACCGCCGACCTCTCGGCGATATTCAGCCGCCGAGAGGTCGGCGGCCCTCAAGGGCGCGGCCGAGGGTGAGTTCGTCGGCGTACTCGAGGTCGCTTCCAACCGGCAGGCCGGAAGCAAGTCGGGTCACCACAATGTCGACGTCAACGAGCAAGCGCACCAGGTACAACGCGGTGGCATCGCCCTCGAGGTTCGGGTTGGTGCACACAATGAGTTCCTGTATGGGCTCATCGCCGAGCCGGACGAGTAGCTCCCGCACCCGCAACTGCTCCGGACCGATGCCTTCGAGGTGGTTGATGGCCCCGCCGAGTACGTGGTAGCGGCCGTTGAACTCTCTGGTCCGCTCGACGGCAATGAGGTCGCGGGCTTCTTCCACCACGCACAGCACGTGAGGGTCGCGACGTGAATCGCGGCAGATTCCGCACTGTGCAGCGGTATCGGGCCGAGCTTCGGCCACGTTGAAACAGCGGCTGCAGACCGTGATGCGGGCCTTCATGTCCGTTACTGCCCGGGCCAGTCGGCTGGCCTCTCGTTCGGACACCTTGAGGAGGTGGAACGCAATGCGTTGGGCCGATTTCGGGCCGATACCGGGGAGCCGGCCCAGTTCTTCGATCAGGTCTTCTACCGGACCGGGGAACAGAGCCGTCACGATCTGCCCGGACCCTGGCCTGGGCCTGCCCCGCCGAGCAGACCCCCGAGACCGCCGAGGTCGAGCCCGCCCATCGCCCCGCTCTGCAAGGCCTGGACCTTGGTCATGGCGTCGTGCAGCGCGGCGAGTACGAGGTCCTCGAGCATGGCAATGTCCGATGGATCAACCGCCTCCGCGCTCAGGCGCACCCCGGTGAACTCACCACCGCCAGTCACGGAAATCTGCACCGCCCCGCCACCGGAGCTTCCGACCACTGCGGACGCCGCCGCCGCCTTGTGGGCCGCCATCATCTCGCCCGCCATCCCCAACAGCGAGCCCAGATCGAGCCCGCCCGGCATCGCCGCGGCCAGCAGTTCCTGGCCCGCTTCGTCATCGTTCACGACTCTGCTCCTCATGCACGGTGGTCTTTCGTTGCTGCTCTGGCCCAGCAGAGGTGGTTGTCCCACGCCCGTTCATTCAAGGACCTCGGCGCCCGGAAAGGCTTCTTGGATCAGCTCCAGGCCGGTCGTGGACACCACCGGCGCGTCGGGCAAATCGCGAGCGTTGCCGATGTCTTCATCCCGGGCTTCGTCGAAGCCATCACGATCGGCGACAACCGGCCCGCCTGGCCCGTCGGCACGGGGGCGGTCCTCCTCGATGACCAAACGCAACGGCACTGGATGGCCGAAATGGGCGGCGAGATAGCGCTCCACCTCGGCGACTTTCGCCTCGCACCGATCGCGATGGACTCGGGAGGGCAGCGCGAACAACGACACGCCATCCTCGATGGCCACGAAGTGGCCGGCGCGGTACAGCGCCCGACTGCCCGTCGCCAGCAGGTCCAACACCCCCGACGACCAGGCCAGGGTGAGGGCTTCGACGGTCAACTCTGCGGCGGCGCCGGGCCGGGCAGTGACGGCGGGCGCCGGTTTCGGATCGGCGGCAATGTGCGACGCCGCGGGGACCGACGCGCCAGGCCCAACGGGCTCGGCAGGGGCGGCCGGCGCGGCGGGCGGTTGGCCCGCCGACGGCACCCGCGGCGCAGGGGCGAACGGCACCGGGCTGGCCGGTGCTGCCCCGGCGGCTCGCGTCGCCAGCTGACGGCGGGCCGCGGCTGCGGCCCCCTCGCGCACCCCCGACGGTGGGCTCCCCCCCGGCGCAACAGCCTCGGCCAGGCGGACCGCAGGCCGGGGTGCAACAGCGGCAACGGCGGGTTGGGCGGCCACCGTGCCGAGCGCCGCGGCCAGCGCGGCTTCGAGCCGCGCCACCCGCTCGCTGAGCGCCGCGACCGAACTGTCCAGTTCGACGCGGGTCAGGCGGATCAGGGCCACCTCGAGGGCCACCAGCGGATCGGGCGCCTGGCGCATCTCCAACACGGCCGCGCCCACACCTTCCAGCGCCCGGGTCACCCCGGCGACACCCAGCCGACGGGCGACATCGGCCACCCGTTGGGCCTCAAGGTCGGCCAGGGCCGACCCGCCCGCTCCCACCGCGGCGAGGAACGCCTCGCGTAGCGTGCCGAGCAGTTCCTCGGCCACCAGCCGAGGTTCCCTACCCGAGCCGAGCGCGCTGGCCAGGCCGACCAGTGCGCGACTGCTGTCTCGCTCGCACAGCGCCTCGAGCAGTTCTTCCAGCGGCGCGGCCACGCCACTGACGCCGCCGACGGCGGCGACCTGGTCGAGTGCGGACAGCGCATCTCGGACCGAGCCGGCGCCTTTGCGGACCACCCAGGCGACCGCGTCGTCGTCGACATCGAGGCCGGCATCAGCAATGACCCAGCGCACATGACGTTCCAGTTCGGCGGCGGGAACCAGCCCGAACTCGAAATGTTGGGTGCGGCTGCGAATGGTGGGCAGCACCTTCTGGGGGTCGGTGGTGGCCAGTACGAAGACCACGTGGTCCGGAGGCTCTTCCAGGGTCTTGAGCAACGCGTTGGATGCCGCGGTGGACAGCATGTGGACCTCGTCGAGGATGTACACCTTGGTGCGGCCCGGCGAGCCGATGGCCACCCGGCCGATCAGGTCGCGCACGTCCTCGACCTTGTTGTTGGACGCCGCGTCGAGTTCGAACAGGTCGTAGGAGGTACCGGCCTGGATCGAACGGCAGGCCTCACAGGCGCCGCACGGCTCGCCCTCGTGCAGGTCGGTGCAGTTGAGCGCCCGGGCCAAGATTCGCGCCGTGGACGTCTTGCCGGTGCCTCGGGGGCCGGAGAACAGGTAGGCATGTCCGGTCCGACCCTCGCGCACGGCGTTGCGCAGGCCAGCCAAGACGTGGCTTTGGCCGACCAGCTCAGCGAACCGTCCGGGTCGATAGCGACGGTAGAGCGACTGATAGGTCACGGACCGATCGTAGACGACCACCAGCGCCTCGCTAGGAGGCCACTGGTGCCGCTGGAGCGGAGGGAGTGGGATTCGAACCCACGGAGGCTTGCACCTCACACGCTTTCCAAGCGTGCCGATTCGGCCGCTCTCGCATCCCTCCTGGAAGGACCCAGCCTACGCCGAGGACCTGCCGGAGGGACTACACTACACGGCGAACCTTGGGAGGTGGCGGTCGGGTCCTGCGCGACTGCGACCCGTGAACCGAGTCAGGGCCGGGAGGCAGCAGCTCTCAACGGAGCATGCAGTGTGCCTCAGGTCGCCTGGCCGTCACCTCCGAGGGTTCAAACCTTTTTGGCCTCCTCGATGCGGGTAACGTTCGGGCTCGTGGCCGAACATTCCGACGAAACGTTGATGGCGCTAGCACGCGAAGAGGCCTGCCTGGCCCTAGATCACGACGATGTGCCGGTCGGCGCGTTGGTGGTCGTCGATGGGGTGATCATCGGCAGGGGCCACAACCAACGCGAGCAACGCCAAGATCCCTGCGCCCATGCCGAGATCCTGGCCTTGCAGCAGGCGAGCGCCGCGGTGGGATCGTGGCGGCTGGAGCACGCCACCGTGGTGGTGACCCTCGAGCCTGGGGTGATGTGTGCGGGGGCGCTGCTCGCGGCGCGAGTGCGGCGAGTGGTCTTCGGCGCCGAAGACCCCAAGTCCGGAGCGGCGGGGTCGTTGTACAACGTCTTCGCCGACCCGAGGCTCAACCATGAGATCGAACTGCGGGCCAGAGTGGACGCCGACGCCTGCGGCGCCCTGCTGAGCGACTTCTTCGCCTCCCGCAGGACCTGAGCGTCGCCGGTCGGCGCCATCGGAGGGCGACGGCGGTGGGGTCACGTTTAGCCGGGCGCACTAGGGTGGACGGCGCAAGCCCGCTTGCACCAGGAAGGTTGCCAGAGCGGACGAATGGGACGGTCTCGAAAACCGTTGAGGTCGCAAGGCCTCCGAGGGTTCAAATCCCTCACCTTCCGCCATCAGGGCTTTTGCGGTTACGGGGAGTAACCGGAAAGGCACCTGACCAGGGAAAACGTAAACCGGGGTAAACAGGAGTTACGGGGTATAACTCCCCTCGAAACTCCCCAGGGCATAGCGTGGGGCATGGCCAACACCCCCAAAGGCAAACGCGTCCACGCCGCTGACGGGTCGTTCACGGTCCGCGCAAGGCAGTCGCCCGGGTCCGGCTCGGTGTACGCCGAGGGTGACAAGTGGCGGGCGACGTGGGTGGACGCCGCAGGCAAGCAGCACCGCATCAAGGCCAAGACACGGCGGGAGGCCGAGAAGCGGCGGGCCGCTGCGATCGCCGCCGACCAGGCAATGCACGACCGGCCGACCGGGGCGGACACGCCGGTGGCTGACGCAGCCCGTTGGTGGCTCGAAAACCTGGCGGCGCATCGGGTGCGGAACACCTCGTTGATCCGCTACAGCGCCCGTGTTGAGCGCATCGCCAAGGGCCCGCTCGGAGCGGTTGCGGTCAGTGACCTGCGGGCCGAACAGGTTGCCGAGTGGGTCACGAAACTGATGACGGACGGACTCGGCCCAAAGACCATCGCCGACGTGCTGACCGTACTGCGGCAGGTGCTCGACACCGCGGTGGACCTCGGCCATGCGTCGGCCAACGTCGCCAAACGCGTACCGAACCCCCGCTCTGCCCCGAGGACGGCCCGGGCCCTGACGGTCGACGAGACGCGCAAGCTGCTCGCCGAGGCCCGCCGGGACGACCGCTGCGGCGCTGCTGTCGGGCTGCTTTTCGTCGCCGGGTGGCGGGTGTCGGAGGTGCTCGGCCTGGCTTGGGAGGACGTGGACCTCGACGCCGGTACAGCGGTTGTCCGGCGGGCGGGCGTCTACGTCGAAGGCAAGGGGGTCGGCTTCGGCCCGACGAAGACGGCCGGGGCCCGTGGGGTGCACCACATCAGCGTCGGCGTGGCTGACATGCTGCGGGCCCGGCGTGTGGCGCAGGCGACCGAACGGCTCCGGGCCGGGGAGTTGTGGACGCCTTACCAGTACAACGGCGAAGTGGTGCACCCGGTCTTCACGGACCCGGGCGGGCAGTTGATCCGTAGGCAGGCGGTGACCAAAGCCATTCGCCGGATGGCCGTGACCGCCGGGATCGGCGCCGACCGCATCGGTACGCACACGGGGCGTCGAACCGTGGTGACGGCGCTGTACGCCGAAGCGGGCGTCGACTTGGCCGACATCGCCCGCCACGTCGGCCACGCCAGCACGTCGACAACCGCCGGGTATGTTCGAGACCTAGGTCGGCGACCGCAGCAGACCGCCGAGACGGCCGCTCGTCTGCTCGACGCTCAGTAGCGACCCTTTGGCGGGCCGGACACGGCGAGGCGCGGGTACAGCTCCCCCATCACGTCCTTGTAGTGATACCTGACCCGGCAACGGGGGCAGATCACGGAAAGACAGTTCTTCCGGGGGTAGAACATCGGTTTTCGGTCACAAGCGCACGATGTCACGTGATCAGGGACGTAGATGATGCCGTCCCACCGGGACACGTCGAAGACGGTGTCCCACCGGGTCACGTTGTTGTCGACGTACCACCTGGTCACGTTGTAGTCGTTCGGCCAGATCTCGGCGAGGCGCTTGGAGCAGCCGTCGCACCGGAACGTGCGCCGACCGGGGATGTTGGCGAAGGTGTCCCGATCCCGCACGGGTCGCTCGCAAGCTCCACCCAAACCCAAATCGCATACAGCGGTTCTGCCACCGCGTTTAAGGTTTACTCGTCCCAAACCGAAGTAAACACTGTCGCCGTCTATGGCCGGGTGAACAGCCGCCTCGGCTACGGCGTGTACGGCAAGGCTGACGCCGCCGCTTCTGGAGTCGGAGTGATAGGCGACTGTGAGGGCGTCGACGGCACCGGGGTGGTCGGTGTCAGCCGTAGCGATTCGGGCTTTGGCTGCGGTGTGGAAGGCGTCGCCTTTTCGGGCAGAGGTGTGTGGGGCAAGGGCAGCACTGAAGGTGTTTTAGGCCAGCAAGACAACACCTCCGGTCATGGAGTGCGGGGGTTGGCCAGCGCCTCCGAGGGCTACACCAGGGGCGTGTCTGGCGAGAATGAAAGCATTAACGGTGTGGGTGTTTACGGCGGCGCACACAACGGGTCAGGCACCACCTATGGTGTGCGCGGCATGGCGGACAGCCCCACCGGTTTCGGGGTGTACGGATCGAACACCGCCACTACAGGCGCGGCGGGTATGGCCCTTTACGGCAACGGGCGACTCAAAGTCACTGGCCGTTCCTACCTCGGGACACCGAACAGCGTGCCGCTAGCCGCTGACCTCGACAACGGGTCGATCTCGTTCTACCTCGACCAGAAAAACAACAAACTCAAAGTACGAGTCAAGTACTCAACCGGGGTAATGAAAACCGCCATCATCGCCCTCGGGGTCTGAACACCGAGTTGGGTGCCGGCTGGCAGTCAGGCGGGCGGCTGCGGCTGGCTCCGGGCCGGCCGCTCACTTCGCCTGGCTGAGCCAGTAGTGGAATTCCTTCTTGCCGCTGGTGCCGAAGTTCAACTCCAGGCCGCCCTTGCTGGCCATCCCGATACCGCTGTATTGCGGGGTGGCGGACTCCATCTCGGTACCAACCTCCCAGCCGTCGGCCTTCAGCGCCTTGAGCAGGTTCTGGTACGCAGCCTTGGGATCTTTGACAGTGCCCGACAGCAGCCAGGTGGTTTTCGTCGTGCCGCTCATCCTCGTGGAGGCTTGCAATGACGCGTCGTCGAACATCGGCGCCTTCGGCAAGTCCTTGGGTATCTCGGTGGTCGGCCCAGATTCGAATTTGCCGTCTTTGGTTTCGACCTTCAGACCGTCTTTGGAAATGTCGACATCGGCCGCGTCGGCACCTTTCTCGATCGCCGCTTCCGTCGCCTTCTCCACCAGCTTGCCGCACGATGTGGCGAGCAGAGCGACAACCACCGAACCGACCACAACGCCACGACGAACATGCATCAGACAGGTCCTTACAACGACGAGCCAGCACCCCAGACCAGCTTCGGCTGCGCTGAGTGTACGTACCGCGGCGGCCACCCGCAGCGGATTCAGGCGAACTCGTAAGCCGCAGGGTCGGGCGCTCGGGTGTCGTTCCAGAACTCCAGCAGCGATTTCGGCGCGATGGCGATCACCCGATCTCGATCGCCGCGATACCAGTTGTCGAACGTGGTCAAGCTCTGGACGAAGTTCGGCAGCTTGGCCAGCAGATCCTCGTTGTACTCCGCCAGCGCCTGATCGGTCACCACCATCGACCGCGCCCCCCGTTCGAACAGCAGGCGCAGGCTTTCCATGATGTAGCGCACATGGCATTCGGCGGAAAGGATGCCGTTGCCGCCGTGGCCCAGCGTGCCATTCGGGCCGGGGGTGATGAACAGGTTCGGAGCGTCCGCCGCGGCGAGGCCGAGGTAGGCCTCCGGCTCGGCTTCCATCCGGGCGGTCACGTCCGCCCCACCGCGGCCGGTGACCTGGATGGGCCACAACACCTTGTCCGCCTGGAAGCCGGTGGCGTACACCAGCACATCGAAATCGTCGTGGCCGGCCCGGGTGGTGACACCGGTCTCGGTGACCTGCACGATCGGTGCGGTCTCGAGGCGCACGTTGTCTCGACGCAACGCCTGGTACCACCCGTTGTCCACGATCAGGCGCTTGCCGTAAGGCGGGAAGTTGGGCAGACACTTCTCCATGAGGTCCGCACGGTCGCCGACCTGGGTCTCGAGGTATGCGGTCAACGTGGCCCGGAAACGGTCGCTGGCTGCGTTGACCGAACGCTCCAGGTGGGGCCAATTCGGATCGATCTGCACCAACGGGGTCACCCCGTCGCCAAACTTCCAGCCCTCACTGAAGCGGTGCCATTCCCGATAGGTCGGCACCTGGAACAACGCCTTCTCGATGCCCTGCAACTGCTTGCCGTACTTGGGGTGCGACATCATCCAATGGGCGCTGCGCTGGAACACCACCAGCTTGTCCACGATTGGGGCCAGGGCCGGTACCACCTGATTGGCGCTCGCCCCGGTGCCGATGACCGCCACTCGCTTGCCTTCGAGGGACACCGAAGGGTCCCATTGCGCGGTGTGCAGCGCCGGGCCGCAGAACAGCTCCCGGCCCGCTAGGTCGGGGAACTTCGGCACCCGCAGGATGCCCATGGCGGCGATCACGGCATGGGCGGCAACCCGCTCGGTGGAACCGTCGGCCACGTTGCGCAGCTCGACCTGCCAGCATTGCGCCGTCTCGTCCCAGGTCATCGCCACGACTTCGGTGCTGTTGCGCAGCCGCTCACCCAGGCCCGAGCGGTCCGCCACCGCCTTGACGTAGCGCAGCAGTTCCGGCTGGCGGCTGAAGTGTTCGGGCCAGTCGGGATCCTGGTCGAAGGAGAAGGAGTACAACATGCTGGGGGTGTCCACCCGGCAGCCGGGATAGCGATTCACATACCAGGTGCCGCCCGGCTCGGGGTTGCGGTCCACCACGGTGAAGTTGCCCAGGCCCAATTCGAGCAGGGTGCGCGCCGCCAAAACGCCGGTGACCCCCGAGCCGATGATGAGGACATGGAAGCCCTGCGGGGCGTCCAACGGAGCCTGCGGTTCGACCGGGCCGATTCCGGCCTGCTCCCGAGCCATCTGCCGGTAAGCCGCGGGCACCACCGCACCGACGGCGTGGTTCATGGCCGCTTGGAGCACGTCGTCACTCGGTGGGCTCGGCTGGACGGACCCGTCGAGGAATGGTGGCAGGACCTCCGCTGCCTTGGCCTCGATCTGGGCCCGGTCACGCAGGTCGGGCACGGCGGCCACGTCACCACAAAGGTGGGTGACCACCGCCGCGAGCACCCGCCGGTCGGCGTGAACGATGATTTCTGACAGCGCGAACTCCGACATGGGTCCCCCAGGACGTGCGGCCACCGGCCCAACCGGCGCAGTTCCAGGCCCTGTTTCTAGTCCAACCCCCGGCGCGAGGCGGCCGGCAGGTGGCCCTTCGCCCCGGCTGGCCAGGCCAACGGCGGCGAGGACGGTACCGTTGCTGGCCGTGAGTGGACCGCTGCCGTTGCGATTTCTGTGCTCCGCCGCCAAGGCCGAGCAGCTTCCCCCGGCGGAGATCGAGGTGGCCGTGGTAGGCCGGTCCAATGTCGGCAAATCGTCGCTGCTCAACGCTCTCGCCAACCGCAAGGACCTCGCCCGCACATCCAAGACGCCGGGAGCAACCCGGCTTATCAACGTGTTCGAGTTTCGAGAGAACGACAACGCCCCCGGCGGCCGTTGGCTGGTCGACCTCCCCGGCTACGGCTACGCCAAGGTTTCGGAAACCGAACGGCGGCGCTGGCAGTCCATGATCGAGGGCTACCTGATCGACCGCTCGACCCTGCACAGCGTGCTGCTCCTCATCGACGGCGAGATCGGGCCGACCCCGGTCGACCTCCAGACGGTCGAATGGCTCCGCCACATCGGGCGTGATTTCCGCGTGGTGGCCACCAAGGTGGACAAGGTCTCCCCGTCGCGACGCGACAGCCGCCGACGTGATCTGTTAGCCAAGTTGGACCTGGCCCGAGCGGACGTGTCCTGGGTCAGCGCCAACGCCGGTATCGGCATCGGCGAGTTGCGAGGCCTCGTCACCGGCCGGCTCATCGCCACCGGCTGATCCACCGGGGCGGCCAACTCGGCCCCCGGTGCGGGCTACCGTGGCCGTCACGATGATGCATTGGATGGCATTTCAGGATCCGAACGCGGTCAAGGGCCAGCGGCTCCAACGGACCGTGCTCGTGCGGGTTTGGGGCTACGTCAAGGGCTACCGGTGGTCCATTGTCGGGTTCTTGTTCACCGTGGTGAGCGGCTCTTTGGTGGCGCTGGCTCCGCCGTTGATTGTGAGGACCCTGCTCAACCGGGCCATACCCCAGGGCAACCGGGCCGAGGTGAACGTTCTCGCCGGGCTCCTGCTCGCCGCCGCGGTGGTCGGAGGGTTGTTGGCGCTGCTGGGGCGCTGGTGGTCCTCCCGCATCGGTGAGGGCCTCATCTACGACCTGCGAACCCAGCTTTACCATCACATTCAGCGCATGCCGCTGGCGTTCTTCACCAACTCCCAGACCGGATCGCTGACCTCCCGGCTCAACAGCGACGTGGTCGGGGCCCAACGCGCCGTCACGGGCACCCTCGGTTCCGCCGTCGACCAGATCGTCACCGTGGCCACCACCATCACCGCCATGGTCCTGCTGGACTGGCGGCTGACCCTGCTCTCGCTGGTGGTTTTGCCCTTCTTTCTCGCCGGGTCGAAACGGGTGGGTCGCCAGCTACGCGCCCTGACCCGCCAGGCCATGCAGTACAACGCCGCCATGTCGACCCAGATGACCGAACGGTTCGAGGTCTCCGGGGCGCAGTTGGTCACCCTGTTCGGGCGTCAGGACGACGAACGGCACACGTTCAACAGCCGCGCTGGTGCCGTCCGAGACATCGGGGTGCGTACCGCCATGTATGGTCGGGCCTTCTTCTTGGCGTTGAGCATCGTGTCCACCATCGGGGTCGCCGCGGTGTACTGGTACGGCAGCCAGCGGGTGATCGGCGGGGAGCTTTCCCTCGGCGACCTCGTCGCCATGGGTTTGCTGGTCAACCGGGTGTACGACCCGCTCATCGCCCTGACCAACCTGCGGGTCGACGTCCTCACCGCGTTCGTGTCCTTCGAGCGGGTCTTCGAGGTCCTCGACGTGCCAAACCCCATTGTGGACAAGCCCGGCGCGCCGCGCCTGGGTCGACCGAAGGGGATCATCGAGTTCGAACACGTCGATTTCACCTACCCCGCCGCGGCCAGCACCACCCTGGCCTCCCTGGTGGACGGTATGGCCCTGTCCAAGCAGACCAACCCCGTGCTGCACGACGTCTCCTTCCGGGCCGAGAGCGGCACTCTCCTCGCGCTGGTTGGCCCGTCCGGCGCCGGCAAGTCCACCGTCGCCTCGCTGTTGCCCCGCCTCTACGACGTGAACGGCGGCACCATCCGCATCGACGGACACGACGTGCGCGACGTCACCTTGGACTCGCTGCGTTCGGCCATCGGCGTGGTGTCCCAGGACCCCCATCTGTTCCACGACACCGTGCGCAACAACTTGCGTTACGCCCGACCCGAAGCCAGCGACGCCGACCTCGAGCGGGCCGCAGGCCTCGCCCGCATCCACGACGTGATCGTGGCCCTACCCGAGGGTTATGACACCGTGGTCGGTGACCGCGGCTACCGGCTCTCCGGCGGTGAGCGTCAGCGGCTGGCCATCGCCCGGATGCTGCTGAAGGACCCCGCGGTGGTGGTCCTCGATGAGGCCACCAGCCACCTCGACTCCGAGAACGAAGCCGCCATCCAGGCGGCGTTGGAGACCGCGCTGGTCGGCCGTACCGCCGTGGTCATTGCGCACCGCCTCTCGACCATCGTCAACGCCGATCAGATTCTGGTCATCGACGCCGGCCGGGTGGTCGAACGGGGTCGCCACGACGACCTGCTGGCCGACGGTGGCCTCTACGCCGACCTCTACCGAACGCTGGTCCGTGACGAGGCCAACGGCAGCGTCAGCGGCTGAGCCCTCCGCCGGCACACCTCGCGCCCCGGCGGCGTCGGGGAAATCACCCCACTGGCCCGGCCGACCGCCCGGTAGCTTCTGAGACATGCCCGGCGACCTTGCTCCCACCTTCTCGGTGTCGGAGCTCGCTACGGCGGTGTCGCTGGTGCTCAACACGGCCTTTCCCACCGAGGTGTGGGTCCGCGGTGAGATCGCCAACCTCAACCGGGCCCGCTCCGGCCATGTCTACTTTTCGCTGATCGAAGCAAAGGATCTCGGACCGGGGGTGGCCGCCTCGCTGTCCGTTGCGCTGTTGGCCGATCGCAAATACGTCGTCAACCAGATCCTCAACCGCGCCGGCGGCTCGGTACGAATGACCGACGGGGTGGAGGTACGGCTCCGGGCCAAGCTCGACTTCTATGCGCCGACCGGCCGTCTGACCCTGCTCATGACGCTGATCGACCCCGAGTACACCCTCGGCAAGCTCGTCGCGGATCGCGATCGACTCCTCGCCACGCTGAAGGCCGAGGGGCTGCTCGTCTTGCAGGCCAACAAGGCGCTGTCACCCGCCCCGCGGCGCATCGGCCTGGTCACCTCGCAGGGGTCCGCCGCCGAACACGACGTGCTGCACGAACTGCAACGTTCCGGCTTCGCTTTCGACGTACGAACCTTTCACGCTTCCGTGCAGGGCAACGCCGCACCGGAGACCGTCGTGAGGGCCTTGCAGGCCGCCCAGCGTCACGGCTGTGAGCTGATCCTGCTGGTACGCGGCGGCGGGGCCCGCACCGACCTCGCGGCGTTCGATGCCGAGATCATCGCCCGTACCGTGGCCACCCTGGCGGTGCCGGTCTGGACAGGCATCGGCCACGAAATCGACCGATCCGTGGTGGACGAAGTAGCTCAGCACGCCTTCAAGACGCCGACCGCCTGCGCCGCCGCACTCGTCGAACGCGTCGAGAGCTTCCAGCGCGCCGTCGACAACCGCTGGAAGGCCATCGCCGCTGTCGCCCACACCCGTCTCGACGGAGCCTCAAACGAGTTGCAGCGCCGCCAGGTGCTGGTGGAACGCGAAGGTCGAGCGGCTCTGCGAGCAGCCGACTTGGCCCTCGAGGACCGCGAACGGCGGGTCGGCCGAGAGGCCACCATCGCCCTCGATGCCGCTCTAGGCCGACTACAGGTGGCGACAGCCCGGGTGGAAGCTGCCGACCCCCGCCGTGCCCTCGCCCGGGGCTTTACCCTCACCCGGCGGGCCTCGGACGGTCGCCTGGTGCGTAGCCCCACGGACATCGCTCCGGGTGACACCCTGGTGACCACCACCGCCACGGGCGAACTGCACAGCACCGTGACGCCCGATACGGTGCGACGCGATGGCTGAGGACCGCACCAACCGCCCCAATGAGGACCCTGAGCCAGCCGGGTACGCCGAGGCCCTCGCCGAGCTTGACGAGATTCTGTCCGAGCTCGAGAACCCCAACCTCGACGTCGACCGCCTCGGTGGTCGGGTCCAGCGAGCAGCGCAACTCATCGCCTTCTGTCGGCAGAGAATCGCCGGCGCCCGCATCGAGGTCGAGGCCGTGACCAACCACGACGAGGCAGAGCGCTAGCGAGGCCGATCAGCGCGCCGTTGCGGCCATCAGGGCGAGGCCAGCAGCAACGCGGAGCGGACCGGAACTGTCGCCCACGACGTGGAGTCGATCGCGGCCCAGCACCGAAGGCTCGGCTTCGACCGCGCTCAGCCATGCCGGCTGCGGCCCGCCGCCCACGGCCACCACGGCAATCGGGCCACCGGCCCGATCGGCCTGGCCCGCCGCCCGGCGGAGATACCCAAGGGCGTACGCGGCCGGACGCGGGTCGCGTTGCAACTCGGCCCAGGCGTAAGGATCTGCCGTCGGGTCCGCTCCGGCCGCCACCGCGTCCAGGGGCAGCGGCGGGGGCGGATAAGCGAGGACGCCGGGCACGGAGGCGTCGGTGGCTGCGCCGGCCAGACCGGCGCCCTCCGCCAGCACCAGGCCCCGCACCAGGGCGGGTCTCGCCCCCGCGAGCAACAGGCCGACGTACGCGCCAAGCCCCCATCCGGCCACCACAACGGGCCCGAGATGGCCGAGCGCGGCGTCGGCATCCGCCATCAACAACTCCGGGCTGTACCCACCGCCGACCGGACGGCTCGACGCGCCGTGCCCGGTGAAATCGAGCCCCCACACCGGTCCCGGCCACGGCTCCGTCCCGCAGGGGCCCGGCTCAACGGCGCGGCCGCCGAGGGCATGAAGGCGCAGCAACGGCACCGAGGAGAGCGCCCCGCGCTGCAGCAAGTGCAGCACCAACTGCACCCGGTGACGACTGAGTCGGACCTCGGTGGGTGAGCTCATCAAGCGACCGTATGGCGAGGACGCGCCGATGCTGGCCGCGCCGCGGCATCGATCGAACCGCGATTTTGTCGGCCTCTACCCGCTGGCACCCACATCGCTACCCCTAACCTGTCCCACGGTCGACTTGGCGGCGACAACTGGTCGTCGCTATCGGGTCGGCCCTGCAGCATCGCATGGCGGACCGAACCCGACACGGTCAACCGGGCGGACAGGCTGACGGCACGCGGTTGGCTGGACCGGTCGCTCAGGGAGGAAACAGATGGACGTGCTGAGCGAGGCCAACAGACGGCGGACCTTCGCCATCATCTCCCACCCCGACGCCGGCAAGACCACCTTGACCGAAAAGTTCCTGCTCTACGGCGGAGCCCTGCTCGGCGCGGGTGCGGTCAAGGCCCGCGACGGCCGGCGAGCGGCGGCGTCGGACTGGATGGAACTCGAGCAGAAGCGAGGCATCTCGATCACCTCGACCGCCCTGCAGTTCCCGTACCGCGGCTGCGCAGTCAACCTGCTCGACACGCCCGGACACCGCGATTTTTCCGAAGACACCTACCGGGTGCTCGCCGCCTGTGACGCCGCGGTGATGGTGCTCGACTCGGCCAAGGGCATCGAACCGCAAACCTTGAAACTCTTCGAGGTATGCCGAGAGCGGCGGTTGCCGTTGCTCACCTTCTTCAACAAGTGGGACCGTCCCGGCCGGGAAACGCTCGAGTTGCTCGACGAGGTGGAAAAACTGCTGGGGCTGCCCGCCGTACCGGTGACCTGGCCCGTGGGCTTCGCCGGTGATTTCCGTGGGGTTATCGACCGTCGCGACGGCAGCTACACCCGTTACACCCGGGTCGCCCGGGGCTCGCAGATCGCCCCCGAGGAGCTGATCGACCCCGAACGTGCCGCCCGCGAAGAAGGCCTGGCGTGGCACACCGCCATGGAGGACTTGGAGTTGCTCTCCGAGGTGGGAGCCGATCTCGACCCAAAGGCCTTTCTCGCCAACGAGTCGACACCGGCCTTTTTCGGTTCGGCCCTGACCAACTTCGGCGTCGGCAAACTGCTGGACGCGGTCATCGAGTTGGTCCCCCCGCCGGAACCCCGCGTCGACCTCGAAGGACAACGCCGCCCCCTCGACAGCGGATTCTCCGGCTTCGTGTTCAAGGTCCAAGCCAACATGGACCCCTCCCATCGTGACCGCATCGCCTTCATCCGGGTGTGCTCCGGCCGCTTCGAACGGGGAATGGTCGTCACGCACGGCCGAACCGGCAAGCCGTTCAACACCAAGTACGCGGCGACATTGTTTGGCCAGGAGCGCGAAACGGTCGAAGAGGCGTACCCGGGCGATGTAGTGGGCCTGGTGAACGCCACCGACGTCCGCGTTGGTGACTCGTTGTTCGATCCCAACGACGCCCCGGTCATCTTCCCGCCCATCCCCAGCTTCGCGCCCGAGTTTTTCATGACCGCCCGCGTGCGAGACACCGGCCGCTTCAAGCAGTTCCGACGAGGCATCGCGCAGCTCGACGAAGAAGGCGTCGTGCAGGTCCTACGCGACCCCGAATTCGGCGACCAGGCCCCGCTCCTGGGTGCGGTTGGGCGCCTACAGTTCGAAGTGGCGACCTATCGCCTGGAAAACGAGTTCGGCGCCGCGACGGAGCTGTCACCGACGAATTACCGGGTGGCCCGACGTACCGACGAAGCATCGGAACCGGCCTTGCGCCGCATGCGCGGCGTCGCCGTGCTGCGCCGGGCGGACGGGAGCCGCCTGGCCTTGTTCGAATCGCCGTACTGGCTGGAACGGGTCGAGTCAGAAAACCCCGAACTCACCCTCGACCGCCTGGTCGCGGAAGGTATGGCCGGCTAACCCCAACGATGCGCCAAGGGAGCTACGCGTGAGCCCCCCGGGCCACCGCGGGTTGCAACGGGCCAGCCATGATGAACAACACCAAGGCCACGCCACTAGACGCCGCGGCCACCAGGAAGGCCAGCTGGTAGCTCGCCGCGTCGTGCAGCACGCCGAGCAGCGTGGGGCCGAGGCCGACGCCGAGGGTGGTGATGAGCGAGGACATGCTGTAGATCTTGCTGTACTCACGCACCCCGAAAGTTTCGGCGAGCATCAGCGGCTGCAGCATCAGCAGGTTGCCCACCGACAAGCCGAACACGATGCAGCTGAGGATCAACGCCGCCGGTGTTTCAGCGAAGGCGAAGGCCACCAGAGCCGCTCCTTGCACCGCCATCAGGACCGTCGTGAACACCTTCGGCGACACCCGGGAGACCAGCAAACCACCCCCCAAGCGTCCAATCACCGAGGAGGCGGCGACGATGGTCACCGACGCGGCAGCCAGGCTGTCCGCCCGTTCGCTCACCAGCTTCACCTGCTGGCTCAACGCTCCGACCTGACCCAGCATCACGAACAGGTAAGCCAGCGTCAGCAACCGGTAGAAGCGGGTGGCCCGGGCCTGGGCAAAGCTGAGACCAATCAATCCGACGGCCGCCGCGACGCTCGGATCACCATCGGGCTGCTGGTTCTCCCCGGCGGGCGAGGAGCGCACCAGCACCAACGTCACCGGCACTCCGACCGCCACCCAGATCACCGCCAGCCAGGGCGAGACCTGGCCGAGATGACCACGGGCAATCAGCTCCGCGATGACCGGCGTGATGGCGATCCCGCCCATCGACAACCCAGTGGAGGCGATGGACAGGGCGACCGAACGTCGCCGTATGAACCAGCGGGCCACGGTGGTGGTGGCGGGGACCAAACCCGAAAGGGCAAAGCCAGCACCGAAGATTGCGTCGGCGGCGAACATCTGCCACGGCTCGCGGGCCTGGCCCAACAGGGCGAGACCTAGAGCACCGACGAGCAGGCCGGTGACGATCACCTTGCGCACATCCACCCGTATCAGCAATCCCGATATCGCGTAGCCGCAAACTCCGGACACCACAAAGAATGTGGCGGTGGCGGCACTGGCCAGACCAGTGGACCAACCCCGCTCGTCGACCAGGGCCCTCAGGTACACACCCTGGCCGTAGAAACCGAACCCCGAGGACACGGTCAGCACGATGAACAGGCCGGTGATGACCCGCCAGCCCATAAAGGTCGCTGACGATCCCGTTTCGGCCTCTGCGCCCCGTTTCGTCGCAGAGTTCGTCTCGTTGGCCATTGTTCCCCCCGGTGGGCCCTTACGGCCGGGCCGGAGCCTATTGCGGCGTTGCACCGCCACCACAAGCGGCGGGCGCGAGTTCGCCCCGGCCCTGGCCGGCGCCACGTTCTTGCCCTGGGCGCAATGACGGCGGAGCACGCCAACGCACCAGGAACTGACCGGCGGAGCGCATTTCGGACGCGGTCACTCGGTGTGCAGCAGGATCGACTGGAGACCCATTACCGCGGGGTAGTGGCGGGAACCCTCTCCGGCCCAACATGATGGGGTGGTGAAGACCCGCAAGCTCAGCACCGTCGACGGCTTCGTGCTGGTCGATCTCGACACTGCCCCCGGTTCGGTCGGGATCGTCCGCTCGGCACCGAAGATCCTCGTCAGTGGAGCCGAGATGTTGGCCCGCTCGATTACCTACACGTTCGCAGCCTTCGGCATCCAAGCCAGCGGGGCCTCGGCCGGCGTCAACGCCAAGCCCGAGGAGAGGGTGGCGGCATTGACCGCGTTCGCCGAGGAGGTCGCTTCGTTCGACCCACCCGTGCTGTTGGACCCGGCCAAGGGAATCGACCCGGCCAACCTCGCCGTGCTCACCGCCAAGGACCCGCGCCGCCCGTCATTGCGCGACGTGCACGAAGGTGTCTCCGGCGCCGATGAGCTTCTGGCCTCCGGCGCGCTGGCCGCCGCCGAAGCAGCGTCGGGGTCCCTCCGCGGCCGCCGGGTCGTGATTGAGGGGTTCGGGCCGGTCGGGGTGGCCCTAGCCCGCCAGGCCGTTGCCGCCGGTGCCATCGTGGTCGCCGTGGCGACCACTGCTGGCAGCGCCTTCGAACCCGACGGGTTCGACCCGGTGGCGCTGGCGGAGGCGTGGCTGTCTCAGGGCGAGGCCATGGCCAAGTCCATCGGCTCCGCCCAGAAACCGGCCTGGGCTGTTTGGGGGGCCGATGCCGACGTCGTGTTCTGTGGCTCGAAAACCGGGGCCATGACCCACGAGGGTGCCGCCTTGTTGAAGGCCAGCACCGTGGTACCTCTGGCGCCGGTACCGGTGACCACCAAGGCGTTGGCGGTCATGGGCCGCAACGCGGTGAGCTACGTTCCCGACTTCGTGTCGGTGGCCGCACCGTTGTTGGCCGGGCTTGGAGCGCTCGAACCAGCGGCATGTGTGGACAAGATCAGCGCGTTGATCACCGAGTGTGTCGGGGCCCCCGAGGGGTTGTTCCTGGCGGGCTGTGCTCGGGCCGAAGCGTTCCTGCGTACCTGGCAGGACTCGGTCCCCTTCGGCCGTCCCTTGGCCTGACCCCGAGCTTCGGGCGCTGCTCAGCGGTGGGGCGAGGCGGCGGTACGGGCCACCAGCGCAGTCTCCCCCTCGCCTTGCTGCCAATACAGGACGTTCAAACCCAAGCGCTGGGCGAGGTCAGCCAATTCGTCGGGTACGGCCAGATAACCCCCCGACGAACCCACCTCACTCGCTGAAGACCGGACCCGCCCGACCATGGACAGCCTGCTGGTGACCACCACCGCGGCGGGCCGTAGAAGCTGTTCAATTGCGGTCTCGAGCAGCACCGATCGAAAGTGACCCATCACCAGCAGGTCGTACGGACCCACGCAAGATTCGGGTAGGCCCTCATCGAGATCGGCCTGTATGACCCGCAATCGGGACCGCACCCCGGCTGCATCGGCCAACCGGAGGACCTGGTCAAGTGCCACATCGGCGATGTCGACGGCGTCGACCAACCAACCACGAGCCGCCAACCAGACCGCTTCGGCGCCACGACCACAGGCCAGGTCGAGGGCCCGGCCCGGGGGCGGCAACAGCTCAGCCGCATCGACAAGAACCGCCCGCGGCGACGGGTCGGACACGGCCTCGCGGTAGCGCTGATTCCAACGTTGACGATCCTCGGAGACCACGGCTAGGACGAACCCTTCGCTGGGCGTAGTAGAACGGCCAAAGCTACCTACGAGACCCCCTGGAGCATCGTGCAACATCGAACGTTGAAGGCCAACGGCATTCGCATCCACGCGGTGGAGGCCGGTAGCGGACCACTGGTGCTGTTTGTTCATGGCTTCCCCGAGTCGTGGTACTCGTGGCGCCATCAACTCCCGGTGCTCGCCGCGGCGGGGTACCACGCCGTGGCCATCGACGTACGCGGCTACGGCCGGTCCTCCGCCCCCACCGCGGTAGACGCCTACCGCATGACCGAGCACGTGGCGGACAATCTCGGCGTGGTCGCGGCGCTCGGCTATAGCGAAGCCGTGGTGGTCGGCCATGACTGGGGAGCCCCCATCGCGTGGAACTCAGCGCTGTTGCATCCCGAGGTGTTCCGCGCCGTCGCCGGGCTGTCGGTGCCCTACACCCCTCGGGGCAAGGTCCGGCCCTCCGAGGTGTTTCGGGCCATGGGTGGTGCTGAGGAGTTCTACATCCAATACTTCCAACGGCCTGCACGGGCCGAGGCCGAGATCGAGCCTGACGTCGCCGGTTGGCTCGAAGGCTTTTACTACTCCGCTTCCGGCTCGGCTCCGCCGCTGCTTCCCGGCACCGGATCCATGGCCACTGTCGCCAAGGGAGGGCGTATGCGGGACCGCTTTGCCCGACCCGAAGAACCGCTGACGTGGCTGAGGCCCGAGGACCTCGAGTTCTACGCCGCCGAATTCGAGCGGACCGGCCTATCCGGTGGGCTGAACCGCTATCGCAACGTGGACCGTGACCACAAGGACTTCGCCTCCTTGCACGGTCAGCCGATCACCGTGCCGTCGTTGTTCATCGGGGGAAGCAAGGACGGCCCCACCTTGTGGGGGGCCAAAGCCATTGAGCGTTTCGCGCAGACCTTGCCCAAGCTGCACCGATCGGTGATCCTCGATGGTTGTGGGCATTGGACCCAACAGGAACGACCGGCTGAGGTCAACGCCGCCCTAGTGGACTTCCTGGCCGCCCTCGAGCACCGGTGAGGCGAAACCCGACGCTCAGCTCGCCGGTGGTTGCCTGAAGCTCGGCGCAACCAACGGCGTCTTCTCCGCCGTGATCCGCAGCACGATGCCGTCGCAGTGCTCTTCGACCAGCCGCATCGATGCGCCCAGCGAGGCGACGGTGCGCGCCGCGGTTGGAAAGCGGATCCCGCTCCAGCCGACCAAGCTCTGGATCAGCCGGGCCCGGCGAGAGCGAGCCGGGATCAGGCTCATGCAGAACAGTCGGCCGCCGGGCCGCAGAACCCGGACCATCTCCGCCATCGCCGCCGCCTCGTCACCAATCTCGTTGAGCGATCCACCCATCACCACCGCGTCGACGGATCCGTCGGCGAAGGGCAGGTGGGCGGCCAGCGTGCGCACCGCGTCGACGCGATCGCCGATGGCCAGGCTGGCGCAACGGCGTAGGGCCCGATTGAGGAAGGCTCTACTGTGATCGATGAACACCACCTCGGCGCCGCGCTGAGCCAGATGACGACCGTAGAGGCCTTCCGAACAGGCGACATCGAGCACCACACCCCCGCGCAGGAGGGCGGGCTGCACGGCCGCCGCGAGCTCGGCGAGTTCCTCCGCAATCGGGAACGGGCGACCCGCGAGCAGACCAAGCGAGCGGACCCGCCATACCGACTCATACAGCTGCGCCGTCAACGGCAGCCGGTTCAGCAGTTGCGCCGGATTCAACGACGCTCGACGCGCCGCCATGGCATCGATGACGCCCTGTTCGTCGCGGGCGATTGGCCCCACAAACCCGGCCAGACGAGCGGGCAGGACACGGCGTAAGGGGACGGCCCGGTGGCTCATACCCTCAGCGTGGCCCGGCGAGAAGCCTCACGCCAAGCGCGATCAATTGCCCGACCCTGTCACACTGACAAAGCCGCTGGAGTGAGTCGCATAGACTCGCTCGCGTGGGAGCCCGCGAGCGGTGCAAAGCGGTCGCAGCCAACCGCGCAAGGTGGCTTTACCGGCGACTTCGGCTTCGTCGCGCAACCATGCGGTCTGGCGAGCTTGCAGCATTGTTACCCACGAGCCCGTGGTTCGATGCCGACTGGTATTTGAAAAACTATCCCGACGTTCGAGGGTCAGGGATGGATCCCGCGGCGCATTACCTCCGCCGCGGTATGGCTGAAGGACGCTGGCCATCAGCTGCGTTCGACGTGGTTCGCTACGAGGCCATGAACCCTCAGGCCCGAGGCAATGCTCTGGTGCATTTCCATCGCCTCCTCGCCCGCGAAGGTTGCGCCGACCTACAACCGGCCGACGTCGTCGCCGTGTCGCACGCCGAACTCGACAGTGGGCTGTTCGACATCGAGTGGTACCTCGCCCGGATTCCCCAAGCGGGAGCAGAAGCTCATCCGTTCGTGCATTACGCGAGCAACGCCCGCCGCGAACTACTCCCGCCGGGCCCACTGTTCGACAGCGCCGCCTACGTACGCGAGCAACCCGACAGCCTGAAGGCCGTCACCCCGCTGACCCATTTCCTGGCCGTCCGGGACCAAGGGGTGACCGCACCGGTACTCGCCGAGCCGACTCGGCGCGGCCCGCTGATGCAACCACGAATCGGTCCGATCGCCCCCCGCGGGGTGTGCGTCATGATCCACGCGTTCTACGCCGACGTGCTACCCGAATTGTTGCGGGCCATCGAACCACTGGCGGGGTCCGCGACCCTGCTGGTCAGCGTGTGTAGTGCCACCGAGGTGACCACCACCAACCAAGCCATCGATGACATCCTCGGGACGGCCACCCCGCGGGTCGTCAAAGTGGTAGCCAACCGCGGTCGAAATTTCGCCCCGCTGTTGGTGCACTTCGGCGAGGAACTGCGCCAGCACCACCTCGTGTTGCACCTGCACACCAAAAAGTCGCTCCACGCCGGGGCCGAACGCTTGGACTGGCGGGGGCATCTGCTGCGCTGTCTGACCGGCCCGGCCATCGCCGCGCACCTCGACCTGTTCCGGACCCAACCCGAGGTGGGGGTGATCCAACCGTCGATCTTCCCGTTGATGCCGCCATGGAGCGCCCATTGGCTCGGCAACGTCGACAACGGTCGGAAAGTGTTCCAGCGCTGCGGGCTCGACCGCTCCCTGGTGGGGGGCTACGTCGACTACCCGGTTGGCGGCATGTTCTGGGCGCGGGTCAACGCACTCACACCGTTACTCGACGCGGGTTTTCGCGTCGAGGACTTCGAGGTCGAATGCGGCCAGACCGATCGCACCCTGGCCCATGCGATCGAGCGCACCATCGTCTCGGCCGCCGCGGCAGCAGGCTATTGCTTCGTCGAGTACGACCCCGCGGCGGCCCAATGGCGGGCGAATTGGTCCTCAAGAAACACCGATTCATTCGGTTCGTACGATATAGACACCTTGCGCCGCCAGATCGATATCGCCGACCTTGTGTCGGTCGACCTATTCGACACCTTGGTGCTTCGGCCCACCTTGGCGCCCAACTCATTGCCGTACTTTGCCGCTCGGGCGGTGCTGGACGACCCCGCCGAGGCCGAGTCCTGGCTTAAGGAACGCGTGCAAGGCGAGCATCGCTCCCGCCTGAATCGACCACAGTTCAAAGAGGTCACCCTCGCCGAGGTGTTTTCCGAGCTACCCCCAGCCATGCAGGGCCTGCAGGCCGAGGAAATCGCCATCGAGTCACGGGTGGCGCTGCCGCGCCGATGGTTGATCGAGGAACTGCGCTGGGCGAAGGAGCACGGCAAACGGCTCGTGGCCATGACCGACAGCACCCTGGACCCCCAATGCATCAAGGAGTTGGTGGCCAAGGTCGGCGCCGGGGGCCTCTTCGACGAGTGGTACATCTCCAACGAACGCCGGGTACGTAAAGACCAGGGCGACATGTGGGAAGTAGTCCGCCAAAGCGAAGCGGTGCCCGTCAGCAAGTGGTTGCATCTTGGCGCCGACGAAACCGCCGATCTCCAACAATCACTCGATCACGCCATCCACTGGTCGCACATCCCCGCGCCTGGTGCCGTGGCCCAGTTCTTTGCCCCCGATGTTCATCTCGAGCACGAAAGTTGGGCCACGCAGGCCGCGCTCGGCTTGTCCGCCACCCGTCTGTACGATGCCCGCAACGATCCTCGCTCCGAGGCTGTTTTCGGTTACTCCGTCCTCGGACCGCTGGTGGCGACGTTCGGATCGACGTTGGTTCGACACCGTCTGGACCATCCCGACGAAGCGGTGCTGTTGATGGCGGGTGACACCTCGGTGCTGCAGCGAGCCGTCGAGCAATGGCACCGCGCGCGGCCCGCATCGCTGCCATCACTGGGCTGTCTGCTCACCTCGCGCCGGGCGGCGCTCGCGGTTTCGGCCGCGGCGGGCCTCGATATCGACCTGCTCGTCGATACCGAGCCGTACGAGGGACCATTGGCCGACCTCCTAGAAACGCGGCTGGGGTGGCGACCGACCGAGCGTCGTTATCACAAGCGGGTTCGACTTCCCGCTAGAGATGGTCGCGGTGCAGCGCTTCTCGCCGAGCTTGAGGAGCCGCTGCGAAGCTTCGGGGCCGACCAACTCGAGGGCCTCCGCCGGCACCTGAGCGACCTTGGCCTCAACGATTCGGTGCCGCTGTGTCTCGTCGGGTGTGGTCACTCGACCACCACGCAACGCGCCCTGGCACGAGTGCTCCCGAATGAGATTCGCGGTCTTTACCTCGTCACCACGGCCTCTGGCGTAACCGCCGCCAGCAGCGGGGTTTTCGGTAGTGACGTGCCGTTGCGCAACGGCCATTGGGTGGCCGACAACAGCCTGCTGCTCAAGGGCCTGCTCTGCGGCGCGGAGGGCGCCGTGGTGGGTTATCGCGCCGAGGGCCCTGGAGGCCCAGTCGTTCGAGCCGAACCAGCGACGGGCCTCGACAGCGATCGCATCGAGACGGTGCAAACGGCCGCTTTACAGTACTGCGCCGACCTTTTGGCCATGTTCGGCCCGGCGGTACTCACCGACGGGATAAACCCCGATGCGGTGCTGGGCTGGGTGAGCAGGATCCGCCCGACCTTCCTGCTTCCACCGGGCGAACTGTTCGCCGGTCTACGCATCGAAAACGACTTCGGCGTGCACGCGCTCGGCGAAGGCCGCGACACCGGGTGTTAGGACCGCTTCGGGCGTAGCTTGCGAGTCACCGCCCGAGCCAGGGCACGCCCGCTCGCCCGAATACCCGGCCGCGGCTCAGCAACAAAGCGGCGGGCACCGGGCACGAAATGCGGATCTGGTTGCTCTACCGCCTCGCTCGCCCGCTGGCAACGCACGACCCACTGGTAGGTGGTGGCGCTGGGATCGTCAGCGAACCAGCGTTGGGCAAGTTCAGCCAGGTCCGTCGGTAGGGCCACCTCGGTGGTTCCTGGAGCAAATACGGTACGACGCCATTCGACCACGACGAGTTCGCAGTCCACCAGAAGCTGGCGGAACCCGTCGTAGGTGAACCAATGCACATGGGTGCGATCCAAAAGTCCAAGGTCCTTGTAGGGCACCCGGCCGTCGAGCAGAGACAGCCGAACGTCGGCATGACCCAAGTTCGGCACCGAGAGCACCACGTTGCCGCCGGGAGCGAGGTGACGAAGGGCGCGCCGCAGCGCGGCGGTAGGCCCACGAAGGTGCTCGAGCACGTCGGCCGCCAAAACAGCGTCAAATTGTCGGCCGAGCAACGGGTCGAACGCGGTGTCGTCGTCGAGGTCAGCAACAAGCACGGCCTCAGCGAAAGGACGGGCCAACGCCGCCGCCGTCGGGTCCAACTCAACCGCCACGACATGCTGGCCACGGTCGTGCATCACCTTCGTCCCCAGGCCCTCGGAACACCCCAACTCCAACACCGAACGCGCACCGGAGCACAGCGACATCACAATGGCGCGCGAGTCGTCGGGATCATCGAGGGAGAAAGGGATGCCGTAATGCGTGCGGGCGTGGAGCTCCGCCCGGTTGGTCGCCCGCACCGCCACGCCGTCGAGAAGTGGCACATGGACGATCTCGCCCCATCCGCCACTGCGCACATGGCGATCGAGGGCGCCGAGGTCGCTGCGCGCCGCAACCGCCAACAGGCTGGCACCAGGAGCGGCGAGTTCCGCCAGTTGGGCGAACAGACGAGCGGGTCGAGCCCGCTGCACCCAGCGGTGGCCCACCACGACCGCGTCGGGGTCATGCCCCACGAGCGCGTCACGGAGGTTCACGAGGTCATCATCGACCGCTACGACCAGATGATGCGCGGGCGGTGTCTCCCCCGCAGAGACCACCGCCGTGATCCGACGATGCAGCACCGAAAGATGATCGTCGGGATCGAGATCTACCGTGAGCAGCCAGGCATTCGGGCCGACGTTTCCGTCCAGTGCCTGGCCTAGTGGGCTCTGTGCGGTGACCTCCACTGAGGGGTCTAGATCGCTGAAACCGGCAAAAAAGGCACTGCTGCACCAGTCGTTCAAACGTTCTTCGGCCGCCGTGACAGCGCGACCCATGGGATCATGGACACCATACGTTCGAGCGAAATGGGCCCAGACCCGAAGGTCGACTCGGGTTCGCTCCAGCAGCAGGTCGGTGGCGGCGGCAACCTCTGCCGCACGACGAAAGATGCCGGGCATCTGGCGCGACCGCACCGGCTCACCGCGGTTTTCCGACACCGTGACGCCGAGCCAGTTGGACAGGTTCTCCCACAGCGCCGGACCCTGCTCCCACAGCGCCACGGCGCCAAGTTCGCCCAGCGACGCGATCGTGTCGAGCGCCAGCGTCTCCGTCGCTTCCGCCGCGATGAATGAACCCGCGACCACGCGCCGGTCGTGCCTTCTGACCTGGCGGACGATGCGGTTGTCGATGAGGTCCGCGGCCTGAGTCATCACGAGAACCTCGACCAGCGGAGCCCGGCATAGATCTAGCGGCAGGGTGTGCGGGTACCACATTCGGTGCCGGTCGGTGGGCCAGGCCCGGGCCTGCTCGATGTAGGCGAGGATCCGTTCCAGCGGATCGCTCACGACCGTGGCGATGTCTTCGGACGCGAAATGTGCCCGCAAGGTGGGAAGGGACCAGTGGGTGGCGAAGGCGTAGCGGCCCACATCGTCCACTCGATCGTCCCAAGCCACCTGAGCGCGTAAGTCCGCAGACAGCGCCTCCGGGTGTTCAATCCCGGCCACCGAACTCAAGTCGAACCGCGGCACCAGCTCGGTCCCATGGCCTGCTCGCGCCGCGAGGGCAGGAGCCACCGCAGCGTCGGCGCACTCGTTGAGGTGCAGCAGCGCAGCTCGCGGTCGCAGGCCAGCAGAGCGTTGCGGCTGCATTGAGGCGAGTGTAACATTTGCCCTTAATCGAGGCCTTCGATCGGGTTCCCTGTTGCCGCTCAACTCTGCTCATTCGTTCGTTGAGGCCGTCACCGCTCTCGGTTCCGGCACCGGGCCCGTGGTCGTTGTACCGGTTTACAACTCACCCGACGATGTTCGGGCGTGTATCGAGTCCTTGCTCGCCCACACACCGACCGCGACGCCCATTGTCGTGATCGACGATGCCAGCCCGGACAATACCGCCGTGGACTCCGTTCGCGAGGTCGGTGCCCGGGGCGAACACCGAGTGGTGTTGTACCTCCGGGAGGTGAACGTCGGGTTCGTCCATTCGTGCAACGAGGCCTTCAAGATCGCCGCCGGCCGCGACGTCGTGTTGGTCAACTCCGATGTCGTCGTGGGGCCCGAATGGCTTGAACGCATGATCGGCGCGGCGAGATCATCGAACACCGTGGCGACGGTATCGACCCTTACGAACCACGGCACCATCTTGTCGCTGCCCGTTCGGAATGCCCCAGGACCCATGCCTGAGGGCCTCACGGTGGCTGACGCCGCCCGCCGTATCGCCGCCGCAGCCACCCAAACCCGACCCGTCATCCCCACCGCGGTGGGGCACTGCATGTACATCAGCCGCACCGCACTTGATGTGCTGGGCGGATTCGACCCAATTTTCTCCCCGGGCTATGGCGAAGAGGTCGATTTCAGCCAGCGGGCTGCTGCGCACGGATTGCTCAACGTTCTCGCCGACGATGTGTTCGTGTTCCACCGGGGAAGCGCGTCGTTCGGGACCTCGCCCCAAAAGCAGCTAATGCAGGACGCCCACGAGAAGCTCATCAACGAGCGCCACCCGCTCTATGCACCCCTGATGCAGCACGCCTCGACCGTCACGCGCACCAGTTTCGCCAATGCGCTCTCCCGCGCCCGCCGGGCCCTGACCGGAATCAGCGTGGTGGTCGATGGGTTCTGTCTCGGCCCACAAATGATGGGCACCCAACGCTTCGTACTCGAAACCGCGTGTGCCCTCGCCGAGGACCCTTCGGTGCAGCGCGTCGACCTCGTCACGCCGCTCAAGGTACCGGCCTACGTGCGGGCCGCCGTCCAAGGTCGGCCCCGCCTGCATGTCTGCCCACAAGTCCCTTACAAGACCTACGACCAACACTACGAAGTGGCGCTGCGCCCCTATCAGGTCGACCATCCGGTTCAACTGCGGTGGATGCGCCAAGTGGCCGACGTCACGGTGGTGACCCAACTCGACATGATCGCGTACCACAACGCCGCTTACTACGGCATCAATGACGTGTGGCGACAGTATCGAGACATCACCGCCACCGCATTCGAGGTCGTCGACGGCGTGGCGTTCATCAGCACGCATTCACGGGAAGAGGCCGTTCGAGAAGGCTTGCTGTCCCCCCAACATCATTCGGCGGTCACTTACTGTGGAATCGACCACTGTTCGGCAACGGTGGAGCCACACCCTCCCCCGGGCAAGGCGCTGCGCCCGGGTTTCCTGCTCGTGCTTGGCGCGAGCTACCTGCACAAGAACCGGATGTTCGCGGTGGAACTTTGGGGCGCACTTCGCAACCAAGGCTTCAGTGGTCAACTAGCGCTCGTCGGCCCGGAACCGCCGTGGGGCAGTAGCCACGAAGCCGAATCGAAGTGGCTGAACGAGCACCCGGAACTCGCCATCGACGTGGTGACCCTCCCATCGGTCACCGAATCTGAGAAGGCGTGGCTGCTCTCGAACACCGCGTTGGTGACCTACCCGACGTTGTCGGAAGGCTTCGGCATGGTGCCATTCGAGGCTGCGGTCGCCGGCGTACCGGTGCTGACCACCCGCCAGGGTTCCCTCGATGAGGTGCTCCCCCCGGAACTCAGCACTCTCACCTCGCTCCTACCGGCTGAAGCGGTGCCACTCGCCGAGCGACTGCTCACCGACGTGGGGTTCCGCACCGAACAGATTGCTCTGTTGGCCGCAGCGGCCGACACGTTCACCTGGCAGAGGAGCGCTGCGACGTTGGTCGACCTTTTACACCGAACGCTTGCTGCACCCAATGGTCGCCAGGGCGACCTTGCCCTGAGGCTCGGGGCGCGGCCCGAAGGCAACGTTCACGTTTATGTCGACGCCGTGGTGGCGGCGCGGCGAACCTTTCCGACCCTTCATCGGGTCCTGGTCGGTCAAGGCACCCGTCGCCAGGCGCAACTTCGCCGTGCCGTCGACGCGTTTCGCCGACGACTGGACTGAACGCGCCACCGGCGGACACGCAGCACTAGCCGTGGCCCACCGCTTGAGCCTCACGCACGACGAGGTCGCGCCCGGCCCTGGCCCGCAACGCTGGATTGGCCTCGAGCCAGTCGCCACCGTCGAGGGTGTACCGCAGGGCGATGACCACCGTGACGCCGAGGCGGTAGGTCGCGCTGGGCGACGCCGTTGTGGAGCGCCAGCGGTAGCGGTGAGTGACCGGACCCGCCGCTTCGGCAATGCCTAGACCCTGCGGGCCGAAAACAGCTTCGGTTCCGTCCCCAAAGGTCCAGCGGACCTCCGCCAGTTCGAGTTGCAGCACGACCCGACGGCCGAACACGTCATGGACCTGATCGACAAACGCCCCGGAGGTTCCTTGCACCCAGAACCACTGCTCAAAGCCGACGAGGCCCGCCGGGGGCGAGGTGCCCACCGCCAAAGACGGCGCCAAGGTTTCGGCCAAGTACTGCTCGGCCGCCGTGGTCACGGCGGCGTCGTAGTCGAGGACCTCGTCGGCATACACGTAGCCCAGACCAGTGTTCCCGAGTTCGACGGCGGCGCCGTCGCGGTAACGACAATCCAGCCAGTACCGCCACCTAGCAACCCGTGATGGGTCCAGCGGTGGCCAGCTCAGACCGGCCAGCACGCCATCGCTGTCCACTATGCCATCGGTCTCGTCGATGAGCTCCCGGCACTGCACCAACCGGCCGGTGGGCGATGACGCCGTCCAGTGCTGGTAGTCCTCGCCGCCCGCACGGTAACCCGCCACCACCACCCTGGCCCCGTCGCTGGCCACGCTGACCCCGGCACCGGCCGGCGGCGCCAACCCCGCCGCGCCCGCAGCCAGCAGAGCCACGACCACCCCCAGAAGGCATGTAGGTGACATGAAATAGCATGATAGTCACTCACCGTTGCCCGGCGAGTTCGAAGCTCAGGGACGCACGATGCGCAGGTTCAGCGGATAGCGGAACCACACACCTCGGCTGGCCTGAACCGCCGCCACGATCCCGAACACCACATCAGCCGCAACGGCCGCCGCCAGTGTGAAAAAGCCCACCACAACCAGCATCAGTGGCAAAGACACCACCACCGCCAGCAGGACGGTCAGCTGAAAGTTCAACCCTTCAGCGGCGTGATGACGAACGTAGGGGTTGGACTTTTCGACCAGGTAGACACTCAACGGCATGATGAACGCCCCCAGCACGAAACCGAGGTGGCTGAGCACCACCAACGTGGCGGTGTGGTCACCCGGCGCGGCACCGGGCAACAACGCCCGCCGACGCGCAACCGGCTCGGGCGGCATCTGGCCTGCGGACGGCGCGGCACACGGTGGGCCCCAGCCCGTGCCATCCCACCAGCGCACGAACCCCTCCTCTGCCCCATACCAGCCCGCCACGGCGGAGCCTTCGTCTCGCGGGGAGCGACCCGAGCCAGCGTCCATGCTCATAGGCCACCGATGCGGCCCACCGGCCAGAGCCTCAGGAAGGCCTTGCCCACCACCGCGGTGGCGGGGATCGGGCCGAAACAGCGGCCGTCCTTGCTCATGTTGCGGTTGTCACCCATCACCAGCAACTCGCCGGGGGCGACGGTGATGACCTCTTTTTCGTCGTACACCGCGCAGGCGCCGGGCATGCGTGTCGTGGATCCGGGCTTGAGGAACGCCTCGGGCTGGACATCGCCGTTGACCACCAGTTTGCCGCTCGACGCCGACACCCGGTCACCGGACACCCCCACCACCCGCTTGATGAGCTGGGCATACTGGCAGAAATCCCCGCCCTCGAGCTGGAAACACTCGGGGTTGTCGAACACGATCACATCGCCACGTTCGACAGCACCGAAGTTGTAGGAAAGCTTGGACACCAGAACCCGGTCGCCGATGAGCAGGGTGTTCTCCATCGACCCTGATGGGATGACAAAGGTCTGCGCCACCCAACTCTTGATGCCGAAAGCCACCAGGACGGCCACCACCATGGCGACGATCCATTCGAGCAAGGAACGGCGACGCTGCGCGGCACGCCGAGCCCCACGGACCAGAGCTACTTGGCTGCTCTCCTCCGGTCGCCCGGCACCGCCGAGCGAAGTCGGGAGGTCGTTGGTCATCGCAGTACCGGCGTGCTCTCTCTCGGGGATCGAACCAGGGGCATCCTACCGGTGTCGACCCTTGGCTCGGCCCGGGGCGACACACCATCGCCGGTGACGCGAGTTCCTACCGCCATCGCAGCAGACAACCTTGCCAGTTCACGCCGCGCTGCGGGCAGCGTTGGCGGTGAGGATCATCCCGGTGCTGTGGCGAAGCTCGAGTCGACGGCTGTGGCAAAGCCCGACGAGCTCGCAGCCCGGAGCCGGGGGCAGAAACAGGTACCCCTGCGCATGACGGACCCCCAGCCGGCGAAGCATGGCGAGTTGCTCCTCGGTCTCCACGCACTCTGCGACCACCAGCGCGCCGAGGACCGCGGCGAGTTTGACCACGGCCTCCACGACCGCTTGATCGCGCTCGGAATCGGCCACATGCATCACCGACGTGCCGTGGATTTTCACCGCAGCCAACGGCAGTTCCTTCAGCAATCCGAGCGAACCATGATGCAAACCGAAGTCGTCAACGACGAGGGACACGCCGAGTTTGGTGAGCTCATCGAGTACCCCTGAGGCCCGAACCCGTCGGTCCGCGGCGGTCGACTCGCTGATTTCGATCTGCAACAGTGCGGCCGGCAGCCGGCTCGAGGCGACCGCCCTGGCCACCATCGGCACGAAGTCAGGTGCCAGCAACTGCCGCTCGGACACGTTGACCGCTATGGGCAACGGCGGCGTGACCGATTCATCACTATTCCAGGCCGCGGCTTGCATACAGGCTTCGAGCACCACCATCCGGCCCAGCGCGCCGATCAGGCCATTGTCCTCGGCCACGGGCAGAAAGCTGCCCGGGGCCACGATCCCGTGTCCGGGACGAAGCCAGCGCACGAAGGCTTCCACTGCCACCACATCACCGGAGTTCAGCGCGACGACCGGTTGATAGTGCAGTACCAGCTCGCCTGCTTCAAGGCCGGCTCGCAGGGCGTCGCCGAGCGCCTGTCGACTCGCGGCGTCGGCCCTGAGCCGTTCGTCGAAGAAGGCGTGACGGATACCGGGCGTGCCCTTGGCCACGTACATGGCGGCATCGGCCTGTTCGAGCAACGCCTGGCTCGACACGGTGTCGGCGTCGCCCACGGCAAGGCCCATGCTGAGGCTGGCGTAGAATGGGCCGGTGCGCAGCTCGACCGGCGGGTCGAATGCGGCCTGCATGCGCTCGGCGAGTTCGGCCAGCGTTGCCGCATCCGAGACCCCCGGGAAAAGGACCACGAACTCGTCACCGCCCAGGCGAGCCACCAGATCACCGCCTCGAACCGACGCCACAAGTCGTCGCGCCACCTCTTTGAGCAACTCATCGCCCACGGCGTGGCCCATCGTGTCATTCACGGTCTTGAAACGATCGATGTCGATGAACACCAATCCGAGGCTGCGCCCAGACTGCCCACATAGCGCCAATTGCCCGTCGAGCCATTCCATCAGGTACGAACGATTGACCAGTCCGGTAAGGGCATCGATCCGAGCCGCCTGGTAGGTGTGGGCCAGGCGTTTTTCCACCGCCTTGCGCCGACGCGACTGCAGAGACCACACCCCTACACCGACACTGGCCAGCGCGGTGGTGCAGATGCCGACGGCGGCGACCACAACCGGCAGCGCGGCGGCAAAGTAACGCGACGGTCCAAGAGCGACCACGACCACACCGTCATGGCCGGGTACCGGAAACTCTCCCACCACACCAAGCTGCGCGTCGCCGCTGTTATCTGCCATCACCCCGCGGCCGTCGCGCAGCACCAGGGCCGTGTCTACGCCGGCGTGGAGGCCAACCAGCAAGGCAGCACCGTCTTGCGCTACGCCCTCGTCGAGTCGGTCGCCCACCTCATGCGCGACTCGCCGCAGGCGCAGCTCGAGTTGCTCCCGAGTGGCATCGCCCGAGACCTGCGTCGCAACGTGCAGCGCGCCAAAGGTCAGCACCATCCCGAGGAGCAAGCTCGTCGTTGGAGCGGCCAAGGCCACCGCCGTGATCCATACACGTTGTCTCATGTCTTCCGGTCCCACATCCATGTTGGCCGTCGAAGGTCATATCGACCCGCGTTGCCAATAGGAAAAGAGACTCAGTAGTGAACAGTGCTTCCTCAGCCCAGGGGATCGACAACGACGTGCGGAAAGTGGCACGCCACGCGATGACCTATGCCCCGCTCGACGAGTTCAGGCTCGAGTTCGGTACAGCGCGCCTCGGCCTTCCAGCATCGGGTACGGAACCGGCACCCGCTCGGCGGATCGGCCGGCGAGGGAGGCTCACCTGACAACACGAGACGCCGGCGGTCGCGTTGGATCTCCGGGTCGGGCACCGGCACCGCGGACAGCAACGCCTGGGTATACGGATGAGCCGGCGAGCTGAAAAGCGCTTCGGCCGGACCGGTCTCGACGACTTTGCCGAGATACATCACCGCCACGCGGTGCGAGAGGTGCTGCACAACCGATAGGTCATGAGCGATGAGGACATAGGCCAGTCCGAGTTCATCTTGCAAGCGTTGCAGCAGGTTGATGATCCCGGCCTGGATCGACACGTCGAGAGCGGACACCGGCTCATCGAGCACGATCAGCTCCGGTTCGAGCGCGAGTGCCCGGGCAATACCGACCCGTTGGCGCTGACCACCAGAAAACTCGTGCGGGAACCGGTTGGCGTACTGCGGAGCCAAGCCAACCGTGTCGAGCAATTGGCGCACCCGTTCGGCGCGTCGGGCGGCCTTCCAGCCGAAGTGCACCCTGAGCGGCTCGCCGAGGGTGGCACCGATGGTCATGCGGGGATTGAGCGTGGCGTAGGGGTCCTGAAAGACGATCTGGAAACGACGACGGGCGTGGGTCAACTCTTTGCCCGACAACGTGGCGAGGTCCAAACCATCGAACCGCACGGTCCCCGCGGTAGGCCGGATGAGGTTGAGCAACAATCTTCCGGTGGTCGACTTGCCACACCCGGACTCGCCCACCAGGCTAAGGGTCTCGCCGCGCCGCACCGTCAGACTCACGCCTGCCACGGCCGAAATTCGGCCCGTCGTGCGACCAAAGACTCCGCCGCGAAGCGGGAAGTCCTTCACCAAGTCGGTGGCAACGAGCAACGGCGGACCGAGTTCCGCTCCCGGCCCGGAACCCCGAACCTCGATCAATCCGTCGCTCATCGGCCTGTTCCCGCCCTCCGCACCGACTCGACGCTCACCCCATCGAGGGCTTCGAGCTCATGGCAGGCGGCAAGGTGGCCGGGTGCGGTGGCTTCGCGCAACTCCGGCCTGGTCTGCGCACAGCGCCCGTCCGAGCTCACGAAAGAACAGCGGGGATTGAACGCACAACCCGGTGGGACCTCAATCGACGATGCTGGCGCACCGGGGATGGGTACCAAAGGCTCGTCGCGGCGGGCTCCGAGACGAGCCAAGCTGGCGAGCAGGCCCAGCGTGTAGGGATGGCGGGCGCGGTAGAACAACTCCGGCGCGGTGCCAACCTCGACCGTCCGGCCGGCATACATCACCATCACCCGATCGGCGAGACCGGCCACCACCCCGAGGTCGTGAGTGATCAGCATGATGGCGGAGTCAATCTCGTCTTTGATCCGCATGAGCACCTCGAGGACCTGCGCCTGGACGGTCACGTCGAGCGCGGTCGTCGGTTCATCGGCGATGAGCAGATCGGGACGGCAGGTGATGGCCATGGCGATCATGGCCCGTTGACGCATGCCCCCCGAGAACTCGTGGGGGTACATCCGGGCTCGTTTGGCGGCTTCGGGAATGCCCACGAGATCGAGCATTTCGATAGCCCGCCGCCCCGCCGCCTTCCGGCTCAACCCCTCGTGGATGCGGGCCATCTCGCCGATCTGACGACCCACTTGGTGGACAGGGTTGAGGGCGGTGAGCGGGTCCTGGAAGATCATGGCGATCTCCTTGCCCCGAATGCGGCGATGTTCGGACTCCGGCAACTGCAACAGGTCCCGGCCCTTCCAGCGCACCTCGCCCGAGGCGATGCGGACGGTCCGCGGCAGACCCATGATGGTTGTGGCCATCACGGACTTGCCCGACCCGGACTCTCCCACCACCGCAAACACTTCGCCGCGGCGCACGTCGAAACTGACCCCGTCTACGGCCCGAACCACCCCGTCGTTGGTATCGAAGTACGCCCGTAGGTCGCGTACCGACAGCAGCGGTGGCGCACTGGCCGCAAACTCGATCAAATGAGCTTCGGATCCAATGCGTCGCGCAAACCGTCGCCCACCAACATGAAGGCCAACACGGTGAGACAAATCGCCCCACCGGGCAACAGCAGCAGGTGCGCCGAGCGGGCGAGGTCGCCTTTGCCCTCCGACACCATCAGACCCCAGGCCGGCGTGGGCGCCTGGGGTCCCACCCCGAGGTAGGACAGCGCCGCCTCGGACAGGATCACCCCACCGATGAGGACCGTGGAGTACACGATCACCGGCTGGCCGGCGTTGGGCAGGATGTGGCGGAACATGATGCGCGCCCGGCTGTAGCCCATGGCGCGGGCGGCTTCGACGTACTCAAGCTGTTTGAGCGACAGAAAGCTGGCTCGCACGATGCGGGCGAGACCCAACCACCCGGTGAGGCCCAAAACCACGATGATCGAATGCTCACTCCGGCCGGCCACCGCGGCGATAGCGATGGCTAGCACGATGTAGGGGATGGCCAGAAACACGTCGGTCAGGCGCATGATGAGGGTGTCGACGAGACCACCGAAGAAGCCCGCCACCGCGCCGAACAACAAGCCGATCACCACCGAGATGACCGTTGAGGCGAAACCGATGCGTAACGAGACACGGGCTCCGTAGACGACCCGGCTGAAAACGTCCCGGCCGATCTTGTCCGTGCCAAAGGGATGGGCCCAGCTCGGCGGCTGTCGGTAGGCCCCTTCGATACCTTCAGTGGGGCCGTAGCGGGTTATCCACGGAGCCAGGACCGCCGCGACTACCAGCGCCACCAGGAAGGCCAGGCCCGCCATGGCCATCTTGTTGCGCCGGAAGCGCCGCCATGCGCTAGCCCATAACGGCCGCACTGCGTGCACGGACCCCAAGTCTTCGGGCCAGCTCATGAGTTGCGGTCCTGGCCCAGGCGGATTCGCGGGTCGAGCCAGGCATAGGACACATCGACCACCAGGTTGACCACGGTGAAGGCCAGGACCACCACCAACGTCAAGCCCATCGTGACCGGAAGGTCTCGACTGATAACCGAATCGGCGATTTCCGAGCCCAGGCCAGGCCACGAGAAGGTTTTCTCGGTGAGCACCGCGGCGCCGATCACCAAGCCGAAGTCGATGCCGATCAGGGTCACCACCGGCAACATGGCGTTGCGCAGACCGTGATGCCATACCGCCTGGTGTCCGTCGAGCCCCTTGGCCCGCGCGGTGCGCATGTAGTCCGCGCCGAGGACCTCCAACATCGAACCTCGCGTCATCCGGGCCGCGAGTGCGGTGGAACCCGCCGCGAGCACCACGGCTGGCAACACGAGATACCGCCAGGTCTGGCCCGTGGGGATGAAGAACAGCGTCCACGTGTTCGGGCCGATGCCCTGGGTCCGCAAACGCATCCAATCGGGCCAGCCATGTTTGTGGGGCTGTACCGCGAAGGCGTACTGCAACAGGAAACCGAGCACGAATACCGGCACCGCAGACGCCACCGCGGTGACCACCGTGGTCAGCTTGTCCGAGATGCTGTAGCGACGCATCGCCGAAAGCAGCCCAATAGAGATCCCGAAGACGACCTCGATGAGCGTCGCCCAGATCGCGAGGCGGACGCTGTTCACGGCCTTGTCCCCGAGAATGTCGTTCACGCTGCGGCGATTCTGAAACGATTCGCCGAGGTCCCACTGCAGGGTGCGCTTCCAGTAGTCGCCGAACTGCACGAGGAGCGGATCGTCTAACCCGTAACGCTCGTTGATTCTTTCGACCACCCCCGGGTCCACGATGCGGTTGGCACCGCCCGCCATCAGCGTGGCGGGATCACCGGGAAGAACGAAGAACAACGCGAACAGAAAGGACAGCGCGAGAAAGATCGTCGGGATGATGAGCAGGATCCGGCGGACGATGTAACGGAACAAATGCGGTCACCCCCGAGAGGTCCGCTAGAGCGGAACTCGGTCCCTGGTTGGTGGCGGGCCGAGCGGTCAGCCCCTGAGCTTCACCTGTTCCCAGGCGACCTTACCGAGGCCGTCGATGGGCAACGACGCGATCTTCTTCGGGTTGTAGACCTCGCCGCCCTTGTAGAAGTTGATCGGGATCGCCGCCATGTCGGTGTTGAGGAGCAGTTCCTCGGCCTGTTGGAATAGACCGGCCTGCCGGGCCGGATCGACGGTTCGCTTGGCCTCGTCGACCAAACCGTCGAACGCCGCGTTGTGGTAGCGGCCTTCGTTGTTCCCACCGATGGAGTCGGAGTGGAAGAGGTCGAACATGAAGTTGTCGTAGGCCGGGTAATCGGCGAACCAGCCCGAGCGGCAGATTTGGCACTTGCCCTGCGCGACCTCACTGAAATAGGTCTCGCCGGGTCGAGATTCGGCCTCGGCCTCGATACCGATGGCCTTGAGGTTGTCGACGATCATCTGCACGAGTTCTTCATGGCCGGCACCGGCATTGAACTGGATTTTGAGCGGTGTCCGGAGCGTGTTGCCCGCCGCCTTCCACTGGTCGAAGGCCAGCTTGGCCGCGGCCCTGTCCAATGCGCAGAATGTGCAGAGCTTCGGTTTGTGGCCCGGGATGCCCGCAGGGGTCACCCCGGTGGCATCGGCCCGGTTGCCGTCGTAGATGGCTTCGTTGATGGCCCCACGATCGATGGCCTGGGAGATGGCCCGGCGCAGCAAGACGTTCTTGGGGCCGCCCACCACCGGGTCCTCCTGGTTGACGGCGAAGTAATAGACGCCGGCGATGTCAACATGGCTGGTGGTGGCGTAGTTCTTTTCCGCATCCTTGGTCCGCCCCGGTGGGATGGCGGTCATGTCGCCCTCACCCGCCTCGAAGGCGTTGTAGGCAGTATCAGGATCAGCGCTCACCCGGAAGGTGATCTTCGAGACGCGATCCGGCCACTTGTTGCCGTTCACGTCGCCGGCCCATTTGTCATTGCGGATCAGCACGACCTCCGCGTCGGTACGCGGCGACGCGAGCTTGTAGGGGCCGTTGCCGATCATCAGCCCGTTTTCCCAGTCGGCCTGGTCCTTGAGCTTGTCCACCGCCGACGGCATGGGCGCGAAGAGCTGGAAGCCGGCGACGGTGGCAAAGTTGGAGTAGGGCGCAGACAGCTTGACGCGCAGCGTCATCGAATCATCGTCGCCCTCGACGCCCGCCAGGCTGGTGGCCGCGCCGTCGAGCTTGGCCTTTCCGCCCTCGATGAAGTTGAACAGATAGCTGTAGTTACCCGCGAAGTCGGGGTCCGATGCCCGTTCCCATGCCCGAACGAACGATGACGGCTTGATCTGCTCTCCGTTGGAGAAGGTCATGTCCTTACGAATTTTGAACGTCCATTCGCTGGCGTCGGCGTTGGCCTGAAAGCTCTCCGCCAGCAGCGGCTTCACCAGCGGATGAGCTGGGTCGGAATAGTCAAGGTCGGTGAGCCCGTCGTAGAGCGCGCCGACCAGCCCCGTCGTGCTCGTGTCCAGCGCAGGATCGAGGTGCTCGGCCGGCCCGCCGATGAACGTGCTGAGATCGACAAGGGCATCGCCCGCACTCCCGCTGGACCCACCGCAGGCGGTGGCGAGCAACACCACCGCAACCAGCCCGACGACCAACCCGCTGCCAAACCCGACTCGCCGCATCAATCATCCCTTGTCGTCACGCTGACCGTCGAACCTTCTCGCTATGCATTCAGGGTAACGCCATGAGTGATCTTTTTAGGCACTGACCCTCCTCGGCAGCCCGCGCCTCGGTGTTGCCATGCCGCCCGGCGGCCACCCCTGCAACGGGCAGCTACCCTGCGGCCATGACCGCAACCCTGCTCGACATCTCCCGCGGCGTCGCCACCATCACCCTCAACCGCCCCGAGGCCCGCAACGCATTGTCCGTCGAATTGGTCGATGCGCTCGCCACCACCCTGGAGTCGGCATTGAATGACCCCGCCATACGAGTGGTGGTCATCACCAACACCGGCAACACTTTCTGCGCCGGGGCCGACCTCAAAGCGGCGGCCCCCGGTCAGGCGCAGAGTCAGGCGCGATCCTTCCTGGACGTGTTCGACCTCATCCTCGACAGCCCCAAGCCGGTCATCGGACGCATCGCCGGTCACGCCGTGGCCGGCGGTGTGGGCCTGGCCGCGGCCTGTGATATCTCCGTCATGGTCGATACCGCGCAGCTCGGCTTTTCGGAGGTGCGCATCGGCGTCGCCCCCGCGGTCATCTCGGTGGTCTGCCTGCCAAAAATGCGCCGTTCCGATGCCATGGAACTGTTCCTCACCGGAGAGCGGGTCTCCGCAGCACGGGCGGCGGAGGTCGGCCTGGTCAACTACGCCGTACCAGCCGAGCAACTCGACGCCAAGGTGGACGAGATCATCGCCATGGTCCTGCGCGGCGGGCCGAATGCGCTCGCTGCCTCCAAGTCGCTGCTGCGCCGAGTTCCCGAGTTCACCGACCGGCGGGCCGCCTTCGAGTGGGCCCAACCGTTCTCCGCCGCCTTGTTCGCGTCCGAGGAAGGCGCCGAGGGCATCGCCTCCTTCCGGGAGCGGCGCGACCCCGACTGGATCCCTCGCTGAGAGGAAGATGAAGCGCACGACGACTCGAGTGCGGGTTGATGCGATGCTGCCCGGTAGCATTGAACGCTCGTGATCACTGTCTCGGGGCTGTCCAAAGCGCATGGCAGCAAGCAACTCTTCCGGGACGTCACGTTCCGACTCCTGCCCGGCCGACGTATCGCGCTGGTCGGAGGCAATGGCAAGGGCAAGACGACCTTGCTCGAAATCGTGCTCGGGCTGCAAGACGCTGACGGGGGCGAGATCCATCGTGGCAAGGAAACCAGGGTCGGCTACCTCCCCCAGGAGGCGGTCGGCACCGCGGACCCCCGCGAAACCGTGCTGGCATCGGTTCTAGCGGGCGCCGGGCCAATCCACGAACTCGAAATGCAGCTGCAACACCTGCAACATCTGCTCGCAGAGACCAGCGGCGACGAGCACGACCGGGCGCTGCGCGACTATGGCAACGCCCAGAGCCGTTTCGAGCAACTCGGGGGCTATGCCCTCGAGGCCGAGGCTCGACGCATCCTGGCCGGTCTGGCGTTCACCGACGAGTCGGTCAACCAGCCGTTGCGCGAACTCTCCGGTGGCTGGCAGATGCGCGCCGCGCTGGCCCGCCTGATGCTCGACAAGCCCGACGTGCTCGTCCTCGACGAGCCCACCAACCACCTCGACACCGACTCCGTTGCCTGGCTGGAAGCCACCCTCGCCGCCTACAGCGGGGCCATCCTCTTCGTGTCCCACGACCGCGATTTCATCGACGCCGTGGCCGAACGGGTCCTCGAGCTGTCCGAGGGCACCGCGATCGAATATGTCGGCGGCTTCGCCGAGTTCGTAGTGCAACGAGAGGACCGTCTCGCCCAGTTGCGGGCCACGGCTGCCGCACAGCAACGCCAGATCGCCCAGGTCGAACGTTTCGTGGAACGTTTCCGCTACAAGGCCACCAAGGCCCGCCAAGTACAGAGTCGCATCAAGACCCTCGAACGGCTCGACCGCATCGAGTTGCCCGACCGTAAGGAGATCGCCGCCCGTTTCTCCTTTCCCGAGCCGCAACGCAGCTCGCGGGTCGTGGCCGAACTGCACGATGTCGCCGTGGGCTACGAAGGTCGAGCCATCCTCAGCGGGATCGACCTGGTCATCGAGCGGGGTGAGAAGCTGGCCTTGGTCGGACCCAACGGTGCCGGGAAAACCACCCTCATCCGGCTGCTGCTCAACCAACTCCAACCGCTGGCGGGTGAGTTCACCCTGGGCACCAACGTCGATGTCGCCTACTTCGCCCAGGAACAGGCCCAGATTCTCGATGACCAGCTGACGGTGGCCATGGAGTTCCAAAAGGCCGTGGGTGACCGGCCGAGAGGCCGCAACATCCGCACCGTGCTCGGCAGTTTCGGATTTCCCGGCGACGCCGCCGACCGACGCATTGGCGAGTTGTCCGGCGGCGAGCGCACCCGGCTGGCCCTGGCCAAGATCATGGTCAACCCGGTCAACCTGCTGGTCCTCGACGAGCCCACCAACCATCTCGACCTGCAAAGTTGCGACGTCCTCCAAGACGCCCTCGGTGCCTATCCAGGCACGGTGGTCCTGGTCAGCCACGATCGCTACCTCATCCGCGAGGTGGCCCAGTCCCTGGTAGCGGTGCGCAACGGCAAGGTCGTCCGCTACGACGGCGTCGAAGAGGCCGTGTTGTCACCCTCGGCCACCCCGTCGGTCGGATCGACCTTCGGCCGCAGCGGTCCGGTCTCCCGCGGCGGGCCGGGCGGACGTAGCGGGCCAGAGGCACGAACGGCAGCGGGCAAAGCCCAGCCCAAGGGCAACCGGGCCCAACCCACACCGCAGCCGACGTCGACCCCGGCCACGCGCAGCGAGGACAAGCGCAGCGAGGCCGAGCACCGCCAGCGCAAACATCGCGCCACCAAAGACCTGCGCAGCGAGGTCGACAAGATCGAGCGACAGCTCATGAAGGCCGAAGCCGACGTCGCAGACCTCCAGCGCATGCTGGGCGACCCCGAGCTCTACGCCGATGCGAGCAAGGTCAAAGACCTCGTCGAAGGCCACAACGAGGCCAAGGACAAGGCATCCAAACTCATGGACCGCTGGACCGAGGCGCAGCTGGCGCTGGAGGAGGCGTCGCGCGCCCTGGGCTGAGGGGTTGCCGCGTTCGCCGTCGCGGCGGCCGTGGCCCTGCCGCTAGCGTGAGCCAATGGCCACGGCTGGCGCCACACGCCTCGATACGGTGCTGGCCCAGTGGCACTGGCGCACACGGGCCACGGCCTGGGCCGATGCCGACGCGGCTGAGCTCCTCGTGGCGTTCGAGCAGGTGACGCTGGCCGAGCTACCCGCCACGGCCAAACGGCCAGGCCGCCCGGCCAGTGGGGACCGTCGTGGAGTCACCATGGTCGCCGATCTGCTGGACCAAGGTTTCGTCCTCCTCGACGCGGAGCCTCACCGCGAGCTGGTGCTGGGCCAGATCGGGCAGTTCTGGCGCGGTGGTAGCACCACCGCGGTGCCACTCGATGGTCAAGCGTCCTTCGTGGCCTTTGCCGAGCCCGGCTACGCCAAAGCGGCGTTCAGCCTGCGGGCCCAGCCACTGGATCGGGGGGCGATGATCTCGGTGGAGACCCGGCTCGCCGCCACTGACGTGCGCACCCACCGCCAGTTCAACCGCTTCTGGTTGGCGGGATCCTGGACCAGCCCGGCAGGCCACCAACAGCTCCTCGACACGGTGCGCCGGCGGGCCACCGTGGTGGTTGGGGCCAGCTGACCCGCATCGCTCAACGAGCCGGGCCGCCCACCGGGGCGTCGGTCGGCGCCGCGGGGCCCGCGGCGCCCGCCCCGGCGGCGAGGCCGGCCGAGCGACGAACGACAAAGGACACCAGCACCAGAGCCAGCAACAGGGCAACGCCGGCACCGGCCAAGGCCCGGTGCATCCCCTCGGTGAAGGCAACCGCGTAGCTGCTGCGCACCGTGGCTATGTCGAACCCGTTCGGCAGAATCTCGGCCAGGCCCGCACCGCCTCGGGCCAAGGCCTCGCTCACCGCGGCGCGGTCGGCCACCGGGAGGGCAAGATCGGCCAGCTGCGCCGCCATTGAGGACGCCACCGCGGCAGACACCATCGCACCGAGCAGCGCCACGCCGACGACGCTGCCGACCTGACGGCCGGTGTTAAGCGTGGCCGAACCCATGCCGGCCCGGGCGACAGGAACAGAGTTCATCACCGCCGCGGTGGTCGAGGGCATACACAGCGCCATCCCCGCCCCTACCAGCAGCATCCGCGGGCCGATGGTGAGATAGCTGGTGTCGGGCTCCACGGTGAGCAAGCTGAACATTCCGACGGAGCCGAGGCTCATCCCCACCATCATCACCGGCTTCGAGCCGAACGTTGAGGTCAGTCTCCCGGCAACGGGCATGACGACCGTCATGACCGCAGAGATGGACAACATCCGTAGCCCAGACTCCAAGGCACCGTGGCCCTGCGCCCGTTGGAAGAACAGCGAGAAGTACACGTTCATCCCGAACAAGGCGAAAGACACCAGACCGCCGCTAGCCACCGCCGCCGCGTAGGTGGGGTTGCGGAAGAACTGCAACTGCAGCATCGGGTGCTCGATACGGCTCTCGACCAACAGCAAAGCGACCAGCGACAGCGCCGAGAGCGCCAGCGAGCCGGCGATGAGGGGCGAGTTCCAGCCCGAATCATTGCCTTGGATCAGGGCGAAGGTCAGCGGCCCCAGCGTCAACACCGACAACGCCACCCCGGCCAGATCAGGGCGGCGACCCTGAGGATCTTTCGATTCGGGCGTGACCCGCCGAATCACCACAATCGCCACCACACCGACCGGCAGGTTCAGGAAGAAAATTGCCGGCCAGCCCAACGTGTCCGCCAGCAGGCCGCCGATGACCGGACCCGACGCCAGGGCGATACCGGACACGCCAGCCCAAATGCCAATGGCCCGGGCCCGTTCCGCCGGCACGGTGAACACGTTGGACAGGATCGACAACGTGCCCGGCATCAGGGCCGCGGCGCCAACGCCTTGCACGATGCGAAACGCGACCAACGCTCCCGCACTCGGTGCCAGCCCGCACAGCACCGAACCCACCGTGAAGATGGCGATTCCAGTGATCAACATGAAGCGACGCCCGAACCGGTCGCCCAGGGTGCCCCCAGTCAGCATGAAGCTGGCCAAGGCGAGCACATACCCGTCCACGATCCACTGCAACCCCGACACGCTGGCACCGAGGGACGCCTGCATGGTCGGCAAGGCCGTATTCACCACCGTGCCGTCGAGCATGACCATCGACAGCGCCAGGCACAGCGACACCAGCACCAATCGCTTCTCACGCGCCCCGAGCGGGGGCGGCGCCGAGTCGACCACGCCCGACGAGGCCGCTCCAGCGTTGGCAGTCATGGGCAGATTCCCCCTCGGCACGGCACGCGCGGCGGGGATCCGCTCTGGCCTGCCACATTCGCTAGAACCTCGGAACCTACCGCCACGCTCTCGGGCAAGGGCCCAATCGCCACGAAACCGGGCGAGACATAGGTCACAAGCTCGCGGCGGGGTGTCGTTGGACCGGCGCCGATGCCGGTGCGGTACCGTCGAGCAGGACAGTCCACGAGACCGGCACGACGGGGAGAACGCGGTGGTCGTCGAAGCAGCGATGGTGCAAGAGGCATCGGCACCCGAGGTCCTGCAGGCGTACCGCGACAGCACCTGTTACGTCTCGGCCTCGGCCGTGGCCTTAGGCCTTGCGGTCCCCAACCCGGTTCTGGTCAGCAGTCTCGAACAACTCGCCCTCGATGCCCTCGTCGAATCCGAACGGACCTCCGACGCCACCACGGTGGTGGGTTTCGGTGGCGGGACCGCCGTGGACGCGGCCAAGTACGTGGCCCTACGCACGGGCAAGGACGTGGTGGTGATCCCCACCGCATTGGGGGGCCTGGCCCCGTTCAGTACTGAGGTCGCCCGGCGTCATCGTCGCCAGGTCAGCTGGGTGGGCGACATCTCGCCGCGGGTGGTGCTGGACTTCGATCTGCTGACGGTGGCACCCCCGATGCGCAACCGGGCCGGTGCGGCAGAGATCGTGGCCACCGTGTCCGCGACATGGGACTGGACCTTGGCCGATGCGCGGGGCCATGGCTTACCTATCTCGCCGCGGCTGGTGAACCAGGGTTCCTCACTGCGCAACCGGCTGGCCGCGGCCGGTTCGGACATCCGCTCGGGTAGTGCTGACGGCCTACGTGAACTCGCGGCGCTGTTGGCCGAGTTGGGGGCCGCGAGCACCGACTGTGGCCATCGCCGCTTGATGGACGGGTCAGAGCACACTTTCGCCCAGGCCTTCGAGCACCGGCTCGGACGCCTGGGGTACTACGGCGCCACGGTCGGTATGGGTACGGTGGCCATGGCGGCCCTGCAATCGTGGTTCGGGCTTTCGGCCGGCGGCCCGGTTGATCCCCAGGAGGCGGTCGACCTGCTCAACTGCTGCGGTGTGGCGGCGAACCCCCATCAACTCGACATCGACGAAGGCACCTTCCGGGGGTTGCTACGCCACACCGTGCGCTTCGCCGTGGGCGAGTTCCTGCCCTACTCCGTCCTCAACGAGGCCGACGTGAACTACAGCGCCTCAGACGAGATGTGGCGTTGGTGTTGGCGGGTGCAGCGCGTCGACACCAACGGCGTGCAGTAGCACCGCCTAGGGTCCGACGATTGGTCGCGACCGAGCGGAGCATGACGATGACAGGATCGGTCGGCATCATCGCTAACCCCGTGTCGGGCAAAGACATCCGGCGGCTCGTGGCCAACGCGCCATCGTCCACCCTGGCGGAGAAGTACACGATCGTTCGGCGGCTGGTACTCGGTGCCGCCGCAGCCGGAGCGGACCACTTCTGGTTTCTCACCGAACCGCATCACATCGGTGCCCGGGCCATCGAGACCCTCAACCTTCCCGGCGTCCGATTCGACCATGTGCCCATCGAGGCCCGCTACGACGAGACGGACACCGTACGCACCGTAAAGGCCCTGCGCGAGCTGCGTTGTTCGGTGGTCGTGGTACTCGGTGGCGACGGCACCAGCCGTGCCGCAGCTCTGGGCTGGCGTGACGCCCCGCTCATCGCCCTGTCCACGGGCACCAACAACGTGTTCCCGCGCTTCGTGGAAGCCACCGTCGCAGGCGAGGCCGCCGGTTTGGTGGCGACCGGCCGGGTCGGCCTCGATGAAGTCACCACGACAGCCAAGGTGATTGAGGTCGAGGTGGAGGACCAGGCTGGCGACCTCGCTCTGGTAGACGCCGTGCTCCTCGACGAGCGCCTAGTGGGGTCCCGGGCGTTGTTCGACCCGAACGCGTTGCGAGTGGCGGTATTGAGCCGATCCGAGCCGGCGTCGGTGGGGGTGTCCTCGCTCGGCGGTCTGGTGCTGCCTTGCGGCGAAGCCGACGAGGGCGGGGTGGCGCTGCGCTTTGCGCCACTCTCCGACGCCACCCGGGTGGTCCGAGCCCCCATGGCACCGGGGTGGTACGCCGAGGTTGGCCTGGCCGAAGCCCGGCGGCTTGCCGAGGGCGAGGCGGTGGAGGTGACCGGACCAGGCATTCTGGCCTTCGACGGCGAGCGCCAACGCCTGCTCCAACCCGGCCAACGCGCCACCCTGACCGTTCGACGGGCGGGCCCTCGCGTCGTGGACGTCGCCCGGGCGCTGCAACTCGCGGCCACCCGATCGTTATTTGTCCGGGATCGTTGAACTCTCCCGCCTCGCTGGACCGCTGCGCCGCAGCGCACCGCTACCGTGGCCTGCGATGAGTGACCAATCCGCCCTCGGCCACGAAGCGACCGAATTCGTCTTCGTTCGCCACGGCGAACCCGAGTGGGTCCGGCACGGCTACAACGTCGACAACCCGCCGCTGACGGTCCGAGGCCGGGAACAAGTTCGACGTCTGGCCGACCGGCTGGCGGGTGAGCACTTCGACGAGATCCTGGTGTCGCCCTTGCAGCGGGCCCGCGAGAGCGCCGCCCCCCTGCTGCATCAGCTCGGACGGCCCGAGATCATCGCCCCGTGGCTAGAGGAAATTCGCAACCCGGTGTGGCATGGGACTCCGGCGGAACGGGCCGAAGAGGCCTTCCGCGCCGATCGCGCCAAGCCGGCTCATCTTCGTTGGGAAGGCCTAGACGGCGGGGAGTCGGTCCGGGACTTCGTTCAACGCATTCACCAAGGCAGCGGGCTATTCCTCGCCGAACGGGGTATCAGCCGGACCGAGGGTGAGCTGCCAATCTGGCAGGTCGAGCGGCCGGGGCGGCGCATCTTGTTGATCGCCCACGCGGGCACCAACGCCGTCACGGTGGGCCACTTGCTGGGGTTGGCGCCGGTGCCTTGGGAGTGGGAGCGATTCGTACTGGGCCATGCCTCGATAAGCACGGTGGAAGCGCTACCTACCGGTGAGGGGTACATGTTCAGCCTCACCCGGCTGGGCGATGTGGAACACCTAAGCCCCGAGCAAAGGACACGCTGAGCGCTGGAGTGACCTTTCAGCGCGGTAAACTGGGTGGGTTCTTCCCAACAATCAGTCTCGCGACCCGATGCGACTAGCGAGCGGTGGCCCGAGGAACCTGCCCATGCGACGACGTCTAGCCATGCACCTTGGTGGCTTCGGCGCGTCCTTGGCGGTGTTCGTTTCCCTGGCCTCAGCAATAGCGGGCGCCAACTTCAGTGCAACATCGCCGCGACAGAGCGACCTCGACGAACTCAGCCAGACCCTGGTGTCCGTGCAGCAGCGCCAAGCCGATGTTGCCGATGACCTCGATGTGTTACGTGCCTCAAGCGAGGAGGTGGCGGCAGCGCTCGATGCCATCAGCGTCAATGTGACCGTGCAGCAGCAGCTCACCGATCGAGCGGCGACCGCGGCGGAAACCAGTCGGGTGGCGTGGGCCACAGCGCAGGATGAAGTCGAACGCCAACGACGATCGGTCGAAGCGATCGACGCGGTGCTCGAGCAGTTGGCGCTCAGCTTGTACACCCGTCCGCCTCTCGAAGACACCATCCACGCCCTGGTCACCATCAGTCCGAACGAAGCACCCACCGCCCTCGCTCTAGGCCGTTTCCGGGTCGAGGATGTCGCTGAGGTCCTGCGGGCCAACCGCGCCGCCCTCGATGACCTCGCCGAGGCGGAACGCCATGCCGAGCTGTCTCAGAGGGCGGCGGAACGCACCGAGGCCCTCGAGAAACAAAAGCTGTCCGAGCTCGAATCGGCCCGAATCCAACAACACAACTTCGCCATCGAGGTCTCCGATCGCATCGAACGAACGCTGAGCGAAGCGGCGGGCCTGCGGGGCCACGACCGCGAGCTGTCGGCACAGATCCAGGCCCGCGAACTGGAGTTGGCCAACCGGCTGCGCGACAGCCTTGTCGGCGTAGCGCCACCCGGTGTCCTCGGGACCAACTCCGAGGGCGGCGACACCAGGCCCCCTGCGGTGACGACCACCACCAGCCTGCCGCCGGTGACGACCACCACCAGCCTGCCGCCCACCGGCGGCGGTGGCCCAGGGGCGAACCCGACCACTACGCGCGTCGGTCCCACCACTACCACTCCGCCCCTTGGCAGCACCACCACCATCCGCGTGGTGATCCCGCCCATCGCTATCACCCCGATCGAGACCACCTGGGTCAGCGGGGTCGAGGTGGCGAGCTCCGTCGCGGACCGCTACCGCGCCATGGTGGCTGCCGCCGCCGAGGACGACATCCGCCTAGAGGGCTACGGGTACCGCAACATCCTCGAACAGATCGCTATCCGGCGCGAGATCTGCGGACCCACCGACTACGACATTTATGTGAGGCCGTCCTGGGAGTGCTCCCCGCCGGTCGCCATCCCTGGTCGCTCGATGCACGAACGCGGCCAAGCCATCGACTTCACCGATAACGGGCTCCTCATCCGCAACTCCAGCCACCCCGTGTTCGAGTGGCTAGACGAAAATGCCGCCACCTTCGGCTTCTACAACCTGGTGGGCGAACCCTGGCACTGGTCCACGACCGGCGGCTGACCCACCCCGACCAGCGAGTAGCTTCTGGCCCGTGGACTTCGACCTCATGACCGGGAACAACAAGCTGGCCGATATGGCCCGGCTGGCCACTGAGTGGGAGCAACTGGGCTTCACGGGCATCACCCTCACCGAGACTGGGCGCACGGCCTACCTCTCGGCGGCGGTGGCGGCGGTGGCCGCGCCCAACCTCAGCCTCACCACCGGCATCGCCGTGGCGTTCCCCCGCAGCCCCATGATCACCGCCAGCACCGCCTGGGAGCTGGCCGAGGCCACCGATGGCAAGTTTGTGCTCGGCCTCGGTACCCAGGTCAAGGCGCACATCGAGCGTCGCTTCGGTGCGCCCTTCGATCCGCCTGGGCCGCGCCTGCGCGAATACCTCCAAGCAGTACGGGCCTGTTTCCGGGCCTTCAACGGCGACGAAAAGCTCGACTTCGCAGGCGAGTACTACCGCATGTCGCTGCTCCCCGCGACCTGGCTGCCAGGCAAGATCGCCCATCCCGACATCCCGATCTACATCTCCGCCGTCGGCCCTTGGATGACCCGCATGGCCGGCGAGGTGGCCGATGGCATCCACGTGCACCCGCTGCACTCACTGCCCTACATCAACGAGATGTTGCTACCGAAGGTCGCGGAAGGTGCCGCGCTCGCTGATCGTTCTGTCGACGATGTGGCCTTGGCCATCCCGGTGTTCACCATCGTCGGCGACACGGAGGAACAACGGGCCCCGTGGAAAGACCGGGCCCGCAGCCAGATCGCCTTCTATGGCTCGACCAAGAATTATGCCTTCCAGTTCGAGATGCTCGGCTTCGAAGCGATCTCCTCGAAGCTCAATGACCGGCTCAAGGCCGGAGACCTTGACGGCATGTCGGCGCTCATTACCGACGAGATGCTGGAGCACTTTGCGGTCACGGCCACCTGGGATGAGCTCGCCGACAAGCTGATCGAGCGCTACCGGGGTATCGCAGCCAGGCTGATTATGTACTTCGCCCAGCCCCAGATGGAACGCTCGCCCGAAACCAAGGGCCGCTGGGGCGAAGTAGCCCGCACCGTGGCCACTGCTTGGTGAAGCGGCGCTAAAGGCCGCTCCGCAGGCCACACCCACTAAAGGCCGCTCCGCAGGCCTTCCCACCCCTCGATCGTACGGGGCCATTCGTCGCGCAATAAGCGAGACAGCGAGCGGTCAGCGAGGACCTTTCCACCTAGCTGGCAGGTGGCGCAGTAGTTCACCTCGTTGTCGGCGTGCACGATGCGCTGCACTGGGTCCCCGCAACGCGGGCAAGGCAGACGGTAACGGCCGTGCACCGCCATGGTGGGACGAAAGGCGGTCACCTTCTCGGGGAATCCGTCCGCCACCTCGGCCCGCAGACGTTCGGTCCACTCGGACAAAATGTCTCGAACGGCCCGGTACAACCGTCTGATTTCCTCACCGTCGAGTTGCGACGAACGTTTGACCGGCGACAGTCGTGCCGCCCACAGGATCTCGTCGGAATAGGCATTGCCGATACCGGAGAACGCCGCCGGGTCCGTGAGCGCCCGCTTGAGGGTCCGGTTCGTCCCACCAAGCTGCGCGGTGAACTGTTCGAGGGTCATACTCAGCGGCTCAACACCACCCCGATCGTGCTCCGCCAGCAGCGCAGCCTCACCTCGCACCACCCATAGCGAGGCCCGCTTCTTGGTTCCGGCTTCCGTGAGAGTCAAGGTGCCCTCATCGAAACGAAACGCGGCCAGGCCGATCTTGGCGGGCACCGGCGCAGCAGCTTTGCGCCACTGCAGCCGCCCGGCCACCATCAGATGCAACACCACGAACAGCTCATCGGGGAACTCGAAAACCAGCCGCTTGCCCAACCGACGAAGGCGCAGCAACGGTTGGCCATGCACCGCGCTCAAAGGCGGGTCGTAACTACGCAGCAGCGAGACCCCCCGGACGTCGATCTGGCGCAGCACCTTACCGCCGACATGACGATCGATGGCCTCGAGATAGACCACGACGTCGGGCAGCTCAGGCACCTCAGGCCACCCCGACGACCGACCGTGCCGTTTTCGGCCCGTATCGCACCATGGGGTGAGGCTACCCTCGCCGTGCGCTACGCCAAGCCCGCAAGCTCGCGCAGCAAGCGCCGTACGGTGGCTACGAGTATCCGGTGCTCCTCACCATGAACTCGTTCGGCGAGGGTCTCAAGACTGTCCCCGGCCACGATGGGCACCGTCACCGTTGCCAGCACCGGCCCGTTGTCGACGCCTTCGTCAGGGACCAGATGCACCATCACCCCGGTCTCAGCGATCCGACCCTCGCGATAGGCGTCGAGAGCATCTTGCAGCGCGTGGGCACCAGGAAAGGCACCGGGCAAGGCTGGATGCAGGTTCACGACCCGATGGGGGAAGTGGTCGAGAAAGGCCGAGGACAACACATGCATCCAGCCCGCCAAAATGACGTAGTCGGGGCGATAGCGCGCCACCACCTCGGCTAGGTGGCCATCAAAGTCCCGGCGACTTCGACCGGCGTCAGTGAAGGACTTCAGCGACACCACCTCAACGGCGACCCCCCCTGCGGCGGCACGCTCGAGGGCGTACGCCTTGCGCCGATTGCTCACCACGGCCACCACAGGTAGTCCATTGTCGAGCAGGGCTTGGAGATTCGACCCGCTACCGGAGACCAGTACCACCAGCCGCCCGTCGGACCGCGGCACGACATCCGCACGGTCGGCCGTGGTCATACCAGCTGTACCGCTTCTCCGGAATCGGGACGCGCCACCAGCTCCCCGATGGGAAAGGACCCGAGCGGAGGCGTTCCGCCGATGCCCACCATACCGACACCCATGTTGAAGGTCCGATAGGCCTCGGGCACCGACAAAGAACCCCATTGCACCATTTGGGCGAACAGCTCGGGCACCGTCCAGGACGCCAAATCGATCCGGGCGCTGACCCCGGCAGGCAAAACTCGGGCCACGTTGTCCATCAGGCCACCGCCGGTGATGTGGGCCAGGCCGAGCGCGTCGGTGCCAGCGAGATCATCGAGGTAACAGCGATGTGGCACCAGCAGCGCATCCACGAACGCCGGGTCGAGGGACCGACCATCGATCAGGTGGCGGATCATCGAATACCCATTGGTATGGGGCCCGCTCGAAGGCAGCGCCCACAGCGCCGTTCCGGGGACCATCTCGTTGAGACGGGGCAGCAGCGCGTCGCGATCCACCATGCCCACGATCGTGCCGGCAACATCGACCGCACCCTCTACGTACACACCAGGCATCTCGGCCGTCTCCCCGCCGAGCACGGCGCAACCCACCGCCCCACACGCCTCGGCGATGCCCGTCACAATCTCGACGATGACTTCGGAACGCAGCCGGGCCGTTGCGACGTAGTCCAAGAAAAACAGCGGCCGCGCCCCCTGTACCAGAATGTCGTTGACGCAGTGGTTGACCAGATCATGACCGATGCCTCGCCACCGCTCATGCTGAGCGGCGAGCTTCACCTTGGTGCCAACACCGTCCGTCGAGGCCACCAGAACCGGCTTACCAGGCCAGTTCTCCACCGAGAACAACCCGCCGAAACTGCCCACGTCAGAGAGCACCCGTGGCGTGTAGGTGGCCCGCACCGCGGCCGCCATTCCTGCCACCGCGGCCGTGGCGGCGTCGATGTCAACCCCGGCTTCTTTGTAGGTGACCGAACCCGAAGTCGAAGCAAAAGGGGCGGCGTCGCTTGACGAGGGAGCAGGGGTTGAGGTGCTCACGTTGCCTCCGGAATCGTGCGGCCAATGTCGTGACGGAACTGCGCGCCGGCAAACGCTATGGCCTCGACCCCGGCATAGGCCCGCGCCACCGCGGCATCGAGGTCGGCACCGACTCCGGTCACGGCCAACACCCGGCCACCAGCAGTGCGCGGTCCTTGCGGAGATTCGGCGGTGCCGGCGTGGAACACGTGGCACCCTGCGGCCTCGGCCTCAGCGAGGCCGCTGATGAGGTCACCGGGGCGCGGCGCATCGGGATAACCCGCCGCAGCCATGACCACCGTGGCGGCAGCTCCCGGCGTCCAAGACAGGGTCAGCCCGCTGAGTGTTCCCCTCACCGCCGCGAGGAAGAGTTCCGCCGGATCATCGGCCAGCAAGGGCAGGATCACCTGGGCTTCAGGATCGCCGAGGCGGCAGTTGTACTCCAGCACCAGAGGACCGGCATCGGTCAGCATCAGTCCGGCGTAAAGCACCCCTACGTAGGGGGTGCCCCGATCGACCATACCGTGCAGGATGGGGGCGATGGCGCGGTCGCCAACGGTGGCAAGCAGGTCCCCGCCGAGAGAGGGGGCGGGAGCGAAAGCCCCCATCCCGCCCGTGTTGGGGCCCGCATCGCCGTCACCGAGGCGCTTGTGGTCCTGCGCCGGTACCAGCAGGCGATACTCGGTGCCAGAACACACTGCCAGCACCGAGACCTCGCGGCCGATCAGGCGTTGCTCCAGAACCACCTCATCGGCGGCGGACCCGAACGCACGCTCGATGAACATCAGGCGTAGTGCCGCCTCCGCCCCGGCGCGGTCATCGGGGACGATCACGCCCTTACCGGCGGCGAGGCCGCTGGCCTTCACCACCGGGGCCACGTCGAACCGGTCCAGCGCGGCCAGCCCGTCTTCGATGCTCGTAACGGTCACCGATGCCGCCGTTGCCACGCCCCACCGAGCCATGGCGTCCTTGGAGAAGGCCTTGGAGCCCTCCAACGCGGCGCACGCCGCACTCGGTCCGAAGGCGGCGATGCCAGCCGCGGTGAGGGCATCGACGAGGCCAGCAACCAGCGGTGCCTCCGGTCCGACAACGACCAGTTCGATGTGGCCTTCGCGAGCCAGTCGCACCAAGCCGGCCAGATCATCCGCTGCGATGGGGATGTTGCCCGGCGTCCCCGCGTTACCGGGTGCGCACCACACCCGATGGCCGTGACGGCTCAGGCTCCAGGCCAGGGCGTGCTCGCGGCCTCCGCCACCGACAACCAGAATTCGCATGCAATCACCCGAGTCCGACGATGCCGGAAAAACGTTCTTTGGACTGCAGGTCCACTGGCACCCCGTCAAAGGGGTACACCCCGGTGAAGCATGCGTTGCAGTACCCGCCCACGGCGAGGCTCGCGTCCTCGAACTGGAGGGGGAGCGTTTGTTCCCGCTCCCGCAGCGCCGCCATCATGCCGTCGATACTGAGGTACGCCAAGGAGTCGGCGCCGATATGGGCCGCGATCTGCTCGATGCTCATGTTGGCCGCGATCAGCTCCTCGCGGCTCGCCATGTCTACGCCCATAAAGCAGGGATGCGCTATCGGCGGGCACGCCACCCGGAGATGAACCTCGGCCGCGCCCGCTCGGCGCAACAGCGCCACCAACGGGCCCGAAGTCGTGCCCCGCACGATGGAGTCGTCGACCAATATCACCCGCCGACCTTCCACGTTGGCAGGCAGCGGGTTGAACTTCATGGCCACCCGGTCCCGGCGGAGCTCCGCCGTGGGCTCGATGAAGGTCCGACCGATGTAGCGGCTCTTGATAAGACCTTCGCTGTAGGGCACCCCGCTCTGCTGCGCGTAACCAATCGCATGAGGAATGCCCGAGTCGGGCACGGGCACCACGATGTCCGCGCCGCCACGCACCGGCGCCTCGCGCGCCAACTGACGGCCGAGTGCCTGGCGGGTCTGATGCACCAACCGACCCTGCAACATCGAGTCCGGCCGGGAAAAGTAGATCTCCTCGAAGGTGCAGAAGCTCAAAGCTTGCGGTTCGATCCCGGGGAGGATCTCGTAGCCGCTCTCGTCGATGCGCACGATCTCACCCCGGCCGATCTCGGTGATCATCCGGGCCCCGATGGTGGCCAACGCACAGCTCTCCGAGGCCAGCGCGTAGCCGCCCTCCCCCAACTCACCCAATACCAGGGGTCGCAAACCCCATGGATCGCGCACACCAAACACGGCGTCGCGGGTCCCGATGGTCAGGGTAAAAGCTCCCACCGCCTGGGCCATTACGGTGCGAATACGGCTGACCCAATCGGTTCCCGGCCCTCCCGCGCCGGCGAGCAGATGGATCATCACCTCGGTATCGGAGCTCGACGAGAGACCGACGCCTCGCTCGAGCAACTCACGGCGCAGTTGAGGCGCGTTGACGAGGTTGCCGTTGTGCGCCAGGGCCAAAGGCCCGTCGAAGGTCTCCAAGACGTAGGGCTGGGTGTTGCGTAGGGTCACCGCGCCCGTCGTCGAGTAGCGGGTGTGCCCAATGGCGTGGAATCCCTTGAGCGTGGCCAGGTTCTCCTCGTTGAACACCTGGGACACCAGGCCCAGGCCCTTGTGGAGATGAGCCATGCCGTCGGCGAAGCTGACGATACCGGCGCCTTCCTGGCCTCGATGCTGCAACGCGAAGAGCGCAAAGAACGTCAGGCGCGCGACATCAACGCCAGGCGCATGGATGGCGAAAACACCACACTCCTCGTGTGGTGTATCGCGGTCCGGGTCGGCGAAGTCCGGTTCATGGCCGAAGGAGGAGACGGCGTCGAGCATCTAGTACCAGTTTTAGTGCGTCCTCCGGCGTTGAGGCCACCGCAGTGAGGTGACCCATCTTCCGGCCGGGCCGGGCCTCGGCCTTGCCATAGAGGTGCAGCGTGACGCCGGGCACGGCCAGCGCGGCAGACCAGTCCGGTTCGCCCTGGGCCCAAAGTTCGCCGAGCAGGTTGGCCATCGCTGCGGGCCGGAACGGGATGGTGGCGCCGAGCGGCAGGCCGCACACGCTACGTAGTTGCTGTTCGAATTGCGATGTTGGGGCGGCCTCGATCGTCAGATGGCCCGAGTTGTGCGGCCGAGGGGCCACCTCGTTGACCAACAGCCGACCGTCGGTCGTGACGAAAAACTCCACGCACAGCACGCCCACCGCCCCCAGAGCCTCCGCCACGGTGACCGCGAGCTGCACCGCGCGCTCGGCCAGCGCCGGGTCGATACGAGCGGGGGCCACCGAGACATCGAGGATGTGATCGGCGTGACGGTTCTCGATCACCGGATAGCACGCGGTCTCGCCATCATCACCACGACCGACCACCACGGACACTTCGGCCGCGAGGTCGACAAGCTCCTCCAACACGTAGGCGCCCGCGTCGAGCGGGACCGACGCGATGTCAGCCGCATCACGAAGCACCCACTGGCCTTTGCCGTCGTAACCGAACGCCGCCGTCTTCAGCACCGCCGGCAACCCAAAGGCAGTCAGCTCCTGACGCCAGCGGAGCTGGTGCTGCGCATCAGCAACTTCGCCTTCGCCGATGACCTGATGACGCACCGTGGGTACCCCTGCCTCACGCAGGAAGGCCTTCTCCAGGCGACGGTTCTGGCAGCGGGCCACCACTGACGGGCCGGGACGGCTCAACGCCGCCGCGGCGAGCACGGCCGGATCGACATTCTCGAACTCGGTGGTGACCACATCGGCCCGGGCCAGGAAGGAAGCCAGATCCTCGACCGGCTCCGCCACTTGCCCACAGGGAGAACCCGGTGGATCCTCACCGGTCGTGATCACCGAATAACCCATCCGACGTGCCGCCAAGGCCAGCATCCGGCCCAGCTGGCCGGTTCCGAGTATCCCGATGGTGGCGTTCGGTCCAAAGCTGGATCGGGGTGGAGGCGACATCGATGCCGAGCGTACCGGCCCGGCGAGGGCCCGCCGGACGCGCGCGCTCAGAGATCGTCGAGCCGGATAGCGGCCACTTCGGCGGCGCGTTCGGCGCGGTAGCTGCGCAGTGCGGCCCGCAGTTCCGGCTGCGTCGCGCCGAGCAACGACACCGCCAACAATCCAGCGTTGGTCGCCCCCGCATCGCCGATCGCCATGGTCGCCACCGGCACCCCGGCGGGCATTTGTACGATCGAGAGCAGCGAGTCCATACCGGACAATGCACGCGAGCGGATGGGCACACCGATCACGGGAAGCACGGTATGACCGGCCACCATCCCGGGCAGGTGCGCCGCGCCGCCCGCACCCGCGATGATCACCTGCAACCCCCGAGCCTCGGCGGTGCTGGCGTAGTCGACCATTCGGTCCGGTGTCCGGTGAGCGGACACGACTTCCGCCTCGAAGCAGACCCCGAAGCGTTGGAGCACCTCGGTGGCCTTACGCATTGTCTCCCAATCCGAGACGCTGCCCATGATCACTCCGACCACCGCCACTGCAGCACCCTCGGTGCCTGCCACGCTCATCGGTCTACCGGGCTACCGGCATCGAGCCACCTCGCCACGTTGTGGACCAGACGCTCGTTCTCCGGCGTCGCGGCGGGCTCGAACAGCCGACCGGTTAGGCGACGATGGACCTCCAGGCAGGCCTCGGACAAGGCGGTGGCCAGCTCGGCGGGCAGCGGTTGGGGGGCACCGTCACCTCGGTAGCCCTGCTCGGCATACCATCGGCGCACCAATTCCTTGTCCAAGTGTTCGCCGGTCCCGGCCCGCCAGAAGCGACTTGAATCGGGGGTGTGTACCTCGTCGATAAGGGTCAGGCGATCATCGTCATCGATGCCGAACTCGTACTTCGTGTCCACCAGGGTCAAACCCGCCTCAGCGGCTAGTTCGCCGCCGCGGCGGAACAACGCCAAAGACACCTGTTCGATCTCCGTCCAGCGGGCCGCTGACACGAGGCCGGTGCGCACCACATCGGCCGCGGAGATCGGCTCGTCATGGGCCCCAGCCTCCGCTTTGGTGGTCGGCGTGATCAGCGGCACGGGCAACGCATCGTTGAAGGACAACCCGTCGGGTAGGCGAAGCCCGTACAGCTCACGGGCACCGTCACGGTAACGGGGCCACAACGAGGTCGACGTGACCCCCGTCAGGTAGCCGCGCACCACGACCTCGACGGGAACGGTGTGACAGCGACGCCCGACCACCGCGTTGGGATCGATCATGGCGAGTTGGTGATGGTTGACCAACGGTGCGAGCTGCCCGAACCACCAGGTCGACACTTCGGTCAACACCTGACCCTTGAACGGTACGCACCCCAACACCCGGTCGAAAGCAGACAGCCGGTCCGTCGCTACCAACAGCATGCGATTATCGGCGAGGTCGTAGACGTCGCGCACCTTGCCCCGAGTGGGCGGACCGAGAAGGTCGTGGAGATCAGTTTGCTCGAGCACGGGACACAAACGCCTCGAAGAGGGCCAGGCCTTCACGGCCGGGACGATGGGGGAACGGATTCTGGGTGCCGGTGAGATGATCCTCGGGATGGGGCATCAGTCCCCACACCAGACCAGAAGTGTCGCACAACCCGGCGATGTCACCGACCGAACCGTTGGGATTCGTTCCCTCCACGTAACGGAACAGCACATGACCACCCGCTTCCAAGCGAGCCATCGTGGCGGCATCACGCACCGCTAAGCGACCCTCACCATGAGCAACCGGGCAGGCGAGCCGCCCCGGCAGAAGCCGGTCGAGCCCCGCCCGGTTGTCGGGTTCGACCGCCAGCGTCACCCAGCGGCACACGAAGCGGCCGTGGTCGTTGGCCGTGAGGGTCACCGCACGGGCCTCAGTGCCCCCAGGACTGACAGTGCCCCCAGGACTGACAGTGCCCCCAGGCAAAAGTCCCGATCGGACCAGCACCTGGAACCCGTTGCAGATTCCCAACACCGGCCGGCCGGATACCGCCACGGCCCGAACTGCCCCACCAACCTCGAGGGCCCAACGCATACCGGCCCCAAGGGCGTCGCCGTAGGAGAACCCGCCGGGCAGCACCACGCCGTCGAAGCGGTCCAGCGAGCCATCGAAGGCCACGATGTGGGCATCGGCCCCCGCCATGGTGATAGCCCGAGCGGCCTCGCCGTCCCGGTTCGAGCCGGGCGCGGTCAACACGCCGATCTGTGCCCGCTTCGTCACGTCGCCACCTCCTGGCCGCAGAACGCGACCCGCACCTCAGCCAAGGAAAGCTCCACCATGACCTCACCGTCAACGGCGATGCGCAAGTGCGGGCTCGCCAGCGGTGAACCGATCCGCTGGCAGGCAACGTTGGCGGTGAGTGCCTCAAAGGCGGCGGCCGCACCGGCGCGTACCTGCACCACAAAGCGGCCGCACGATTCGCTGAAGAGCAACTCCGGTGCAGCCAAAGCGTTGCGGGGGAGATCGACCTCGAGGCCGACATCTCCGGCCAGGGCGAACTCGCCCAACGCCACCGCGAGGCCACCCTCGCTGCAATCGTGCGCCCCCGCGACCAGCCCCGCGCCAATGGCGCGGTGCAAGACCCGGTGCACGGCCAGAGCTTCGCCCGGGGGAAGGCCCGGCACGGCGCCGTCGCGACGGCCGATCAGCTCGTAATACATAGAACCGCCGAGCTCGGCCGCGGTGGTACCCAACAGGTAGAGATCCCCGGCATCTCCCCGGGCATAGGCCTGCGCCGTGCGGTCACGATCGGGCACGATGCCCAGAGCGGTGATGAGCAGCGTCGCCGGGATGGGTACCCCGTCGAACTCGTTGTACAGGCTGTCCTTGCCCGACACGAACGGCGCCCCATAGGCCACCGCCGCGTCATGACATCCCTGGGTGGCCCGCACCAAGGACCCGAGCCGATCGGCCAGGGTCGGGTTACCCCAACAGAAGTTGTCCAACAACGACACCTGGTCGGGATCCGCGCCGGCGGCGACGACGTTGCGGAAGGCTTCGTCGACCGCAGCCAACGCCATCCGGTAGGGATCGAGCCGTCCGTAGCGCGGGTTGATGCCCAAGCCGAGCGAGAAAGCCGCCCGGGAGCCCTCCCAGCATTCCAATGGCACCAAGACCACGCCGTCGGAGGGTCCCTCAGCGCGGGGACCGCACCAGGGGCGAACCAACGTGCCCCCGCGCACCTCATGGTCGTAGGTACCTACCAGGTCGGCCTTGGATGCCACCGTCGGCTGGGCCAACAATGCCAGCAACGCTTCGGACACCGACAGTGAGGGCACTGAGCCGGTAACCGGTTCGAGAGCGGGAGGTTGCCACGTCGCTTCGAGGTGACGACGCGGACAGCCGTCATGCAGGAAATCCATGGGCAGATCAACCACGGCCGTGTCGCCATGATCGACCCGCAGCCGATGGTCCTCGGTGAACGCCCCGATGACGGTGACCTCACACGCCCAGCGATCGCCGAGGAGCACCAAGGCATCGAGATGTTCCGCGGGCACCGCGAGCACCATGCGTTCTTGGGCCTCGGACAGCCACACCTCCCACGGCGCCAGACCCGGGTACTTCCGGGGCACCACCGCCAGATCGACCCGCACGCCAGTCGAGGCACCAAGTTCGCCCACCGCCGAACTCAATCCGCCGGCACCACAATCCGTCAGTGCTCGGTACAACCCGGCGTCGCGGGCGTCGCAGACCAGTTCCATGGTGGCTTTCTCGGTGATGGGATCACCGATTTGCACCGCGGAGCCGGACAGGTCGGTGCTTTCCGTCACCAATTCGGCCGAAGAGAAGGTGGCCCCGTGGATACCGTCGCGACCAGTTCGACCGCCCAACACCACCACCAGGTCACCGGGCTGCGGACCGGTGCGGTGCGCACCGTGGGGCAGCAGGCCGACCGCGCCGCAGTACACCAGCGGGTTGCCCAAATAACCGGGGTGGTACACCACGGCCCCCGCCACGGTGGGCAGACCGAGCTTGTTGCCGTAGTCGCCGATGCCGGCGATGACGCCTTGAGCCACCCGCGCCGGGGCCAAGACCCCATCAGGCACGTCTGCCTCGGGGGTGTCCAACGGTGCGAAGCACAGCACGTCGAGACAGGCGATCGGTCGCGCCGACACCCCGATGACATCACGCACCACGCCACCGACGCCAGTATTGGCCCCGCCAAAGGGCTCCAAAGCCGAAGGGTGGTTGTGGGTTTCCACCTTTATGGCCAGGTCCCACCTGTCGTCGAAGGCCACGATCCCGGCATTGTCCACGAAGGCCGAACGGACGAAGGGCTTGGCCACCGTGTCGGTGGCGGCCCGCAGGTAGCTGTTCAGCAGGCCGTCAACGGTCTCGGTGGACACGATCGCACCCTGCTCGTCGCGCACGGTGAGATCGATGCGCGCCCGAAACGTCTTGTGGTTGCAGTGTTCTGACCAGGTTTGGGCCAATGTCTCGAGTTCGGCATCGGTAGGAGCCCGGCCGAGGTCCCGGTAGAACGCGGCGATGGCGCGCATCTCGGTCAGATCGAGCGACAACAGGCGCTGACGCGACAATTGCACGAGGCCCTCATCGTCGAGCCCGTCAAGGGCCACGTTGTCCACCGTGGCGTGTTCCGCCGGTGGCGCCGCAAACGGAGCGGGCAAGGTACCCACCGCCCAGCGCTCGATGGTCGGGTTGGCCCAGCGGGTGCGGGCCAGGTGGGCCAGCTCGTCGGGTGTGGCACCAGCCAGGCGGTACGCCCGCAGCGTGGCGGTGGCGATGTCACCGCCGCCGAGCGCTTTGATGACGGCTTCGAGCTGGCGAGCCTCGGTGTCGGTGACGCCGGGAAGAAAGCCCACCTCGACTCGGTGCGGATCATCGGGTGGCTCGGACAGCACCTCGGCCTGCTCGACGACGACGTCGGCGAGCACCGTGGCACACAGTTCCGCCAGCACAGCAGGGCCCGGATCGCCATCGAGGAGATAGACCCGGCGGAGTTCCACCCCCAATGGCGGGGCAACGAACCGAGCGGCTGCTGCCGCGTCAGCGTCTGGCGATGTAACAGCGGCGGCGGCCGAGCCGTCCTCGACGGCTCGGCCGCGCACCTCGATACGGAGGGCGACCACGCTGCGAACCTAGCCGAGGCCATCGGTCGCTCCGACAACGACGCCACGCCAGGGCCAGAGTCACAATGACCGATCAGGCCCCTAGCCTGACTAGGTGCTGACCGTTTTTCCGTTGGGCCCCGCGGCGAGCCAGGCCGGCCGGTGAGTTCACGGTGACCCGGTTGGGGCACGCACTTACGGCGGTTGGGCTGCTAGTGGTCAGCTGCGCTAATCCGAGCATGCCGGACAGGACCCCACAACCCGCCACCGCGAGCGCGTCGGACAGCCCAACCACGCTCCGCAACCCGTCCCAGCCGACGTCGAGCGCTCCGAGCCCGTCCGATCAGCGCCGCGCGCCGGACCCGACCGTGGCCTTCGCCAATCTCGACGGGGTCGGCGACAACCTTTATCCGCGGGCGGGCAACGCCGGCATGGACGTAGTGCAGGTCGATGTCGCATTCGACTGGTACCCCGAGGGCGACGGGGTCACGGGCGTGGAAGGGACGCTCGGCGCGGTCGCCACCCTCGACGTGAAGCTCACTGCGGACCGGCCCGGCCTGCAATTCGACGTCGGTTCGATGCACGTGCGGTCGGCCATGATCGATGGCACGGTCGTAACGGTGAGCCATACCGACGGCGAACTCGTACTCGCCGCCGAACAGCTTTTCCACCGCGGTGACAGCCATCGCGTGGTGGTCGCCTACGTCGGCCGCCCGGAGCCGATCGACGATGGGACAGGCGCCGAGATTGCGGTCGGATGGCACGGCCTCGGGGAGCACAGCTACGTGGCCAGTGAGCCCAGCGGTGCATCAAGCTGGCTGGTAAGCAACGACCACCCGTCGGACAAGGCCATCTACCGGTTGTCGGTGACCACACCAGACCATCTCGAAGTGGTCGCCACGGGAACCTTGCGCCTCCGCCAACCGGGGCCTCGTCCAGCCACCACCACCTGGATCTTCGAGCCCCGAGATCCCATCGCCAGCTACCTGGTGAGCATCGCCATCGGCCGTTTCGACCTTACCGAGGACCGGGCCCCGCGTACTGGGGTCGCCATCCGTCATGCCTTTCCCGAAGGCCGAATGGCCGAGTTCGCTCCGGTCTTCGCCGCCACCGGGGCCATGATCGATACCCTCAGCGAACTTTTCGGGCCCTACCCCTTCGAGGTCTACGGCGTCCTCGTGGTCGACGATTCGCTCGGTTACGCATTGGAGAACCAGACCCTGTCCTTGTTCGACACCGACCTCGGTCTCAACGCTGGCTCAGCGACGGTGCTGCACGAATTGGCCCATCAATGGTTCGGCAACTCCCTCAGCGTGGCGAGATGGTCTGAAATCTGGCTGAACGAAGGATTCGCCACCTACGCCGAGGCGTTGTGGGCCGAACAGCGTGACCCGAGCTACGACATCGATGAGGCCATGGCGGAGAAATGGCGCAACGGGGCACACCTCGGCCCCATCGGCGAAGTCGACCGCCATGAAATGTTCGGCCCCGCCGTCTATCAGCGTGGCGCCCTCACGCTGCATGCCCTGCGCCGCACCGTCGGCGATGACGCGTTCTTCGCGCTGCTGCAACGCTGGGTGGCGACCTACCGCAACCAATCAGTCACCACGGCGCAGTTCGTGACCATGGCCTCCGATTTGGCCGGCCGAGGACTCGATGACTTCTTCCACTCGTGGCTGTACGAGGAGACCATGGCTCCGTTGCCGCAGCCGCCATTCCCGCGCTGAACGCCGAGGTCCGCCCGGTCAGGAAACCAGGTGCAGAATCGGCTCCGGCCGAATCGGCGCCACCACGTCGCCTAGGGGATAGCCAAGGTAGATCAAAGCGGCCAGTGTGTCGCCGGGCGCGAACCCACACAACGCCTTGACCTCGCTCAACCCCAGCACCGCCCCGCTACCCCAGTAGCTGGCCAGCCCGGCCGCCGTAGCCCCCAGGAGTAGGTTCTGCACACCGGCGGCCACGGCATCTCGGTCCTCGGCCCGTCGTTCCGCATCGTCATCGGGGCCGTGACCCACCGCCACGGCCAACATCAGCGGAGCGCGGAGATACTTGCCCTCGGCCTTGGTGATCCGCTCGGGCGTGCTGTCACGGGTCCGCAGATCTTCCGCCACCAAGCCACCGAGGCGCCGCCGCGCGTCGCCGGTGAGCGCCGCGAAACGCCAAGGCCAGCTCCGATGATGGTTCGGGGCCCACTGGGCCAGTTCGCAAAGACGAACTACCAACTCCGCCGGTACGGCCCGCTCGGTGTCGATACGCAGGTTGGTCCGTCGGCGGCGCGCCAGGTTCTCGAACACCGCCAGGGCCGCGGGAACAGTGGGATCGACGGCGTCACGGTTGTCCACCGGCCCAGTCTGGCCCAGCACCGTTGCCGTGCGCCGTATCTGCCCGTCGTTGAACCGATATCGTCAAGCCGTTCCCCGTCGAGCGCGGCCTGGCAAAGGCGGCCGAAGGGGGACCGAGCAACCGTTCAATGGGGGGTAGCAAGCTCATGAAGTTCGTCTGGTTCAACCTGCAGCCGTGGCCGTATCTCCCCGAGGACTTCCGGGAGACCTACCGGTCGGTTTGGGTCGACATCCCCAACACGTTGTTCGACCCTGAAAAGGGCCATGACCTGTACAACATGTATCTGGACCAACTCGAGTTCGCGGAGTCCGTTGGCTTCGACGGCCTCGGCTGCAACGAGCATCACCAAAACGCCTATGGGTTGATGCCCTCACCCAACATCATCGCCGCCAGCCTGGCCCGACGGACCTCCGACGCCGCCATCTGTGTCATCGGCAATTCCATCGCGCTGTACAACCCGCCGCTACGTGTCGCGGAGGAGTTCGCCATGCTCGACTGCATCTCCGGCGGTCGGCTCGTGGCGGGCTTCCCGGTGGGCACCGCCATGGACACCAACTTCACCTACGGCCAGATCCCTGCCCTCACCAGGGACAAGTACGCCGAAGCCCACGACATGATCATTCAGGCGTGGACCCGAGACGAGGTGTTCGCGTTCGACGGTAAGTACAACCAGCTGCGCTATGTGAACCTGTGGCCCAAGCCGGTACAGAAACCGCACCCGCCGGTGTACATCCCCGGCGGCGGCTCGATCGAGACGTGGGACTTCTGCCTCGACCACGATTACAACTACAGCTACCTCAGCTTCAACGGCTACAAGGGTGGCAAGGCCATGCTCGATGGGTTCTGGGATCGCCAGGCCGAGCGTGGTGACCGCGACGATTCGCCCTATCGCACCAGCTTCGCCCAGATCATGTGTGTGGCGGACACCGACGAAGAAGCCGAAAAGCTCTACGCCGAGCACGTCCTGTACTTCTTCAACCGCTGCCTGCACGTCTACCCCGGCTTCTCCGACCCTGCGGGGTACCGAACGGTGGACACCATCAAGGCGGGCAAGCTCAACCAGCTACGCAAGGAGAACATCGAAATGTTCACCAAGCTCACCTGGAAAGACCTCGTCGACGGGGGCTTCGTCATCGCCGGCAGCCCCGACACGGTGGCCGAACAAATGGAGTACCTGGCCACCTCACTGCGGGTCGGCACCGTCTTCTGCTTGATGAGCATCGGCAACATGCCCGACTGGAAAACCCGGTACTCGACGCAGCTTTTCGCCGAAAAGGTCATGCCTCGGCTTCGCAACATCTGGCCTGACTATGACTCCGAGCAGTGGTGGTGCAAGCCGCTCGCCAACCGTGTCCGGCACGAGGGCGACGACCTGAACCGCGCGCGTCGCTATCCCGACACCCCCGAGGGAGTTCTGTGAGCAGCGCGATGCGCAGTGTCACCACCCGGCGGGGCATCGAGGCCAAGGTCCGTACCCTCGGAACGGACGCCAACCCCCCGCTGGTCTACCTGCACGGGGCCGGGGGGTTGATGCCAACCGAGCCAGTGCTGGAATGTCTCGCCGAGCACTTCGCCGTCTTCGCTCCCGAATGGCCGGGTTTCGGCGAGGAGATGACCGAATCTCGACTGGAAGACATGCTCGACTTCACGCTGCACGGGTGGGACCTCATCGAGTGCCTGGGGCTCGACCGGCCGTGTCTTGTCGGCCACTCGATGGGCGGCATGATCGCCGCCGAGATGGCTGCCATCAACCCCACTGGCCTGAGCGGACTGGCGTTGCTGGCGGCGGCCGGCCTGTGGCTCGATGACCATCCGGTACCGGACATTTTCGCCATGCTGCCCTTCGAACTCGCCGAGGTGCTCTTCAGCGACCCCAAGGCCGGCGAGCAGGTGCTGACCGCAGGGTTGGACTTCGGGGACGACGACGCCCTCAAACAGTTCCTTGTCGGCAACGCCCGCAAGCTGGGTACCGCGGGCAAGATCCTCTTCCCCATCCCAAATCGCCGTCTGTCCAAACGGTTGTACCGGGTGAGCACCGCGACGGTGCTCGTGTGGGGCCAACAGGACAAGCTGCTGCCACCGGTGTACGCCGAGCGTTACCAGGAGCTGCTCACTGGCACCGTGGCGGAGCTGCACCTCATCGACGGCGCCGCCCACATGCTCCCCTATGAACAGCCCGAAGCGACCGCCGCCGCCGTTTGCGCCCTGCTCGGCTGAACAGGACGGGCTGGCGCTACACGGGTCGGGGACGGACCTTGCAACACGCCGCCACGCCCACTGGCCACACGGCGCAAATTCCCAGGGCCATGACCCACGGTGCCGGGTGAAGGCGCAGCACCGCCACCGTGGCCAAACCGCCACAGGCCACACGGCCCAGTACCGCGTGGTCGTTGATCCAGTGCGTCATCACGTACCCCTCCCCCGTCGCTCGGTCCCAGACCCCGCGGCAGGTCGCCCCAGGCCGTACGGACCTCACCGTTGGGTTATCGGCAGATCCGGCGCGGAGATGAACAGTTCGAGCAGCCGGGCCGCAGCGGGTGCGGTGATCCAACACCCACGAACGGTGTCTGGCAACGGCGGCAGGGACAGCCCAGCGACCGTGTGGTCATCCCGGTTGGTCGGATCGGACAGCTGCAAAGCCAACTCTGGAGGCCGCACCAGCACTCGTACGTCAAAGGGCCGGTCGGCCCAAACGCGGCTCACCTCGGCGAGGTAGGTGGCCACGGCCTCCGACGGCCTCCATGCCACTAGCGCTTCCAACCGATTCGCCGGGCCGTCACCGATTCCGGCGGCGGGATCCCACACGGTGTTCGCCACCCACAACCAGCGGTGCGAGCCGGATCGCACCGCCCGGCGCAACCCGCTGCGCTGCAATCGGCGGACCAGCTCGCGTGATGTCACCGCCTCGACCCCCGCCGCGATGGCCTCGCTCCGCTGCGGCTCGGTGACGTCGTAGTGATCGCCGCCGAAAGAAACCCGGTGCAGGCCCGCGAGCGCCGCGAAGCGATGCAGTTCGTCGATGTCAAGGTCGGAGGCCAGGTGTGCCCAGCGCCGGCCGCGCCACCACCACCGGGCCTCGTCCACCATGAGCGCCACGCTCAGTTGCCCCCAACGTTCGTGAGCGTCCAACCACGTGACCTCAACGCCCGCTGTGTCCCCACCCCGCCACCCCTCGCTCGGATTCGTCGAGGCTGTCGACTTCGACGAAAGTCACGGGCTGGAAGCTCATCAGCACCAACTGGGCGATTCGGTCCCCCCGGCGCACGGTGTAGGGCAGGGTGGGATCGGTGTTCACCAGCAGCACCTGCAACTCACCGCGATAGCCCGCGTCGATCAGGCCCGGCGCGTTCAGGCAGGTCACCCCGTGGTTTCGGGCCAGGCCGCTGCGGGGCAGCACCAGGCCCGCGCAGCCGAAAGGCACCGCAATGGCCAACCCGGTCCCGACCACGCCGCGGCCGCCGGCTGGCTCAAGGTGCAGGTCGTGAACGGCGAGCAGGTCAAGGCCCGCGTCACCGGGGCGGGCCGGGCGGGGCAGGTCCATCTCGCGGTCCAGGCGCACGACTTGGAGTTCGATCGGTTTGGATGGCAGATCGGGTGGCACACCCTCAGGTTCGCACGAACCCGGTCACATCGACCACCAGGTGGGTAGACGCGAGCGACCAGAAGCACACGTCACCGGACCCGTCCACCGCCGCCATCACCGCCGCGGCCACGGTTTGACCGCTGAAGAAGTTCAGGTTGGACGCGAGAGGCCGAGGCTGGTCGCAGGGGTACACCACGAGGAAGCGCGAGTTTTCCGGCTCGGTGACAGTGACATTGAGCAGCACCGAATCCACCCCCGACACGGGCACGCCGCCCACGCCGGTGACGTGCAAGGGCTGCGGCGTCGCCGCCACCATCTTGCCCGACGGTTCCTCGCGAGTGTCGCGCAACCGGCTCGGCGGCAGGGTCCTCACCGTGCCGGGCGTCGACTCGACCATCCAGCCGTTGAGGTCGACCACCAGGTGCGTCGTGATGTTGGTGTACAGGCAGATTTCACCTGCGGGGCTGAGCTTGACCATGGCCGAGTTCGGTATGTCGCGTCCCGGGAACGGATTGAGGTTCGACGCCAGCGGCAGAGGCTGGTCGCACGGAAAGACCGTCACGAAGCCCACGTTTTGGGCTCCGGTCGAGGTCACGTTCAGCGCGGCGGCCTTGGCCCCCGACGGGGCCTTGCCCGGACCGGTGACCTGCACCCTCGCGGTCGTCAATGCCGCCACCGCGGTCGCGCCGTCCACCTCACGGCGGCTGTCGTACAGCCGCACCGGGGTGGTCGACTTTGTGGCCGAGTCGCTGCCTTGGGGACCGAGCCAGCCGGTCACATCCACGATGACCGCGGTCTCCACCGCCGCGAGGACACAGAAATCGCCGTTGCGATCGACCTTGGACACCACCAGGTTGGCCACGGTCTGTCCCGGCACGAAGTTCACGCTCGAGGTTCCTTCCCATCCGTCCACACACGGATACACGCTGACAAAACCGGGGGCGCTGGGCTGATCAATCGTCACGTTGAGCACGACACCGGCCACTCCGGCGACGGGTAGACCCACCACGCCGTATTCGCCATACACCGGCTTGAGGGTCACGTGGTTCGCGGGCAGCTTCGGCACGGGCAGATACGCCGTTGGTTCGCTCACGGGCGACGGGATGAACTGCACCCCGACGCCTTCGCGCGAGTCGATGATCCGAACCGGCGAGATGGCATTGAAGCTCTCGCCGCTGCGCCCGTTCTGGGCTTCGCCGGTCACCTGGGCCACCCAGGCCGCCATCCACTGCGAACGCACCCCGACGTAGGGCTTGTCGACCGGGCAGCCGGCGGCACCACCAATGGTGGTGGCGACCAGCCACCAGCCCCCGGTCTCGTCTTGACTCATGACCGGGCCACCGGAATCGCCGGAGCAGGTGGCGGTGGTCTTGCCGTAATAACACGTGTTCGGGCCGGGACTGAAGAAGCTGATCGGCGAAGCCAATCGGTCGCCGACGTTGTTCTCGAGCGGCGACCAGGCAATCTCACAGTACGTGGAGTCGGCCACCGTCATGGCCGCCTCCTGCAAGGTGGCCGACCCGCTGCTGCCGCTGCCCGAGGTCAACCCCCAGCCCGCCGCCCAGACGCTGCGTCCCTCCTGGCTCAACACGTCGTCGGTGGCCAATCGCACCGGGGGCGCCGCCGGGGCGCTCGTGAGGTGCAGTAGCCCGAAGTCGTCGGTGCCGCGGTAGTTCGGCACGTTCTTCCTCCCGGGCTCCCACTCGTGCGGCTCCCCCACGTCGACCGGTTCCATAATCTTGAAATAACCCGGCACGTCCTCCGCTGGTTGCGCGACCTGATATCCAGGGTTGATCACCACATCGTCCACGGTCCTGGCGGTGCCGGACAGGCCACTGCCGACGTACACGGCATACCCCGCGGCGTCGTTTTCCGCCGATAACGGGTCGCCGCCGTCCACGACCAGGCAGTGAGCTGCCGTCAGCACCCATTGGGGAGCCACCAAAGTCCCGGTGCAACTGAACGCGCCGATGGGGTCGGGCCCGGGGTCCACGAAGGTGATCAGCGCAATGGACGCCGCAGGAACATGGGTCGCCGTGCCGCCGCCGATGATTTGCACCGTGAAGGACCCATCGGTCGGAAGGTCCACTCCGGCCGCGGATTGGCGTAAGGCGGGTGACGCCGGTGCTGAAGGGTCAGGCCCTGAGGCGAAGGGAAACACCAGGTTCCGCGCCGACGGAACAGGCGCGGCGACTGCTGCGGGCACGAACAGCGACGCCATGAGACCACCAACGATCACGACAGCCCCAACACCGCGCCGCGCCGCGATAGACGGCCGGAAAGTTCCATTCACAGGTTCAAGCCTCGCAGCACTACGTAATAATCGGCACCGACTCGATCGGTCATGAGTCACACCAGAGCGGACTACTCGATAACTGGAGCAGGAGAAACGGCGAATACCCACTAGGGTTACCCGGCCCCATTCTCACGTTCACCGGCGAGCACATGACCTCACGCACCGTTTCCCACCTGCGCAATGTGGCCATCGTGGCCCACGTTGACCACGGCAAGACAACCTTGGTCGACGCCATGTTGCGCCAGGCGGGCAGCATTCGCGCCGGCTCCTCCGCAGACGTCGAGCGCGTCATGGACTCGATGGACCTCGAACGCGAAAAGGGCATCACGATCCTGGCCAAGAACACGGCGGTGCGTTGGACGGGCGCGGACGGCACCGCAGTCAAGATCAACATCGTCGACACACCAGGCCACGCCGACTTCGGCGGCGAGGTGGAGCGCGGCCTGACCATGGTGGATGGGGTGCTGCTGCTCGTTGACGCCTCCGAAGGGCCCTTGCCGCAAACCCGGTTCGTGCTGCGCAAGGCCCTCGAGCGAGACCTTCCGGTGATGGTGGTGGTCAACAAGATCGACCGTCCCGACGCCCGCATTGACGAGGTCCTCGACGAGATCGGCTCGCTGTTTCTCGATCTGGCCCATGCCGACCATCATCTCGACTTCCCGGTGGTGTACACGAATGCCCGTGCGGGTACAGCCACGCTCGATCTCGCCGTGCCCGGTACCGATCTCAAGCCACTGTTCGACCAGCTGATCGATCATATTCCGGCACCATCGTATGATCCGGACCACCCCTTCGCCGCCTTGGTCACCAACCTCGACGCCTCGCCCTACCTGGGCCGGTTGGCCATGTGCCGCATCCAGCACGGCTATCTCAAGCGCAACCAGACCGTGGCGTGGTGTCAGCTCGATGGCAAGATCGAGCTGGTCAAACTGTCGGCGCTGTACATCACCGAGAGTCACGAGCGCCTCGACGCCGACGAGGCCGGCCCGGGCGAAATCATCGCTGTAGCCGGCTTGTCCGCCGTGACGATCGGGGAAACCCTGGCCGACCCAGTCGACCCCCGGCCCCTGCCACCGGTGACGGTGGACGAGCCGTCGCTGTCGATGACCATCGGCATCAACACCTCGCCCCTCGCGGGACGCGACGGTCGCAAGCTGACCGCTCGTCTGATCAAAAACCGCCTCGACGCCGAGCTGGTCGGCAACGTCTCGCTCCGCGTCGCCAACACGGAGCGGCCCGACCAGTGGGAGGTGCAGGGCCGCGGCGAGTTGCAACTCGCGGTGCTGGTCGAGATGATGCGCCGCGAGGGTTTCGAGCTCACCGTGGGCAAACCCCAAGTGCTCACCCGAGAGATCGACGGCAAGGTCCACGAGCCGGTCGAGCGCGTCTCGATCGATGTGCCAGACGAGTACCTCGGTGCGGTGACCCAGCTGCTGTCGGTGCGCAAAGGTCGCATGGAGCAGGTCCTGCCCCAAGGGGTCGGTTGGGTCCGTATGGACTGGCGGGTTCCCGCCCGCGGCCTGATCGGCGTGCGCACCGAGTTCATGACCGAGACGCGGGGTACCGGCGTGCTCAACCACGTGTTCGACGGGTGGCATCCCTGGGCGGGCGAGATCCGCATGCGACCCACCGGTTCGATCGTCGCGGACCGGATCGGAACCACCACCGGCTATGCCATCGAACAGATCCAGGAACGGGCCGCTCTCTTCGTTGCCCCCGGTGCCGACGTGTACGAAGGCATGATCGTGGGCGAGAACTCGCGCGGCGAGGACATGGACGTCAACATCTGTCGGGAGAAAAAAGTCACCAACGTCCGCTCCTCTACCGCAGAGGATTTCGTGAAGCTGGTGCCACCCAAGGCCATGACCCTGGAACAAGCGTTGGAGTTCATCTCCGCTGACGAATGTGTCGAGGTCACCCCCAGCGTGGTGCGCTTGCGCAAGGTCATCATCGACGCCACCCAACGTGCCCGTAGCCGCAAACAGCTCAAGGGCCCGCGCTAAGCGCGGCGGCGTACTCTCATGCTGGCCTGGATGGATCTGGAGATGACGGGTCTCGACCCAGCCAAGGACCTGATCGTGGAGATCGCCACGCTCATCACCGACGATGAGTTGAACCTCATCGCCGAAGGACCCGACCTCGTCATCCACGTCAGCGACGAGGCCCTTCTGGCCATGAACCCTGTGGTGCGCAAGATGCACCACAGCAGCGGCCTGACCGAGCGAATCCGCCAGTCCTCGATCACCCTCGAAGAAGCAGGCGCGCAGACCGCCACCTTCCTCCGCGCCCATATCCCCGAGGCCCGAACGGTGCCGTTGTGTGGCAACTCCATCGGGACAGACCGGCGCTTTCTCGCCCGTTACCTCCCCGAGATTGAGGACTACCTGCATTACCGCAGTGTCGACGTGTCCACCATCAAGGAATTGGCCCGCCGCTGGTACCCCGACGTGTTGGCCGCCGCGCCCCGCAAGCTCACCAGCCACCGCGCTCTGGACGACATCCGCGAAAGCGTGGCTGAACTGCGCTACTACCGGGCCGGGCTTTTCCTGCCCCGCTCGCCCGGGGCCGAGGTCTAACGATCCCAGCATCACCAATACCAAACTTGACATTGTGGTCAGGTAGCCTTGGGCCATGGTTGACCAGCAGTCCGTCACGATCGAGGCCAATCCAGGTGGTGTCCGCCAGGAGAAGCGCGCACCGCAACCGGAGGCCACCGAGGTCGCCCCGGGCGTGATCCGCCTGCAGCTGACCATCGCCTTGCCGGGTCTGGGCCATGTGAATTGCTACGCCATCGAGGACGAGCGCGGCATCGCCCTCATCGACCCTGGGCTCCCCGGTCGCAAGCCGTGGTTGGAACTCGTGCGTCGTCTGCGTGAGGCCGACATGCCGATCGAGCGGGTCCACACCGTGATCATCACCCACTCCCACCCAGACCACTTCGGGGCGGCCGGACACATCCGCCGACTGACCGGGGCAGAGATCATCACCCACGCCAACTTCAAGACCTTCTTCGACCCTGCCGAGGAGGATGACGAGCACAAAGAATTGGCTGACCCGACCGATCTCGACGGTTGGGCCGCAGCAAAGGAACGACTCCTCCGCGCTGGTCGCGCCACAAGCCACGAGGTCGTTGGCCGCAGCCGTCAGCAGATTCGTCAGTGGAAGCGGTGGAACAGCGAGGCTCCCTGGGGTGGTCCACACCCCCGGCCACCCCGCAAGACCCAATACAGCTTCGCCGTCCAGCAGCTCACCGGCCTCGGTTACTTCAAGCCGCCGAAGCCATCGAACCGGGTGGTCGACGGCCAGATCATCATGCTCGGCGGACGCGAATGGATCTCCGTGTACACGCCAGGCCATACCGTTGACCACCTCTGCCTCCTCGACCCGACCACTGGCGCGTTTATCTCCGGGGACCATGTCCTACCGACGATCACCCCGCACATCTCCGGACTCGTGCAGGCCGATGACCCGCTGCGGCTGTATTTCGACTCCCTCGAGCGGCTCTACGAGTTCAACGGGGTGACCACGGTGCTCCCCGCGCACGGCCTCGCTTTCGACGACCTTCATCAACGCTGCCGGGACATCCAGCACCATCATCGCGAGCGGCTCGATCTGCTGCGTACCGCCGGTGCCGACCTCGGCGAAGCTTCGGTGGGGGCGTATTCCGAACGCCTCTTCAAGCCCGCCGTGTGGGGCCCGATGGCCGATTCGGAGACCTACGCCCACCTTGAGCATCTGGTCCGACTCGGAGAAGCAACCCGCCGAGACATCCCCGGTGATGGATTGCGCTACCGGCTTCGGGACTAGGCGTTCATCCAGCGTCGAACCGCGGCGGCAGACACCTGATCGCCGTCGCACACCCAGACTCGGTCGCCCAAGCAGCGCAGTTGGACCGATGCGCCGGGGCCTAACTCGTGATGGTGTTCCACTTCCACCCGAAACGGCGCAGACCGTTCGACGTCGCCCGCAAAACACTCCTGCACCATGGACCAGTACACCGCGTTGTTGACGTGACCGAGCACGTCGAGATCACTGAACCGCAGCGGGAATACCAAGGTGGCCGCGTCGAGCGGGACCGACTCGGTCAGCCGCAACCGTGCCTTGACGGTTCGGCCGGCGGCAGATGGCCCGTACACCGCCACGAAATGGGGATCGAGCCGCACCGGACGGCCGCTTGCCGCGGCGACCTGGACCCATAACGTCGCCGCCTCGATCGAGGCGCCACTGCTGCCCTGCACGCTCGTGCGGCGTTCAGCCCAACATGGACCGGTCCCCGAGCAGAACGTCCGCAACTCGAGATCTTCCCGTAGGTGCGCCGGCTGGCGGACCTCGATCACGGTGCGACGCACCACCCACTCTGCGGGGTTGGCGATCCCGCTGTCATAGGCATCGTCGTTGGCCACATCTTGGAGGTAGCGAGCCACGGCATCGAGCCGAACGGTCCCGCTCGGGGTGATGTCACCAAGTCGGACCCTTTGGCGACCGCCGTACACCCGGCCCACCTCGGGCACCGCGACCATCACCTCGTCATCGTGACTCGATACGGCGCCCATGGGCCGGACACGGTAGTGCGGAGGATGTACCGCAGCACGTTTGACGACATCGGGGAATGGCCAACGGTGAAATTCGGTTGACGAACGGGACACAACCGTGCTGGAGTCTTGACGACTTCCGGACCCGGGTTTTGGTCGGGCCCGATCCTCTTCGAACCGACCCCATGACAAAGGCGCACCCCGTGCAGCAGTTCCACGTACGCAACCCGAAGCACGGCATCAACGCCGTCATGGCGCGCGCCAACGTGGCCGGAGTCATGTCAGCCCACGTGGCCAGCACCAAGTGCCACGATCAGCGGCCTGAGGAGCCATCCGAACGGTAGGTAACCACCCACCACGATCGGATCGAACTCCGAAGGCCGCCGGGATCACCCGGCGGCCTTTCTCATTTCCGGCCTTCGCACCTCCCCCAACCACCCTGGCACGAACGAAGCGAGACCCCGCATGACCATCAGGTCCGGCCTCATCCGACAACCCGACACGACGCCCACCGAGCTGCTTTTCACCCGACGCGACTGGTGGGACCACGCCCGTTGTGCCGACAACAATGCCAGCTCGGTTTCGCTGTTCTTCTCCGAGGAACTGCACGACATCGCCCGAGCCAAGACCACCTGCGCCAACTGCCCGGTTCTGGCCGAGTGCCTAGAGGCTGCCATCGAGCGCAGCGAGCCTTGGGGAGTCTGGGGCGGTCAACTCTTCCTCAACGGCCGCATCCTTGAATCCAAGCGGCGCCGTGGTCGGCCTCCGAAGCTCCCGCGTCCCGGGGACGACCTACCCCACATCCCCGTTCCAGAACACCTCCGGCCGACCGCGCTGTACGTGGCGAGACCGGCCTGACCCCAGGCCTTCACCGGACTAACCCCTAGGACACGATCAGTGCGGGCCGAGCAACGTTCAAGCGAGCTCAGCCCGACCGTGACGGGAACCCCGAGGCGGTGCGGGTGCGGGTGGTCCCCGGCCGGACGCGATCCGACCGGCCGGGGACCCGAGCCGTTGCCAGCGCACTAGGCCCCGGTAGTTTGGGTGGTGATATGCGTCTGCTTGCTGCCGTTGTCGTGACCGGGCTGGTCCTGCTGGGCGGTTGTGGCGGCGCTGAGGGCACGGCCCACCGCGCCGACGGGCTCACCGTGTTCGGCTTGCAAACGGAACAGACCCTGCCCACCAACCGAGTCGACAAACTGGAGTTCATCGACTTCGACGGATCGCCGGGCACCTTCGCCGAGTTCGCCGGTCGCCCCCTGGTGGTCAACTTTTGGGCATCGTGGTGCGTGCCCTGCATCAAAGAGATGCCCACTTTCGAACAACTCCACCACGAACTCGGCGGAGCGGTCAGCTTCGTTGGCGTCAACGTGGTCGACCAGCAGGCTGATGCGGCGCGCATGGTCGAGCAGACCGGAGTCACCTACCGCCTGGTACGCGACCCCAAGCAAAGCCTGCTGGCCTGGTTCGGTGGCACCCAGATGCCCACCACTGCCTTCGTCGACGCCAATGGCAAGGTGGCCAAGGTCGTAACCCGTTCTCTCCGCGCCGAGGAACTCCGCGCCGAAATCGAGGCGATTCGCTGATGGGCAGCGCTCCGCTCGCTCTGGCCTTCGCCGCCGGCATGCTCGCCACCATCAACCCTTGCGGTTTCGCCATGCTGCCCGCCTATCTGTCCTACTTCGTCGGCCTCGAAGGCGACACCATGCCGGCCGCGGATGGCACCCTGCGGGAGCGCGCGCTGGGGCGCGCTTTGGCGGTGGCCGGGGTCATGACCCTCGGCTTCGTCGTGGTCTTCGCGTTGATGGGCCTCGTCATCGTGCAGGTCTCATCCCGGGTACAGCAGCATCTGCCCTTCGTCACCATCGCCGTCGGCGTCGTCGTGATGGGACTGGGCGTGGCAGCAGTGTTCGGCCACGCCCTATCGGTTCGTCTGCCCCACCTCGAACGAGGCACGTCGAACCGCGAGCTGCCCTCGATGTTCCTCTTCGGCGTGTCCTACGCGTTGTCCTCGTTGTCATGCACCATCGCGCCGTTCCTGGCCACGACCTCCGCCACGTTCACCGAGGGAGGACTACTCGCCGGGATCACCACCTTCGTCGCCTACGGACTCGGGATGGGCGCCATCGTCGCCCTACTCACCGTGGCGGTGGCCCTCGCCCGCACCGCGATGGTGAAGTGGTTTAGCGGGCTGACACGGCACGTCACCGTCATGTCCGGCGTGCTCATGGTGGGTGCGGGCGTCTACCTGGCCTACTACGGCTGGTACGAGATCCGCCTGCGGGAACGCATTGTCGACGATCCCGTGGTGGACCGGGCTCTCGCCATCCAGCAATGGCTTTCCGAACAGGTCGGCCGTATCGGTGAGATCCGCATCGGAGTGCTCGGCGTCGCTACGGTGCTGCTCGCCGCGGTCGCGGTGCGTGCCTGGCGGTTTTCGCGGCGGTCCGACACTGACCATCCGCGACCTGAGGGGTAACGTCGAGCATGTTCGCCCGGCTGTTGAGCCACCCTCTGGTCGAGGAAAAACTCGAACTGCGCGGCGGCTTCGGCTTTCTTGCCTTCCATGGAGGCTCCCTGGAGCGAGGCACCGACGAGATCGCCGCCGCCGCCGCCGCTGCCGCCGACAGCTCCTATTACGGCGTCATCATGCCACCGGAGTTCCGCTGGCACATCCCCTCCAAACGTGTCGACCCGGCCCACTCCGAACGACTCCAGGCCTTCCTGGACCGAGTCCACACCGTCATCGCCGTCCATGGCTACGGCCGGGCCGGCATGTTCACCACCGTGCTGCTCGGTGGCCGTCACCGACACCTCGCCGCCCACCTGAGCGCCGTGCTGCGCTCGAATCTCGCCCATTACGAGGTGCGCGACGATCTCGAGACCATCCCCGGCGATCTACGGGGCTTGCACGAGGACAACCCGGTGAATCGCCCTCGTTTCGGCGGGGTCCAAATCGAACTTCCGCCCCGAATTCGCGGCATGGGGCCGTACTGGTTGGGTTGGGACCCAGCGCAGCCGAATCCGCACACCGAGGCGCTGATCGCGGCGTTGGCCCATGCCGCACGGTCCTGGCCCGACCCGGTGGGGTCGACCTAGCCGCTACCCTCCGGCGCATGGAACTGTGCGTCTTCACCGAACCGCAGCAGGGTGCGAGCTACCTGCAACTGCTCAAGATGGCTCAGACCGCAGAACGCTGCGGGTACCACGCGTTCTTCCGCTCCGATCACTACCTGCGCATGGGCCATGGCAGCGGCTTGCCTGGGCCCACCGACGCCTGGGTCACTCTGGGTGCAATTGCCCGCGAGACCAGCACCATTCGGCTCGGCACCTTGGTCAGCGCCGCCACCTTTCGCCTGCCCGGTCCGCTGGCCATCACCGTCGCCCAGGTGGACGAGATGAGCGGCGGACGAGTCGAGTTTGGGCTCGGGACCGGCTGGTATGAGACCGAGCACACTGCCTACGGCATCGCGTTCCCACCGCTGAAGGAACGATTTGAGATCCTCGATGAGCAACTCGCGGTGATCACGGGCCTGTGGGCAACCCCGGTTGGTGACACCTTCTCCTTCGCGGGAAACCACTACCACCTGGCCAATTCACCCGCGTTGCCAAAACCGCAGCAAAGCCCTGTCCCGGTGGTCATCGGTGGCGGCGGCAAACGCAAGACGGCCCGGCTCGCCGCCCTCTATAACCGCGAATACAACCTCGCCTTCCGGTCACTGGCGACCTTCCAGGCGGCCTCGGACAACGTCAACCGGGCTTGCGAGGCCATAAATCGCGATCCGGCCTCGTTGCGCCGTTCGGCCGCGCTGGTGGTGTGTTGTGGCCGCGACCAGGCCGAAGTTGCCCGTCGCGCGGCGCGGATCGGCCGCGACGTCGAGGACCTGCGGACCAATGGCGCGGTCGGATCCCCGGCCGAAGTTGCCGCTCGGGTCGCAGAGTTCCGCGATGCCGGGGCAGAACGCATGTACCTGCAGGTCTTGGACCTCGACGACCTTGATCACGTCGAACTGCTCGCGGCGGAGGTCATGGCGGTCCTGTGACCTTGCGGTCTCAGGGGCTGAGTCGCTCGATCCGCCAACCACTGCCAGATGGCTCGTAGACCAACCGATCGTGAAGCCGGCTGGCTTGGCCCTGCCAGAACTCGATGCGCTGAGGTTCGAGGCGATAGCCGCCCCAATCCTCGGGGCGGGGGACGTCGAGCCCGGCGTAGCGTTCAGCGACCTTCGCATAGGCCTCGTCAAGCTCGGCCCGGCTCGCCACCGGATGGCTTTGAGCCGATGCCCACGAGCTAAGGCGACTGCCGCGTGGTCGTTGCGCGAAATACCGGTCCGATTCCTCGCCACTGACCTTTGAGACCTGTCCCTCGACAATGACCTGTCGGCCCAGCGGCGCCCAGGCGAACACCAACGAGGCGAAAGGATTGGCCTCGATTTGGCGGGCCTTGCGGCTGTGGTAGTTCGTGAAGAAAACGAACCCACTCGCTACGGCCATCTTCACCAGTACATGTCGGGCCGACGGACGCCCGTCAGCACCGGCGGTGGCCAGAACCGCGGCATTCGGTTCGACCAGTTCGCTCCGCTGCACCTCATCGAACCAGCGGGCGAACTGGCGCAACGGGTCAGGATCGAGGTCGGCCCGGTGTAGTAGCGGCGCCTCGTAGTCCGTCCTCAGATGCGCCAACTCCATGGCGCCGACGGTAATGCGAACCGTGGGAAGGTGCTGCGATCGCAGCTATCGGACTGGTCACAACAAACCCGTTCGCCTCAGCGGGACGATCCCCCCGCCAAAAGCTGCCGCCCGCCGAGGTACGGACGCAGCATCTCCGGCACGGCGATCTGCCCGTCCGGCTGGCGGTGGGTTTCGACCAAGGCGGCCCAAACCCGTGGCACGGCCAGCGCCGAACCGTTGAGGGTGTGCAGGACTTCGGTACCTTTGCCCGGCCCACCGTCCTCACCGCGGGGTCGATAGCGGATGTTCGCCCGGCGAGCCTGGTAGTCGCTGAACCACGAAATCGACGACACCTCAAGCCACTGATCGACCCCGGGGGCATACACCTCAATATCGAAGCTGCGGTGATGGGACTGGCCCATATCACCAGTACAGATCTCGATGACCCGGTAGGCCAGGCCCAGCCCCGCGATCGTCGCCTCGGCTCGTCCCACCATCTCCTCGAGCAACGCCGGTGCTTGGGCCGCGGTGGCGTAGGCCAGGATCTCCACCTTGTCGAACTCGTGCACCCGCAGCAGCCCTCGGGTGTCTCGCCCGGCCGAGCCGGACTCGCGGCGGTAGCAGGGCGTGTAGGCCATGAATCGGCAAGGCAGGTCGGCCTCGTCGAGGACTTCGTCTCGGGCGAGTGACGTCAAGGGCACCTCGGCGGTGGGAATCGCCCAGAGGTCGTCGCGTTCCACGTGATAGGCGTCATCAGCAAACTTCGGCAGGTGACCGGTGGAGATCATGGTTTCGGTGCGGACCAGAGTCGGAGGGCGGATCTCCTCGAAGGCATCGGCATTGCGGTCCAGCCCGAGTTGGATTAGTGCCCGCACCAGCGCAGCACCCCCAGCGCGGTACATCACAAACATCGAGCCGGACAGCTTGGCGCCACGCTCCAGATCGAGGATTCCCAGTTCCTTACCAATCTCCCAATGAGGAACTCGCTGGTGGGGCTGGTAACTGTCTGGGTTGAAGTTGACCCGTCGCAACTCTGGGTTGTCGACATCGGATGCACCGTCGGGAGCATCGACGTGGGGAAGGTTCGGGATGACCAACAGCGCCAAGCGGATCTGTTCGCTGAACGCCTCAGCTTCGGCGTCAAGAGCCTTCTCGTCTTGCCCCAACGTCCGGCTTTGGGCCTGCAGTATCCCGGCGTCGTCCTTGCGGCCTTGCTTCAGTAACCGACCGACGTCAGCGGAGATGGTGCGGATCTGGTTTCGCACCTCGTCACGGCGTCGGCCGGCCTCGCGATGCGCCTTGTCCAGTTCGAGCACGTGGCGCACCGGATTGAGGTCCATGCCACGGCGGCCCAGAGCGGCCAAGACGAACTCGGGCTCGCTGCGCAGGCGTCGTAGGTCGATCATGAGCCTGACGCTACCGTCACCGCGGCGAGGATCGGCGCCATCGCCTCGATCGGTAGGCCGACCCGAGCGGGAGCGGTATCACCGCAAGGTAAGTCGGTAGTTTCAGGGGGTGCCCCTGGTGGAGATCGACCGTCTGACCGTGCGCTTCGGGGAGCTGACCGCTGTCCACGATCTGACTCTGAACTCCGATTGCGGCGAGGTCCTCGCCCTGCTCGGCCCCAACGGAGCGGGCAAAACAACCACGGTGGAGACCTTGGAGGGGTTCCTTAGCCCCACGTCGGGCACCGTCCGAGTGGCCGGACACGATCCCGTTGCGGACCATGACCTGGTGATGGCACGACTCGGGGTCATGCTGCAGTCCTGTCGGCTCTATAGCGCCATCACGCCGCTGGAAGCTCTCCGCCTATTCGCCAGCTACTACCGCCGGGCACTCGATCCCGCCCCCTTGTTGGAACGCGTCGGGCTCACCCACCGCCGCGCCATCGCGTGGCGAAAGCTGTCAGGCGGCGAGCAACAGCGCCTAGCGTTGGCGTTGGCTCTCGTTGGCCGACCAGACGTCGTGATCCTCGACGAGCCCACTTCGGGCCTCGACGTGGAGGGTCGGCTGCTCGTACGCCGGATCGTGGCCGAGTTACGCCAATCCGGCACCTGCGTGCTGCTCACCAGCCACGAGCTGAGCGAGGTGGAGAAGATGGCGGACCGCGTGGCCATCATCGACGGGGGCCGCCTGCGGGCGGTCGGCACCCCGGCTGAGCTCGCGGCGGCCGACCGGCGGCCAGAAATCCGCTTTTCCGCGCCCGCCCACCTCGACCGGGCGGCACTCGCGAGTCATCTCGACGCGACGGTCACACAACCCGAGCCGGGCCGCTTCATCCTCGCCCTCGAGCCCACCCCAGCCGCAATCGCCGAGCTCACCGTGTGGTTGGCAGAACGAAACATCGCCCTCTCGGACCTCTCCACCGGCGTCGCCAGCCTGGAAGACGTGTTCCTCCGCCTGACCGGAGAACACCAACCAGAGGCCAAAGGGCCGGGTCAGACACCATGAAAGCGCTGTGGGCACAGACACGCAACGAGGTCCGGCTTTCCCTGCGCCAGGGCGAACAACTCTTGGTCGCGCTGGCAATCCCGGTTCTGTTGTTGGTGTTTCTTTCCCAGGTCGATGTGCTGCCCCGCGCCACGGGTCGCCCCATCGACTTTCTGGCCCCGGCCACCATGGCCCTCGCGGTCATGTCGGCGTCGATGGTCAGCTTGGGCATCGGCACCGGCTTCGAGCGTCATTACGGGGTCCTGAAACGACTCGGCGCGACACCCCTGGGTCGAGGCCGTCTGCTCGGGGCCAAGATCATCGCCACCATCGCCACCGAGGTGATCCAGCTGCTGTTGCTCGGCGCGGTGGCGCTCGTCCTCGGATGGCAGCCCAATTGGTGCATCGGCCTGATTGTTCTGGGTGCCCTGGCCGGTACGGCGGCCTTCGCCGGGCTCGGCCTGCTTCTCGCCGGCCGACTGTCGGGCCCGACCAACCTCGCGGCCTGCAACGCGCTGTACCTGATACTGCTGCTATTCGGCGGGGTGGCCGTCCCGGCATCGGAACTGCCCGCACCGCTGGCGGCGCTGGCCACGGCCCTGCCTAGCGGTGCATTGGTCGACGTCATGCGCGCCGCCACGACATCGACCCTGCCCGCCGGTAGGGCCACCGCGATCCTCGCCGTATGGGCCGTGCTGGGCCCCATCGCCGCCGCCTTCGGCTTTCGCTGGTCCCCCGCCAAATGAGCTAGCGCGCCGCGCTGCTACCCGCCGGAAGCCTCATGACGGGTGGCCCATTGGGCGAACAAGATCACGATCAGCCCCCAGAGGTAAAAGCCCCCGCCCAGCTTCATGATCAGACCTGCCGCCTGCTGGTCTTGGATCATCGTGACATCCCACAAGCGGTAGGCGCCACGCTCATAGGCCCGGTAGATGGGGTTCTCCGCCACGGTGAGAAACGCGGCCGGAACGGTCGGGACAATCGACATGGCAAACAAGTAGGCCATCTGCACCGGCAGCGACAGCCGCGCCTCCGCCAACGGCCCGCACACCGGGTTCCACATCAGCAGCGCCGCAAATACCAACAACACATGTAACACATAGTGCAGCGGCCCGATTTTCACCGCCGCATTCACGAGTGGGGCCGCGTGGGTGAGCACGAGCAGGCCGTTGTAGAGCAAGGCGGCGAGTAGCGGCCGACCAAGTGTCTGTAGCCCCCGGCCGATCCGACCCGCGCCGAGGACCAATTCCACCAGCCATCGCGGCGTGGCGAAGAGAAACAACGGCGGCATGACCAAGGTCAGCACCATGTGTTGGACCATGTGGATGGAGTACAAGTACTCCTCCGCGAGGTCATGCACCGGCCAATCCGATGCCAACCACAACACCGCAACTGCGGCCACAAAGAACCACTTCTGGCGCCTGGTCACCGGCGCTTCACCCAAAGCCACCATCTTGGGCTGAATCACCCGCGTCACGAACAAGCCCAGCGACATGACAAGGCCGACGAGTAGCCAGACCTCAAGATGCGGTTGCCAGCTCAGCGGTCCTTGGGCAGCGAGCATCGACACGAAAGGTTCTCCGCTCAGCGGGGCATGACCTCCGGGCCGTTCCAGAAGTTGAACACGGTCAGGGCGACCAAATACACCACGACGGCGATCACAATTCCGGTCAGAAATACCCGTCGCAGCACCGGCTTGTCCCATCGCAGGTGCATGAAATAGGCGGAGATCAGATAGAACTTCGTGCTCATCAGGACGAGCAGGGCGAGCGCGAAATAGCGCTCGATGGCGTCAGGGAAGATGCTCTCGAAATAGGTGAGCATCTCCATGAAGGTCAGCACCGCCAGAATGGCGGCGATCTTCACGTAGGTCCGGTCGTGACTTTCGTGCACCTCGGCGCCATGCTCGGCGTGCTCCGGATGTCCTGCAGTGGCGGTCGCCACGGTTTCAACGCTCACGCGATTGGTCTCCTGCGGCCCGATGGTCGGTTATTTGATGAGGTAAACGACGACGAAGATGACAACCCACACCACGTCCACGAAGTGCCAGTAGAGGCCGGCGATCTCGAGGGTCTCGGCGTTGCGGGCGCGCAGCTTGCCCTGCAGTGAGCGGGCGAACATGGTCATCAGGATCACGAGTCCGATGAGCACGTGCGCGCCGTGGAATCCGGTCAAGGTGTAAAAGGCCGAACTGAAGATGTTGGTCGTGTACCCCAACCCCTCCTTGACGAAGGCCGTGAATTCGTACACCTGCCCGGCAAGGAAGGTCGCCCCCAGGAATACCGTGGCCAGCAGCCAGGTGCGCATGCGTCGCTGGTCGTCACGGGTCAACGCCGACACCGCGAGCACCATGGTGAGCGAGCTCATCAGCAGCACGAAGCTGGATACCGAGGTGAAGGGGATGTCGAACACGTTGCGGCCAAGCTTCACAATGCTCGTGTTCTCAAAGCCGGGGAAGGTGTTCAGCTTCTTCTTGTAGAGCAGGAAGGTGGAGATGAGGCCACCGAAGAGCAGGCACTCGGAGCCGAGGAACAACCACATGCCGAGCTTCTCGTTCGTGATGCCGGTGTTCGTCTCGTGGCCAGGGTCGTGGTGGGCCGCATGCCCGCCCTCGGCCGGTGCAGTCAAGGTGTCAGCCAACGTGGGCCTCCTCATTGCCGGGCGCCGCGAGGGCCGCCGCGTCGTGGTCATCGCCACCGGTCCCACCATGGGTCCCGTCCTCGGCGTGGTCGCCAGGCTCAGTGGCGGGCTCGAACGCCCATCCGAAGAGGCCGAACAGGAACAGCAAGAGTCCGGGTATGGCGATAAAGCGGTTGAAGATCACGCCATATCCGATGATCGGCAGGCCCGCAGCCAGAATGAGTGGGTAGAACGACGGCGAAGGCAGATGCACGTCGGTGGCGTCGCCCTTCTGCACGATGTCCTCGGTGGATGCGATGCGAACGGCCCGACCCTTGTCGTCCTCGCCGTACTTGCGGTGCCAGAAGTCGTCCTGGGCATGGATCTCGGGAACGAAGTCGAAGTTGTGCTCTGGGGCGGGAGAGGGGATGGACCACTCAAGAGAACGGGCATCCCACGGGTCAGCACCAGGGTTGGGCCGGCCTGCCTTCTTCCACGAAGACCAACTTGAATAGATGTTGTACAGGAACACCAACACCGCGACGGCGATGACCAATGCGCCGAAGCTGGCCACCCGGTTCCACAGCGTGAACCCGTCGGTGGGCTGGTAGGTCTGGATCCGGCGAGACATGCCCTGCAGGCCCAGAATGTGCATCGGTCCGAAGGTGAGGTTGAAGCCGACCAGGATGATCCAGAAGTGCACCTTGCCCAGGCGATCGTTCAACATCAACCCGAACACCTTCGGCCACCAGAAGTACATGCCGGCGAACAGGCCCAACAACGCTCCACCGAAGAGCACGTAGTGGAAGTGCGCCACGATGTAATAGGTGTCGGTCTGCTGAGTGTCCGCAGGAGCGACCGCATGGGTGACCCCTGAGAGCCCTCCGATGGTGAACATTGCCACCACCCCCGCGGAGAACAACATCGGCGTGTTGAAGGTGATCTTGCCACCCCACATGGTGGCCATCCAATTGAGGATCTTCACACCGGTCGGCACGGCGATGAACATCGTCGAAATGGAGAACGCGGCGACCGAGATCGGGCCGATACCGGAGGCGAACATGTGATGCGCCCACACGCCCCAACCCATGAAGCCGATGGCAATACCCGAGAAGACCATGAACGGATAGCCGTAGATCGGCTTTCGAGACATCGTCGGAATGATCTCGGACACGATGCCGAAGGAGGGCAAAATGAGGATGTACACCTCGGGATGGCCGAAGATCCAGAACAGGTGCTGCCAGAGCAGTGGATCAGCGCCCTGCTCGACATTGAAGAAGTTGGCACCGAAAGAGCGATCGAAGGTGAGCAGGAACAACGCCACCGTGATGACCGGCATGGAGAACAGCAGAAGGAACTGCACCACAAGCTGCATCCAGGTGAACACCGGCATGCGGAAAAGCGTCATCCCCGGTGCACGCATGTTGAGCACCGTGACGATCAGATTGACCGCACCAATCAGTGATGCGGCCCCGGCGAGCTGCAGGCCGACGGAATAGAAGTCCACGCCGTGCGTCGGTGAGAAGGCCACCCCGGAGTTCGGTGCGTAGCAGAACCATCCGCAGTCAGCGGCACCGCCACCGAGGAGCCACGAGCTGTTGAAGAACACGCCGCCACCGAGGAACAACCAGAAACTGAACGCATTGAGTCGAGGAAAGGCCACGTCGCGGGCGCCAACCTGAAGCGGCAGAAGATAGTTAGCGAAGGCCGCGGCCATCGGCATGATCACCAGGAAGACCATGGTGACCCCGTGCATGGTGTACACCTGGTTGAACAGGTCGGCGCTCAACACGGTTCCGTTGGGCTGAGCCAACTGGATACGGATCAGCATGGCCTCGAAGCCACCGACGAGGAAGAACAGCAGCGCTGCCGCGCCGTACATGATGCCGATCTTTTTGTGATCGACGGTGGTCACCCAAGAGCGCCAGCCATCCTTGGTGCGCGGTCGCGCCAAGACACCGAGCGGCTCAATGGCAACGCCGGTACCCGCTCCTGTCGGCAGGGCGAGTGGTTCTCGTTCAACGAGGGCCATGTGGGGATCCTTCGTAGCGCTTCGTTCGGCGATCGGGGACGTCAGGCGCTCGGCGGTGCGAGCGTCGAAAAGTAGGCGACCAGATCGTCGATCTGATCTTCGGTGAGTTTCATGTTTGGCATACCCCGGCCATAGGTGTTGCCGCGGGTCGGGTCCGGCGCCATCGGCTTGTAGTCCCCAGGGTTGCGGAGCCATCCCTCGAGGTTGTTCACGTTCAGGGCGCCAGTTTCGACATTGCGCAACTCATACAGGGCGCCGACGAACACGTAACGCGTCATTAGGTGCGTCAGGTTCGGTGCCGCACCAGATACTTGAGCCGCGCTCGTGAAGGGCGAGGCACCCATCCAACAGGTGTTGGCCTTGGGGTCGTATTGCTTCTCCGTGCTGATGGGCGTGCAATCGGCGGTGTTCACCCCGTTGATGAGGTGGCAACCGGTGCAGGTGCTGGTGAAGGTCTCCAGGCCGCGTCGAGCGGCGGTTCCTGCTTCGGGAATGGCCGCCTTGGTCATCTGTCCCGCGACCCACTGATCAAAATCGCCGGGTGACTTCGCCACGGCCATCATGCGCATGTAGCCATGAGACAGGCCACAGAACTCGGTGCACTGACCGAGGAAGCGGCCCGGTTTGTCCGCCTGCATCCAAAGCTTGCTCACCCGTCCGGGCGCAACATCCTTCTTGCCGTTCAACGCCGGAATCCAGAAGCTATGGATGACATCGCGAGAGGTCATGACCAGGTTCACCGGTGTGCCGGTGGGAATGATCATCTCGTTGGCCGTCACGAAGTCCACCGTGCCATCGCGGCCGAGGTCGTATTCGAACGCCCACCACCACTGCTGGCCCACAACCCGGATCTCGACGTCCTGTGCCATGTTGTCCGGCTCAGCGTTCAGCGTGATCAATGTGGCGATAGTGCCGACCGCAATGCCCGCCAAGACCAAGGCGGGGATGATGGTCCACCCCAACTCAAGCTTCGTGTTCCCGTGCACCTGCTCGGGAAATACGTCCTGTTCACCCGCACGGCGGCGGAAGCGGAACGCCACGTAGAGCACGCCGAAGTTGATGAACACGAACACGACGCCGGCCACCACGAAAACCGGGACCACCAGGTTGTGGATCGAAGAAGCGGCAACGCCTCGCGGCTCCAGGGTCGTGAGCGGTCTACCCGCGGAACTGCACCCAGCCAAGGCGAACAGCATCATGCCCAGCAAGATCGTCACCTGGCGACGTGGCTGCCCGAGGTATTCGTACTTCGGCGACATCTTCCTCTTTTCAACCTCGCCGTTGACCATCTCGTTCACCGTTGACACCTCGACAGTTTGTCGGCATGGTCCATGGCCTGCCAACCAGGAAGGGCGGCGCGCATCGTCACTTGCCCTTCTCCTCGGAATGGCCGTGCTGCTCCGAGGCCCCCGTGGTCGTTGGAACTTGTCCATAGACGTACAGTTCTGTCGGTCCACCGGTGCCCTCGACCGTGAACTCCTCACTCTCGTGGTGGAACTCCCGGGCTCCGTTGACCGCACCCACAATGCCAATGACGAGGACCGCGATCGCCGCCAACGCCAGCAGGCCGCCCATCGCCGCCTGGGGGACTTTCGGGAGGAGTGAGAGGCCGATGGCGGTGGCGAAAATGACGGCCGCAACACCAAGGAACAACCACGTGGCGGACAGCCTCGGGATAGCGAGAAACAACCGGCTGATGGACAAGGCGATGAAAGCGGCCACGATCGCACCGAAGAGCGGGATCTCGATGGGGTTCATGATCTTGTCGCGCAGGTTGGCGTTGAGGTCAGGGTCCCCGGTCGCTCGATCGGCCCAGGCGTAGATGGTCCACTCCAGGGCGGCGATGACGAGCAGCACCACCCCAGCGAGGACGAACCATCGGCTGATCGCGACGCCGAGGGCAATCACCGCAACAGCGAAGGCGCTGATCGTGGCCCACACATTGCTGCTCACCACACGCTGCAACGGCGGGGCGGTCCGAAGGCCGGCCACCTCGGCGAGCGGCTTGTCCTCAGCGTCGCGGAACGCCACCATGAATGACCCGACGGTCGTGGAGGAGGCGGCGGCACCGAGGAGGAGGCCGTAACCGAGATGGTCCCCTACCGCCCCCTTGTAGCCCAAGGTGAGGGCCCCGAGCATCTCAAAATAGAGGTCACCGAGGTGGCCCGGGAAAAGGCCCCAGTCGACTCCCCCACTCGTCCAGCCATAGAGCACGGCCGCCACGAGCAGGAGGAATCCGAGACCGAAATAGAACTTGGCGCCCGTCGTAATCATCTCTGCACTGCCTCGTTACTTGGTGATGTAGACGGCATACCAGACGACCGCGTAGACGCCGACAGTGATGGACCAGTACACGGCGGCAGCCGTCACGCCCTCGGGCGATTGACGGTAGCTTCCGAACAGTGCTCGCAGGGTCACGAGGAGCAGGAACGCGAGGCCACCGATGACCATGGCGAGGTGGGAGCCGGAGATGGCCCAGAACAGCACGCCTTGGCCTGCGCTCGCGTCCACGGCCATGCCGCTGATGGAAAAGAGGTAGGTGGCCTGCACGACATACGCAAACGCCAAGAGGGCGGTGAGGCCCAAGGCGACGTAGGCGTTACGGCGATCGTTGCGGCGAAGCGCGTAGGCACCCCAGGCCAGCGTGACGCTGCTGATCAGCAGCGTCACGAACATCATGTTCGGCTGGGGCAGCGGGATGACCGCGCCCTTGGGAAGCCACTTCTGGCCGGTGTTGAGCACGTCGGAACGCCGTGCCAAGTACAGGCCCACCATGGAGAAAATGGCGAAGCCCATGGTGCATGCCGTGAGGGCAGTACCCACCAGCAAGGTACGCGGCCGTTGCGGTGGGGCAGGCGGGGCCGCAGCGACGGACACGACAGAGCCAGCCATCAGACGATCTCCTTTGAAGTGCCCTCGCGTAGGTCGAGCAACGGGCTCGGACTTCTCACCTCAGGCACCGGGTCCAGGAAGTTCGCGGGGTGCGGCGGTGAGGACGTCGTCCATTCCAGCGTCTGACCTCCCCACGGATCGGCATCGGCCTTCGGACCACGGCGTAGCGCCGCCGGGAGCACCGCCAGGATGACCAGCAACGTGCCCGCCGCGAGCAAGCCGCAACCCACGGTGGAGAGCAGGGCCCCAAGTTCGGCATTCGCGGCGAGGTTCTCGACGCTGCCGTCGGGCAGGACAGGTAGCTGGCCGTTGGCCCCCGCGATCAACTCACCGGCCGCGTACAACACTCCACCGCCGAGCACCACAAGGAACACCAGCTTGCCTATCGGCTCGGCGACCCGATGACCCCAAATCTTCGATCCCCAGTGGAACAAGCCCGCCGCGACACCGGCGATGGCGGCGGCGGTGGCGGCGTTGGCGACACCAGCGCCCCACACGGTGAATCCCAGGTTCAACGGCTCAATGGCGTACAGGCCACCCGCCACCGCCGCGCCCAGCAACAGCAACATGCCCGCCAAAGAAACCAGGAAGGCGGAGGTCACGCGGAGACGACCGCGACGTACCGAGTCCCCGATTCCGCCCAGCAAGACCAGCAAGGGCAGCACGACCGCCAGGCTCTGCAGAACGAACAGCGCCTCCGTGATGAGCCCCGGGTGGAAGGCCGTCTGAGCGTAGGCGCCAAAGCTCAGCGCCCCAACCGCACCGATAGCCCCCAGGCTCACGCCGTAACGGGCCGGGCGGATGCGGGTGGCGACAATGGCCGCGTCACCGAACACCCCGAGCAGTGGCAGGGCGAGGCAGAGCACGGCTGGTTGGGCGAAGATCCAGGTCAGCTGAATCCAACGGTTCGCCGGATCGCCGTAGAGAACTTGCCCGTGCGTGGTGTCGATGGAGACGATCAGCAGGTTGGCCAGCAGGGCCGCTGAGTGCAACAACCACATGCTGCCCGCAACGAGCATCGACCAGGAGAACAACGGCACCCGCAACAGGTTCATGCCCTCAGCCCGTGCCGTGGCCACCGTAGTAATGACACATACCGAGGCCAAGCCCAGCGACACGATCACCATGGCGAACGCCACGAAGAACAGCTTGACCATCTCGATGTTGGCCCCCACCGGCCCACCGTTGCCGAGGTAGGAGGCGACAAGAAGGCCCGCCCCGAGCAACCAACCCCAGAACGACGCTGCCGCGGCGCGGGGAAAGGCAATGGTCGGTGACCCAACCTGCAATGGAACGACGAACAACGCCAAACCCAAGAACGCCGGCATGAGGCCCAGGAACACCACGCCGATCTGCGACAGGGTCTGGACCTCGAAGATGGTGGCGACGTTGAGGAACTGCAACGAGTCCTGCTGCATCCCCTCCGCCTTGACCAGCATGCTTGTAACGAGGAAGGCCGTGAGAAACAGCAGCGAAACCCCGACGTAGAGCCGACCAACCGTCTTGTGGTCTGCGGTTCCCAAGATGCCAGCGAACCCCTTGGCGGGCTCGGGCGGGAGGGGAGGTTGAGCCGGGGTGATACCCGGATCGGGTACCACCGTCTCCGGTTTGCTCTCAGTCACGGTCATGGGCGTTTTCTGGCCTCTCGCACCCGGCTCACCGACACCGCCACGGTGTCGAGGAGCGCGCTGATCGGGGTTGACGTTGGGGCGAACTCTAACCGCACCCCACTGCGGTATTCGAAACCGCCCGGCACGTTACAGACCGTGGGCAACGAGAACGTCGACCACCATGACCAAGAACAGCACGGTGAGATAGGTGATGGAGAAGCTGAAGACCCCCATCGCCCTTTCGGTGTCATGGCTGCGATGCAGGCGGAGCGTCAGGCCGACAAATACCAGGCCAAACGTCAACGACGTGGCCTGGTATATCCAGCCCATTGCCGCCACCAGGCCGAACAGCGTGGCGCAACCCACCGTGGCCACCGCATAGATGACCATCTCCAGGGAGGTGCGGGACAAGCTGGCGACCGCGGGGAGCATCGGGACCGATGCCGCTTGGTAATCGTTGCGGTACTTGATGGCCAAGGCCCAGAAATGGGGCGGCGTCCAAAAGAAGATGACCGCGAACAGCACCACCGCCGACCAGCTGACCGCGTTGGTGACCGCGGCCCAGCCGATGAGCACCGGAGCCGCCCCGGCGGCACCACCGATGACGATGTTCTGGGTGGATCGTCGCTTGAGCCACAGCGTGTAGACGAACACATAGAAAAGGCACGCACCCAGAGCGAGAAGCGCGCTGAGCAGGTTCACAAGGGTCCACAACCAAACGAAGGACACCACCTCGATGCCGATGGCGAAAGCCAACGCCTCCCGAGGGGCGACTTCGCCCGTCACCAACGGACGCCCCTGGGTCCGCGTCATCAATCGGTCGATGTCGCGATCCACGTACATGTTGATGGCATTGGCACCGCCGGCAGAGAGCGTCCCGCCGATGACCGTGGCCACCATGAGCCAGATACCGGGAAGACCTTGCTCCGCTACCACCATGGTCGGCACCGTGGTGATCAGCAGCAACTCGATGATTCGAGGCTTGGTGAGCGCAACGTAGGCCATCGCCTTGGGCCTGGTGCGGGTGGCCGACTGCATAAGCACGGTCTCCGAGCGTAGAGGCTCAGGGCAGAACTCGTGCACTCCGCTGCCGCCGACCTCGTTTGAGTGGCCCCATCATCATCGATCCAGGCCCACCAAGCCCACCCCAGACCAGCATCGGTCCGGCCGAAATGAACCGGTACCGTCGTGCACCATGCACCTACGTCGAACGGTCAGCCCGGCCACCTTTCGACGGGTCACCTGGTGGGCGCTCGCCGCCCAAATCGCCATCGTGCTTACCGGTGCCGCGGTGCGACTGACCGGGTCAGGTCTCGGTTGCACCGACTGGCCCGGGTGCACGCAGGACCGGCTCATTCCGGCCTGGGGCTGGCATCGCTGGATCGAGTTCGGCAACCGGCTCCTGACCTTCGCCGTCATCGCCAGCGCCGCCGCGGCGATGGTCGCGGCCCGCTGGCGCCAGCCCTACCGGCGCGCTGGCTTCGCCCTGTCCGCCGTGCTGGCAGCGGGCATTGTTGCCCAGGCCCTGATCGGCGCGGTCCTGGTTATTTTCGAACTCGACCCGCGTCTCACGGTTTTGCACTTCGCCACTTCAATCCTGCTCATCAGCGCGGCAACGGCCCTCGTGCATTGCAGCGCCGAGGACGGCGGGCTGCAGGGAACTTCGCTGGTCGGCACGATGCATTCGGGCCGCGACGAAACCCCGCTGCTGCACCGAGGGGCTCTCGGGCCGTTGAGTTCGGCCCTCGGCGTCGCCACCGGGATCCTCGTTTGCACCGGCACGATCGTCACCGGCAGCGGGCCCCACGGTGGCGACGATCGGGCTGAGCGTTTCGGGTTCGACCTGCCCAACGTGACCCGCCTGCATTCCGTTGCAATGTGGGTGTTCCTCGCCCTGCTCGTCGGACTCATGGTTGTGGTGTCCCGCTCGCCCCTCGCATGGGTTCTGCTTCGCCCGAACCTCAGCGCGATCCTCGCGCTGAGTGTGGCGCAAGCGGTGTTGGGTTACCTGCAGTACTCCCTAGGAGTGCCCGCCGGGCTGGTCGCGCTGCATGTGCTGGGTTCAACCCTGGTGTGTTGCGCGGTGGTCGCCCTCGTACTGAAGGTCCACTCCGCCACGACCCTCACCGGCGAAAGCTCGCGGCCGGTATTCTCGCCGAAGTGACCCGCCACGCCTCGAGCCTCTCCGCACGGCATCAGGCCGTCATGCCCTCCATGGGAGTTCGGCTCTGGTCGATGGCTGGACCGAGCAGTCCCGCCGAACTCGACGAACCCACCACCGATGTGGTGGTGGATCAGGAAAAACCCTGGGTCGTGATCGTGTGGAACGATCCGATCAACTTGATGCAGTACGTCACCTTCGTCCTGCAGAAGTTGTTCGGCTTCAGTAAGGAGAAGGCCGAGCGGCTCATGATGGACGTCCATCTCCAAGGCCGAGCGGTGGTGTCCTCCGGCCCGCGGGACAAAGCAGAACTCGATGTGTTCCGGCTTCACGAACATGGCCTGTGGGCCACGATGCAGCAGGATTGACCCTCGTGTTCTTCCGCCCCAAGCCACCTATCCGCCGCACCGGGAAACGAGTCGAAGTCAACCTCGGCCCCGACGAACGGGCGCTATTGCAACTCCTCACCACGGAATTGCGCGACGTGCTCACCCACGACGCGTCCGACCCCGGCCTGCGGCGACTTTTCCCCACCGCATACCCCAATGACGCCCAACGCGATGCCGAGTACCAGATTCTCGCTCGCCATGAGCTCATCGATGGCCGGCTCGCAGCCATCGACACCATGCAGGCCACGGTGGGTTCTACCTCGCTCACCGACCACGAACTTCAGGCCTGGATGACCACCATCAACCAGCTTCGGCTCGTTCTCGGTACCCGACTCGAGATCGGCGAGGACGACCCCGACGACCTTGAAGGACCCGAAGACCCCGAAGACCCCGAATACTCCGAATTTCAACAGCGATTGATCTATCACTGGCTGACCGGTGTCTTGGCCCTCATCATCGACGCCACCAGGTTGTAGCCGGGGGGTCTCGCTGGGGTACAACACCAGACGTCCTGCTAGCTTTGCGGACCGTCCGGCCCCCATCGTCCAGTGGCCTAGGACGCCGCCCTTTCAAGGCGGCAACACGGGTTCGAATCCCGTTGGGGGTGCCAAATCCAAACTTGGTGGGCTATACTCACCGAGCCCTCATGGTCCCGTGGTGCAGTTTGGAGTGCACGCCGGCCTGTCAAGCCGGAGGCCGCGGGTTCAAATCCCGTCGGGACCGCCAGTCTCCCGCCCAACCGGGCGGGAGGCGACCCTGGTCGGGTAGCTCAGTAGGCAGAGCACGCGCCTGAAAAGCGCGGGGTCACCGGATCGACGCCGGTCCCGACCACCATACGGACAACGTCCGAAATCAACTGCGGGCCGCCACCACGGCCCGCGGTTGTGGTTTTCCAACCGGTTTCAAGCTGGCCTAGGCCTACGACTCGCTCACAACGTTGGCCGGCCCCGATAGCCGGCCACAGCGGCATGGCTGCTACTCAGCGACGCAACGCGAGCGACGAAGGTGTCGACCTGCGCGCCGGACCGACCCACGAACTGCTGATGATCGGCGAGCAGTGCAACCAACTCGGAGCGATCAAAGGGGAAGCGCTCGTCCGCGCCCAGACGGTCGAGCAGATCGTTGGGCGCACCGGCGTCGCGCATCTCGCGGGCCACTGCCACCGCATGATCGCCGACCAAATGATGGGCCGCCTCACGTCCCATGCCACGTCGGACCGCCGCCAACATCACGCGTGTGCTGGCCAGGAAGGGCAAGTAGCGCTGCAATTCCGCATCGACCATCGCCGGGTACACGCCAAAATCGCCCAGAACCTCGAGGGTCGTCTCGATCAAGCCGTCCACGGCCAGGAAGGCATCGACCAACAGCACCCGGCGCGTGACCGAACAACTGACGTCACCCTCGTTCCACTGATCGCCGAGCAACGAGCCGGCCATGGTGACATGGCCACGCAGCACCGCCAGCAGCCCGCCGATACGTTCGGCCGAGCGCGTGTTCATCTTGTGTGGCATGGCCGAGGACCCGACCTGACCAGGTCGGAAGCCTTCGGTGGCCAGCTCGTGGCCGGCCATGAGACGAATCCCGAGAGCCAGATTGGCCGGAGCGGAGGCCAACTGGGCCAACGTCGTGACCACATCGAAGTCGAGCGAGCGGGGATAGACCTGACCCACCGCGTCGAGGCGACGGGGCAGACCAAGGTGATCGGAGACCTTGCGCTCCAGCGCATCGACCGCCTCTGAGTCTCCGTCGAAAAGGCTGAGCAGATCGGCCTGCGTGCCGACCGGCCCTTTCAGGCCGCGCATCGGGTAACGGGTCAGCAGGTTCTCGAGGCGCTCGTATGCCGTGAAGAGCTCCTCTCCAATGTTGGCGAACCGCTTCCCCATCGTTGTCGGCTGGGCGGCAACGTTGTGGGTACGAGCGGCCAGCACGACATCGCGGTACAGGTCTGCTCGCGCCGCAAGGCCGGCCAGCACCGCGATGCAGCGGTCACGCACCAATGACAGCGACCGAAACACCTGAAGCTGTTCCACGTTCTCGGTCAGGTCCCGAGAGGTGAGCCCAATGTGGACCGCTTCGAAGCCGGCCAACGCGTTGAACTCCTCGATGCGGGCCTTCACATCGTGGCGGGTGACCCGCTCCCGATCTCGGATGGAATCGAGGTCGATACGGTCCACGACGGCCCGGTAGGCCGCGATGGCGCCTTGCGGCACCTCCAGTCCGAGATCGTGCTGCGCCTGCAGGACCGCCAGCCACAGCTCGCGTTCGAGAGCGACCTTGGCCTCGGGTAACCAAATCGCCACCATTTCCGGCGAGGCATAACGATCGGCGAGGACGTTGGGAACGCTCATGACCAGCTCATACTGAGGTCCACACGAAGTACTGGTCCCGGCCGGGACCGACGCCGACCATCGAGATCGGGACGCCAACCTGGGCCGCCACGAAGTCCAGGAACACCGCCGCCTCTTGGGGCAGTTCACCCCGCTCGCGCACCCCGCCCAGGCTGGCCTTCCACCCAGGGAAGTCCTGGTAGATCGGCACGGCACCATGCAGGTCGGATTGGTGGTAGGGAAGGTCCGTGTGGACCCTGCCGTCGATCTCATAGCCGGTGCACACCCGCACCACATCGAGATCGTCGAGCACATCGAGCTTGGCGATCGCCAACTCCGACATGGAGTTCAACCGGACGGCGTGGCGCAGCATGACCGTGTCAATCCAGCCCGGTCGTCGTCGCCGGCCGGTGTTGGTGCCGTACTCGTGGCCGACCTCGACGAGGTGATTACCCACGGCATCGGTGAGCTCGGTCGGGAAGGGACCAGCGCCGACGCGAGTGGCATACGCCTTGGCCACGCCGATCACCCGGGTGATGTGGCGCGGGCCGATTCCGGCCCCTATACACGCCCCACCGGCAACGGGATTGGAGGAGGTCACGAACGGATACGTGCCGTGGTCGAGATCGAGGAAGGTCGCCTGGGCCCCTTCGAGCAGGACCAACTTGTCGGCCTCAAGCGCCGTATGAATGAGCGAGACCGTGTCCGCGATATGCGGCTCGAGCCGTGGCCGGCACTCCTCGAGGTAGATCCGGGCGATCTCCTCCGCATCGATGGGCAGGCGGTTGTACACCCTGGTCAGGACCTGGTTTTTTTCTCGCAGGGCGATGTCCAGCTTGGCCCGGAAGATCGATGGATCGAGCAGATCCTGCACCCGCAGGCCGATCCGCGCCGCCTTGTCGGCGTAGGCCGGGCCGATGCCCCGTTTGGTGGTACCGAGCTTGTTCTTGCCCAAATAGCGCTCGGAAACCGCGTCGAGTTCTTGGTGGTAGGGGAGGATCAGGTGGGCGTTGCCGCTCAACTTGAGTCGCGCCGTGGACACCCCGCGACGCTCGAGCGTGTCCATCTCCTTGATGAGTACCCTCGGATCGACCACCACGCCGTTGCCGATGACCGGGGTGATGTGCTCGTAGAGCACACCGGAGGGCACCAACTGCAGCGCGTAGCTCTCCCCGTCCACCACCAAGGTGTGCCCGGCGTTATGGCCACCCTGGTAGCGCACCACAAGCTCGGTGTCCTTGCTCATCAGGTCGGTGAACCGACCCTTGCCTTCGTCGCCCCACTGAGCACCGACGATCACCGTTGCTGGCACAGGGTTCCTCCTAGATCGTTTCCGGGCACGCCCAAGGGACGCTTTACGCTAGCGAGCCTGGCGGCCGCCAACCGAACGGCTCGACGGCCTGGTGCAAGGGAACCAGGTCGCGGCGATACTGCCGATGCGTGTCCGCCACCGCGACACGGACCCGATCCGTCATCTGCTCGAGCTGCTGTTGCAGCAACTCGTTCGCCGCTTCTAGCTCCAGCACCCGCTTCACCCCGACCAAGTTGAGGCCCTCGTTGGTCAACTCTGCGATGCGTTGCAACATGCGGATGTCGGCATCGCTGTAACGGCGGCTGCCCCCGCCCGTGCGAGCAGGAGCAAGCAAGCCCTTACGTTCGTAGATACGCAGGGTCTGAGGATGCATCCCCGCCAACTCGGCTGCTACCGAGATCACATAGACCGCCCGTTGCCGACGGTACTCGGCGTTCATCATGGGGCAACCTCCGGCGGGTACGGCGTGCAGAAGGACAGGGACGACGAAATTGGCAATGAGGACGGGCGAATCCCGCCGCGGCTGGTCTAACTCTCGGACCGGTCGGCGAATTCCGCCGTGCCCAACCGAGCGAGGTCCTCGAGAAGCTTGCGCTCGTGGGCAGATGGATTGGTGGGCACGATGATCTCCACAGTCACCAGCAAATGGCCGATTCCTTGACGACTCTCGATACCCCGGCCCCGCACCCGAAACGTCCGGCCGCTGCGCGTGCCGGCCGGCACCCGCAGCGTGAGCGCGTTGCCGGTCAGCACCGGAACCTCCAGTTCAGTACCGAGGACTGCCTCTGGATAGCTGATGGGCATGGTAACGGTCAGGTCACGGCCGCGGCGCCCGAACTGCTCGTGGGTGGCGACGTGCACCGTCACCAGTAAGTCACCCGCAGGCGCGCTGGCACGACCTGGCTCACCGCGGCCGGTCAAGCGGATCCGCTGCGCGTCCTCCACCCCGGCTGGCACTCGCACCCTGACTTCGCGGGGACGACGCTCGAGCCCCGATCCTGAACAGGTGGAACAGGGATGGGTGACTTCGCTGCCGCTACCCCGACACGATGGGCAGGGCTGGCTGAAACTGAAAAACCCTTGGTTGTCATCGAGCACGCCTCGGCCGGCGCAACGCCCGCAGGCCACCGGTGTCGTACCCGCCGCCGCCCCCGAACCAGCGCAAGTGGCGCACCCCACCAGGCTCACAACGTTCACCGCAGTGGTCGCCCCAACCACGGCATCAAGAAAGGAAAGGTGTAGCTCGGCCTCGAGGTCGTGGCCACGAAGCGGGGAGACCTTGCCGTCACGCCCGCCGGAGGAGGAAGGACCGAACAGTCCGGACAACATGTCCCCGAGGTCGCCGCCATCGTCGGTCCGAACCCGGAATCCCCCGTGGCCGCGCCCCCCAAATCCACCCGCCGCACCTCCAAAGAGATGGCCGGGGGACGCCATCGGCCGTACTTCGTCGTACTCCTGGCGCTTTTCGGGATCTCCGAGGACGTCGTAGGCGGAGGAGAGTTCCTTGAATCGCTCCTCCGCCTGCTCGTCGCCTGGATTGGCATCGGGGTGGTACTGGCGCGCCAGCTTTCGATACGCGCTCGTGATGGCCTTGGGATCGGCCTCAGCCGCTACCCCGAGGATCTTGTAGAAGTCCTTCTCGAACCACTCCCGAGAAGCTGCCACGGTGGCCTCAGCCCCTCACCTTCACCATCGCCGGGCGGATGACCCGGCTCTTCCACACATAGCCAGTTCGCAACACGGCCGCTACCGTCGGTGCGGCTGCGTCGCCGTCCTCGTGCATGACTGCGTCGTGGAACTCCGGATCAAAGGGCTCTTCAAGCGGCAAAATCGCCTGCAGACCCTCCCGTTCGAGAACCGCCGCGAGCTGCGCCGCTATGGGCTCGACCCCTTCGACCGCATGAGCGACTGCGGCGTCGCAGGCATCAAGAACCGGCAACAGCTTGCCCACCAGGTTCTCCGCCGCCCGATCGGCCTGATCGGCCTGGTGGGCGGCCATCCGCTTGCGGTAGTTGTCGAACTCGGCCTGCAGGCGGGCCCGGGCATCAAAGTGAGCGTCGCGCTCGAGCGTCACGCGCTCGAGTTCGTCGACGAGTTCCTCGACGGAAAGTTCCAGTGGTGGAGTACCACCGGTCACGAACGCATCGAGATCCTCGACGATCTCCGCTATGAGACCATCCCCGGCCTCAGCTTCAAGTGGGTCCGACTCATCGTGATTGTTCATGCCGCGTGCCGCTTACTTCTCGTCGTCCACGATCTCGGCATCGACGACCTCGTCGTCATCCGCCGCCGTCGTCGAGGCGTTTGCGCTGCCTGCCGCCTGCTCCGCCGCCGCTCGCTCATAGAGCTGCTGGGCGAAGGTCTGGCTGGCGTTCATCAGCTTTTCGGTACCGTCTTTGATGACACCGAGGTCAGAGCCCTTCAAGGCCGCCTCAAGCTCGCTGAGCGCCGTCTCGACGGTGTCCTTCTCCGGCCCGGAGATTTTGTCTCCCTGGTCCTTGAGCAGTTTCTGGGTCTGGTACACGAGCGTGTCCGCGGTGTTGCGTGTTTCCTGCTCCTCGCGCAGGCGACGGTCCTCTTCGGCATGTTGCTCCGCGTCACGGACCATCCGGGCGATGTCGTCTTTGGCCAAGGAACTCTGTCCGGTGATGGTCATCGACTGGGTTTTGTTGGTGGCCCGATCTTTGGCCGACACCGACACGATGCCGTTGGCATCGATATCGAAGGTGACCTCGATCTGCGGGATGCCCCTCGGGGCCGGAGGGAGATCTACCAGTTGGAACTTGCCCAGCGTCTTGTTGAACTGCGCCATTTCCCGCTCGCCCTGCAACACATGGATCTCCACCGAAGGCTGCATGTCCTCGGCGGTAGTGAACACCTCGGTCCGACGGGTAGGAATGGTGGTGTTGCGCTCGATGAGCTTGGTCATCACCCCGCCTTTGGTCTCAATGCCCAATGACAGCGGGGTGACATCGAGCAGAAGCACGTCCTTGACGTCGCCCTTGAGGACTCCGGCCTGCACCGCGGCACCGATGGCCACGACCTCGTCGGGGTTGACGCCCTTGTGCGGCTCGTTGCCGGTAAGGCTCACCACCAGATCGGTGACCGCTGGCATACGGGTGGAGCCGCCAACCAAAATTACGTGAGAAAGCTCGCCCTCTTTGAGGTTGGCGTCCTTGAGCGCCTGCTCGAAGGGGATCCGGCAACGATTGAGCAGGTCGGCCGTCATTTCCTGGAACTTGGCCCGGGTAAGCGGGAAGTCCAGGTGCAGCGGGCCCTCGGCTGTGGCCGTGATGAAGGGCAGGTTGATCTGCGTGCTCTGGGTGGAGGACAGTTCGATCTTGGCCTTCTCAGCCGCCTCCTTGAGCCGCTGAAGGGCCATCTTGTCGCTGCCTAGATCGACGCCATGGTCACCCTTGAAGCTGCTGACCAACCAGTCGATGACCTTCTGATCCCAGTCGTCGCCACCGAGGCGGGTGTCCCCGGCGGTGGACTTGACCTCGAAGACGCCCTCGCCGATCTCGAGCACGGACACGTCAAAGGTGCCACCACCGAGGTCGAACACCAGGATCGTCTGATCGTGGGCATCTTTGTCCAGCCCGTACGCCAGCGCCGCGGCGGTGGGTTCGTTGATGATCCGCAAAACCTCGAGGCCGGCAATCTCGCCTGCCTCCTTGGTGGCCGTTCGCTGGGCGTCGTCGAAGTAGGCAGGAACGGTGATGACGGCCTGCGTCACCGTGTCACCGAGATACGCCTCGGCGTCACGCTTGAGCTTCATCAACGTCCTGGCGCTGATCTCCTGTGAGGTGTACGCCTTGGCGTCGATATCAATGGTCCAGTTGGTGCCCATGTGGCGCTTCACCGACCGGATGGTCCGATCGGGGTTAGTGATCGCTTGGCGCTTCGCGACCTCCCCGACGAGGACCTCGCCCGACTTTGAAAATGCGACCACCGATGGGGTGGTACGTGAACCTTCGGCATTGGCGATGACGACAGGGTCGCCACCCTCGAGGACCGAGACCACGGAGTTGGTGGTTCCCAGGTCGATTCCCACAGCCTTCGGCATCGATCGATCTCCTTGAACTTGACGGACTGACAACAGGCTATCGGCGTAACGGTGGTGAGCGGTAACTCAACTCAGTACTAGATAGACATAAAACCTAAGTGCTAACGACTCAACTTAATTCCCACTCGGGGCTGGTCCGATCCATCACGGTGGCGTGCTGGTCATGCCGGGGCACCAGATGCGAGAGTGAAGCGTGCCTCCAAAGACTGCAACCACGGCAACGCTGATCTTGATGCGCCACGGCCAGAGCACGTGGAACCTCAAGAATCTCTTTACCGGATGGGTCGATGTCGAGCTCACTGAGCAAGGTAAGGCCGAAGCCCGAGCGGGTGGCAGCGCCTTGCGCGAGGCGGGCCTCCTACCTGAGGTGCTGCACACGTCCATGCAGTTGCGAGCCATCCACACCGCCAACCTGGCGCTGGAGGAGCTCGGTCGGCTGTGGATCCCGGTGCGCCGGCACTGGCGTCTCAACGAGCGGCATTACGGAGGCCTCACCGGGCTGGACAAAAAGGCAACCGTCGATCGATACGGTGAGGCCCAGGTCCACCTGTGGCGCCGCTCCTATGACATCGCCCCGCCGGCCATGGATGCCGACTCGGCCTACCACCCGTCCCTTGACCCGCGTTATGCCGACCTGCCGTCCAATCTCGTTCCGGACACCGAATGCCTCAAGGACGTCGAGGCCCGGATGCTCCCCTACTGGTTCGACGCCATCGTCCCCGATCTTCGGGCCGGCCGAACCGTGCTGGTGGCGGCGCACGGCAATTCGCTCCGCGCACTGGTGAAACACCTCGACCAGATCTCCGAAACGGACATCGCCGAACTCAACCTTCCCACTGGCGTGCCGCTGCTCTACGAGCTGGACCACGACTTGCGACCGCGGAGCGCGAAGCATCCCCTCGACCGGGTGGTCGGAGACCCCGAAGCTGCCCGAAGCGCGGCGGCGGCAGTAGCCGCGCAGGCGTCTGGTTCTTGAAAGCTTCCCGGCAGTCATGACGCAGGGGACCGAGTCGGGCCACACCGTTGTGTTCGTCAACCCCGCGGCGCGCAAGGGCCGCAGCTCCACCCGCACCGCCAGGGCCCTCGACGCGCTGGTCCGCCAGAGTGGTCCGACCAGCGCCCTACGCGTCGTTGGTGCCTCCTCCGTGGCGGAGTTGCGCGCCGAGGCCGCCGCAGCCGTCGACCTTGGGGTTGGTCGCATTGTGGTGATCGGCGGTGACGGCCTGGCCCATCACGTCGTGCAGGCCGTGGCTGGTAGCACCACCGTGCTGGGAATCATCCCCGTAGGCACCGGCAACGATTTCGCGGCTGCACTTGGCCTGCCCCGCGAACCGAGCGAGGCCGCCCGGGTGGCGCTCGGCCCCGACCGGTGCCTCGACCTGCTCCGCCGCGGTTCGACATGGGGCCTCTCCGTTGCCACCACCGGCTTTGCCGCCGCAGTCAACGAACGGGCTGAGGCCATGTCATGGCCCCGGGGGGCCAGCCGCTACAGCATCGCCACGATGCTGGAACTGCCCCGTCTGGCACCCACGGAGTTGGTGCTCCGTCTCGAAACAGACGGGGTTGAAGGTGCAATCGAGCACCGAGTGCGCGCCTCGCTCGTCGCCGTGGGCAACACCGCTTCGTTCGGCGGCGGCATGCAGATCTGCCCGGCCGCGGACCCCACGGATGGCCTGGTCGACATCACGGTGATCGACGCCGTTGGACGCCTCGAGCTGATGGCCCACTTCCGCCGGGTCTTCCGGGGTACCCATGTGAACCATCCCGCGGTCTCGGTGTACCGAGCCACGGCCATAACCGTGCAATCAGTCGGCGAGGACAAGATCTCGATGCGCGCCGACGGGGAGGCATGGGGCGAGCTGCCGTGTCGGATCGAAGCGGTACCGGCGGCATTGCGCATCGCCGCTCCTGCCGACAACCAGAAAGCCCCTGTCGGTCAATAAGCGTCGCACAGCCCACGAATCAATTCGCACACCGTGGTCGTACGGGGCGCGGCGAGGTCCGCATCAACGAGCAGGTTGACCAACACCGCAATGGTGAGCTCCGCCTCGGGATCGCGCACCACGACCTGGCCACCATGGCCACCGTGGCCGAACGCTCGCTCGTGGGGACCCAGCGCTCCGACGGCCCCACCCTCGAAGCGGCCACCGAGTTCGACCCCGAGGCCACGACGCACCGGCAGTTCCAAAACGCGGTCCAACCCGTCCACGTAGAGCTCCCGAGCGAGTTCGTACTCCGCCGGTGTAATGGCGTCGACGTGGGCGGCCAAGGCCCGGGCCGAACTCCAGCCGCTAAACGCCGGCTGACACGTGGCCCGCAATCGAGGATCGTTCCAGTCCGGAATGAACGCCGGAGGCATGGCCTCTCGCGCTGGGTGAGCCCGGTCACCGACCCAGCTAAGACCACGGGCCGAGGCTGACTCGACGATGGTCGCGGCGCGCCACGCCTGGTCGGCAGGGAGGCCAAAAAACACGTCGTGATCGATCACCGCAGGCAGCGGTTCACCGGTTACAGCCTCGTACAGGCCGCGCACCAACCACCCGTAGGTAAGCGTGTGGTACCCGCTCGACGTGCCTGGCGCCCACGCTGGCAGCAGCTTCGCCACCCAAGACAAGCCCGCCGCGGCGTCGAGGAGAAACTCGGCGTCGAGGTTTTCCGGCACGCGATGAAGACCAGCCTGATGGGTTAACACCTCGGCCACGGTGACCGGTGCCGTAAACCCCTTCCAGTACATCGCCACCCGCTGTTTGGGGTCCAGACGCCGATCGACGATGAGAGACCACAGCCGACGAGCAGCTAATGCCTTGCTGACCGAGAAACAACAGAACAGGCTGTTGGCATTTACCGGGCGACGGCGATCGGGATCGAGCCAGCCCGATGCCACATCGACGATGAGCTGGCCACGCCAACGCGCGGCCACCTGAACACCGAGATGCTCGCCTGCCGCCTGTTGCTCCGCGATCAGTTCGACAACGGCGTCATGCACGGCGGATTGCACCCCACCAGCCTGCCACGACGACGCCGCTCGCCCGTGAGCTAGCAGGAGGACTACCTTTCCGACTGTGAGCACCACGACCGAAGAGCACCAACAGACCGAGGACGGCAAGCTCAGCAACCCACCGAAGGGTTTGCCGTTCAAAGCCCGTCACCTCGTGCTCACCATCGGGATCGGCTTCGCCGTCGTGACCGCCGCGTCCGGCTTGAGTTCGGCTTTCCTCAAGCACCACGACGGCTCCTCGGTCCAACGCGAGGTTTTCGAAGGCATTCCCAGCGCGTTCAAGCTGGTCTTTTACAGCGTCATCCCGCTCATGATCGCCTATGGCGCCATGATGTTCGCCAACCGGGTCAAGAACTGGGAGCGGGGTCGCCCCGACAACCGGGCGACGACCCCCAAGAACGTCAAACGACGCCTGGCCGACTTCCGCGCCGGTGTGTACATGCAGACCCTGCTGCGTGAACCCGGTGCCGGCATCATGCACAGCCTCATCTACTTCAACTTCGTCATCCTGCTCGCCGTCACCACCATCCTGGAGATCAACCATCAGTTGCCCTCCGCCGCGAAGTTCCTCCACGGTGGGGTGTACCAGGGTTTCGCCTTCGTTGGTGACCTGGCCGGGCTGGGCTTCCTCACCGGCATCGTGTGGGCGACGATCCGCCGTTACGGGCCCCGCAACGTCCGTCCCTACCGGATCCGAATCAAGTCCAAGCCCGAACACGCCGTGATCCTCGCCGTGTTCGGCGCAATCGGCGTGACCGGGTTCGCCACCGAGATGTTCCGCATCGCCGAAACGGGTATGCCCTCCTTCGAGCGTTGGTCCTTCGTCGGCTACCCGCTGGCCTCTTTGGTCGAAGGATCAGGTTCGCTTCAGGGCTGGCACCAGGTCTGGTGGGTGGCCCACGTCGCCAGCTTCATGGCGTTCCTGGTGATCCTGCCTACCACCATGCTGCGGCACATTTTCACCAGCCCCCTGAACATGTATCTGCGCGACCGCGAGCGTCCCAAGGGGGCCATGAAGCCCCTGCCGGACATGGAGACCACCGAACTCGAGCACTTCGGCGCGTCCACGATCGAGGATTTCACCTGGAAGCAGTTGCTTGACACTGACGCCTGCACGATGTGCGGCCGTTGCACCTCGGTGTGCCCCGCACACGCCACCGGCAAGCCGCTCGATCCTCGTGAAATCGTGTTGAAGACCGGTGAGGTCATGGCCCGTACCGGCGACCCGGCAGTGTCGCCCCCCATTGGCGTCAACGCCGAAATCACCGTTCCAGCCAACTGGATGTTCGATCGAATCACCCCGGAGGAACTGTGGAGCTGCACGAGCTGCCGGGCGTGTGACGAAATCTGCCCGGTCAACATCGAGATCCTCGACAAGATCCTCGACATGCGGCGCTACCTGTCTTTGATGGAGTCGAACTTCCCCACCGAACTAGGCACCGCCTACCGGGCCATGGAGAACTCGGGCAACCCCTGGGCGATGTCCCAGTCGGACCGCGGTGCCTGGGCGGACAAGGTCCCTGGGGTGCAGATCGTGGATCCCGGCGACCCCTTCTCGCACGAGTACTTGTACTGGGTCGGCTGCGCGGGATCTTTCGATGACAAGAACAAGCGAGTGACCGAGGCGACCGCCAAGTTGCTCCGCCGCGCCAACATCGACTTCGCCATCCTCGGCCCGTCCGAGATGTGCACCGGCGACCCCGCTCGCCGTTCGGGCAACGAGTACCTGTTCCAAATGCTCGCCAAGCAGAACGTCGCCAACCTCAACGGCATGGGCGTACGCAAGATCATCACGCAGTGCCCACACTGCTTCAACACCATGCGCAACGAATACCCCCAACTCGGCGGCAACTACGAGGTGGTCCACCACAGCCAGTTCCTCGAGACCCTGGTCGCGGACGGTCGGCTCGATCTGAGCGGGGCCCGCCTCGACGAGCGGGTCGTTTACCACGACTCGTGTTACCTCGGCCGCCACAACGACATCTACGAGGCACCGCGGCGAGTCATCGGCTCATTGGCCGGCGTGCAGGTAGTCGAAGCAGAACGCAACGGCACCAAAGCCATGTGCTGTGGCGCCGGTGGTGGTCGCATGTGGATGGAAGAATCCATCGGCAAGAAGGTCAACGACGAGCGGGCCCAGGAACTCATCGCCACGGGTGCAACCCGGGTCGCGACCGCCTGCCCGTTCTGCTACGTGATGCTGGACGACGGGGTAAAGGCGGCGGGCAAAGAGGAGGACGAGGTCCGCGTGGCCGACATCTCCATGCACCTCCTCGAGGCCATCGAACGCGGCGAAGCCATGCGAGCGGGAGCACCGACCTTCATTCAGGAGGTCGCCGCGGCGGAAGCGGAACTGTTCGGCGACTGAGCCCCGCCAACGTCGGACCGTCCAAAGGTGTCCGAGACCGCACTCAGGAACGGCCGAAGTTCTCCCAGTACCGGCTCGGCCGGGGACCACGCTGGTTCTGGTACTTGGATCCGACCTGCGCTGACCCGTAGGGGATGTCGGCGGGGGTCGTCATCCGGATGAAGCTGATCTGACCGATCTTCATCGACGGGTAGAGCGTGATGGGCAGGTTGGCCACGTTGGACAGTTCCAGCGTCAGCTGGCCGTCCCAGCCGGCGTCAACGAAGCCCGCGGTGGAGTGGATGAGCAGGCCGAGCCGACCCAGGCTGGACTTACCTTCCAGCCGTGCCACCAGATCAATGGGCACCACCACTCGCTCCAGCGTGGAACCCAACACGAACTCGCCGGGATGCAGGATGAACGGCTCGTCGGGTTCAACCTCGACCAGCTCGGTGAGATCGGACAGATCCTCGCGGACATCGATGAGCCCTCTCGTGTAGTTCCGGAACACCAGGAACGACGAGTCCAAGCGCAGGTCGACCGAGGACGGTTGAATGGCATTGGGGCCCAGCGGATCAATCACGATGCGCCCTGCATCGAGTTCTTCCCGCAAGGTCCGATCGGAGAGGATCACCGCTCCAGGTTAGGTCACCGCGGCGGCCCCGACCTAGGTGACCCGACACGCCACGCGCTACGCTCAGCGCTCGCTGCGGGTGTAGTTCAATGGCAGAACATCAGCTTCCCAAGCTGACAGCGCGGGTTCGATTCCCGTCACCCGCTCCACCGGCCACGGTCCTAGGGACCGGCTTCGATCCGACGCAGCGCAGCGAGGACACCGAACGCATCGCGAGTCGGGCCCGGGTCTACGCCAACGGCGCGCAGCCGCAGCGCGAGGCGCGCCGAAGCGACAGGGTCACCCTGAGCCGCGTCGGCGACCAAACCCTCCAGCTGGACCAGTTCCGGTGGCCGTGGCGACCGACCCGACCGGTCGACCGCAGTCAACGGGCGAAGAAATGCCTCGAGCGGTAGCCGTTGCGCCTGGCGGGCAAAGATCTGCAGCGCGGCCAGCACCCCGACCATCGCTACTGCGGCGGCAACGAGCGCCAAGATCCTCACGCTTGGGTGCTCCCATCCAGACGAGCCGATGAAACCTGGGCGCGAACCTGCTCCAAGGCCGTCAGGGCCTCTTCCCGCATGGCCTCATCCACCGGATCATCGGAGAACCGGGCGACGGAGAACAGCTCAGTCAGGCGACGCAGTGCTTCCCCGCCGGCACCCAAAGCCACAAAGGCCCTGGTCAGGTACTCACCTTCGGTTTCCGCCAGGCGCCGACCGAGTTCCTGCCGTCCGAAACCGCGGGCCACCGTGGCATACGCCAGCCGAACCGCGACCCGCGGATCGGTATCGGCCCGCAAGCCGATCAGGGCTTCCTCGAGGTTGGCCAACGTGACATTACGATCGATGACGTCGATGTGGGTCGCTCCGTCCAACGCCGGGCCGGGGCCGCCGCGTACCAGCCGGTCGGGCTGCAGGTCATCGGGCGGGTACAACTGTTCTCGACGGCCGAGGACCACTATCAGCACGATGAGGCCCACCAGGATGAGGGGGCTCATCCACCAACTCAGCCGTGTCGGTTCCCGCACGACGTGAGCCTTCGACGGGGCATCGTCCGCGAATCCCCCCGGCTCGGCCTGGCCCGAACCCGGCCCTGTGGACAGCAGATGAACCGCCGAGTCGGAGGCTGAGTCCACGCGGGCTAAACCTGCCGCACCCACCACCAGTGCCGCACCGACTAAGACCACCATCACCGTCAGCACCAACGCCGCGCCGCGGCGGGCCACCTGGCGGTAACGCCCCACCCGCCCAAGTCCAACTGCCAACCCGACCACACCTAACCCAAGCAGGAAAAGGCCCACCGGCAGCAACAACGGAGACAGCGCAACCTCAGCGCCGTCCGTCGCCACCGGCAGGGCGAGCACCGCACCGGCCGACGCCACCACCACGGCCACCACCAAAGCGAACCCCAGGCCAACTTGGCGGTAGACGGCGGCATCGATGCTCACCCTGGTCCCGCGCGGGCGGGCATCCGTCGTCACTCGGAACCCTTCGCCGAGGGCCAGCAGCAGCGGGACCGCTCCCAGCACCCACAGTCGCTCGTCGGCACCATGGCGCCAGGCCTCCCCGACCAGGGCCAAGGTCCCCAGGCCGTACGCGGCGACGGTCCAACCCTGCCGGCGTGCGGCCACCGCGCCCGCTCCGCACAGCAACGCCGCCACCACGACCACGGCCTCGATTTGGGCCAGTATCGTCACCGGCGGCCACCGGAGAACACCGACGCCCGGCTCAGCAGCGCGCCCAAGGGCACCGCGCCATCCCATTGCAGCGTCACCACGCCCGCGTCCCGCAGCCGCTCCCGCCGGGCAGATCGTTCAAGGTCCCACAAGCGGCGGGCCAACGCCTCCGTCGTCACGGTCGATGACGCCATGGGGTCCACGTCGTGGTCGGGCTCGACCATTATCACGTGGTGACCATGTCGGCGAAGATCAACCAACACCTCCACGACGCGAGGTTCGGCCAGCACCGTCAGAGCCACAATGGTCGTGCCCGGGCGCAGACCACCCAACAGCAACGAACCCTGCCTGCCAATCCCATTGATGCGGGCCAAGCGGCAGTCCAGCAAGGTGTCCACGATGGCGTACAGCTGGCGGACACCGGAACGTGGACGCACCCATCGCAGCGGAGCGCCTGGCGCCAGTAGGCCGACGCGATCCTGAGCGGCGAGATGCCCTTCGCTGAGCGCCATCGCCGCCTGCACCGCCCGGCGCAAGGTGGTGTCCCCCGCCGGGCCGAGTGCCGCCGTGTCATCGACCAAGACGACAACTTCTGCCGCGCGGTCCGGATGGCGCTCGGTCACCCACGGCCCACCTCGACGAGCCGAAACCCGCCAGTTGACCGTTCGCATGCGATCTCCTGGCCGCCAGGCCCGGACATCGGCATACTCACAGCCGTCCCCGCGGCTGTGGGACAGATGGGCGCCCAGGGTGGCGACCGTCCGGGCCGGTTGCGCCATTCCCTGCAACCGGGCCTCACTCGGGTAGACGCGTAAAACCTGGTCGATCGTCTGGATCGTGCTGCACGAGAACAGTCCAAAGCGGTCCCGAGCCACGATTCGGTACCGGCCAGCCGCCAGTACCCCCCAGGTCGTGGGCACTACCGGAAAGGTGACCGCAACTGCGGTCCCCGAGCCCAGCGCCACGACCCGGCGCAACAAGCCATCACCGCTGCGCAAACCGACACCAAGGTCGATCTCCACGTCGAGCCACGCCACCGCGCTGTCCGTGGCGATCTCCAGCACGATGGTGCAGCTATCACCCTCGACCAAGCGAGCCGAGGACACCCGCGCCTCGACGTCGAGCTCCGGCCAGCGCCAGCTCGCCAGCGCCAGCGCCGGAATGGCGATCAGCGCCGTCGCGGCGACCGCGAGGGCCGGCCGGTGCAAGACAACGGCACCGATGCCCGCGGCCAGTCCAACGAGTACCAGCCCCGCAAAGCGAACCGAGGTGGCTCGGTTCACCCGGGCTGGCCCGCCTCGGCCGCCGCGGCCACCCCGGCCGCCGCTCGATCGGCCTCGGTGAGGGTGGCCGGTGTCGGCACCGAACCCAAGCAGTCCGCCACCACCACCGTCTGGGTGATTCCTCGGATCCAGGCGTCAGGTCGCAGCACCAGGCGATGGGCCAGCGTCGCCACCGCGAGCTGTTTCACGTCGTCAGGGATTACAAATGTCCGTCCGGCGAGCGCCGCTTTGGCTCGGGCGGCCGCGACGAGCGCCAACGCGGCGCGCGGGCTAGCACCCGCCTCCGTCCGGCCGTCGGTGCGGGTGGCCGTCACCAAGGCCACCACGTAGGTCAACAGGTCCTCGGCCACGTGCACCGTCTCCACCGCCGCCTGTAACGCACGAACGGAGTCCGCATCGAGCTGGGGCTGGAGATCAACCTGGTTCCGTTTCCGCTGCACCCGGCGGCGCAACAGGTCTACTTCGGCCGCCGCGTCGGGGTAGCCGACCGACACCCGAAGCAAGAACCGGTCGAGCTGCGCCTCGGGCAGCGGATAGGTGCCCTCGGACTCCAGCGGGTTCTGGGTCGCCATCACCAAGAACGGGGCGGGCAGCGGATGAGACACACCGTCGACGGTGACCTGGCGCTCTTCCATAGCTTCGAGCACTGCGGCCTGCGTCTTGGGGGGGGCCCGATTGATCTCATCGCCGAGAACGAGGTTCGCGAAAATGGGGCCCGGCTGGAAGTGCAACGCGCCCCGGCCGTCGGGCACCGCGGAACCGGTGATGTCCGACGGAATCAGGTCGGGCGTGAACTGTACCCGGGAGAAATTGAGGCTGAGGACCGAAGCGAAGCTACGCGCCGTCAAGGTCTTGGCCACGCCGGGCACGTCCTCGATCAAGACATGGCCTTCGGCAAGCAGGCCGACCAGGACCAACTCGAGCATCGACCGCTTGCCGACCACTGCTCGCTCGATCTCATCGATCACTGCATGGCCCGCCCGTGCGACATCGGCCACCGTGGCCGACTGGAGGGATTGGAGGGATGCACGATCGTCAAAGGGCTGCTGCACCCGGGCCACGTTAGCCCGGCCACCCTTCGAAATCGGGGTCGAGATGGGGCCGAACAATCAGCGCAGGGAGGCGATGGCCTCGGCCACGGCGAGCGTACGACGGGCGTTGTCGACGTGCAGGTTCTCGATCATCCGGCCATCGACAGTAGCCACTCCGCGGCCCTCGGCGACCGCCTCCTCGAAGGCTTCGATCACCCGGCGGGCATAGTCAATGGCGTCGTCTCCTGGTGCCCACAGGTGGTTAGTCGGCTCGACTTGGCTGGGGTGGATCAGCGTCTTGCCGTCGAAGCCCATTTCGAAGCCTTGGCGAGCCTCGGCCGCAAAACCTTGGGCATCGCGCACGTCGTTGAACACCCCGTCGACGATGGCCTTGCCCGCCTCTCGTGCCGCCAGCAGCGCGACCGAGAGGTGAGCCAACAGTGGCGCTCGGCCTGGAACCTGTTGAGCCCGCAGTTCCTTGGCCAGATCGTTGGTTCCCATGACCAGCATCGCGACTCGCTCGAAACCAGCGATCTGTCGGACGTTGAACAACGCCTCTGGCGTCTCGACCATGGCCCAGATCCTGGTGTGATCGGGAGCCCCGGCCGCCTCGAGTCGCTTGGCGACCTCGGCCAGTGCGCCCGGCCCCGACACCTTGGGAATAACAACCGCGGAAGGGCCGGCGGCCGCCGCAACCGCGAGATCCTCGGCCCCCCAAGGGGTGTCCAGGCCATTGCAACGAATGGTGAGTTCCTTGTTGCCATAGCTGCCTGAGCGCACCGCATCCGCGGCCTGCTCACGGGCCAACGCCTTGGCGTCGGGGGCGACGGCGTCTTCAAGGTCGAAGATCAACGCGTCAGCGGGAAGGTCGCGTGCCTTTTCCAGCGCGCGAGCGTTGGCCGCCGGCATGTACAACACCGAACGGCGTGGACGCAGGTCCTCGGTCATCATGCAGTCCTCTCGCTCAGAAGCCGTAGGTAGCGGCCAACTCGGGGTCACGGGCCGCAAGGTCGCGGGCGAGTGCCACAATGACGTGGCACTGCTTGCACGAGGCGTCGTCTTCCATCTTGCCGTCAAGCATGATGGCGCCGGTCCCGTCGCCCATGGCCTCGATAACCCGAAGCGCATGGGCCACATCAGCGGGGTCGGGAGAGAACACCCGTTTGGCGATGTCGATCTGCACCGGGTGAAGGCTCCATGCGCCGACACATCCCAGCAGGTAGGCGTTGCGGAACTGATCCTCGCAGGCCACGACGTCCTTGATGTCGCCGAAGGGGCCATAGAACGGCAAGATGGAGTTGGCGACGCATGCATCGACCATGCGAGCCAGCGTGTAATGCCAAAGATCCTGCTGGTGCACGGCACGGGCTGCGCCAGGTTTCGCCGGATCGGAGTCCTCGCGCACGAGGTAGCCCGGGTGACCGCCCCCAACGCGGGTGGTCTTCATACGCCGGTTCGCGGCGAGATCGGCGGGGCCGAGTGACAGGCCCTGCATACGAGGCGAGGCGGCGCAGATTTCCTCCACGTTGGCCACACCCCGAGCTGTCTCGAGGATGGCATGGATCATCAAAGGCCGGGTCAGGCCCGCTTTTGCTTCGAGTTGTGCCAGCAGACGGTCCACGTAGTGGATGTCCTCGGCCCCTTCGACCTTGGGGATCATGATGACGTCGAGTTTGTGGCCTGCCTCGGTCACTGCGGCGACAAGGTCGTCGAGTCCCCAAGGCGAGTCGAGGGAATTGACTCGGGTCCAGAACTGAGTCTCCCCGAAATCGACCGTTTGGGCGACCGTAACGAGACCTGCCCGGGCGGCAGCCTTGTCCGCGGCGGGCACCCCGTCCTCGAGGTTCGCTAGCAACACGTCCACCGTGGGGGCCATGTCGGGCAGCTTGGCCAGCATCTTGGCGTTGGAGGCCGGAAAGAAATGAATCATCCGCGAGGGCCGAATCGGGATCTCGCGCCAGGGGGCCGGAGCTCCGACAGCGAGGGGTCTGAAAAAGTCTTTGGCGCTACGCACGGGTATCCAAGATACGGAGGCAGCCACCCCTCCCCGCGATACGGAGCACAGGATGTTTTGATCCATCCCGGTTTTTTTTCTTCGCCGACCACTCTCCGTGACTGATTGAGCTGGCGGAGAACCGCCTAGCGGGCAGGTCAGACCGCGTGGTCAACCACAATCCGCCCATCGGCGAGCCGAATAGTCCGGGTCATAGCCACCGTGGCGAGCAACGTTCGGTCGTGGCTCACCAAGATCACCGTGCCATTGAACTCGGCCAGCGCCGCCTCAAGTTGTTCGATCGCCGGCAGATCGAGATGGTTGGTCGGTTCGTCAAGAACCAGACAATTGGCGCCATTGGCCATCAGTAGAGCCAGCGCCGCCCTGGTCCGTTCCCCGGGCGAAAATGTTTGCGTCGGACGCAGCACGTGATCCGCTCCCAGTCCAAACTTTGCCACCAAGGTCCGAGCCTCAGAAATGCTCAGCCCGGTGACATCGGTGAAGTCGCGCAGGAAGGTTTCCGAGCCGTGGAGTTGGCGGCGAGCCTGGCCGATCTCCCCAATCACCACCGATGGGCCGAGTTGACGATCACCCTCGCGCACATTGGTCCGTCCCAAAATGGTCTCGATCAAGGTGGATTTACCACTCCCATTGGCACCGAGCACCGCGATGCGCTCACCGAATCCGATCTCCAGGTCGATCGGGCCAAGCACGAAGGCACCGTGATCCACCACAACGCCCGAAAGCCGAGCGACCACGTCGCCACTACGGCCGGGCGACCCGACGGACAGTCGGAGCTGCCATGACTCGCGCGGCGGCGTGACGACATCCAGCCGCTCCATCGCTTTTTGGGTCCTCGCTGCCCGCCCGGCTAGCTGTTCGGTCTGGTTGATCTTGAACTGCCGGGCCGACTTGTCGCCGTCGGTGGGCTTCCGCTTCGCTTTTGCCACGCCCTGGGTAGCCCAGTTTCGTTCGCGCTCGGCCCGGCTTTGTAGCCCCCGCCGTTTGGTGTCGTACTCCTCGAACCGTTCCTGATCGTGACGCCGCAGAATCGAACGTTCTTCGAGATAACTCTCCCAACCTCCGGCGAACCAGTTAGCCCGACGGCTGAACTCGTCGAGTTCGACGACGTCGGTGACCACGTTGGCCAGGAAGGTGCGGTCGTGACTGACCACCACGACCGCCGCATCAAGCTCGCTCACCCACCGCTCCAAGCGGTCCAACCCATCCAGATCGAGGTCGTTGGTTGGCTCATCGAGCAGGTACAGGTCGTAGCGGCTCAGGATCAGGGCGCACAGGCCGGCCCGAGCGGCCTCGCCCCCTGACAGCGATGCCATGGGGGCCGTTAACAACCGCTCGGCGAGGCCAAGCCCATGCCAGATCTCCGCGGTGCGGGCCTCGAAGTCGGCCGCTCCGACGAGCAGCCACCGCTCGAGAGCGTCGCTGTAACGATCCTCGGCGCCAGGACTGGCCGAAGCCAGCGCCGCGGCGGCCGCTTGCAGCTCGGCATCGGCCACATCCACCCCGCAACGGCGGACCAGGAAGGCCACCACCGTCTCCCCGGGCCGACGCTCCGTCTCCTGGGGAAGCCATCCGACCAACGCGTCGTTCGGCTGCAACTTCACCGTCCCGGACTCGATCTCCACCAGTCCAGCCAGGGCTCCGAGCAGGGTGGACTTCCCCACTCCGTTGGGTCCAACCAGACCAATGCGATGCCGCGGGGCCGCGATGAAGCTGACCGCGTCAAGCACCAGTTGCGGCTCGCGACGAACGGTTAGACCGTTGACGTGCAGCGTGGCAGGCATGTTGAGAACATCTGTCGAAGCTCCTGGCTTGGAGGGACCCGCGGCCACGCCGGCGCGTAGCACTGAACGGCACGAAAGGACGTGGTCGGACGGCCAAGCGGTCCGAGACGATTGCATTGCGCGACAATGCGACTACCGCAGGGAGGGTAGCCACAATGCAAGCGTTGGAGTGCAATGCAGGCGCCTGACAGCATCCGAGTTGACCGCTGGCTGTGGGCGGTCCGTCTGTTCAAGACACGCTCCGCGGCAACGGCGGCTTGTCGTGGCGGCCAGGTCAGCGTGAACGACCAACCGGCCAAGGCCGCCACCGTCGTGCGCGTCGGGGATCGCGTCAAGGCCCGCGTCGGGGACCGCACCCGCATCATTGAGGTAGTGCAACTCATCGACCAACGGGTTGGACCTCCAATCGCCGCCACCTGCCTGGTAGACCACAGCCCGCCTGTCCTGCGTACTGAGGGTGACGCCCAAGCGTTCATTCGAGACCGGGGCAGCGGCCGACCAACCAAGCGCGAGCGACGCCTGCTCGATCAGCTGCGCTCATCGTGAAAGGGTGCCCGCGTCGCGGCTCGCTTTGGCGACACCAACCGACCCGCAAAGGAAAGTGCCCTGACCGGCCGATAGGGCCGTGAACCGCACCCGGAGGCCAGTCAAGCCGAGGATAGAGATCTCCGAATCCCGACCAACCAACCGTTCGAACCTCGCCCGACTTGCCGCTTCGCTCCGGCTGGCACTCGAACCACGCGGCCTGAGCTTCGCGACCTGCACGTTGAGACGAAGCTGCTCGTGCTGCGCGCCCGGGCCACAATGGCCGGGTGCACGATCATTCCATCCGCCCGATCCTGGCCATCGGGCTGATCCTGCTGAGCGCCTGCGGAGGGTCTGGTGGTCCGCCGGCGCTCGATGGGGCCATCGCCCAACCGCCGTTGGTCGTAGCGGACCAACAGCTTCCTCGGGCAAGCAACGGCGAAGCGTTCACGTTCATCGCCCCACCGGGGGCTCTGCTCGCGGTCTATTTCGGTTACACCCAATGCCCGGACCTTTGTCCCACCACGTTGGCCACGCTCAAGGTCGCGCTCAGCGAACTCGACGCCGACGACGCCGGACGCGTCACCGTGGCCCTGGTCACCGTGGACCCGGACCGGGACGCCCCCGAGTTGCTCGACAGCTATCTCAGTAGCTTCTTCGACGCGGAGCACCGCGTCGCACTGCGCAGCACCCACACCGAATCCCTGGCCCGGGTCCAAGCGGCCTTCCTCGCAAGTTCCGCGCTCGTGCACACCGCACACGGTGTGGCCGCGGAGCACTCCGCCACGACCTCAATCGTCACTGACCAAGGTGTGGTCGCGGTCCAGTGGCCCTTCGGCACCAGTGCAGGGTCGATGGCTCACGACCTGCGCATCCTCCTGGCAACCAACCGCCGGTGACCTTCCGCTTCCCGTGCTCAGCCCACCAGCGAGGCAATCGTCCAGACCGACACCACTGAGCCCAACGCGATCATGGTGAGGCTGCGTCGGAGCGACGGCCGGTGCGGGCTGGCCTGGTCAGCACTCGTCGGTGGGGGCCGCACCAGCGCGAGTGCATTGCCGATCACCAATGCCCCCGAGAGTGCGAGGAGGAGAAACGGCAAGAAGTCAGGCCCCAATAGTTCGCCCATCGACCCGGAAGCCTAGGCACGGACGTTCCGTTTGGCCCGCCATGGCAGGCCCGAGGTTCAGGTCCGCACGGCGAGGAAGGGCGCTCCTGCACTCAAGGTCCGCGCCTGGGCCGAAAGCTCGTCCTTGACAAGCTCGTGATGGGCCCGCGCCTGGGCCAGGGTTGGCCGGCACAAGACTTCTCCGTGCCTAACAAAGCGGCGCTGCAGGGGCCGCACGTCCGCCCGTTCGATTTCGCCTGCACCGCCGTCCTGTAGCACCAACTCCTCCACCGCCAGCCCAGAGTGATCGAGCCGTCGGCCGGCCGCCTTACGGCCCCCGTGGGTTGCCTTTCCTGTTGACTGCTTGGCCACCGGATGCAACGGCGAATCCGCGCCGGGATGCTCAGCCATCGCTACCAGCTTGTAGACCAGGCCTGCGGCAGGTGCGCCCGATCCGGTTACCAACTGGGTACCTACCAGCATTCGGTCGACCGGGGCACCCCCACGAACCAGTTCGTCGATGCTCCACTCATCGAGGTCGCCGGAGAGCACAATCTGGGTGCCGGTGGCCCCAAGCTCGTCGAGCAGCGCCCGAGCGCGTCGCGAAATCGCCCCCAAATCACCCGAGTCGATGCGGATTGCACCCAGAGTTGGACCCGCGCTCGCCACCGCCTGTCGAATGCCGCTCTCCACATCGAAGGTGTCGACCAACAACGTGGTTGCTGGCCCAGTCATGGCGAGCTGCGCCTCGAACGCCGCCCGTTCGTCGGCATGAGCCAAGATGAAGGCATGGGACGCGGTTCCCCCGGTTGGCACACCCCAACGTCGCCCGGCCTCGAGATTGGAGGTGGCGGCGAAACCGGCCAGGTATGCGGCCCGGGCGGCGGCCGGGCCGGCGTGCTCCGATGTCCGGCGACTTCCCGCCTCGATGAGAGGGCGGCCAGCGGCCGCGATGACCATGCGGGCGGCCGCGGCGGCCACCGAACAATCATGGTTGAGGATCGACAAGACCACCGTCTCGAGCACTACCGCCTCGGCGAAGGTCGCCTCCACCGTGAGAATCGGTGAATCCGCGACATACAGCTCACCCTCCGCATAGCCGGTGATGTCGCCTCCGAACCGATAGGAGGCCAACCACTCGAGCGTCGCAGAATGCAAGAAGCTCTGACTCGCCAACCACGCTAGTTGGACCTCGTCGAAGCGGAACGCTTCGACCGCGTCAAGTAGCCGATCGGTGCCCGCGACGACGCCGTAACGACGCCCCGATGGCAGTCGCCGGGTGAAACATTCGAACACCGCTCGATGCTGCGCCACCCCGGAACGCAACGCGGCGTCGACCATCGTCAGCTCATAGTGGTCGGTCAGCAGTGAGGTGGGTACGCAATTCGAGTCTGATCCCCGAGATGTCCCTTCCCCCATGGACGCTCATCGTAGAGCGTTGACCCATATCGGGTCCGAAGTGCCCCCGGGTCGTCCGGCTGACTCGGCCGGGCCCCAACAGGCGCCCGATCCGACCCGTCAAGGGTTGCGTGCCATATTGGCGAACTTCGTGTACTGACCGAGAAACGCCAGTCGCACCGTGCCGGTGGGTCCGGAGCGGTGCTTGGCAACGATGACCTCAGCGACGCCTTGATCCTGGGTGTCATGGTGATACACCTCGTCGCGGTACAAGAACATCACCACGTCGGCATCTTGCTCAAGCGAACCGCTCTCGCGCAGGTCCGACAGCATCGGCCGCTTATCCGCCCTCTGCTCAAGGCCCCGGTTGAGCTGCGCTAGTGCCACCACGGGAGCCTCGATCTCACGCGCCAGGATCTTCAGTCCACGGCTGATCTCCGCCACCTCGACCTGACGAGACTCGGCACCGGACCGGCCGGTCATGAGCTGTACGTAGTCCACAATGACCATCCCGAGCGAGCCCACCTGCGATTTGAGCTTGCGCGCCTTGGAGCGAATCTCCATGACGGTCACATTGGGATTGTCGTCAATCCAGATCGGCGCTTCGGCAAGCGGCCCGACCGCACGGCCCAACTTCTCCCAGTCGGACTCGGAAAGCTTGCCGGTACGCATCCGGGTCGCATCCACCCTGGCTTCCGATGAAAGCAGGCGCTGAGTGATCTCGAGCCGACTCATCTCCAAGGAGAAGACCAGCGACGGCTTGCGCGAGGCCAGGGCACCGTGAGCGGCCATACCGAGAGCGAAGCTCGTCTTGCCCATCGCCGGTCGGGCTCCGACCACCACCAGGGCATTGGGTTGAAGGCCGGACAAGATCTCGTCGAGATCCACATAGCCGGTCGGTGTGCCGGTGATCGACTCCCCTCGCTCGTAGAGCTGTTCGAGACGATCGAGGGTCTCGCCTAGCAGTTCATGAACCGAGACGGTACTGCTCGTCACTCGGTGTTGGGCCAGGTTGAAGATCATCGACTCGGCCTGATCGACCGCTTTGGCCACATCGTCGGGCAGCGAGTATCCCAACTCAGCGATCTCGCTGGCGGTGTTGATCATCGAACGCAACAGCGCCAATTCCTCGATGATCTCGCCATGACGACGGGCATTGGAGATGGCCGGAGCCGATGCCTGCAAAGCAATCAGAGTGCCGGGGCCGCCAATCGCATCGAGCAACCCGGCACGGTTGAGCTCATCGGCCACGGTTATCGGATCGGCTGGTTCTCCGGCGCTGTACAGCGTGGCGATCGCATCAAAGACATGCGCATGCGCCGGCTTGTAGAAGTGCTCAGGCCGCACGGTCTCCGTCGCGGTGGCGATGGCGTCTCGCGACAACAACATGGCACCGAGGAGAGACTCCTCCGCTTGCAAGTTGTGCGGCGTTACCCGGGCCGATGTTCGACCCAGCTCACCGGTAGGGGGAGGCACCATGATCATCACACCTTGGGCGACATGGGCTGTGGATATCCAGGGGAAAGGTGGGAAACTTCTGTGGATAACACTGTGTAAATAGCCCCATCCTGGGGACAGAGCGATTGCGCCGCCTGGTGGGCGACGCAATCGCGCGTCCGACGGTGACCTCGATGCAGTCTGCTCAGCGAGCGACTACGTCGACCTGCAGGAAGATCTGTACGTCGCTGTGCAGGTGAGCCGGAACCGAATGCATGCCCACGGTTTTCAGATGCTCGTGCATGGCAATGGTCCGCCGATCGACCTCAAGGCCAGTCTGAAGGTAGATCGCCTCGACTACATCAGCCTCCGAGACGGAACCGAACAGCCGACCTTCGCTACCGACCCGGGCCTCGATCTTGATCACCGTGGGTGCGAGACGCTTGGCAATCTCTTCGGCCGCGGCGCGATTGCGCGCATCTTTGACGTCCCGGGACGAACGCATCGTGGCCGCTTGAGTCTCGGCGCCAGCCGAGGAACGCATCGCCAGACCCTGCGGCAGCAGATAGTTCCGGGCATACCCGTCACTCACCTCGACCAGTTCCCCCCGCTTACCCAACCCGCGCACGGTGTCTCGAAGGATGACCTTGATCATGCGTCTACCTCCTCAACGTCCGGCGTCGCGTCGACAACCTCAGCCAACGGCGCCAAGTCGGTGTCCTCGCCACGGGGTGGACGACCCTCTCCTCGGTTACCACGGTCCGGCCGCGAGCTGCGCTGTGTGGTGACCCGATTGGCGTATGGCAGCAGGGCCATTTCACGAGCATTCTTGATGGCCATGGCCACTGCCCGCTGCTGCTGCTGATCGTTTCCGGTCACCCGACGAGCGCGGATCTTGGCCCGATCCGACATGAAGCGGCGAAGAAGGTTGACGTCTTTGTAGTCCAGGTACGCGACACGCTCCTGGGTGAGTACAGAGATCTTCTTCTTGGCGCGCTTGGCGTTGTCCTTCAGCTTGCCCCGTTGAGGGGCCTTGACCTTCGGCATCAGAACGGCTCCTCGTCGTAGTCATAGGCCGGCGGTTGATTGGTTCCAGGGCGGGAGAAGCTGCCCCCAGAACTGGGGCCAGCACCTCCCGGGGTGTTGCCACCATCGCCGCGGCGTTCGTTCTTGGTCACCTCGGCCGTAGCCCAGCGCAGGGACGGCCCGATCTCATCGGCGACGACCTCGATCTTGGATCGACGGTCACCGTCTTGGGTTTCCCACGACCGCTGCTCCAGCCGGCCCTGAACCAGCACACGGGAACCGCGGCTCAACGATTCAGAGATGTTCTCGGCCAGCGATCCATAGGCCACCACATCGAAAAAGGAAGTCTCTTCCTTCCACTCATTGGTGGTGCGGTCCTGGCGTCGACGGTTCACCGCGAGGCCGAACTGGGCGACGGCCATGCCGCCGGGGGTGAAGCGCAACTCAGGGTCGCGGGTGATATTGCCGACGATGTCGACACTGTTTCCGATAGCCATCGGTCGTCCTCCTGATCACGAGGCGCGTTGCCCGAGCAGGCCGCGCCGGGCAGCCTCATGCTCTGGCAAACGCATGGTCTTGTGCCGGACGATCTGATCGGCAATGCGCAGCATGCGATCGATGTCATCGAGGTTTGCGGCCTCGGTCACGATCTCTAGCACCACGTAATAGCCCTCAAGCTTGTGGTTGATCTCATAGGCGAAGCGGCGCCGACCCCAACGATCGGTGCTCGCCACCTTGCCTTTACCGGCCGTCACCATCTCGGTAACCCGGTTGAGCATCTGCTGAATTCCCGAATCATCTACGTCCGAATCGAAGATGATCATCATTTCGTAGACCCGCATGCGGGTTAGTACCTCCCTCTGGACCCGGCCGCAGCCGGGGCCCCGTCCCGATGACGAGGCAGGGTCGTGTGAATGGACCCTGCATCATAGCGATGAATGCATCGTCGAGGGCCATTCTTGCCGAAATGCCGTCCTCGCCCGATGCGCCCATGATGCGCGGACCCTGTGACAACGAAGCGCAGACGGCGTTGCCCTGGGGTGGTTTAACCGATGCCGCCCGGCGCGGAAGTCGGCGATGGTGGCCCGGTTGTCGACGGCGTCGACGTACCGCTGGCCACACTGCTGGTCGTGGTCGACGCCGGTGTAGATGAGGTGATGGGCAACACCGTCGTGGACACCGCCCGGGTTGAAGTGGTGGGCAAAACTGTCGTCGTCGTCACCACCACTGTGGTCGTCGCCCGGAACCCCCCGGGTGGAACTTTGCCTCCGAAGTCAGCGACGTCGCTGACATCGATCCTGCTACCAGCGAATTTCGTGGTCATCGAAAGTTCGCACGCCGGCGTCGCCTTTGTCGCCTCGGTCATGAACCGCGCCCAGATCTCCGCCGGAATCGTGCCGCCAGTGACCCGGCTGACCCCATGCACATCGAGCATCGAGGTGACCGCCTGGCCATCGGTGCCGGGGTAGCCCATCCACACCGCAGCGGTGAGCATTCCGCTGCCAAGACAGGAGTAGCCCACGAACCAGGCATCGCGGTAGTCCTCCGTCGTGCCGGTCTTGCCGGCAGCCTGGTTGGCGATCCTCGCCTGGGCGCCGGTGCCGCTGTCGATGACTTCCACCATGGCCGTCGTGATCGCGTCAGCGGTCTCAATCTGCAGGACCCTGGCGGGGTTGTACGCCGGTGCCGACCACAGCAGCTTGCCCGACGCGTCCTCGACCCGGGTGACCATCTGCGGCTCCACATAGGACCCTCGACGAGCAATGGTCGAATAGGCACTCGCCATGTCTTGAACTGAGACCTCACCCGAACCGAGCACCAAGGCTGGCACGGGCTGCAACTCAGCCTTCACACCCATACGTTCAGCCAACGCCACCACCCTCGCCGCACCCTCGCGCAGCATCAGTTGGGCGTAAACCGTGTTGGAAGACTGCGCCAATCCGTCGAGCAGGCTGTAGCGACCAGAGACGGCACCACCGCCGGAAACCTCCCAGTCCTGGCCGTTGTTCGCGCCCTTGAACACCACCTGGGATGGAGCCGGGAACGTCGACAATGCCGACAATCCGTCCTCCAGCGCGGCGGCGAGGACAAAAGGCTTGAAGGTGGAGCCGGGCTGTCGGCCCGAGCCGCCGCCGTGTTGGCCGGTAGCGAGGTTCACCTGCGATCGGTTGAAGTCCTTGCCCCCCACCATCGCCACAATGCGGCCGCGGTCATCCTCCGCCACGATGGATCCGGCCGGATCTCCGTGCTCAGCCAGCATCCCCTCGATCGGCGGGCCCGTGGCGGCGTCCCGGCCGTACACCGTCGTGTACGCCGCGTCTTGCAAGGTGCGATCCAACGTCGTGTACACGCGAAGCCCGCCGTTGAACACTTGCTGGGCGCCAAAACGCTTCAGCAACCACTGCCGAACGGCATCCACGAAATACTCCGCGCCTGCGCCCTGATAGTAGATCTGAATGCCGTCGGCGGACTCGAGACGCGGTTGCACGTACCCGTTGTTCTGGTCCTCGACCGTCCGGAACGGCAGCGCCTTCGCCGCCTGACCCTGCTCATCGGTGATGTAGCCCTCCTCGAGCATGCCATCGAGCACCGAGTCACGACGGAAGGCCGCTTCCTCAGGATCAAAGTAGGCATCGGCCGTCTCGGGCGAACGAATCAGACCAGCCAGGTACACCGCCTTCGCCAACCCCTTGGCACTCGTGAACGGATAGTCATAGTCCGCACCGACCAACTCAATGCCGTGCCCGAAGTAAGCGTGCGAGGCAGCCTCGACGCCGTACGCGCCCCGTCCGAAGTAGATCGTGTTCAAGTAGTCGGTAAGGATCTCCTCCTTGGATCGAACCCGTTCCAACTTCACCGCCAGCACTGCCTCTCGCAGCTTGCGGGACAGGCTGCGTTCCTGGGTCAGGAAGGCGTTCTTGACGTACTGCTGGGTGATGGTCGATCCACCCTGCAACTCACCATGGTTCTGAAGATCACGTACCACGGCACGAGCGATCCCGAAGGGATCAATCCCGCTGTGACGGAAGTAGTCGCGGTCCTCCGCCGCCAGCACGGCCGCCACCACGACGGGCGGGATCTGCTCGAAAGGCACCACCACCCGATCCACCTCGGCCCGCAAGCTGGCGATCTCATTGCCCCGGGAGCAGCCGGAGCTCACTTCGGCCGAGCAGATGTATGTGGTCTGCGCAAGATCTGGCGCGGGCGGCAAGTGCACCCGAGCCACCACCACCACCACCCCGATGAGCGCCAGCACCGATACTGCGGCGGTTCCCACGAGAAACCACCGCCAGCGCCAAACAACGTCGGATCGAACCCGACGACGCCGATGCGCCTCAAGGCGTCGAACCTGTTTCTGCTGGTGTCGCGCGGCCTGGCGCAGCGACACCGCCTCGGTCCACTTGCGAATTCTTGAGCCTGGCCTGGCCTTGGCCCGTCCGCCCCGCCCTGGCGACCCCGAACGGGGCTGGGACGAGCGTCCCGATGACCGTCGGTTCGACCGCGACCGGCCGACGGAACTCATTCGGAACTGGCCCTTTGGAGAGGAAACACTTTGGCCAGATGGTTCCAGCTACAGCCGGGGCACACCTCGACGACGTAACAGATGAACGGCTGTTTGTGCCGCCGAGCACCTTTGGCCAACGTGGTGAGCTCCTTGAGGTTCGCCACACAACGACCGAATGCCGGCAACGTCGGGCCGAAGACGTAGGTGACAAGGACCAACTGGTGGTCCGAGCAAATCGGGCACGGCTCGGTGGTCGCCCGACTACAGAGTTGCGCCGCCCGACGAAGCTCGGGATGGGCATCACAGACGTCTGATTGCGACAACCGGCCTTTACGGAAGTCGGCAAGGACAGCTCGACGGGCGAGGCGGTAGTCGACCGTGCCAGCCGAACGGTGCTCGCCCGCCGATGCCGAATCGGGGCTGAATCTCACAGCCGACCAAGCTAGATGTTCCACCGCCCGCAGATGCCGCGCGCTGAGGAGCCGAGGATTCCCCACGACTCCACGGGTCCGATCAGGCCCTCCTCACCTCGCAACCCAGAACGATGGCCTAACGTCAGGGCCGATGACATCGACGAGATCGTCACCCAGCGACGGACCTCACCCGGCGGCGAGCAGTTCTATCGCCGCTTGGATTGCTCAATCACCCGACGAGTCGGGCGAACTGCGCTACGGGCCCGTGCCCAGCGACGAAGGCAGCCTTCGCTTGCTGGGTCAGCTGACAAGCAAACGGCTCCTCTTGCTCGGATCAGGTACGGGCGCGCTGCCCGTCATCGCAACTCGCCGTGGGGCAAAGGTCATCTGCGTCGAGCCCGACGAAGCACTTCTGGCCCAAGCTCGACGCTCCTGCTCCGAAGCGGGCCTGAACCTTGAGATGTATCAGCGGGATTTCGCCGAGCTCGCCTCGGTGCGAGCCGACACGGTAGATGTCGTGATGTCGGTGCTCGAGTTCGCCGGGGTAGCCGACCTCAGCCGGGTCTTCCGACAAGTTCACCGGGTACTGCACCCTGAAGCGCCGTTGGTCTTCAGCCTTCCCCATCCAACGCGTGCCGTCGAGGCCGGTGCCAACTTGCCCCTGGCGTGGACCCACAACGGCCATCGCGGTCTCGACTACGGGCACTCCATCGAGGCGGTGTTCACCGCCTTGGTGCGTACCGGCTTTCGCGTCGACAACCTGCTTGAACTCCACGACAACAGCCCGAGCCCCTTTCCTGCGGTGCTGCTGTTGCGGGCACGGCGCCTCGGTGCCCATCCAGGCGCCTCTTGAACCACCCACGAGCAACCAAAGACCGGCTCGACCGAACGAGTCATGGTAGGTCGGCGACCAAGCCGACTACGCTGGCCCTTCCTCGCCAAGGTACCGAACCTCGGCGGGTACTGCAGGTCACCCGGCAATTGCGTACCGGAGGAAGCGTTGGTTACGGCCGGCTCCGCTGAACTGATTGCCCTGGACGGCCAGCACTTACGGCTCGGTCCGTGGCGCGGCAGCGACGATGTCGCGTACCTCGCCGTGTTGGGCCAGCCACGTCGCCCGGGCATTGAGGCGGCGCTGGAACGTACCAGGGCCCGTGGTTTTTCCCAGGTCATCACCTCCGCCGTGGCCGAACCGGAAATGACCTGCCTGTTGGAACTCGGTTTCGTCGAATACGAACGTCTACACCTCCTGGCCCACGACCTCAGCGACGTCAGTCCAGTGAATTGGCGTTCCACTCGGCGGGCCCGCCCCGGGGATCGGTCCCAGGTGCTGCGCATCGACGCGGCGGCGTTTGAACCGTTCTGGCAACTCGATGCCGAGGGTCTGGCCGACGCCGTAAATGCCACGCCGGCCAGCCGCTACCGAGTCACCAGTGATGGCAAGCGACCCACCGGCTACGCCGTGTTCGGCCTGGCGGCTCGACGGGGCTACCTCCAGCGCCTCGCCGTCGATCCGCACCATGCCCGCCGCGGGTTGGCATCGTTGCTCATTCGCGACGGCCTCGGCTGGCTATCTCGAAAGGGAGCCTCGAGCGCCCTGGTTAATACTCAAACCATCAATGAACGGGCCCTTCAGGTCTACCTTGATCACGGCTTTGTGTTGCAGCCCTTTCAGCTTGTGGTCCTGAGCGCATCGCTGACGCCGCGACCAGCGCCGACAACGTCATGAGGGCTTCGCCCCGGCGCCCGCAACGGTGTCCATCACTCGCAGGACGAACGGCATGCTTGGTCTCGACGGTGCTGGTGTCGCTCGCCCTCAGCATCGTTACCGGCCCCACCAATGCTGCTGATGCGCAGTTGAGCACCACCAACACAACCGAACCACAACTGCAACTGCTCGACCAGGACAACTGGATCGGGCCCCGCGGAACGTTTCATATGGTGCTGCACGTCGTCGCGCCCAACCAGGATTACACGTTGCAAGCGCGGTTGTTCCCCGCGGTGTCCACGAGCGAGGACGTGCTGGCCGCCGCGATCACGCCACTGAAGGTTCGCCCCCTCGACCGATTCGCCAACTTCGCCGTGCCGGCAGGACGAACAACACAGCGACTGGAGTTCGCCGTCGTTGCGGAGGCCGATGGAACATTCGGGGACCCTTACGTGCTCGAACCTGGCGTGTACCCCGTCGAGGTTCGGTTGTTCGACCCCGACGGTGAACTCATGGCGTCCTTGGTCACCCATCTCGTGCATCTCCCCCAATCCCTTCTGCTCGACCCGGTGAGCGTCGCCGTCATCGCCGATCTACGCCTTGCACCGCAACGTTCCAGTGCCGGACGGGCGCTGCTGTCCGCCCAGTCCGCTGCCCAGCTTCAACGTCAACTCGATGGTCTCAGCCGGTTCAGCGACATCCCACTCAGCGTGCAGCTTCATCCCGAGACGGTGAGCGGCTTGGTTGACAACCGCACCGGGGTCGGGGGACCTGCCCTCTCGAGCATCATCCGCATGGCCGGCCCAACCGGTGTTGCAGAGATCCTCGGGGGCACCTTCGTCGGCTTCAACGAAGCGAATTGGCTCACCGACCTGCATCGCGAAACGTTTCGCCGAGAAATCGAGGCTGGCGCGGCCGTTCTTGACACCACCCAACTGCGTCACCGTCGCAATACCGCAGCGCTATCTGGTCCCACCGACGCGCTCGTACTCGCCAGCCTCGCCGAGATCGGCGTCGACCGCGTAGTAAGCAACGAGGCAGGTAACACCAAGACCATGGTCGGTCTGGGCCTGGGGCCAAGTCCGCTGCTGGAACGCCCTAGCCAGTCCCTTCTCCCCGTTCCGGCGTTTGACCTTGCGGCGTTCACACCCACCACCATGATGACACCCGGAATCCTTGATGCTCATCGGGTTCTTGCCGCCCTGGTCCTCCCTGCCATCGACGGCGACAAGCGCTCCCAACAACTGCGTTTCGGCACGACCCTTGACTTCGGCGGCGAGTTCGTCAGCACTGTTCTCAGCGCGCTGGCGACCAATGGCCCGTTGCAATCGGTCACCCTCAACAGCCTCTTTGAGAACCATCTGGCCTACGGCCCGCCGGTCTCAGCACCGTCAAATTCCGCCTCGTTCGGTGCAAGCAACCCGCGCAGTGACCACCTCGCCACGGTTACCGCTCGCATAAACGGTCTGCGCACACTCCTCGGTGACCCTCAGTTGGCCGACGCGCTTGAAGCCCAATTGATGTTGTTCCCCGCTGAGGACATCAGCGAAGGCGACGCCGCGGCCCTACTCAACAACGTTGAGGCAACCATCAGGTCGGTGACCAATGCTGTCGTGCTACCACAGAGTCAGGCATTCACGACAACAGCACACGAAACAGCAATCCCGCTCGTACTTCGTAACACGAGCAATCGGCCTCTGGCCGTGCTTCTAACCCTGGTCAGCGGTGAAGTCGAATTCACCGGACCAAATCCCCTACCCGTCACCCTGAAGCCCGGACCGAACGATCTCGAGTTTCACATCAAAACCCGCCGATCAGGAGATTTCGACTTCGCCATCCATGTCAGCACCCTTGACCAGGCAATCACTCTGGGTGATATTCCTGTGCGTGTCCAGTCACGTGCTATTTCCGGTGTCGGCCTCTTTCTGTCCATAAGCGCGCTCGTGTTCCTCATCATCTGGTGGTTCCGCAACGCTCGCCGCGGCAGCAAGACGAACGGCACGAAGTCCCGCTCCGACACTTCAGGGTCCAGTGACAACGTGCCAGTCGACCGGACCATCAGCCACCCTGGCTACGCCGCGGGCCACAGCAAACTGAACGACCCCTCGCCACCGCTGTCCAAGCCGATCCACACGTGATCGCCACCACCGGGCGAACCGGCCATTCATGATTGTGACCTGCCAATTCCATACCCGAAAGGGCCGAGGTCAGCGGAAGAGAGGAGTACGCGGGTGACCGATGAGAACAAGCCGGCGGGCTCCAGAGCTACCCTCGTGGGTCGGTATCGTCTCGACCGGCCGATAGCCCGAGGTGGCATGTCCCAAGTTTGGCGAGGCACCGACTTGGTGCTCAACAGACGCGTCGCTATCAAGATGCTCGACCGGCGAAAGCTGACTGATCCCACCTTCGTCGAACGGTTTCGACGCGAAGCGCAAGCGGCCGCCCGTTTGCGCAGCCCGCACATCGTGGCGATTTATGACAGCATCACGGAGAGTAAGTATTCGGCCCTCATCTTGGAATACGTCCCGGGGCTGAACCTTCGTCAGCGCCTCGATGACGGACTCCTCGATATTCCCACCGCAATCGGGATCGCGATGCAAGTAGCGGAGGCCTTACAAACCGCCCATGATGCCGGCATCATCCATCGTGACATCAAACCCGGCAACATCCTCCTCGAAGACACCGGCCCGGTCGACGTTCTCGGGCCGGTCATGCCTCAGGTTCGGGTCACCGATTTCGGTATATCCAAAGCGATTGAGCAGGCAGGACTCGACCTGACCCAAACGGAGGACATGCTCGGGACGGCCAAGTACCTTGCGCCCGAGCAGGTGACGAGCAGCGAAATCGACGCCCGTAGCGACGTGTTCTCTCTCGGCGTCGTGCTCTACGAAATGGTGACCGGCTCCATTCCGTGGGATGCCGGCTCGGATCTTGAGACCGCTATGGCACGCCTGGACACCGCCCCGATCCCCCCGCGATGCCTGCGGGCGGATATCTCACCGGGCCTTGAAGCAGTGATCTTGCAGGCCATCGCCAGCGACCCCGCGAAGCGATTCGCCAGCGCCGAAGACTTTAGAACGGCGCTGCTGACCAATGTCGAACCCGTTGTGGTGCCCTCCATCAGCCTCCCCCGGGTGGACCGGTCGAGTACCGCCACCCCACGGCCACGCATTCGATCCGTCGGTCGGGTTCTCCTCGCCGTCGTTGCAGGTCTAGCCCTTGCCGGTCTGATCTCCCTGTTGACCTATGAGCGGGCTCCGCGGGAGGACATCACGGGCGCAGCCGTCACGGTGGAATCACCCGTGTCCACCACCGTCGTGGCCTCCGCTCGAACCACCGTCCTGGCCCGACTCACCGCCAGCACCTACGACGTGTACGGCGACCGGGAAGAAAATGACGAACTGATCCAATACGCCGTGGATGACCAGGCCGATCGCACCAAGTTCTGGCGCACCGAGTGCTACCAGAGCGAGTTTTCCGAGATTCCCAAACCTGGGGTCGGCCTCATCATCGACACGGGTAAGCCCGTCGACCTCGTCGGCCTTACCCTGCTGACCCCTCAGACCGGCTGGATCGCCGACATCTATACCAGCTCAAGACCCTCCCGCGATCTCACCACCATCACATTGGAAGGCTGGGGACCACCGCTCACGAGCCTCGCCAGCAGCACCTCCTCCACCCAAAGCATCTTCGAAGCGACCCCCGCTCAATCGATCCTCATCTTCTTCACCTCGCTCACCAACGTCGAACCAGACAACTGCTTCGGTGGACGGCCCAACTCGCGTCACATCGACCTCATCGAAGCAACCGTCTTCGCCCAGTCCTGATTACGCCCGCCGAGACCCGTCCGATGCCCCACCGAGGTTCGGCCACCGGGACCGCGTCTCTCCTTGTCTAGGATTCGGCCATGGACCGGCCAGACGATCTCAAGATCCCCCCCGACAACACATCTCCCTCCGCTGGCCTCGGCCCGATGGGCGATTGGTTGGGGGGGGAATGGCCGGTGCAGGCGGCCGAACAAATCGAATCTCTCATCGGGAACGTCCGCAGGAAGACCACGGGACCAGCCATTGTCGCTTCCCGGGCCATCGTCTACGGCCTCGTCGCCGTCGTCCTTATCGGCGTCGTGGGAATGATGTTGCTCATCGCCGTGTTGCGGGGACTCGATGCCCTCATGCCCACCTGGGCTGTTCAACTACTTATCGGGCTGGTGCTGTGCGTCGCTGGCTTCGGCTGCTGGAGTCGACGCACCCGCAAGGAGATCGTTTCATGACCGCAAAGCGCAACGTCGTCATCATCGGGTCTGGACCGGCAGGCCTGACCGCCGCCGTCTACACCGCTCGCGCCAACCTCGAGCCAGTAGTACTCGAAGGCGAGCCTTCGAGTACCTCCGACCAACCCGGTGGCCAACTCATGTTGACGACCGAAGTCGAGAACTTTCCCGGCTTCCCCGAAGGAATCATGGGCCCTGATCTCATGACCCGGATGCGCTCCCAGGCCGAACGCTTTGGCGCCGACATCCGTACGCAGAAGGCCTCCCGAGTAGACCTCACGGTCCACCCGTTCGAGATTTGGGTCGACGGTCCCGATGCCCCAGAACCCACGTTCCGTGCCGACTCGGTCATCGTGGCCACCGGGGCGCAATCATTGATGCTCGGGCTCCCCAATGAAGCCCGGCTACTCGGTTTCGGCGTGTCAACCTGCGCTACCTGTGACGGATTCTTCTTCCGTGACCGCGACATCGCCGTCATTGGTGGGGGAGACTCCGCCATGGAGGAAGCGATATTCCTCACCAAGTTCGCTCGGACGGTCCGCATCATTCATCGTCGCGACTCTCTGCGGGCTTCACACATCATGGCCGAGCGAGCGCAGGCCAACGAGAAAATCCGGTTCATTTGGAACAGCACCGTGTCCGACGTGATCGGCAAGACTTCGGTCGAGCGGCTCGAGGTACAAAACCTGCAAAGTGGCAAGACCTCCACCCTTGAGGTGACTGGCCTCTTCGTGGCCATCGGCCATCGACCCAACACCGACCTATTCAAAGGTCAACTCGACCTCGGCCCAGACGGCTACCTTCGGACACAACCCGGTAGCTCTCGAACCAACATCGATGGAGTCTTCGCCTGCGGAGACGTACAGGACTCCATCTATCGGCAAGCAATAACCGCCGCCGGCTCCGGCTGCATGGCCGCCATCGACACCGAACGGTGGCTCGAAGCGTTTCACCATACGCCGACAAGCCATTAATACTGTCCGCTAGCCTCTCTCGAACCCCCCACAGCCGAACTCGGCGTTCGAACCACCCCGACCAAACGTTTCACGTGAAACGTACGTACCTCTAGGAGGCCCAAATGGGCGAGCACATCACAACGGTTTCCGGCTCCTCATTCGACGAAACCATCAAGTCTGCAACGGAGCCTGTCCTCGTCGACTTTTGGGCGACCTGGTGTGGGCCCTGCTTGAGGTTGGCGCCAATACTCGAGGAGATCGCCACCGACAAGGCGGGCGAGCTGCAGATCGCCAAGCTCAATGTGGATGAAAGTCCCGACATCGCCCGGCGGTTCGACGTCATGAGCATTCCAACGCTGATCCTCTTCAAGGACGGGCTTCCGGTCAAGCGTTTCGTCGGCCTACAGGGCAAGCGCATCCTGCTTGAAGGAATCGCTGAGTTCCTCTGACCGGCATCACTCCATAACCTTTCGCTGGCCCTCTACCGCGCCCATCCGGGGCGCGGTAGTCTTTTTGGCCGTGCCCCATCCTTGCGTTCCTCGCTCTTGATAGCCCTCCCACTGAAAGAGGGCAGCCGGGGCGAGCCCGTCGCCGATCTCCAGCGAAGGTTGCTCGCGTTAGGCGTCAGTCAGGACGAAACCGATCCGTTCGGAACGTTCGGTCGAGCAACGGAGCTGGCCCTTCGCGATTTCCAGCAGCGATACGGCCTCGATGTCGACGGGGTCTGCAACGAGCTGACGTGGACCGTTCTTGTCGAAGCCGGATATCGCCTCGGCGACCGACAGCTCTATCTCCGCTCCCCGATGATGCGGGGTGACGACATCGCTGGCCTTCAAGCTTGCCTCAGCTCCCTCGGATTCGATGCCGGTCGAGCAGACGGCATCTTCGGCCCACGGACCGCATCGGCCGTCGCCGAGTTTCAGCGCAATGCGGGCCTCGTGAGTGACGGTATTTGTGGCCCTGATACCTACGCCGCCATCCATCGGCTAGGCCCGGACCGAACCGCGGCGCTCATGGTGGAGCAAGTACGTGAGCGTGAGCGTCTCCGAGCCGCGCCACCAGGCCTACGCGGGAGATCGGTCATTATCGGCCACCAGGGCGGCGCCGCCACGCTGACCTATGCCCTGCACCGTCAACTGCGCGAAACCGGTGCGCAAGTTCTCACCGTCAGCCATCCCGACGGACCTACCCAAGCTCGAATTGCCAACTCCGCCAACGGGGACGTCTTCGTCGCCCTTCAGTTCACCCCGGGGCCGAGCCATCGCCTGGCCTACTTCCAGGGAATCCGATTTTGGTCCCAGCCCGGACGTTCCCTCGCTCAATACGCTGGGCATGCACTTGAGCCCCACCTCGGGTGCGCCCCACAAATTGTCGGCATGAGGCTTCCGCTCCTACGCGAGACGCGCATGCCTGCGGTCATCATCGAAATCGGGCCAGCCTCACTGGTGGTCACACGAAACGAACAAGTGGCAACTGCACTGGCGGCCGCACTCGTGAATTGGGCTGCGGAGCCAGTATCTGAACCGGTGGTTCAGAACCCTTAATTGGTCAATCCCAGACTGAGCAGAAGTACCTACGCTCTCGCCCTCTGCTCGAACGTTACGCACAACTTTCCACACAACCTGTGGATACTGGGATCAGGGACCCTCAACGATCAATCCATAGATGCGCTCGAGGTCGCCTATATCGGCAAAATCGATTGTAAGCCGGCCTCGGCCTCGCCCCATCGAGATGCGCACATTGGTCTCGAAGAGATCCGCCAGAAGTTGTTCGAGCTCGAGAAACCCTGCCGCCGGCAGCGCCTGATCGATGGCTGTCGGACGAGGGGGGGTCCAACGGCCTGCTTCAGGAACATCCGGCCCCTCGGCCCCAGGCCTTGGCCCTGATGGCTCGCTCGGCGCCTCGCGGCGAGCTGGGGTCTCATCCTCGTCCGTGATCTGACCCGACTCGACCAGGGACAGCTGACGCACCGTCTCCTCGACCTGACGAACACTCAGGCTCTCCGCCATCACGCGCCGGGCCAGCTGATCTTGCATGGTGCGATCGGGCGTTCCCAGTATCGCCCGAGCGTGCCCCGCCGATAACTGACCCTCGGCAACGAGCCGTTGGGTGAACGTGGGCAACTGCAGCAAGCGCAGAATATTTGCCACCGTCGATCGATTCTTACCCACCCGCGCCGCAACCTGTTCCTGAGTGAAACCGAACTCCTCCATCAACTGCTGGTAGGCCGCGCCCTCTTCTAGCGGGTTGAGATCCGAGCGGTGCAGATTCTCGACCAGTGCCTGCTCGAGAGACGAGGTGTCGTTGACTGGTCGGACGATCGCGGGAATATGACTGAGGCCTGCCTTTCGAGCCGCTCGCCAGCGGCGCTCCCCGGCAATCAACTCGAAGCGCTCAACCTCGCCCTCCACCGGTCGAACGAGCACCGGCTGCAAGACGCCAAGCTCCCGAATCGAGTCGCTGAGTGCCACCAAAGCGGCCTCGTCAAAATGTTCGCGAGGCTGAAAGCGGTTCGGCTCGATCGATGACAGCGGCAACTCTCGAAGCAGATCCCCTTCTGCCCCGCCTACGAGATCGCTGGGTATGAGTGCACCCAACCCTCGGCCAAGTCCACTACGCCGCGACACCGCTGACCTCCCGTGCCAATTCTCGATAGGCAATCGCCCCCCGTGACGTGGGGTCAAAGACCAAAATGGGCTGGCCGAATGAGGGAGCCTCGGAGAGTCGGACCGTGCGGGGAATCACATTGCGACAGACTCGGTCGCCGAAGTGAGACCGCACCTCCCGAGCGACCTGCTCCGACAGTTTGGTCCGCGCGTCGTACATGACCAATACCAACGAGCGCACCTCAAGTTGCGGATTGAGGTTCTTCTTAACCAGGTCCACGTTGCGGAGCAGCTGGCCGAGTCCCTCCAGCGCGTAGTACTCGCACTGGATAGGGACCAATACCTCCGAGGCCGCGGCCAACCCATTCACGGTTAGCAACCCCAGCGAAGGTGGGCAGTCGATGAGTATGTACTGGTAATCAGCCAGCAAGGGCTCGATGGCACGACGGAGCTTGAGTTCCCGAGAGAACATGGGTACCAGTTCGACCTCAGCACCGGCCAACTCAAGGTTCGAGGGAGCAACGAACAGATTGCGCACCGAGGACGCCTCGATACAGTCCTCCAGAGGAGCCTCCCGCAGGAGCACGTCGTACATCGACACCTCCACCGACCAGGGATTCAGACCTAGGCCTGTTGAGGCATTCCCTTGTGGGTCTAGATCGATAATCAGGGTTCGGAAGCCAAGCTCCGCCAGCGATGCACCGAGGTTCACCGTCGTGGTCGTCTTGCCCACACCACCCTTTTGGTTCGCTATGGCGATCACACGCGGTAACGGTGTCTGATCCATTCCGGGGCTCCAGCCTCTCACCAGGTTGATTGCCCACTCACACCACGACGGTGCCGGGGGCGCCTGGTCTCGATCAGTTCTTGAGCTTAGTCACGTGGGTGCAAAGGATCGGCGACTCGTGCTGCCCCGCCTTCCGTAACCAGCAAATCCGACCGACCCATCCCATAGGCCGTACACATCAACTCAAAGCGTCGCGTGGTGTACTCGTCCATGAGATCAGCGTTGTGACGCAACACCGGAACCAGCAACTCGCGCAGAACTTGGCCCCGTACCATCCACTGCATGTAGTGCCGCCCGCCATGGTTATAGGGCCCATACAGCCTCGAGCCCGGTACCAGGCCCACGAGGCGTTCGAAGAGATCACGATGGCGGGTGTGCATGCGCAAAGTGATCTGCGGTTGCCTTCCATCGCCGCCGAAGGATCCTTCACCCACCAGAAGGCCCACCAGGAATCCGAGGTCTCGCGGACTTAGCGCAAAGGGATCCATCATGACCTCCCTGTTGGGCGCTGGAACCAGGGCCGCCGGGTTAACTCTACCCCATCGTGTTTCACCGTCATGTTTGCTGTGAAACAGGCGCTGCGCTCAGAGCTAAGGCGTTGAGAAGAGCGGCCGTTTAGCAGGAACCCCGTCCCGTCGCGGAAACCGGTCGCCACATGCCATTCGGGCCTGGAACTGGGCGTAATGAAAGTTTCCCTGGGGACCGCCGTGAAGATGCTCCAGGACCAGTCCGAGTTCGGCCAAGCCATCGACAGGCCATCGTTCAGGGCCACCCGGAGGCTCACTCACGAACAGATGCCCACCCACGCGAAGAAAAGGGGCGGCGCATTCAGCGGTCGTTGCCGGTGGGCCGAATGACCGAGCGACCACGACATCGAAACTGCCGCGGAGGCCCGGTCGCCGCCCAGCCTCCTCGGCACGAGCAGCAACCACCTCGACGCGTCCGTCGAAACCCAGTTCGGTGACCGCATGACGCAGGAATGTTGACCGGCGCTGCTGAGCATCCAAGAGCACCATCGTCAGATGGGGGAATGCCGAGAGCAGAATGAGGCCAGGAACACCGCCGCCAGAGCCCAGGTCAAGGGCTCTGGCGGGTGAAATGTTCTGTATACGTTGAGCCAGGTCGAGTGCATGCTCGACATGGTCCATGGCAGCTCCCGGGCCGAGAAAACCCTGTTGCCGAGCCTGTTCGAGAACCTGAACGAGGCGTCGTTCGAGTTCAGGATCAAGTGATGGCAACGCCGCCATCACGAACCCGGGGCGATCACCACTCGACGACGAGGATCCTCCCCTTCGGACGACGTCGACACCCCTTCGAGGGACCCCACGATATCGTGAACGACCTTACGGTCAGCGGCGTTCATTGGCTCGAGGGCCTTCACTTTGCCCGTCTCACGAACCTCTTCGGCGAGCTTCAGAGCGAAACGCTCCAGAGCCTCCCGACGTCGTTGCCGGACGCCTGCGATGTCCACCCGAAAGCGACTTTCGCCGCGGCCACCGCTACGACGCTGAGCCACAACCCGGGCGAGTTCCTGAATCGAATCCAACGCGGCGGCCCGAGGCCCGATCAAGATGCCCAAATCGTCGCCAGTGATTCGAACCTCGTCATAGTTCTGGTCCACCGTCTCCGAAGTCACGGAAGCGGTGAGACCAAAGGCTTCGACCAAGCCCGTGAGAAACTCGACCGCATGCTCGGTCTGACGACCGTCATCGGCGGGCCCGGCATTTCGATCTTCCTCGGACATGGCGTTCAACGGTTCCTCTCGGTTCACTCGCTCGTTCGGAGTGGCGGATGGTTCACGGCGACTCGCAGGTGAGGTCGACCGAGATGTCGGGCGCCCACCACCTGCTGGGCGGTTTCGGCTTCTCCCACCAGGATCATCGCTCTCGCGGGGGAGTTCTTCGGGAACGCGAGCGCCGTCGGTGGTGCGGCCGTCGGATCGGACGTCGTCACGGGAATTGCGGCGCTTCCGATCGCGGCGCTCTGCTTTCGGCCTTGGCTGTGTGGGCTTAATACGAGCCCGAACCCGAGCCTCGCCCTTCACCCGCCGGAACAGGCCGACTCTGGGTTCCTCGAGGACTTCAAACTCTGCTTGAGCCTCGTCAACGCCGAGATGGTCGAGAGCCTTGTCTTTCGCCTCGGCCAGGCTTTTTCCGGTTACTTCAACCCATTCCACAGCTTATGACCTCCACTTCTTGCGCGAAGTTGCGGGCTGATCCCCAGGGGCAGTAGCCCCTTCGACCGGACCGTTGGGCACTCGACGACGTTTGCCGTCGCCACTTGATGTCGACGAATTCGTCCGGCGACCGGGCGGAGTTCCAGGGCGTCTCGTCTCCGCAGACTTACCCTTCGCCGGCGTAATCCGGCCGCTTACCGGCTTCGTCGGTCCGCTGACTTTGTTGGCGGAACCGGACTTCTTGGCCTCAGGTATCGACTTGACCGGCTTGGCCTTCACGTCGATGATCGTCCGAGTGCCATCACCGGCTTTCTTGCCACCGATGCCAAACCAACCCATGTTGTAATACCGCTGGGAGATGTAACCCTGCGTACCAAGTCGACACACGTTCGACGTGACCCAGTAGATGCTCAACGCCGCAGGGAACGCCACCGCCGTCAGCGAGAAAATCGGGATGACCCGCATCATCATTCGCTGCTGGGGATTCATGGATTCGGGGTTTCGACCTGATACCTGCCGTTGCTGCAAGTAGGACGTGCCCACCCAGAGGCCGATCAGCACGATGTAGGGGAGAGCCCGGATGAACCCCTCCGATTTCAGGACGTTCAACGGTGTCTTCTCAAGATCGAGTCCGAGGAACAACATGTCAGTGGAACCCTTGAGCGACCGATACAGCTCCGTAGTCGTCGAGAGATACAGCGGATCGAACGTGCCATCGGGGCCGACGTGGGTCAGTCCCTTCACGACTCGAAACAGAACCAAGAAGATCGGCATCTGAATGAGCAACGGGATACAACTGCCCATGGGGTTGATTTCGTGCTCTTTGTAGAACCTGAGCATCTCTTCATTGAGCTTCTGCCGGTCCTCCCGGTTCTCCTGCTGGATGCGGCGCATCTCCGGCTGGAGTCGCTGCATGGCCATCATCGACTTGGTGCCCTTGAGGGTCAGCGGTGTCACCACCGCCATCACCGCGATGGTCAGCAGGATGATGGACACCCCATAGGAGTGGGTGAGGTCGAAAAAGAAGGCCAGAACCCAGGCCAACCCTTCGAACAAGCCGTCGAACATCTAGCGAACCTTCCGCTTAGGAACAGGGTCCTCACCATGGGGCCCCCAAGGATGACAACGAAGGAGTCGGCGAGCACCGAGCCATCCCCCCCGCAAGGCGCCGTAAACCTCAAGCGCTTCGAGCATGTACGACGAGCAAGAGGGAACGTAGCGGCAAGGAGAGGGGCGCCAGGAAAATACCGACTGGTACCCATCAACGGCGCCGATGAGGATCCTCGCCGCCAGCGATGGCCGAACCTGGGACTCAGCCACGACGACAGGCCCGTTCAATGACGCCAGCAACAAGTCGTTCGACCTCCGAGAATGACAACTCGGCCAAAGTAGCGTCTGCCCCAAAGAGGTAGGCGCCCGCCGGTAGCGCCCCCTGCCCGGCACGGTCGAGTTCGACCAGGGCCGCTCGCAACCGGCGGCGGACCCGGTTGCGGACCACGGCCGAGCCGACCTTACGGTTGATGGCATAGGCCACCCTCGCATGTTGAGTTTGGTCCGACGCGTCACTGGGGCGGATGTAGCGGAGGCGGAGCGGTCCACAAACGGCACGCTGTCCCCTTCCGAAGCCGGCGAAGGTGGCCCGGTCCCGGATGCCGTCGATCAAGCCGATAGACGAGAGCGGCCTTGACGACGGCGAGCCCGGACAACAGCACGGCCCGCCCGAGTCGCCATCCGGGTACGGAACCCGTGCTTCTTCGCCCGACGGCGGTTGTTGGGCTGAAAGGTCCTCTTCATCGTGCCTCGTCCTCTCGCTTCCCGGGATCGGGTCGTCGGCAATATCCGACGCACCGACGTCACCCGACGTCCACCCAGGAAATTGCGCGCGCTCAGGGGCGCGCCGCTACCGGGGCGACAGCCTAGGTTATCGCCCACAGTTGGGGCAACCAGAACGGCGACGCTCGTGCGCCCAGCCCAACCGCAGTGATAGCTTGCCGCCGCTCCCATACAGCGATGTGAGACAACGGTCACAGAGTTACCACAAGCAGTTTCACGGGCGGGCCGAACGACCCTGGCCATTATGCTGTTCCTCCACACCTGTGGATACCTCTGTGGAAACAATTCAACTACGGGGAACACCTTGTCGATCACGAGACACTCGAAAACCGAGGCCTCACCATGACCGACGCCCGCGCCCTGTGGGACGCCGCAGCACTGTCGCTACGCGACGAGGTATCCGATGCGGTGTGGCAATCCACATTCAATCTGGTCACACCGCTGGACTTCGACGGCCGAACCCTGAGCCTCGGAGTGCCCAACTCCCTCGTCAAGGAACGCTTCGAAGGCCGCTTCCGTTCCCTTGTGAACGACGCTCTGGAAACATCGGGATGGCCTGGAGTGCAGGTAGTGGTCCAGGTCAGCCACTCAAGTCCGGCCGTGGCCGAACCGGTTGATCACACTCCAGCCGGCACCTGGGTAGGTGCCCGTCGTTCCACCGAGACCGCTGACCCTGTGCGCCAGACCACCGGTCGGGCCGAATCCGAAGACGGTATCAATCCGCGATACACCTTCGAAGCCTTTGTCACCGGAAGTTCGAATCGCTTCGCCCAGGCGGCCGCTTTGTCCGTCGCCGAGTTGCCAGCCCGCTTCTATAACCCATTGTTTATCTACGGTGACGCCGGACTCGGAAAGACCCACCTACTCCAAGCCATCGCCCATTACGTGCGGCAGAACTACCGCAACTACCAGGTCCGTTACGTTTCCACCGAGACGTTCCTGAACCAGTACGTCGACGCCATCCGCTCGGGCACCCCGCAGGACTTCAAGCGCCACTACCGCGAGATGGACGTACTACTCGTCGATGACATCCAGTTCATGGAAGGCAAGGAGGGACTCCAAGAGGAGTTCTTCCACACCTTCAACTACCTCTACGAGGCCAACCGCCAGATCGTGCTCAGCTCCGATCGGCCACCTGATGCAATTTCGACTCTTGAAGACCGCCTTCGCAGCCGCTTCAAGATGGGACTCATCACCGACATCCAGCCCCCGGATCTCGAAACTCGATTGGCCATCTTGCGCAAGAAGGCCGAACAGGCGTCGGGCTCCATCGGGCCCGACGTACTCGAGTTCATCGCGTCGAACATCACGAACAACATCCGTGAACTCGAAGGTGCGCTCATCCGAGTTGCGGCCTACGCCAGCCTCAACCGGGAGCCGCTGTCCGCCGCGCTAGCCGAACGAGTCCTCGCTGATTCTCTTCGCGACAAACGACCCCATATCATCACCCCGAGTGCGATTCTCGAGATGACCTGTACCCGCTTCGCCTTCTCCCTAGAAGACATCAAGGGCAGAAGCCGACGCCGTCCGCTGGTGGCCGCTCGTCAGGTGGCGATGTACGTCATGCGCGAGCTCACCGACCTCTCCTACCCTGCAATTGCCCGTGAGTTCGGTGGCCGGGACCACACGACGGTCATCCACGCCGTGGACAAGATCAGCACCCAGATGCAGGAACGTCGACAGACCTACGACCAAGTAACGGAACTGATCACCGCTCTCAACCGTGGAGAGGGTCGATGACCGAACCAGAACACCACGCAGCGTGCCACCAAGATCACCAACATATTGTGGTTCGGCCTGTGAATATTGCATCCTCAAGGTTGGGGACGGGTGGTGGATCACCACGGCATTGTCCACAACCATCGCGGGCATCAACAACGAGCCTGTGCATGGCGGTGGATAATCAGATCACAGGAAAACACCATCTGATCTGCGCACATCACTGGTTGTCCACAATCCCCAGGTCTTATTACAAGAACTATCCGTATACACATCGATTCCCTTATCTGAATCGCGAAGGGACAACGGCATGAAGTTCCGATGCGAACGCGACGTTCTCCTCGAAGCGTTGGCCACCGCTGGTCGGGCGGTCAGTTCACGTGGCGCGCTTCCAGTGCTCTCCGGCATTCGTACTGAACTGCGAGGAGACTTACTCCTTCTGAGCGCAACGGACCTGGAGTTGTCAATCTCGGTCGAGGTTGAAGTCGCCGGGTTGGGCGACGGTTTGGCGGTGATTCCCGCCCGTCTCTTGGTTGACATCGTTCGAGCTTTGGATCCGGGTGCCGTAGTCGTCGAGATCATCGATGACACCGCCCAGGTGAGTTCAGGACGGTCGGAGTTCTCGCTCCGGTTGATTCCCGCCGATGAGTTCCCGCGTTCACCGGAAATCGACGTGGTCCCGCTTTCGGTTGATGCGAAATCCTTGGCCCAGGCGCTGAAACAAGTCGTGCCGGCGGCCTCCTCGGACGACTCGCGACCGGTACTGACCGGGGTGCACGTGGCGGCAGAGGGGGGCGGACTGCGTCTGGTGGCGACGGATTCCTATCGCTTGGCTGTTCGTGACCTTGTCGACACGCCAGTATTGGCTGAGGGGCAGGACGTGCTGCTGCCGTCGCGAGCGTTGGCGGAACTAACCCGGCTGTTGTCGAGTGCGGGTACGGTCCAACTTCGGTTGGGGGAGCGCGAAGCATCCTTTGCCTGTGGCAACAGTCGCCTGACCACGCGCCTGATCGAGGGTTCCTTTCCGAATTACCGGACACTCATTCCCCGAAACCACCCCAATCGACTGACCGTCAGCCGTGAGGTGTTGTTGGACGCGGTCCGCCGGGTCCGTCTTTTGGCTCGTGAGTCGACACCGATCCGCCTGGTGCAAAAGGCCGACGGCCTCGAACTGTTGGCCATGACCCAAGACGTTGGTCAGGCCCATGAATCTGTCGATGCCGCCTATGTGGGTACCGAGCTCACCGTGGCATTCAACCCTGAATACCTGATGGCGGGGCTTGAGGCGACGAGTGCTGATGAGGTCGTTCTCGAAAGCCTTGATGCTCGAAATCCAGCCGTGCTGCGCGGAGTTGGCAATGAGGACTTCTTTTACCTTCTGATGCCCGTGCGAGTCTCCTGAGCGCCGGTCCGCAGGACGTGAGAGCCGTGCGACATGGCGAACCGTGCATCTACAGCGACTGAGTTTGCATCAATTCCGTAGCTATGAGCACGCTGAGCTGGAGTTTTCTCCCGGCTTGACCGCCTTGGTGGGCCGTAACGGACAAGGCAAGACGAACGTCCTTGAGGCCATCGCCTACCTCGCCACCTTTCGTTCGTTTCGGGTATCAACGACCGATGTCATGATTCGTGATGGTGCACCTGCGGCGCAGATCCGAGCCGAGGGAGTTCGCCGAGGCGACCGGGAAGTGCTTCTCGAGGCGGAGATCAGCCGCGCTGGACGCAATCGCGTCCAACTGAACCGCCAGCGTGTCCATTCTCCTCGAGAGGCACTTGGCGTTCTTCGGGTCACGGTGTTCTCACCCGATGATCTCGCCGTCGTGAAGGAGGGTCCGCAATTGCGCCGCACCCTTGTCGACGAGGTGATGGTGGCTGGTGACCCCAGGTTGGATGCGCTGTTGAGCAGCTTTGAGCGAGTCCTTCGACAGCGCAACGCCCTGCTACGCCAGTGTGGCGGCCGGCTTGATGCTGGGGCTGCACTCACCCTGGATGTGTGGGACGCCAAGATGGCTCCGGCGGCGGAAGCGGTGATGCAGGCCCGCTTCGAGACCGTCACCGCACTGCGGCCCGAAGTTGCCGCCGCGTATCAAGCGCTGGCCGGGATGGAGGCGGTGGTGGATGTTCAGTATCGACCGACGGTCACCCTGGGTGAGGCCGCGGCGGCCTTGGCGAGCAGCCGGGCCGAGGATGTCGGCCGCGGGGTGACGACGTTGGGTCCACATCGCGACGAGGTTGAGTTGCTGTTGGGGGGCCGGGCGGTTCGCACGCATGGATCTCAGGGCGAGCAACGTAGCTTCGCTCTAGCACTCAAGTTGGGCGGCCACCGCTTGGTCACCGAGCAGGTTGCCCAGCCACCACTGCTCTTGCTTGATGATGTGTTTTCCGAACTCGATCCACAGCGGTGCGACGCGCTCATCGCTAACTTGCCGGTAGGCCAAACGGTGCTCACATCGGCTGATCGGTTGCCGTGTGCCGCCAAAGCTGACGTCGTTTACGAGATTGACAACGGCGTGATCGGTCAGGTGGCTCGATGAGTGACGATGAGCAGCCCGCTCGACGTCGCTACCCCCATCGCCGGGGTCGTAGAGCGAGTGACGACGAAGGTGTGGCCGGTGGGCCGCCGCCCCAGGCCATTGGTGCGACGCTCGAACAGTTGGTCCGCCATCTCGGGTGGGCTCCTCGAACCCAGGCTATTGGCGTCATCGCCGACTGGGAAACCCTGGTGGGACCAACTATCGCGGCGAATGCGCGGGCGGTGGCCAGTGATGGTTCGACCCTGGTCATTGCCGTTAAAGATCCGGCTTGGGCGACCCAGTTGCGCTGGCTTGAGGCCGACCTTCTCGAACGTCTGCGGCAAGAGACCGGGGTGCGATTTGAACGCATGGTGATCCGCGTTCGCCCTCGATGAGATCCAGTCGCTTCACCGCAACCCCACCTCGTCCGTGACCCCGGTTCAGAGGTTTGGCACTGGTAGGATGAGTGAGGCAGCGAACGGTTCGCTCGGTCGACGAGCGGTAGCCATCCAACCTCGATTTCCGCAGTTGGAAGGCCTGCAGTGACACGGCTCGTGGTGGGTTCGCTCGCTAGGAGGCAACTGCTCCGGTACGTCGGGTTCACCGCTGCGGCGGAGGCCGTCGAGCGAAGGTGAATACGACGCACGGTGATCGATGCGCCGGGCAAATGGACCAAGAGAGGCCGCTTGACCTACGACGCGGGAGACATCCAGGTTCTCGAAGGACTCGAGGCGGTTCGGAAACGTCCGGGCATGTACATCGGCTCGACGGGACCCGCTGGTTTGCACCACCTGGTGTATGAGGTTGTCGACAACTCTGTCGACGAGGCCATGGCCGGTCATGCGACGCGCATCGACGTGCGACTACTGCCTGATGGCGGCTGTGAGGTCACCGACAATGGACGTGGTATTCCAGTCGAGCGTCATCCGCAGTACCCCGAAATGTCCGCCGCGGAGGTGGTCCTCACCGTGCTACACGCCGGCGGCAAATTCGGCGGCAGCGGTTATAAGGTTTCCGGAGGCCTTCACGGGGTCGGCGTGTCGGTGGTGAATGCGTTGTCCAGTCGGGTCGAGGTCGAGATCGACCGCGATGGCAAGCGGCACCGAATGACCTTTCGTGATGGTGGCAACCTGCACGACCGACTCGCGGCCGTGGGCGACGCGCCCTCGGGTCGGACCGGTACCACCGTACGGTTCTGGCCGGATCCGTCGATCTTCGATCAGATCGAGTTCCGCGCCCAGACCGTTCTGGAGCGTTTCCAGATGATGGCCTATCTCAACCGCGGTCTTGAGATCACCTTTCTGGACGAGCGAGCCGATCAACCGTCGTCATCGGATGGTCCGATCCGCTTTCTGTTCGAGGGTGGCATCATCGACTTCGTCTCCCATCTCAATGAGACCAAGGAGCCGCTCTTTCCCACCGTGGGGTACTTCTTCGCCGCAGAAGAGGACCAGGAAGTCGAAATCGCCTTCCAGTGGAACAAGACCTATCAGGCTGATGGCATGCACTCCTTTGCCAATGGCATCGCCACCATCGAGGGTGGCATGCATGAGGAGGGTTTCAAGAAGTCGCTGACCAACGCCATCAATCGCTATGCCCGCGAGAAAAACCTCCTGAAGGAAAAGGACGACAATCTCCAGGGCGAGGACATCCGCGAAGGGTTGGCCGCCATCATCAGCGTGCGGCTTCGTGATCCACAATTCGAGGGCCAGACGAAGGGCAAGCTCGGTAACGTCTCGATGCGATCACTCGTCGAACGTTCCACCAACGACAAGTTGGCGCAGTGGCTCGAAGAGCACCCCGCGGAGGCCAAAGCGGCGGTAACCAAGGCCATTGGTGCCTCACGCGCCCGGCTCGCCGCCCGGGAAGCGCGTAACGCCATTCGCCGCAAGTCGGCCCTCGAAGGGGCCGGCATGCCGGACAAGCTGAAAGATTGCAACAGCCGCAACCCCGAGGAATCGGAGCTGTTCATTGTCGAGGGAGACTCGGCTGGCGGTTCAGCGGTGCGAGCACGAGACCCCCGGACGCAGGCCATCCTGCCCATTCGCGGCAAAATCCTTAACGTTGAGCGCGCTCGAATCGACAAGATGCTGCGCAACACCGAGATTCAGACCTTGATCACGGCAATCGGCGCCAACCTCGGCGAAGACTTCGATGTCGCCAAAGCCCGCTACCACAAGGTGATCATCCTCGCTGACGCTGATGTCGATGGAAGTCACATCCGTACCCTGTTGCTGACGTTCTTCTTCCGGCAAATGCGGCCGTTGGTCGAGCAGGGTTATATCTACATCGCCCAGCCTCCGCTTTACTCGACTGAGGTCGGCAAGTCGAAGGTGTATCTCAAAGACGACGTGGCCCGGGTTGCCTTCGAGCGTGACCAGCTTGCCGCGGGGCGCAAGCAGCCGGAGTTCCAGCGCCTGAAGGGACTTGGTGAGATGGACTGGGAAGAACTTCGTGAGACGACGATGGATCCCGGTCGGCGCACCTTGTTGCAAGTGAACCTAGAGCAGGCGGTGATCGCGGATGAGATCACCTCGGTGCTCATGGGCGATGACGTCGAGCAGCGCAAGAACTTCATCGTGACCAACGCCAAAGACGTTCGGTTCCTGGACATCTGATGACGGACCTACCGCCCGCTGAAGAACCGAATGACGCACTCGCAGAGCCTGGTGCCGCTGACCTGGACGATGGCGAACGCGTCGCGGTTCAGCTCATCGAAATACAGGACGAAATGGAGCGCTCCTTTCTGGAGTACGCCATGTCCGTCATCATGTCGCGGGCCTTGCCTGACGCCCGTGACGGATTGAAACCGGTTCATCGGCGCATCCTGTGGAGCATGATCAGCGAGGGCTTCACCCCGAACCGGGGTCATGTGAAATGCGCCCGAGTCGTGGGCGACGTGATGGCGAAGTTCCATCCCCACGGTGACTCTGCCATTTACGACGCCTTGGTGCGCATGGCGCAGCCGTTCTCGCTTCGGGATCCACTGATTGACTTCCACGGGAACTACGGCTCGCCCGAGTTCGGACCGGCGGCGGCCAGATACACCGAATGTCGGCTATCGCCCCTTGCCATGCGACTACTCGACGGCATTGATGAGAACACCGTCGACTTGACGCCGAACTACGACGGCAAGGACGTAGAGCCTGTTGTTCTGCCGGCCCGGTTCCCGAACCTGTTGGTGAACGGTTGTCAGGGCATAGCGGTCGGTATGGCGACCAACATCCCGCCCCACAACCTGGGCGAGGTGATCGATGCCACCGTGCATTTGATCGATCATCCGGAGGCAACTTCAGACGAGCTGATGCAGTTCGTCAAAGGACCGGACTTTCCCACCGGAGCACAGATTCTCGGCCGTTCCGGCATCCTTGATGCCTATCGAACTGGTCGGGGATCGATCCGCATGCGTGCCGATTGCGAGATCGAAGAAACGCGTCGAGGCATGCAGATCACCGTGACCGCGCTTCCCTATCAGACCTCCACCGGGGCCATTGCCGTACGGATCAAGGAACTGGTCGACGCTCGGGAACTCGATGGGATCCGTGACATCAACGACGAGTCCTCGGGTGTGAACACCCGACTGGTCATCGAGTTGAAGCGGGACGCAAATGCGAACGTGGTGCTGAACAACCTGTACAAGCATACCCAACTGCAGACCAGCTTCGGCGTGAACATGGTGGCGCTGGTCGATGGTGTGCCTCGCACCCTTAATTTGGCGTCGATCCTTCAGGCCTACGTTGCCCATCAGATTGAGGTCCTTCGCCGCCGGAGCCAATACCGGGTCGACAAGGCCCGGGCCCGGGCCCACGTTCTCGAGGGGCGAATCCGCGCCCTGGACATGATCGACACGATCATCACGTTGATCCGTGGGTCGGAGGATCGTGGAGCAGCTCGTTTGGCCTTGCAGGTCGAGCCGTTCAGCTTCAGCGAGATTCAGTCCGAGGACATCATGGATATGCGTCTGTCGCAGCTGACGCGATTGTCGCGGGCTGATCTCGACGCTGAATTGGCTCAGAAGCTGGTGGAGATCGCCGGACTCGAGGCGATCCTGGCCGATGAGGTAATGCTTCGAGCCGTCATCAAGGACGAGTTGGCGGCAATTCGGGCGGAGTTCGCGACGCCGCGCAAGGCCCGTTTGGTGGTCGATCCCGGTGAGATGGCCATCGAGGACCTCGTCGACGACAAAGAACTGGTCGTCACGATGACCGGCGCCGGATACATCAAGTCCGTCGAGGCTCAGGTTTTCCGCACCCAGGGTCGCGGGGGTCGAGGCATCTCGGGAACCCGGTTGCGTGATGAGGATGTCGTCACGACGATCCTGCATACCTCAGCGCATGCCTACCTACTGTTCTTCACCAACGTCGGCCGGGTTTACCGTTTGCGGGCCCATGAAGTACCTGAGCGCGAGCGCACGGCCAGAGGCATCCCCATCGTGAATCTGCTGGAGTTGCAAGCCGGGGAACGCGTTCAGGCCGTGATCGACACGCGTGACTACGAAACCAACCGTTACCTGTTCTTCGCCACCCGCAAGGGCACGGTGAAGAAGACCCGATTCACCGAGTACGACTCTTCGTTGCGTCGAGGCATCATCGCTCTGGACCTGCGCGACGGGGACGAGTTGGTACGGGTCCTTCCCACCAATGGCGACGATGACATGGTCATCGTCAGTCGGTCCGGCCAGGCGATTCGCTTCAACGAGGACGAAGTCCGGCCCATGGGTCGAGCGGCCGCCGGGGTTCGAGGCATGCGCCTCCGCAGAGATGACGAAGTGGTGTCCTGTGATGTGGTTCGCCCCGGTGCTGATCTACTGATTGTCACCAACGCCGGCTATGGGAAGCGCACGGCCCTCGACGAGTTCCGCCGCATTGGGCGGGGTAATCAAGGTGTGCGCGGTATCCGCACGACTGAACTGCGCGGTGGTGTCGCCGCCGCCATGATGGTTGGAGCGGATGACGACGTATTGATCGTTTCCTCTGGTGGCGTGACCATTCGGACCGCGGTTGCTGAGATTTCACTGCAGAGTCGTGACGCCACCGGCGTGCGCATCATGAACGTCGGTGACGATGAACAGGTGGCGGCGGTGGCCCTGGTGCTGCAGGCCGAGGACACCGCTGATGGCGATGAGCCGATCGAAGCTGACGGGCCAGCGCTCGATCAATAACCGTTGGCGCTTGCGCCTCGGCGGGGCCAAAAACGACTTCCCCTCGGGCAACGGATCGATCTTTGGATTGTTGTGTCGTGACTACAAACCTTGTAGGTGTGCCGCCCGACCTGAGGTGTACAGGGCGGGTCCGTCACGATGATCGGTCAGAGGGTCAGGCAACCTTGGTTATTTTGGGCGCGCTGGCCGTGGTGGTCGCGGTTTTACTTGGCCTGGCGCGGATCGCGGCGGAGCTCATTGGTCAAGCGCATGCTGACGCGGCCGCCGACGCGGCCGCACTCGCGGCCGTGCTCGATGGCGCTCGGGCGGCTTCAATGGTTGCTGAGGCCAATGGTGCCGAGGTGCTGTCCATTGAGTTGGAGCCCGGTTGGGCCAACTTGACGGTGCTCTGGGCGGGCCATCGAGCAACAAGCACGGCCGCCCTGGTCCAAGGTAGACCGCCCCCGGGGCAGTAGGGCCGCATGTCGAATCCCGACCCTGGCGTTACGGTCTCGTACACTGAGAAGGTGACCGAATCGACCGCCGCCGCGGTCAGTGCTGTGCCGGAAGGGGTTGAGCCTTCCGGTTTGGACCGCGCATCTTGTGTCCTCTACCCGGGTTTCGACGCGCCGAAGGCGTTGCTGACCACCGCGCCATTCGAATCCGCCAGGCGGATACCGACGTGACCAATCAGGATGACCTGGTTGGTCCATTCGAGAGCACGAACCCCGTTGATGATCGACCGACGCGTGAATTGTCCATCGAGGCGGTTTTCGACGGCGAACCCCCGGTTCCGAAGTCAGGTGCAGGGGCGAGGAGATCGCAGGCTGTGCCCAGGCCAGCGCCTGATTCCGACGCTGTCGAGTCGTTGTCGGCGGCGTTTGTGCCGGCCCCGCGGCGATATCAGGTTCGTGCCGCCCGTCGGTTGCAGGCCCGCAAAGTCGGGAGACTGGTACGCCACATCGAGCTGTACTCGCTGGTCAAGGTGTCCTTGTTGTTCTATACCTGCATGCTCCTGGTGGGGGTGGTGGCGGGGGTGATGATCTGGTCGATGTTCCAAAGGAGCGGGGCAGTCAGCAGTATCGAAGGCTTTGTCGGAGAGATCTTCCTTTTCGACAGCTTTCATCTTGAGGGTCGGCAAATCTTCCGCATTGGGGTGCTCGGGGGCATGGTCGGGGTGCTCGTTCTGACCCTGGTCACTTTGGTCGGAGGGGCGCTTTTCAACCTCATAAGCGACCTCACCGGTGGTATTCGAGTGTCCGTGGTCGAGTTGGAGACGGCCCGGCCCGCACCCGCCCGGCGTACCCGTCTTTGAGGTGTCTTGCGGTCCGGCTGGAATGTACCCGGGCGGCTGTGCCTACAATCTCCTGCCCGAACGCTGCCGGTGACGGCAGTGTGCACAACCCGGGGCTATAGCTCAGTCGGTTAGAGCGCACCCCTGATAAGGGTGAGGTCGCTGGTTCGATTCCAGCTAGCCCCACACCATGATTGGCCTATTTCGGCGAATCGGATTCGCCCTGGTGATCGCCGTTGCAACAGCGGGGGCGATCAGGTTCACTAAGCCGCCGCCGGTGCCGCTGCGCCATGGCGGATGGCGGCACCTTGCCGGGCCCGGCTTGCGGTAGGAGCCTTGCTCGGACCTGATGCTCGCTGGGTATCGAAGGAGGTGCGGGTCCGTGGTCATCGCCATTGTTGGGGTGGGAAATTCCGGCGCCCACGCGGCCCAGGCGTTGCGCCGGCTGCGGCCAGGTGTGCCGCTTGCCCTAATTGACCACGACCGTGACACCGCCGCGTCCATGGCCTCGATCCTGGGCGAACAGACGGTGGTGGTGGAATCGCTGACCGCGTTGGACGCGCCGGCCAGTGTCGTTCTGCTGTGCGTACCTGCTGGTCAACATCTCGGCCTGGCCGAAGTTGCGCTGAGCAGCGGGGCGCACGTGGTGTCCATCGGTGATTCGATCGGCGATGTGAAGGCCCTGCTGGCACTCGACGCAGTGGCGCGATCGGTGAACCGGGCAGTAGTGGTGGGCGCCGGCTTCTCACCCGGCATGAGCTGTGTGCTGGCACGGCACGCCGCGTCGCTGTTCGACGAGGTCCACGAGATTTCGGTGGCTAGGTCCGGAACGGGGGGGCCAGATTGCGCCCGGCAGCACCATCGGAGCTTGGGGGAGTCGAGTTTGGAGTGGCGCAACGGCGGCTGGATGCAGATGAAGGGAGGCTCGGGGCGTCGATTGGCCTGGTTTCCCGAACCGATCGGCGCACTGGACTGTTATCGGGCTGCGTTATCGGAACCGATCCTGCTGCAGAGGAGCTTCCGCCGCAGCCAGCGGCTGTCGGCCAGGGTGGCCGCGACCCGACGTGACCGGTTGACGAGGTGGCTGCCCATGATGCGAGCACCCCATCCTGATGGCGGGCCGGGTGGACTTCGGGTCGAGGTTTGGGGTGAGCGCGCCGGCGTCGCCGAGGTGATGGTCTACGGTGCCGCCGACCACCCTGGGCGGGTGGCGGGAAGCATGGCCGCGGTGGTGGCCGCAGGCCTGCTCGATGGTGCCCTTCCAGTTGGTCGGGCCTACGGCCTGTCCGAAGTGGTCGATCCACTGGCGACGCTGACCGCGCTGGCGACCCTCGGGGTGGTGGCGTCGGTGTTCGAGGGTGCTGCATGACCATTCGCCGCAGCGGAGGTGACCAGGATTTAGAAGTTGGCAGCGGCCTGCCATCTGGCCGGTAAGTCGACCTCGCCGAACACGTCGAGTTCGGACGCTGGCCGACGGCTCATCACGAAAAGCAGGAGGTCCTCGGCTCGACCCCGGACCGCGGCATCGCCCTTTGCGTGGCCGCGAATCGTTTCGATTCCGCCGGGCTGCATGGTCAACATCCACTCGCCCTCAGCGTCGGTGGCGTGCAGGTGCAGGGTTTGGCCAGCCGATCCAAACTGCTCACCGTTGAAACGGTTGGCAACGTAGGTTTCGAGCGCCTCGTCGATGCCGTCCACGGCCAGTTCGGCGTCGATCGGGTCGACGGATCCGACGGCGTTCTGCGCATCCCAACGGTGGATTGAAGTCTCGTGGGCCATCCGTCGAACCCACCAGTGACCCCGACGCGGCCCGATGAAGGTCTGGTAGGTCTGATCAAGGTCGGCATGGTTGCAGGCGTCGATCAACGCGCCGAGGGACTGGGCATACCAGCCCAGCACCGTGTCATCCTTCGGGGCCTTTTCGATTGAATTCCGATTCGGGGGGTCCTGCGGACCGGCGGACAGGGTGGCAGTTACCCAGCGATGGACCCATCCGGTATGGCCGATGAGCTCGGCGACGGTCCAGGCTGGGCAACTGGGCACAGGTAACCCCAGACTGCCGGTAGGAGTGGCCCCCAGGCGGGCGCCGTCGGCGCCGACCCAGCTCAACAAGGTGCGGTTGTCCATCCCTGGCACGGTAGTTCCCGCTGTCGCTGAAGCGCGCCAAGGGCGCTCGCACGGTGGCGGCGAAATGGTTCAGGCCAACAAGGCGAGCAAGTCGTCATGGAGGCGACCGTTGCTGGCCACGCCACTTCCACCCCAGAGGTCGTCTCGACCGTCCACGGTGCTGAAGCGGCCACCGGCTTCGGTCATGATGACCGGCAGCGGCGCTCGGTCCCAGACCGACATCTCGGGATCGACCATGGCCTCCACCCGGCCAGTGGCCACCAAGGCGTAACCGTACCCATCTCCCCAGGTGCGGACCTTCACTCCCGCGTGGTGAAGACGGTCGAGCCTGCCGGGCGGCCAGTTGCCGATGCCGCTGGTCATGATGGCCGAACCGGCCAGGGTCGGGTGGGTGTTGACTCTGGCCGGTTGGAGTGCCAGCCCGCGGCGATGATGGAAGCACCCCAGACCACGTCCGGCATACACCGTTTCGCCCAGAGCAGGTAGGTGGATGACTCCAACGAGGGGGCCGTGCTCGTCGAGGACCGCCAGCAGGGTGCAGTACAGCGGGACGCCGTGGATGAACCCGTACGTCCCGTCGATGGGGTCAACCACCCAGCGTCGGCCGCTTGATCCCTCCCGGACACCGTCCTCTTCCCCGATGATCCCATCGTTGGGGTGTCGCCGGGCCAACTCGGAGCGCACGTGCTCCTCCGCTTGTCGATCAGCGATGGTGACTGGCGTGGCGTCGGACTTGGTCTGGACTTCGAGGTCATCTGCTCCGAACCAGCGCAGGGTCAATTCGCCCGCGCCCCATGCGAGTTCTACCGCTTCTTCGAGCAAGTCTGGATTGGCGCGCGGGGGGTTCATGGGTACCACTTTCCCAGCCGATGAAGCCTGGGGGCCAGCTTCTGGCTGCGGCACCCGGGCGGCGGCCGGACTGGGACCATCGGCTTGAACACAGAGAGTGGTTGAACTGCTACTCATGGAGGAGTGAGGAGTCGTTCTCGTCCCACCTGCGCTCCGGCAGACCTGACGACATCAATCAGCCCGTTCGTGCTCTCCGGGCCCACGGTGAGGGTTGTACCCGACGAAGCGCCCTTGGTGCTGCCCCTACCGGAGAGGGGGTCCTCGCCCCGACTGCCACCTCCGCCCGCGGTGTTGTTGGCGCCTCTGCCCTCGCCTCGCCCTCGCGGCCGGGTGTTGTTCCTCGTGGCGGTAGCGACGGCCGTGGTTGGCTTGGTGTCGTTCGGAGCGTCGCAGGTGTTCCAGCGGCAGGAAGTGGCCTGGTCCGACCACCCCCAAGACTGGGACGAACGTCTGGTCAATCTCGTCGCCTTTGTCGAAGCCGACCGTGGTCAGAGCTTCCGTTTTCCGGTCTACCTCGACATCCTGACGCCGCACGAGATGACCCGCGCCGCAGGGATCGATGGACCCGATGTCGATGCCGCCGGTCAGGGTGCCGTCACCAGAGCAGCGGAATTGCGGGCGCTGGGGTTGTTCGGTGGTGACCTCTCGTGGACGAGCAGTGACCGCGACGTTCCGTTCTCCGTCTACAACCCGGCCACGAAGCGCCTTGCCGCACTGAGCCCGCAGGCTGAAGGTGACCCCGACCCGTCATGGCGGGCGTCGCTCGTGCGTACGCTGACCTACGCCCTGCGCGACCAGTACACCGGCCTTGTCGAGGGGGAGACACGCGCCTCTGCACCTTCGGTATTCCAGGCGCTGGCCCAGGGTGAAGCCCTACGCACTGAGCGTCGTTATCGCATCGAAGAATCCGCCGGCGCGCCGGCGGCGGCACCACGGCTCGGGGACGCTGCGGACCAAGGGCTGGCCGCGGCGCTCATGGTTGAGTTGACCGTTGCCCTTCTCGCCGAACCGATGGTGGACACCATCATCGATCTCGACGGCCCCCAGGCGGTCGACCGGGCCTTCAGCTATCCGCCGCTGTCGGAGGAGGCGCTGTTCGACCCGAGCCAGTACCGGGGCCGCGGCTCGGTGCTGACCGTCGCCGTCCCACCCCCTGAAGCGGATGCGGTCATCTTGCGCCAGGGCCCGTTGGGGCCTGTCACGTGGTACCTGATGCTGGCCCAGGTCACCGATGCCGGGACGGCCTTGCGGGCGGCCTATGGCTGGGGCGGTGACCATGTCATGGTGATGAGCATCCGTGGCACGACGTGCGTGCGTCTGGTCTTCCGCGGCGACAGCGGGATTGATCTGGTGGAGATGCGAAGCGCCCTCGCACTCTGGGTGGCCGCGGCCGTACCGGGGTCTCGTCGCGAGATGACCCTGGTCGGTGACCAACTTGTCCTCCTGGGCTGTGACCCAGGCATTGACGCGCCTTCAGCGCTGCCGCGCGAGGTGATGGGCCCGGTGGTGGCACCGCGTCTGGCGATGCAGACCATCCGTGCGCTGCATCGCGACCGAGGCCTTTCCTATGCGCGTGCCCGGTGTGCAGCCGTCGATTTCGTCGGGCAGTACAGCGCGGAGGAACTCGACGACCTCGCCCAGGTTGCGGCGACGCAGGGTGTCGCCGTGCTCCCACCACCAGCGGCGCAGGATCATCGTCTGGCGGTGGCCATCAGCCACTGTCCCTGAGCGGCGTCGTCACCGCGGCCTGGGACCGCTAGGGTCAGGCAATGCATGGCGGACAACTGATCGCAAAGGCACTGAAGGCAGCGGGCGTGGAGTGTGTGTTCACGCTCTCGGGTGGTCACGTGATGGCGATCTACGACGGCTGCCTCGATGAGGGCATTCGGGTGGTCGATGTCCGCCACGAGCAGGCCGCGGTTCATGCGGCTGATGCCTGGGCTCGGTTGCATCCGGGCAAGGTGGGCGTGGCCATCGTCACCGCCGGCCCCGGCGTCACCGACGGGGTCACTGGCGTGGCCAATGCGTGGCGTGCCAACAGCCCCATCGTGGTCTTCGGTGGTCAAGCACCGTTCAACAACCTGCGCCGTGGCGGGCTGCAGGAAATGGACCACGTGGCGCTCATGAAGCCGATCACGAAGTACGCCGATTCTTGCTACGAGACCCACCGGGTGGCCGAGTACGTCGAGTTGGCGGTTCGTCATGCCCTCTCGGGCATACCCGGGCCGTCCTTCCTCGAGATCCCCATGGACGTGTTGGCCGCCCAGGTGGACGAGAAGCGGGCCATCATGCCCCGGTTCCGCGACTACAGCGTCGCTCACAGCGCCCCTCGCTCGGCCGCGGAAGAAGCGGCGGACATGCTCGTTGGGGCGCAGCGCCCGCTGGTGATGGCGGGAACGTCACTGAAGTGGTCCCGAGGTGGCCCACAACTGGTGCGCTTCGTCGAGTCCACCGGAATCCCCTGCTACACCAACGGGATGGCCCGAGGGCTCATCCCCATGGACCATCCGTTGTTCTTCAATCGCACCCGCGGCGCCGCTCTGCGCGATGCCGATGTGGTCGTACTGGCCGGTACGGTTCTGGACTTCCGCATGAAGTTCGGCCGTGCCATCCCCGCGGGCACGAAGATCATTCAGCTCGATCTTGACGAGACGCTCATCGGTCAGAACCGGCCCGCCGATGTGGGCTTGGTGGGCAACCTTGGGGCCAACCTCATTCAGCTCCTCGAAGTGCTCGCGGCTCGCAACGTGACCCTCGATCATGGCGCGTACACCGCCAAGCTACGCATCGAGGAGGACGCCGCCGAGGCCAAGTTGGCTTCGTCGTTGCTTTCCAATGAGGTTCCGATCGACCCGTTGCGGCTTTGCAAGGAGATCGCCGACTTTGTCGACGACGAGATGATCGTGATCGGCGACGGTGGCGACATCGTGGCGCAGGCGTCCAAGGTCCTCAGGGTGCCGAAGAACGGCGGCTGGATGGACCCGGGTCCATTGGGCACGCTCGGGGTTGGCATGCCCTTCGGTCTGGCCGCTCAGTTGGCCCATCCTGATCGTCGGGTGCTCATCATCTACGGCGATGGCAGCTTCGGTCTCAACGGGTTCGAGTTCGACACGGCCATCCGCTTCGGCCTGCCCATCGTTGGCATTGTCGGCAACGATGCGGCCTGGGGCCAGATGCTGCGGCCACAGTCGATGGTCTACGGCGAGGACCGCATCGTGGCGACCAAGCTGAACATGACCCGCTACGACAAGATCGTTGAGGCCATGGGTGGTCACGGTGAATATGTCACCACACCCGATCAGATTCGTCCGGCCCTCGAGCGGGCGTTCGCGTCGGGTAAGGCCGCGTGCATCAATGTCGAGATGCGTCAGGACATCGGGGCCATGAAGGGCTCGACCTACGCCTGAGCGGGGGGTCAGGCCGCTTGTCGGTGTTGCTGGCTGTGCAGCAGGTCCGCGACCAGTTCGGCCGGTAGGGGTTTGGAGAATAGGTAGCCCTGCCCGAACCCTCCGGCCACACGGCGGATCTCCGCCAACTGCAACTCCGTTTCGATTCCTTCGGCGATGGTGGTCAGGCCCATCGAGGATGCCAGCCCGGCGATCGCGCCGACCACCGCTGCCGCCTGGGGATCCTGACCCAGATCGCGGACGAACTCACGGTCGATCTTGACGAGGTCGACGGGTAGGCGCCGGAGGCGGGCGAGACTCGAGTAGCCGGTTCCGAAGTCATCAATGGCGAGACGAACACCGAGACGTCGGATGGCGTTGAGCCGTTCCATGGTCGTTGTCTCACGGCGCAACAAAGTCGATTCGGTGAGCTCCACGTACAGGGCACTGGCGGGCAGGTCGGCATGACCGAGCGCGGTGGCCAGTTGACCGGCCATAGCCTGCGCGTCGAGTTCGTCCATCGACATGTTGACCGATACATACAGGCGCTCAAAGCCGGGGAACCGACGCCAAGCGGCGAGTTCATGCAGCGCACGGCGTAGCACGTTCTTGCCCAATTTGCCGACGAGGCCATTGGCTTCAGCGGTGGGAATGAACACCGTCGGACTGATCTGGCCGAATTCGGGGTCCGCCCAACGCACCAGTGCCTCGAGACCGACGATTCGGTCCGTGGCAAGCTCGACAATCGGTTGGTAGTGGACATCTAGGAGGTCGTTATGCACGGCGTGCTGTAGCGCACGGGTCAGATTGGTGCGATGTCGCTCACTGGCCAGCAGGGTGTCTGAGGCCAGAACCGACCGGTTCTTGCCCAGCTGTTTGGCCTGGTAGAGCGCCAGGTCGGCGCGTCGCAGCAACTCGGAGGGGTTGGTCGTGGCGACATCTTCGGCGGCGAGCCACGCAACGCCGGCACTAGCGGTGCAGTAGAGCTGCTGCCCGTCGATGTCGAGACGATCCGCGATGCGGCTGAGGATCTGATTGGCCATGCCAAGCGCAGCTTGGGCGGAGGGAAGGTGTGCCAGGGCCACTACGAACTCGTCGCCTCCGAAGCGGGCGACAGCCCCGCCCGTTCCAGCGCAGCCATAGATGCGATCGGCTACAGCGGTCAAGACCAGGTCGCCCACCGAGTTGCCGAGCGTGTCGTTGAGGTCCTTGAAGTCGTCCAGGTCGATGTAGAGCACCGCAGGTCGGGCGGCTTGCTGCGGGGCGGCGTCGAGGAAAGAATGTAACGAGTCCTCCAGCATCGACCGGTTGAGCAGGCCGGTGAGTACGTCGTGATGGGATTGATAGGCCAGGGCTTCGGCCAACTCGCGTTGCTCGGTGACGTCCTCGATGCTGATCACGAATCCGAGGTTGTCACCGACGCCCACGGGCGCGACCCGGAGGTGCACCCAGCGTGGTCGACCGTCGGGCAGGATGATGCGCACCGGCACGAAGGCCGGTCGCCTTCGGGTAAGCGTGTCTTCGACCGCGCTGGCCGCAGGTTCTCTGTCCTCGGGGTGGATGAACTGCAGCCAACCCATACCGAGCAGCGACTCCGGCCCGACTGAGAAAAGCTCCGCCGCCGCCGCGTTCGCATAGTCGGCGCGCCCCCCGCTGTCCGACCCGATGATTCCCAGCGGCAGGTGTTGCAGCAGGGTGGTCAGGCGGTGATCATGGCGTTGCAGCCGATCGAAGTGGCGGGCCCTGTCGCCCAGCGGCCGAATCGTGGCGACCAGACAGGCCCGACCGACGGAAGTGGGCTCGATCATGCGGATGATCACGGTGCACGCCAGCGGAGCGCCGCCGACCCGACAGCACGTTGCCGCCAGCTCGACATCACCGCCCCGGCCGGTCTGAGCTGCGCTGAACGCGGAGGAGATGGCCTCAGGCAGGCGGGCTCGGCCGCGTTCGTCGAGCAGGTCACGCAGGTGCGCCAGACGGTGGGGTAGAGGATCACCGAAAAGCACTTCGAAGGTGGCATTGCGTTGCACGATGCGACCGGCGAGGTCGCACACCACAATGGCCATGGGCAGATGGTCGAGCAACTCCGCGGGGCTTGGGGCACCTTCGGCACCGAGGGCCAGCAAGCTGGCCAGAGTCGGTTCGGTCATGAGATCGCCAAGTCCTTCACGGTCAGGCGCTCAGCACGGCAGACAAGTCGATGGCCTCGGTGCGGATGCGGTCGACGATCGTGTCGACACGGTCGAGGTCGAGGTCGAGCAGGGCGATACCAGCCTCGCAATCGAGCGGTTCATCGCAGCAGCCGAGGGCCAACTCTGCCAGTGCCTCTGCGGCCACCACGAGTCGGACGGTGTCGGTGGCCATGGCGTCGATCGGGTCATGATGAGCGCCGATGGCCTGCACCATTTGCGGCGGTAGTCGCCACGCTTCGAGCACCCGAGCCGCAGCTTCGGCGTGGGTCATGCCGAAGCGGGCCCGTTCGAGCGTGAGCCGGTCGACGACTTGTTGGTCGCTGGCCTGGCCCGCCGTGGTCGCCGCGGCGTGCCTGTCCCGTTGCAGGCGACGGTCGAACGCGGTTGACGCGGCGGGGTCCGCGACATGGAACAGGCCCCGACCGAGGTCGTGCAGGAGGCCAACGGCAAAGGCTTCGCCTGCTTCAACGCCGAATCGACCGGCCACGAGCTGAGCGGCGGTGGCGGTGGCCGCGGCGTGGGTCCAAAATCTGGCCGGGACCGAACGGGTCAGGCCGCAGGCCACCACGGTCGCCATGGTGCGCACCGTGGCGAAACCGAGCAGCAGGATCGCCTGCTTGACCGCGGTGATGGGGTACAGGGGGCTGTAGTACGCCGAGTTCGCCAGATGCAGCAATCGGGCCACGAGTACCGGATCGTCCTGCACGGCACGTTCAAGGTCTGAAATCGTTGTCTCCGGGTTGTCTGCCATCCACAGCACCCGTAGCGCGACGTTGCCTTGCGCCGGAAGGTGCTCCATTGCCACGAGGAGTTCCCCAATGGGGATTGTCGACACCCCAGACGCGAGCGCAGCAGCAGTCATAGTCCCAATCAACGGCTCATGGCGGCCCGAACTGAAGCTTCGCTTCGCCGAGCAGAGGTGGCGACGTCGCTGGTGGCTCAGAACACAACCACCGAGCGCAGTACTTCGCCTCGTTCCATTTTGTGAAAGGCCGCTTCGACACCGTCGAGGGGGATGGTCTCCGATACGAACCGCTCCAGATCGAAGCGACCCTGGAGGTACTCCTCTATCAGCATGGGGAAATCGCGGCTGGGCAGGCAATCGCCATACCACGAGGGCTTGAGTGCCCCACCCCGGCCGAAGAACTCGATCATCGGGATTTCCGGCATGACCATCTGGGGGCTGGGCACCCCGACCTGGACCACGGTGCCGGCGAGATCACGGGCGAAGAAGCATTGCTCGAGGACCTTGGAGTTGCCCACCGCTTCGATACAGACGTCGGCACCTAGCCCGTCGGTATGCCGGCGAACGGCCTCGACGGCGTCTTCCCGGGTGCCGTTGACGGTGTGGGTGGCTCCGAAGTCCTTGGCCCAGGCCAGTTTCCGGTCGTCGAGATCGACGGCCACAATGGTGCGGGCCCCAGCCATTTTGGCGCCCGCAATGGCGGCGTTTCCTACCCCGCCGCAACCGAACACGGCCACGGAGTCACCACGCGAAACACCGCCGGTGAGGACCGCGGCACCCCAGCCGGCCATTACCCCACAGCCGAGTAGCCCGGCCGCCTCCGGCTTGGCCAAAGGGTTGACCTTGGTGCATTGCCCGGCCGCCACCAGCGTCTTGTCGGCAAATGCTCCGATGCCCAAGGCCGGGCTGAGCACGGTGCCGTCCTCCAGGGTCATTTTCTGGGTGGCATTGAAGGTGGAGAAACAGATCCACGGCTTGCCTTTGCGGCAGGACCGGCACGTTCCACACACCGCGCGCCAGTTCAGAACGACAAAATCCCCGACCTCGACGTCGCGCACGCCCTGCCCGATTGACTCCACGATGCCGGCCGCCTCGTGGCCCAACAGAAAGGGAAAGTCGTCATTGATGCCACCCTCGCGATAATGCAGGTCGGTGTGGCAGACCCCACAGGCTTGGACCCGAACAACCGCTTCGCCGGGTCCGGGGTCGGGGATGACGATGGTCTCGATCGAGACTGGTTGACCCTTGGCACGAGCAACGATTCCACGAACCTTCTGTGACATGGCCTCAAGCTAGTCGTGCCTGCGGCGGGTCTTGCTGACGCCATTAGCCTTGCTCTGTGACCGTCCCCGTACCGCCCATGGCCAAAGTCCGACGCGTTCCCACGACGGTGTGGGGCGACATCCGCGTCGATCCCTACGGCTGGTTGCGAGACCGAGACGGTGACCCCGACGTGCTCGCCTACCTCGAGGCGGAGAACGCCCACACCACCGCGGCCATGGCCCATGTCGAGCCCTTGCAAGAGCAGTTGTTCGAGGAGATCCGCGCCCGTATCCAAGAGACCGATCTGTCGGTACCGGTACGCAAGGGTGGCTGGTGGTACTACTCGCGTACCGAGGAAGGGAAGCAGTACACCATCAGTTGCCGACGGGCCGCGGGCGCTGAGGGTAGCTACGACGAGTCCATGGCTGAGCAGTTGGTGCTCGACGAGAACGTCGAGGCCGAGGGCCATGAATTCCATGCCACCGGCGTGTTCGATGTCAGCCCCGATCATCACTTGTTGGCCCATGGGGCCGACACCACCGGGGGCGAGCGCTATCAGCTGCGGTTTCGACGCATCGAGGGTGGCACCGATCTCGACGAAGTGATCGACGGGGTGTACTACGGCTCAGCCTGGTCGGCGGACAGCCGCTATTTCTTCTACACCCGTCCTGATGACGCGATGCGGCCTTGGCAGGTGTGGCGTCATGAACTCGGAACGGATCCTGCCGATGACGTGAAGGTGTTCGAAGAGCCTGATGAACGGTTCTACTGTGGGGTGGATCTCGGGCGCGACGAGCGCTACTTGTTCGTTCACAGTGGTTCTAAGGTCACCGACGAGGTCTGGTTCCTCGAGGCGGACAACCCAACGGGTTCCTTTCGGGTGATCGAGCCTCGCCAACAGGGCCTGGAGTACAGCGTCTCGCACTCCCACGACCGTTTCCTGGTGCTGACCAACGCCGATGGGGCGGAGAACTTCAAGCTGGTCGAGGCGGCCGTGCAGGCTCCGGGCCGAATGAACTGGACCGAAGTCATCGCCCATCGGCCGGCGGTAAAGCTGTCGGGCATCACGACCTTCGCCGACCATCTGGTGATCTACGAGCGGGTCGACGCCACGCCGCAAATCCGAGTTCGCCGACTCTCCGACGGTGCCGAGCACACCATTGAACAGCCCGAGTTGGTCGGGACTGCGGGAGGCGGTGCCAACCCGGAGTTCGATACCAACATCTTCCGCTACCGCTACGAATCGATGCGCACGCCCTCGACGGTGTTCAGCTACGACCTCGATAGTGGGCAACGTACGCTGCTCAAGCAGCAGCCGGTCCTCGGGCCGTTCGATCCGGACCAGTATGTCACCGAGCGGCTGTGGGCCACCGCCGTTGACGGCACCAAGGTGCCTATGACGGTGGTCTTCCGACAGGGGTTCGAACGCAACGGCGAGGCGCCGGCGTTGCTGTACGGGTACGGCTCCTACGAGGCGTGCATCGACCCGTACTTCTCGTCGATCCGGTTGTCATTGCTCGATCGGGGGTTCTGTTTCGCCATCGCCCACATCCGCGGCGGCGGCGAAATGGGGCGGCCGTGGTACACCCAGGGCAAGTTCCTGGCTAAGCGCAACACCTTCACGGATTTCATTGCCTGTGCCCGTCACCTCATCGATGGTGGCTGGACGTCGCCCGCCCGCTTGGCAATTCGTGGCGGGTCTGCGGGGGGTTTGCTCATGGGAGCGGTCCTGAACGAGGCCCCGGAGCTCTTTGGGGCGGTGGTCGCAGAGGTGCCCTTCGTCGACGCCCTCAGCACCATCCTCGACGCCTCATTGCCCTTGACGGTGATGGAGTGGGAGGAGTGGGGAAACCCGACCGAGTCGGAGGAGTACTACCGCTACATGAAGTCCTACGCCCCCTATGAAAATGTCGAGGCGAAGGCCTACCCGCCCATGTTGGTCACCGCGGGGCTCAACGATCCCCGGGTCAGTTACTGGGAGCCGGCCAAATGGGTGGCCAAGTTGCGGGCGACGAAGACGGACACGAACCAGTTGCTGCTCAAGACAGAGATGGGCGCTGGCCACGGCGGTCCATCGGGTCGGTATGACGCCTGGCGTGACGAGGCCTTCGTCCTGGCCTTCTTGCTCGACACGTTGGTAGGCCCAACCCCCCGGCGTGAGGACCCGCTAGCGTCGCGCCGGTGAACCGCTTGTATTTCCGCCAGGTGCTCGCTGGCCGCGACACGGCCAGGGATGACGATGTCGCCCGCCAGATGGTCAACTTCCAGTACCTCATCGGCGACCGGGAAACGGGTGAGGCCGTGGTCGTGGACCCCGCCTACGACGTGGCGGGCTTGGTGGACCTCGCGGCCAATGACGGTATGAGACTTTCGGGCATTCTGGTCACCCACTACCACCCCGACCATGTGGGCGGCAGCTTCTTCGGCCACACGGTGGGTGGCGTAGCCGATCTCCTCGATCTGGTGTCGGTACCGGTGCATGTGCAAGACGCCGAGGGTGATGGCGTACTGAAAGTGACCGGAATTTCCGAGAGTGACCTGGTACGCCATCGCGGCGGCGATGTGGTCACGGTGGGGGAGATCCCCATCACCCTGCTGCACACTCCCGGCCACACGCCGGGCAGCCAGTGCTTCCTGTGTGAGGGCCACCTCGTGGCAGGTGACACCCTGTTCTTAGAGGGTTGCGGCCGGGTTGATTTGCCCGGTAGTGACGCTGAAGCGTTGTACTACTCGATCAACCAGACGTTGGCGCACGTACCCGACGATGCCGTGCTTTATCCGGGGCACCTCTATGCGCCGGAACCGTTCGCCCCTATGGGCGAAGTTCGTCAGTCGAACTTCGTCTACCGCTTGCAGAGCCTCGATCAGTGGAAGATGTTCATGGGCGGCTAAAGCCCGCGCATCCTCTTGTTTGGGAGGCAAAGAATCGCTCAAGTTGATGATGCCTGCCGCCGATGAACTCATAGGCATATGAGGGACGGGCAATGACACATCCACAGTTTCCGACCGTGAGGCGCGGCTACGACCCGAAAGCAGTCGACGTCGCATTGGATGATCTGCGAGAGCAGATCACGGCGGCGGCGGCCGCGGCGGCCACGGCAAGGCAGTATTCGGCCGATCTGCTGGCCGAGCTCCAACGGCTCGAGTCGATCGAGGACGAACTCATCAGCTCGCTTGATCTGGCTCGCAGGGTGGCCGAGGACACGGAGACCGAAGCGCGCCGCGAGGCGGCGGCGATTCTGGCGAAAACCGACATGGAGGCCGGGGCGCGCCTAGCGGTGGCGGAATTGGAAGCGGCGGCGTGTGAGACCGACGCCAGGACGACGGCGCAGCGCCTGCTGGCGGAGGGTCGGGCCAGGCTTGATGCCGAGGCGGCCGAGATGGAGCGCTACCGCATGGCCATCGTGGCCGAGGCGTCCATGTTGGCGCAGATCGAGCAACGGCTTGGGCCTCGCCTCAGTCGGGCCGCGGCCCGACTGGTCGAGGTGGTCGATGCTGCTGACGGTCTTGGTCCGTTCTCCCAGGCGACAGCGTCATTGGTGGAAGCGGCCCGGTTGCTCCAGCGCGCGGCGCGAGCCAGCACGCTCCAAGCGGTGTCTGTCGAGGTGGGGGGCGGTACCGCCGTGCTGGTAATCGAGACCGCCACCATCGATCTTCGGCAGGGGCCGCCGATGGTTCCTATCGGCCAGGAGCACGGGAGGATCGCGAGGCGCGGCGCTACCGACCATGGCCTCTGGGCCGGGTTGACCCAGTCGGCCGTCGCCGATCACGAAAACGCGCGGAACATCTCCTCGATCGCCTTGAGCTGACCGCCGCTGGTGGAGCTGGGTACGAGAATGGGGGTCACGCCGAGGTCCAGCCAGGCCTCGGCGGCCTCGCGTACTTGGTTGGCTGAGCCGTAGACGGTGCAACTCGATAGCCACGTGTCACTCATGCAGGCGGTGACCTTGTCTTTGTCGCCGGCGGCGATGGCGGCCTCGATGGCGTTCATCTCCTCCTCGTAGCCGGCCTGCTTCCAGTAGTTGCGGTAGTTGGGTAAGGCGACGTAGCCGCTGAGTGTGGCCCGGTTGCGATTGGCGGCGGCCTCGCGATCGTCGTCGATGACGGTGGGCAGCATGTTGCCAACGAAGAAGCCAGCGTCGCGGCGCTCCACCGGAATGCGAGCCACCGATCGGCCCATATCGTTGTGCGACGAGTTGGCCCACACGGCGCCATCGGCGATCTCTACGGAGAGGTCAACCATCTTGTCCCGCAGGGTGGCCAACACGAGTTGGGGCTGCGGTCCCGCGGCACCCGCCGCAGCCTGCATGGCGGCGACGTAGTTGCGCATGTCGGTCAGCGGCTTGCCGACCTCGGCGCCGAGTCGGCGTTGCACGGGACCGTGACTGACGCCGATGCCCAACCGGAAGCGGCCCTCGGCGATCTCGTTGATGTAGCTGGCCTGGCCGGCCAACTGCACGGGGTGCTGCAGGTAGATGGGCTGGACCGAGGTCCCGAAGGGAATGGTGGAGGTGGCGTGGGCGATGGACAGGCACAGACCCATGGCGTCGCCGAGGCTGGGGCAATAAATGCCGGTGAATCCGCGGCGTTCGGCCTCGACCGCGGCTTCGACGACGGGGCGGCGCCGGCCAGGGACGGCGGCGAGGGAGATGGCGGGCATCGAGGTCATGGGGGCACGATAGATGCTGTGGGGCCAGCGGCGTCGGCCCCTGGGTGCCACGAGCTCGAACGCCGCCGCCGACACCATCACCCAGAACGAACAAATGTTCGGATATGATGGTGCGGTCATGCCAGCCCGCATTGCCAGTGAGATCCGCGACATCACCGCCTCGGAGGAACTGGGTCAGTCCTTTCTGCCCTATTCACTCTCGGTCATAACGGCGAGGGCCCTGCCCGACGTTCGGGACGGGTTGAAGCCGGTCCAGCGTCGGATTCTCGTCACGATGGCCGGATTGAACCTGCGGCCCACCAATCCGCATCGCAAGAGTGCCAATGTCGTCGGTACCTGCATGGCTACCTACCACCCCCACGGGGATTCGGCCATCTACGACGCGCTGGTGCGGCTGGCCCAAGATTTTTCCCTGCGCGTGCCTCTGGTGGATCCGCACGGAAATTTCGGAACGCTCGATGATCCGCCCGCCGCCTACCGCTACACCGAATGTCGCCTGGCTCAAGCCGCGGTCGAAATGCTCGACGCTCTCGACGAGGGCACCGTCGAGTGGCGGCCGACCTTCGACGAGGAGGGCGAGGAGCCGGAGTACCTGCCCGCGAAGCTGCCAAACCTGCTGGTGAACGGCAGTTCAGGTATTGCGGTCGGCATGGCGACCAACATGCCGCCCCACAACCTGGGGGAAGTTGTCGCCGCGCTGAAGCTGTTCCTCACCCGATCCACGGTGCCCACCGTCGATCAGCTCATGACGCGGCTGCCCGGCCCTGATTTCCCCACCGGGGCCGTCATCGTCGACGACGGCGGCTTGCGCGATGCCTATCTGACTGGTCGTGGCACCATTCGGGTACGGGCCAGTGCCGAACTCAACCAGGTATCGGCCCGCCGCACGGGCATTGTGGTCACCGAGTTGCCCTATCTAGTCGGCGTTGAGCGCGTCATCAGTCGGGTCAAGGACTTGGTCAACGCGGGCAAGCTCACGGCGATCACCGACATCAAGAACCTGTCGGACCGGCGAAATGGACTGAGGCTGCAGTTCGAGTTGCGTTCGGGTACCGACGGGCAAGCGGTCCTCGCGGAGCTGTATCGCCTGACGCCATTGGAGGAGACCTTCGCCATCAACAACGTGGCGTTGGTTGGCGGGGTGCCTACCATTGTGGGCTTGGTCGAGTTGTGCCAGCACTTCCTCGACCATCGAATCGACGTCGTGGTGCGGCGGACCAGGTTCCGGCGGGACAAGGCGTTGGCCCGCGCCCACATCCTTGCAGGCTTGCTCGTCGCTCTCGACAACATCGATCGGGTGATCCAGATCATTCGGAGTTCGCCGGACGTGCCCCACGCCCGTGCCACCTTGATGGTTGATTTAGATCTCAGCGACCTTCAGGCCAGCGCCATTTTGGATATGCGCTTGCGGCGTCTCACGGCGTTGGAACGCCAGGAGATCGTTGATGAACTCGATGCCCTTCGGGCGGAGATTGCCGACCACGACGCGATCCTCGACTCCGAGGATCACCAGAAGCTAGTGATCCTCGAAGAGTTGGAGGACCTCGCCAAGCGGTTGGGTACCCGGCGTTACAGCCGCATCGTCAGTGGCGAGGAGATGCCGAAACTGACCGCGGTGGATGCGCCAACGGACTTTGAGCTTGGCGATGACCCCTGTGTCGTGACGTTGTCCACCTCCGGGTTGGTCGGTCGTGAGCCGGCCGGGTCCCATCACCAAGGCAAATTGGGACGCCACGACCTCATCCGCGCCGAGGTTCACACCTCCAACCACCAGACCCTGCTGGCGCTGACCGACCACGGTCGGGTTTTGGCTATCCCGGTGCACGACGTGCCCGAGGTTGGTGGCCGTAGTCGCGGTGCGCTGGCCGGCGAACTGTTTGGTATGGCGACCGGCGAGCGGGTGGTTGGCTTGGTGAGCGTGAGCGACCAGAGCGACCCGTTGCTCGTGGTGACTGCTGGTGGCACCGCGAAACGGCTTAGTGCCATGGAGTTGAGCGCAGTACGCGACGGTCAGCCCGTCATCACGCTAGAGGGCAAGGACCGGGTGGTAGCGGCCTTTGCCGTGTCCGACAACGCCGAGGTTGTCCTGGTGGCCAGTGATGCACAGATCCTGCGCACGGCGGTGGCGGGGATCTCCATGCAGGGCAGAGCGGCGAAGGGCGTTGCCGGAATGAAGCTCCGCGGTGGGGCGTGGGTGGTATGCGCCGGGGTTGTCGAAGATGACGGCACGGTGCTGATCGTGTCTGATGGCGGTGGGGCCAAGTTGACCGGACTGGCCGATATCCCGACTCAAGGTCGTGCGGCTGGCGGGGTCCGGCTGACCAGACTCAAGCCCGGCGAAGGCGCCGTTCGCTACGCGCTCGTCGCTCCCGCCACGGAACTGTCCGCGGTGGTCGGCCAATCGGACGCACCGGACCGGCCCGATCCCAATCCGGTTCCCCTCGGCCTCGAAGTGACCCGACGCGACGGCGCCGGCCAGAGGCCGCTGCGTCCCATCCTTGCTGTTGGAAAGGCCCGCTGGTGAGCCGCGCTGCGCCGTCCTACGACGCCGATGCCATACAGATGCTTGAAGGGCTCGAAGCCGTTCGGAAGCGTCCCGGTATGTACATCGGTGGTACCGGTTCTGATGGCCTGACGCATCTGTTGTGGGAACTCATCGATAACGCCATCGACGAGGCCGCGGCGGGTCATGCCAACGCGGTGACGGTCACCTTTCATGGCGACGGGTCTTTCGAGGTGGCCGACAATGGTCGCGGTATCCCCATCGACCGCCATGCCCGCAAGAAGGTCTCCGCGCTCGAGGTGGTCTTCACCGAGTTGCACGCCGGCGGGAAGTTCGGGGGTGGGGCGTACGCGGCCTCCGGCGGCTTGCACGGTGTGGGCGCATCTGTGGTCAATGCTCTGGCCCACAAGCTGGTGGTCGAGGTCGACCGCAACGGTCAAACCCACCGACTGACCTTTGTGGAACGGGTCGCGGGTCGGTACGAGGACAACAGGTTCCGCCGTAACCACGAACTTGAGGTGGTCGGCCGGGTGGCGGGCGGCCGCACTGGGACACGGGTGCGTTTCTGGCCGGACACCGACATTTTTGATGCCGATGCGGCCATCTCCTATGGCGATGTTCGGGACCGGGTGACGCAAATGTGCTTTCTCGTCCCGAAGCTGGAGGTGACCCTCATCGATCTGCGCTCCGCCAGCGAGGCACCACCTGAGCGGTTCGTGTCCAACCGGGGCTTGGTCGACTATGTCGAATACCTCTCGGTGGGTGAACCCCTGACGGAGGTGTTGACGCTCAGGGGCGAGGGTTCCTACGAGGAGAACGTCCCCGTCGAGGGCAAGATGGCGGTGGTGCAACGGCCGTGCCAGGTCGAGCTCGCCCTGCGTTGGGTCAAGGGCTACGAAACCAAACTCGTCAGTTTCGTCAACACCATCCCGACCAGCGACGGCGGCACCCATGTTGCGGGCCTGGAACGGGCCATGACCTTCGCCCTCAACGACAAGCTGTCCTTTGATGAAGCGAAGCGGCTCAAAAAGTTCAAGGACGAGGCCCGCGCCACCCGGGAGGATGTGCAGGAAGGTTTGGTCGCGGTGCTCAAAGTGACCGTGCCGGAGCCGCAGTTCCGGGGCCAGACCAAGCGCGAGCTCGGCACTCCGAAAGTGCAGTCCATCACCTACGACGTGGTGAAGAACGGCATCGTCGACTGGCTGGCTACGGGCAAGAAGAGCCATGTCAACGCGGTGCGGGACAAGCTGATCGCCGCAATCGAAGCACGATTATTGTCCCGTCAGCAGCGCGAAACTCTGCGCCGAGCGTCGGCGCTGGGTTCAACTGGATTGCCGGACAAGCTCGCCGATTGTCGCTCCACCGATGTCGCGGAAACCGAGTTGCTCATCGTCGAGGGCGACTCGGCGGCCGGTCCTACCAAGGGGGGTCGCAACAGCGAGTTCCAAGCGGTGCTGCCGATCCGGGGAAAGATCCTCAATGCCGGTAAGGCGACCCTCAAACAGGTGCTCGAGAATGCCGAAGCCGAGGCCATTTTCACGGTTTTGGGGGCTGGTTCTGGGGCTGCATTCGACCCGGAGGCGGTCCGTTACGGGCGGGTAGTGATCCTCGCTGATGCCGATGTCGATGGTGCGCATATCCGTTGCCTGCTGTTGACACTGTTTTTCACCTACATGCGACCCTTGCTTGAGCAGGGTCGGGTGTATGTGGCCATGCCACCGTTGTTCACCATCAAGGAGACGGCGGGGGCGAAGGCCAAACACTTCGCCTACGACGACGCGGATCGGCTTCGGATCTGTGCCGAGCTTGCTGCGGCCGGTCGCAGTTTCAAGGTGGGCCGAAACAAGGGCCTCGGTGAAATGGATGTCGATGAACTGGCCCAGACTGCGCTGGACCCCGAAACTCGGGTGCTTCGCCGCGTCACGCTCGCTGACGCCGAGGCCGAGGCCGCCGCCACGGCGTTCGATGTCCTGATGGGCCGCGAGGTGGGTCCCCGGCGAGAATGGATCGTGGGACGGGCGGCCTTTGTGGATCGCCAGATACTCGACATCTGACCCGGTGCTCTAAGTTAGGGGGCTACGAGTGGTCGCACCTCGATTCTTTGCTGGCTTAGACGGTAAAGTTAAGGTTCGAGTTCGTGGTGGCGACACCGTGATGACCAATCGAACCTGCACCCTGCCCTCCCATGAAGGATGAGCAACCGATGACCAAGGTATGGATCGACCAAGATCTCTGCACCGGTGACGGACTTTGCGCCGAGATCTGCCCTGATGTGTTCTATGGTCAGGACGACGGGCTGTACTACGTGAAGGAGACCCCCGGCAACTACGGTTCCGAGACGCTCTTCGACGGTAAGGGCAGTCCCGCCGGTGCCGATGGACAGGCACGTGTTCCGGACGGTTTGCTCGACAGCGTGATCGAGGCCGCGGAGGAATGCCCTGGTGAGTGCATCTTTATTGAGGTCGACGCCTGATCGGCTTGTGAGTGTCGAACGCTGATCGTTCTGCGGCCCCCTCTATCGAGGGGGCCGTGGCGCGTGTCCGGGCCGCCCAAGCGGCCGGGCGGCGTTCGCTGGCTGCATTCATTGAAGCCACCCTGACCAGGATCTTCGATGCGCCGCTGGACATCCGCAACCCGGTCGAGGCCTTGCGGGCGCTCGGTCCGACCAATGACGCCAACCCCGCGCCAGGTGTGCTGCGCAAGGCGGCGGGGTGGGGTGCCGCTCGGACCATGGCCAAGGTTGGCACCAGGTACGGGCCGAAGGCGGCGGGCCGGTTGGTTCTGCCCCTCACCGTGGCGGTGGAGTTTGGGCTCAACGCCCGTGACGGGCTTCGGGAGTTGCAGGTGCTGGCCAGCTTCCTGGTGGGCCGACTGCGCTCCGAGGGCTACCCGGTCGACCCCGAAATGGTCCGCCGGACGGTGCTGGCGGTGTACCTCGACCCGGGTCGCCGGCCCGATCTGGCGGTTCTGCTTCGTCGTCGCTCGCTGCACGTGGCCAGACGTTGGACCTTCAACACCTTGCCGCTGACGGGCCGACGCGAGTCGAGCCTGGTTCGACGACGGGTGGACACCATCGCCGGGCTGCACCTTTCGATGCTCGTGCAGGACTGGGGGCGGGTGTGCGCAATAGACATCTCGCTGGCCCCGGTCCGTCGGGTTGTGCTGGGGCGGCTTGCCGTCCCTCCCGCGGGGGATGCGCGGCTTGCCGTCCCTCCCGCGGGGGATGACGACGGCGCTAGGTAGAGCTCAGTCGTCGAAACCCACACAGGCCCGGCAGGCGATCTCTTCACCGTGTCGTAGTTCCGCCCTCCGGCGGTCCTCCTCGGATTGATACTGGGGGGTATCAAACCGTTCGGTGCGGCTGTCGCTTTGTCCTGGGGTACTACCTGGTTCTGCCTGGGGCGCGGTCAACGAGTCGCCGCGCATGGGGTCCGCTCGCCAGGCCTGATGGTCCCAGCGCAGGGAGAGATCGATGATGGTGCCAGGCTCGGTTACGTCGCGAAATGCCGCGAAGGCGGCCTGGAGCAGGCGCCGCTGGCCGGTTGGGTCATGGGGCCGACCGGTGGTGTGGCCGAGCGGATAGTCGACGAAGGCAGCGCGGGGTGGGTTGACGGCGGCGGTGATTGACCAGGCCGAGGTCATGCTGAGGGTGGGTATACCGGCGGCTTCGAGGGCTCGAGCGATCAGACCGATCGACTGGTGGCAGACCGGTCAAACCGGAACCAGGAGCACGGCGTCGGCGCCCTGTTCGATCATGCGTTCGACCAGTTCCGGAGCCAACTGTTCACGAACCCGACGGGCAGAATAAATGCCCCCCATGAAGGTGTAGCTCTGGGCCGTGAGCGCGGCGATCTCGCCGTCTCGGACCATGGCACGCAGGGTGTCTATGGGGAACACCACGTTGATGTCGGATCGGGCATCACGGGTGTCGTAGGCGAAATGGGTGGCCCGTAACTCATCGGTGGGCACGTCGCGGGGGATCACCCGGTAGGACGCATCGTCGCGGTAGTGGAAGGCGATCTGACCTTGGCGGTAGATGCCACCCGATGCGATCAGGCCGATGCGACAGTCAGCTAGCGGCTTGGCCAACGGGGTCCAGGGGGTGCGATCCTCGCTGTGGGTCCACGTATAGGGCGGGTAACCAAGCGCGTCGTAGGTCCGACGTGTGACCTCGATGTAGTCGACCGGAGGTTCCTCATTGCCTGCCACGCCATGGCAGGCTAGACCGCTATGGTCGAACCCGTAGCCCTTCTTTCCGGTGAAGGGGTCAGTTTGGCGGACATCGATGTGGTGCTGGTGGGCCAGCTTCATTGTCATCGAGCCGGGGGCGGTTCTCTCGAGCGCACCAACTACGACACTTTCGACGCCCGACTCTGGCGGGCAGGTTTGGTCCTCGAGCACGAGAAAATCGACGGCCGCCGCTGGCTGCGGGTGCGCCGCCTGGGCGAGACCAGCGCCCTGGCCCAGGCCGCGGTGGAGCGGGTGCCGACGCTGGTGGCTGACCTGGCGGATCGGCGGTTGCGGGAGTTGTTGACCGCTGCGGCCGGTGAGCGGGCCCTGCTACCGCTGGTGAAGACCGAGGGCGAAGTGCTTCGCTATGCGCCGCTCGACGAGTTCGACAAGTCCACCGTACGGGTCTCGGTGCTCATCGGCGCGGCGATGGCAGTGGAAGGACCCTCCGAGCGCAAACACCTACTGGAGCCGGTGATCACCATTGCTCCGCTGCGGGGCCATGAGCGGTCCCATCGAGCGATGGTGCGGGCAATCTCGGACCGGCTCGGTCAGCGTCACGCCGCAGATCCGTTGGAACGCGCCGCAGCGGCGGTTGGTCTCGAGTTAGGTCTCAATCCGTCGGACCGTTCGGTCAGCCTTGACGCCGCCGGGTCTGCCACGGAGGCC
>CAMDQT010000002.1 GCA_945906305.1 Ferrithrix thermotolerans DSM 19514 | reverse complement strand
GACAGCCCGTGGCATGGGTGGCGGCGAGCACCGTGATGCTCGGGGCCGCCGCCACCACGCTGGCGCTACACCCCGCAACCGCGGACCGCTGTGTCGACGGGGCCTCCTACGGGCCGGAGCAGCGTGTGGCACTCGCCGTCCCGCTCCCGTTGCTGCTGGGGCCGCTAGCTCTGACGTGGGCCGTGGCCGCGGCCGGTTTGATCACGGGCCCGCTGCTGCTTGCCGCCCGGCTGTGGGTCTTCGGGACGATCGCCACGGCGCTAGGAATCGGGCTGGTTTTCGCCGCGGTGCGCTCGGTGCACGGCTTGTCGAACCGCTTCATCGTGCTGGTGCCAGCCGGTTTCGTGCTGCACGACCGGGCGGCCCTGCTCGAACCGGTACTGCTGAGCCGCGACACCCTCGAGGCCATCGGGCCAGCGCACGCGGGAACGAGCGCTCTCGACTTGACCCGTGGGGCGATCGGGCTGGTGGTGCAGGCCACCCTGAGCGCTCCGCTGGCCGTACCAGTACGCACGGGCCGTCGCACATCGACCATGACGACCTGCGAGGCCGTGCTGTTCTGTCCTTGGCGACCGGGCCGGTTCCTCGCCGCCGCAGCCGCTCACGGCTTGCCGGTGCGTTAAGTGCCCAAGGGCGAACCTTGAGCCTCAGTGCTATCCGGCCGCGGCAAAGGCGCCCCCGAGCACTTCGTCGGGCGCGCGAGGGTCATACAGAACGACGGACTGTCCCGGGGCTACCCGCCTGGTCGGCTCCGCCCATCGCAGCACCATACCGTCAAGTACTGCCGGTCGCGCTTCGCCGTGGGCAGAGCACTGCGCCAGCACTGCGCCGCGGCACGACCGCGACGCAGGGGCGAAATTCTCCAGCAACACCGTGTCGGTGAGCAGGCTCGACTTTCCCCCAACGGTCACCACCCCGCCACGGTGGTCGATATCCACCACGTAGCGGGGCGCCGTTCCCCCGGGGAGGCCCAGCCCCTTGCGCTGTCCGATCGTCAACAGTTCAATGGCCGGCACCCGGCCCACCTCAGTGCCCTGGCCGTCAACCACCCGAGCGGGCCGTAACCCAATGCGGTCGCCCAGGAACGTCTCCCGGGCTCGGCTGCGCTCGCCGGCGATGAAACAGACATCCTGGCTGTCAGGCTTGATCGCCGTGCGCAGACCAAAGTTGCGGGCCAGGCGGCGGACCTCGCTCTTGTCGAGATCCCCCACCGGAAACAACGTCGAAGCCAACACCTGCTCGCCCAGCATGTACAGCACGTAGGACTGGTCCTTGGCGGAATCGGCGCCACGACGCAACCGCCGGGTGCCATCGGGCCGCACGACTATACGGGCGTGGTGACCGGTCGCTACGGCATCAAAACCGAGCGCCAGAGCCCGCTGATGCAGGGCATCGAACTTGATGGCCCGGTTGCATTCGATGCAAGGGTTCGGAGTCAGCCCGGCCTCGTGTGCTCGAAGGTAGGGAGCAACCACCGACTCGTCGAACTGCTCGCTGTAGTTGAACACGTGATGGTCGATGCCGAGTTGATCGGCCACCCGTCGGGCATCGTCGACGTCGGCCACCGAACAACATCCCCGGTCGCTCGCTCCACCCCACAGCTTCAGGGTCACCCCGACCACCTCGTGACCGGCTTGGCCACACAACGCGGCCGCCACCGAGGAATCGACACCACCGGACATGGCCACCATTACCCGCATACGTGCTTGCCCCATACGTTCAGCGCCCCGACCTTGCCGCCCGCAGGTGGCTCACCGCATCCACCACGATCTCCGTGGCCCGATCTACGTCCTCGTGTGTGGTTGTCCAGCCGAGCGTGAAGCGAAGCGCGCCGCGGCCCTGTTCGGCGTCAACCCCCATGGCCGCGAGCACATGGGAGACGTTTATCGCGCCGCTGGCGCACGACGATGCCGCCGAGGCGCAGAGACCGGCCCGGTCCAGCAGGAACAACAGTTCCTCGCTCAGGACACCTGAGAAGCACACGTGGGCGTTGCTGGCCACCTTCAGGCCCCGATCGGAGACGGTCTCGTGGACGGCGTCAAGCCGGTCCCCGAGAGCGTCCACGAACCGGTCGCGCAGACCACCGACCCGTTCGACGGTGGCGTCGCGTTCAGCCACGGTCACCGCCGCCGCGGCGGCCATCGCCACGATGCCGGCAACATTCTGGGTTCCGCTGCGCCGATCACGTTCCTGGCCCCCGCCAAGGAGGCGAGCCCGCAATGGCACGCCAGGACGGGCCATGAGCAACCCCACCCCCTGGCAGCCACCGAACTTGTGGGCGCTGAGGGTCAACAGGTCCACACCGGCAATGCGCTGGCGTAGGTCGAGCCACGCAAACGCGGCGACGGCATCGGTGTGCACCAAAGCCCGCCCGTCGGTACGCGCCGCCACCGCGGCCACCACGGCGGCGAGGTCGTTGATGGTACCGACCTCGTTGTTGGCCGCCATGACCGACACCAACGCGGTATTCCTCGGAAGGGTTTCGTCCAGCGCGCCCGGCTCGACCCGGCCGTAGCGGTCGACGGGGAGAATCGTACCGCCAAGGCGAAGAACCGGGTCGAGGACCGCGTGGTGTTCGACCGCGCTGCAAGCCAGAACCGGCGCCACCCCGTCTTGAACCGCCAAGGCGTCGGCCACCCCAAACAGCGCAAGATTGTCTGCTTCGGTTCCGCCCGCGGTGAACACCAGATCGCCCGGACCGCAACCCAGAGTTTCGGCCAAAACGTCGCGGGCATCGTCGAGGGCGCGACGGGCCTGACGAGCGAGGTGGTGAGTACCGGAGGGGTTGCCCCGCGGCTGGCCGAGCCACGCCTGCAATGCGTCCAGGGCCTGGGGTCGGACCGGGCTCGTCGCCGCATGGTCGAGATACGCAATCGAGGACGCACTCATGGCAACCGACGCTACCGCCCCACCGTGGTGTGACCATCCTGGCGACTTCCCCTAGCTGGATCTTGTCACGGGTAGTAGACTCACAGCCGCTCCCAGTGATGGGTGAACGGGCGATACTCACCCGGTCACTGCTACTTGAGCATGCGGACCGGCGGAACAGCGGACTCGAAATGTGCCGCGCGCGGCACCTCGGTGCACGTGCTGCAGTGCAGTCAGGAACAGGAACAACCATGACGAACATCGAGCTCATCGGGTCCGCAACACTCCCCTACACCGGCACCGAACCAGCGATCCATCGTCGTCGGGCCCCGCTCGTCACCCGGGAACAGGTCATCGACGTGGCGTACGGACTCGTCCTGACCCATGGCCCAGACGGCCTGTCAATGCGCAAGCTCGCCGTCGCTCTGCACGTTTCGCTGCCTACCGTCTACACGGCGATCCACAGCAGGGAGTTCCTGGTCAGTCAGCTGCAGAAGCGCCTGTTCGCCGACATCGCGGGCAAGCTTTACGCCGAAGACCTTTCCGCAATCAATACCAGCGCACCGCAACACCGCCTGAACGCGATGGTCAGCGCCTTTTTCGACTGGGCCCAGACCAACGCTCACATGGCGGACTTCTTGCTCTCCGAGCAGTTCTCCACCGAGGTCGCCGAGCGCCTAACCCACCCCGACCGCAACACCCCCGAGGCGGTCGCGTATCTCATCGGGCAGTGCGCAGAACTCGTCGACAATGGGGTCCTTCCCGCCATCGACCCGGTGGCTGGCATCACCTTCGCCGTGACCCAAATTCGGGCCGTGCTGGCACTGGGACGAGAGCCAGCCATGGCGGCAGTGCCCACGGAGCGCTGGCACGCCCTGGTCACCGGCACCTTGCTCCAGGGACTGAAGACCCTCGCTGGCTGATCGTCGGGCAGAAGGACCCTTCGGCGCACGGCGCGGGTTAGCGTAAGGCGCTCATGGACGGGTTCGGCCCTAGCAGCTACGGCGATGCCTTCGCCGACGTGTACGACCGCTGGTACGGCGACCTGCCCGGCCTTGCGGACACCCTCGATGGTGCCGAGCGTCTGGCCATGTCAGGCCCGGTCCTGGAATTGGCCTGCGGTACCGGCAGGGTCGCGCTGCCCCTCGCGGCTCGAGTCGGCGAGGTCCACGCGCTCGACAGCAGCCAGGCCATGCTCGACCGACTCCATGCCAAAGCGGCCGGTTGCAACGGCACCGTCGTCACCCATCTGGGGGACATGGCCCGTTTCACCCTCACCGACGCGCCACCGTTCGCGCTGGTGTTCGTGGCCTTCAACAGCCTCTTCAACCTGGCCACCGCCGAGGCCCAGTCCGGCTGCTTTCAGGCCGTCGCCCGGCACCTAGCTCCGGGTGGCCGCTTCGCGGTGGAGTGCGTCGTGCCCGGTGATCCGCCGCCGAACCGCCACGACGCCATCGAGCTGCACACCCTGGCTGCGAACCGTGTCGTCCTGCGGGTCTCACGCCAAGACCCCTCCGAGCAGACCCTGGCCGGCCAGCACGTCGAGATCACCGAGGCCGGGATCCGTCTTCGCCCCTGGTTTCTGCGCTACAGCACCGTCGAACAGCTCGACGCCATGGCCACCGGCGCCGGCCTCGAGTTAGCGGTCCGTTGGGCGGACTGGTCCGGCCGCCGCTTCGACGCCGACGCAGTGGGTCACGTTTCGGTGTACCAACTCCCTCCCGGAACCGTTCGGTAGCGTGCCGATGATGAGCAACGGAGCGTCGCTTTGACCGAGCTGCGATTCAACCCCCTGGCGGGCCGCTGGGTGACCGTGGCCGGTGAGCGCATGTCGCGCCCATCGGACTTCGTTCCCCGTCGCCTGCCGGTCGAGGCCGAACCAAACCGACCCTGCCCGTTCTGCCCCGGGCACGAAGAGGACACCCCACCGGCGTTGGAGAGCTACGGGCCAAAGGGCGGCTGGCAAGTACGCGTCGTGCCCAACCTGTACCCCGCCTTTGCCGGTGCCGGGTCGCTCGCTCCAACCGATCATGGTCCGTTGCACCGCAGCGCCCCCGCCAACGGCATTCACGAAGTGCTCGTACTCAGCCCCCATCATCGTCTCAGCTGGGCCGATCTCTCCGACGCCCAGGCCGGATTGGTCATGGCCGCCATCCGAGATCGCATCGAGGACCACGCCCACCACCCAGGGCTGGAGTACACCCAGGTGATCCTCAACCACGGCCGCGAGGCCGGGGCATCCATCGAGCATCCCCACGGCCAGCTGCTCGGTATCCCATTCGTACCGGGCGAACTTGACGACGAGTTGGCTCACTGTGCGCGCTTCGCCGCGAGCAACTACGACGAGAACCTGTTCCAGGCGGTGGTGCGAGAGGAACTTGAGCGCGGCGAACGCGTCGTCATCGACGACGGACGAGTCGTGGCCTTCTGTCCGTATTGGAGCGGATCGCCCTACGAGCTGCTCGTCGTGCCGAGACGAACCGTCGCCCATCTCGATCGTGCGGCCCCCGCGGACCTCGCCGCCTGCGGACGGGTGTTGCGCGACGTACTGCGCCGCTTACGGGCGCTGCTCGGCGACATCGCCTACAACTTGGTCTTCCACACCGCGCCCCACCGGGCCGAGCCCGATTTCTGCTGGCATGTGCACGTCCTGCCCAAAACCACCACCGCCGCCGGATTCGAGCAGGGCACCGGGGTACGCATCAACGTGGTTCCGCCCGAACGGGCGGCGCAGCATCTGCTCGACATCGCCGACTGAGCCGATAGCGTGCCGCGATGCACGTGGCCGCCCGCACCCAGCACCTGCGCGAGTCGGTGATCCGGGAGATGACGCGGCTAGCGCTGAGCTGCGGGGCGGTCAACCTGTCCCAGGGCTTTCCCGATTTCGACCCGCCTGAAGCGGTGTTGGCGGCGGCGGTAGCAGCGTTGCGAAATGGACACAACCAGTACTCGGTGTCCTGGGGGCTGCCAGTGCTGCGCGAACGACTCGCTCAACGCTACCGGGCGATGCTCGGCTGGGACGTGGACCCCGATCGGCATGTCGCGGTGACCTGCGGGGTCACCGAGGCAGTCGCCTGTGCCTTCTTCGCCGTGCTTGACCGCGGCGACGAGGTGCTCGTGCTCGAACCGGCCCACGAAACCTACGGACCAGCGGCGCTTCTGGCTGACGCCAAGATCGTGCCGGTGGTGCTCGATCCACCGAATTTTCGTCTCGATGTCGAACGGGTGGCGGCCGCGGTGACGCCACGCACCCGCGCCATCCTGGTCAACACCCCGCACAACCCCAGCGGCCGGGTCTTCGATCACGTCGAGCTCGCGGCGTTAGCCGAGGTAGTGCTGCGTCACGACCTCGTCGTGGTCACTGATGAGATCTATGACGAGATCCTCTATGACGGCCGACTTCACGTGTCACCGGGCTCCCTTGAGGCGTTACGCGAGCGCACCATCACCATCGGCGGGCTCGGCAAGACCTTCGCCATGACTGGCTGGCGGCTTGGCTATGCAATCGCGCCGAGTTCCCTAGCCGTGGCAGTGCGCGGTGCGCACGACTTCCTCACCGTGTGCGCGGCGACCCCGCTACAGGCCGCCGGCGCAGCAGCCCTGGAGCTTGGCGCCGACTACTTCAATCGTCTGCGCGCCGAGTACCACGAGCGGCGCGCCCTGTTCTGCTCCGCGCTCGACGAGGTCGGTCTGCGCGCCCAATGGCCTCAGGGCGCGTACTACGCGATGGCGGACTTCACCGAGATCCGGGCCGACCTCGATGATCTCGCCTTCACCCATTGGCTCATGAACGAGGTCGGCGTGGCTTGCGTCCCGGGGCGGGTGTTCTACAGCGACCCAGCAAGAGGCCGAACCCAGGTGCGCTTCGCCTTCGCCAAACGCACCGAAACCTTGCACGAGGCCGTGGCGCGGCTGCGGGCCGCCTTACTCTGAGCCGGCCTCACGATGGCCGCGGCCGCTCTCAGATCGCCGGTGCCACCGACGCCGCGGCGATGGCCCCGAGCAGCACCGCGACGCCGAATCCGATGGTGATGGCCCAACTGCGCGCCGGTGCGGGCTCACGCCGCGCCCGCGGCGGTCCGAACCAAGCCACCCCAAGGATGATCCCGCCGATCAGGCCCCCGATGTGCCCGCCGATGGAAATCCCTCGGGCCATGAAGGTGAAAGCCAAGTTGATGGCCAACACCATCCCCAAGCGAGTTTGGCCCAGCGGAATGCCCCGGCTGAGCTGCAAAGCCAGCAACACGCCGAACAACCCGAATACCGCACCAGAGGCCCCCACTGTTCGTTGCCCCGGACTGACCAGCATCACCCCGAAGGAGCCGCTGAGCAGACAGGCCATATAGACCGCGGCGAATCGCTTCGCCCCGAAGGTCTGTTCCAGCGCGCCACCAATACTCCACAGGGCGAACATGTTGAACGCGAGGTGCATGGGGCTGGCATGCATGAATCCGCCGGTGAACAGCCGCCACCATTCGCCCTGTCCCACCCCCAGCTCGATCACGCCTGGCACCACGATCCGGCCGATCAACTCGCCGTCCAGGCTCCACTGAGGCCTCAAGCTGACGAGCAAATAGACGGCCACGTTGAGCGCGATCAACGTCATGGTGACCGGGGGGCGCTCGAGGCCGGCCCCGCGGGCCCAGCTCTGGGCCGGTCTGATGACCTGCTGGGTGGACCGCCCGGCACAATTCGGGCATTGGAATCCCACTGACGCCTGGATCATGCAGTCAGGGCAGATCGGCCGGTCACAACGCTGACAGGTCACCCCCGCGGAACGATCGGCATGACGGTAGCAACGCAATTCGGGACTGGTCATCGCAGCGTTGACGCTAGCCAGCCGAGATGCTCGCGCTCCGACGCCGGGTGAATTTCCGTTGGGCGCAGCGCAAAGCGAACCAAGCCGCTACGTTTCGCGGCCATGGCCGTGGATGCACAGACCCGAGCGTTGCTTGATTTCCTGGGAACGTTGAACCTGCCTCGACCCGAAACCATGACAGCGCCGGCGCTGCGCACCATGCTGTCCGCCGGACGGGCCACCAGGCCGGCAGGACCTTCGCTCAAGCGGGTGGAAACGGTCACGGTTCAAGGGGCTGCGGGGCCACTGGCGGCCCGCCTCTACGCCTCCTCGACCAAGGCGGACCTGGGGGTAATCGTGTATTTCCACGGTGGGGGTTGGGTGCTGGGTGACCTCGATGGAGATGATCCGGCCTGTCGCCAGCTCGCCCAGTCGAGCAAAGCCCTCGTGGTGTCCGTCGACTACCGCCACGCGCCCGAGCACCGCTTTCCCGCCGCCACCGAGGACGCCTACGCCGCAACCACCTGGCTCGGCGACCATGTCGGCGAGTTCGGCGGGGATCCCCACCGCATGATGGTGGCGGGCTGGAGCGCAGGCGGCAACCTGGCCGCGGTGACCGCGCAACGCGTCCGCGACACTGGCGGCCCGCTACTCGCCGGTCAGGCCCTCATCACCCCGGTCACCGATTACGACCCGACACGGGCCTCCCACGTGGACAACGGCGAAGGCTACGTGCTGACGGAAACATTCATGGAGTGGTTCTGGAAGCAGTACATCCCTCACCAGCAACGCCGCCGGAACCCGCTGGCCTCTCCGTTGCGGGCCAAGAACCTGCGTGACCTGCCACCGACGTTGATCCTGACCGCCGAACACGACCCGCTGCGCGACGAGGGCGAGGCCTACGCCGCGGCTCTGACCGCAGCGGGTAACGAGGTGACGGCGCGACGCTGGTTGGGCCAGATCCACACCCTCTGGGGCAACTGGGGAATCCTCGACGCCTCCCGCCAAGCCCATGACTGGGTGGGAGGATTCTGCCGTCGGGTTCTGGCCTGACGCTCCGAGCGTTGCGCCCGCACGTCAGCGCGGTCGCCAGCGCGTTCCAGCGGCGCGGGACCGCTCAGCTCGGCTCGACGCCCGAACCGGTCACCGTGCTGGCCAGGATCGCCGCTACCGCCCGATAGGGGTCGACCCGGCGCGCCGCCACCTCGGCCCGCAGCGCCACGCCAGCGGGGGCGTGCAAGGCCTGATCGGCCTGCTCGAGCACCGCTTCGATGAGGATGGTGCGCAACTCGTCCTCGGCCCGCCGGGCCTTGCGCGCGGTACCTTCGCCGCTGGTTTCGAGGTGGGCCCGATGATCGAGCAGGGCCTGACAGAGTTGGTCGACGCCTTCGCCGCGGTGGCCTACCGTGGCCAAGATTCGCGGTTCCCACTCCCCGAGACGGGACAGCTCCAGCATCTGCTCGAGGTCGCGCCGGGTGTCGTTGACCCCGGGGCGATCCGCCTTGTTGATCACGAAGATGTCGGCGATCTCCATCAGCCCCGCTTTGTTGGCCTGCACCGAATCGCCCCAGCCGGGGTTGACCACCACCACCGTGGTGTCCGCGGCTCCGGCGATCTCCACCTCCACCTGGCCCACGCCGACCGTCTCGATGAGCACCCAACCGAAGCCCACCGCGTCGAGTACCCGGACCGCGGCCGGTGTGGCGAGGGCCAGCCCGCCGAGCTGACCCCTCGTCGCCATGGACCGGATGAACACCCCCTGGTCGAGGGAGTGATCGCCCATCCTCACCCGGTCGCCGAGAATGGCCCCGCCGGTGAACGGCGAGGATGGATCGATGGCAAGAACCGCTACTTCCAGATCCATGGCCCGCAGATGGCCCACCAGCGAGCTGGTCAGGGTGGACTTGCCGGCGCCGGGCGCACCGGTGATGCCCACCGTATGGGCCTGCCCGGCTAGCGGGAAGCTCAAGCGGCCAACTGCTCTGGCCGGCTCACCCCCGCGCTCGACGAGAGACAGCAGGCGGGCCAAGGGGCCGCGCTCGCCGGCCCGGGCGCGTTGAATCAGCTCTTCGGGCGACGCGTGACGCACCGCGACTCCTGGGTTAAAGGGAGACAGACGTCTCCCGGATCTCGCCGAGGGTCTCGCCGATGTTGACGACCTCAGTCACCCCGGGTACGCGATCTTTCATGATGCGCTCCAGGCCAGCTTTGAGGGTTTGGCTCGAGGCAGGGCACGTGACGCACGCCCCGACCAACTCCACGGTCACCAAACCGGTCTCCTCGTCGACGTCGTGCAACACGACATCGCCCTTGTCGGCCTGAATGATGGGGCGGACGATCTCGATGACCTCTTCAACCTTGGGGCGCAGCATGGCTTCCTTTTCCTTGCCGGGTCCGATGATTGTGGTGCCCACAGGACAGCGCGATGAAATCAGGCGCTTTAGACCATAACGCCAGAGGACCCCGCGATGTTCCACACTTGCCCCATGCTCGCCGACATCGCCCCGCTGTTGGCCCACCAGGGTGGGTGGGATGAGCTGGCGATGGTGATCCTCCCCGTCGCGCTGGTGGCCAGCCTGCTGATCGTGGCCAACCGGCGGGCCAAAGCACAGCTATCCGCCCGCCAGGCCGACCAGCTCGACCGCGCCGCCGCGCCACAGACCGACCCACCCACGCCCGGTGAGCCCCCGCTGGCTCACCCGTGAACAGCAACGGTCTGGCGAGTACTCACACGCGGTCCACGTCGGCCCCGAGGCCGCGAAGCTTCTCGACGAATCGCTCGTAGCCCCGGTCAATGTGGTGCGCTTCGCTCACCGTTGTCTCACCCTGAGCCCGCAGGCCCGCGAGCACCACGGCCGCACCGGCCCGAATGTCATGTGCCCGCACCGGTGCCCCCGAGAGCCACTGCCGACCCCGCACGATGGCGTGATGGCCGTCAGTACGCACGTCGGCACCCATACGAACCAACTCATCGACGTAGCGAAAACGACCCGAGAAGATGTTCTCCGTCACAATCGCCACCCCGTCCGCCACCGCCAACATGGCCACCAGCAACGGCATGTAGTCCGTCGCTAGGCCCGGGTAGGGCAGGGTCGACACGTCCACTGCACTGAGTCGGCGCGGCGCCATGGCCCAGAGCCCCTCCGGACAGGGCGAGATGCGCATGCCCATCTGACCCAGCTTGTGCACCAGCAGATCCATGTGGTCCGGACGGGCCCCCGCGATGGTGATCTCGCCCCCGGCGATGCCCACTGCGGCGAGATAGGTGGCCGCTTCGATCCGGTCGGGGATCAAGGTGTGCTCCACCGGATGTAACTCGTGCACGCCGTCGATCTCGATGGTGGAGCTACCGGCGCCTCGGACCACAGCACCCATGCGGTTGAGGAACGCGGCCAGATCGACGATCTCGGGCTCGCGGGCGGCATTGTCGATGACCGTGGTGCCCTCGGCCAGCACTGCCGCCATCATGGCGTTCTCCGTGGCCCCGACGCTGGGGAAGTCCAGCCCTAGGCGCGCCCCCCGCAGGCGCTCCGCGCGGGCCTCGACGAAGCCGTGGACCAACTCGATGGAGGCGCCCAGGGACCGCAAGGCGTCAAGGTGCATGTCGATGGGACGCGATCCGAAATCGTCGCCTCCCGGCAGCGATACCCGGGCCCGCCCGAACCGGGCCAGCAACGGACCCAGCACGACGATGGAAGCCCGCATCTTCTCCACCAGCTCGTAGGGCGCCTCAGGCAGCAATTCAGCCGGTGAGTCCACCACCAGCTGGCCTGGTGCCGGACGGGAGGTCGTCATGCCCATGGCGACGAGCAGGTCGCCCATCCAGGCGACGTCGGCAATCTCGGGGACGTTGTGCAAGTGGTAGCGACCGGGAGCCAGCACCGTGGCCGCCAGCAGCTTGAGCACGCTGTTCTTCGCGCCGCTTACGGTGACGGTGCCCTCGAGTGGACCCGACGGGCGGACGACAAGGGCGGCCATGGCCTGCCAGTATGGTCTTTCCCCGGCCCTTCTCCGTCGATGGAGCCGTCTGTACGCCGGTGGGTGCTTCATGCCAGAGATCTCCCGAACCTTCTCCCTGGACCCAAAAACTCTGGCCGGGTTGCATCAGCCACGTGACACGATGGTGGCAGAGACGGTCGCGCACCTTGGGGACAACGTGGTTCTGTTCGGCCAGGCCAACGGACCATGCACGAGTTACGAGCGTCGGGTCGTCGTGGACCACGCTGGGGCGCGGGCCCACGAAAGCATTCGTTACGAACTCGAGGTCCCGTTCTGGGGTTGGCTGATCGGACCGATATTTCGTCGGTCCCTGCGGCGTCGAGCCGAGCGGACCGGCCAACCCTGGTGGGCGCCACCACAACGGCTCGACGCTCACCAGGTGGACACCTTGGCTCGGTTGGTCATGCTGGCGATCTGCAGCGGCTACATCGGTACCCTGCTGTCGCAATTGATGACCTTCGCCGGTCGAGAATTCGGTGCCGGGCCGGCCGCGCAAGGCAGCGCCCAGGCCGCTACCCGGATCGGCATCCTGGTCGCCCTGGTGGCCACCACCCTCTCCGACCGAGTCGGCCGACGCCGAATTCTGCTTTTCTGCCTCATCGGAGCGTGCATCGCCAGCTCACTCACCGCCGCCGCGACCGACTTGATCACCTTTGCGGGCATCCAGATCCTGGCCAGGGGCCTTACTACCGGGGCCGATGTGGTCCGCGCCGTGGCCCTCGCGGAGGACATGCCCGCCGGCGCTCGGGCCTATGCCATCAGCCTTTGCGCGATGGGCGCCGGACTCGGCTCGGGTGTCGTGGTCTGGATGTTGCCGTTGGCGGATCTCGACCCACGATTGTGGCGGCTGATCTTCGCGTTGTCGTTGTTGTTCGCCCCGTTGGCCTGGCGGGCCGGAAAGGGCCTGAAGGAAAGCCGCCGCTTCCACGAGCACCGCCATGACCCGGACCGGCCTCGTCTCGCCTCGCACCGGTCGCGTCTATTGATGCTCGCCGCGGCGGCGATGCTCACCACGGTGTTCGCCGCGCCGGCATCACAGCTCCAGAACGAGTACCTCCGCGGGGAGCGCGGGTACAGCGCCGGGCTCATCACCGTCTTCACGCTGGTCACCGCCACCCCGGCCGGGCTGGCGGTGTTCTTCGGCGGACGCCTCGCCGATGTGTACGGTCGGCGCCGCATCGGTGCCATCGGCCTCGTCGGTGCCTCGGCCGGAATCCTGGCCAGTTACGTCTTCGGCGGAGCGCTGCTGTGGTGGGGGGCAATTGCTGGCACCCTGTTCGGTGGTCTGGTCGTACCGACCCTCGTGGTCTACGGCCCGGAGTTGTTCCCCACCCGGTTGCGGGGCCGGGCCAATGGGGTGATCACCCTCTGCGCGGTGATCGGCAGCGTGGTCGGCCTGTTGACCGTCGGCCATCTCTCCGAAACCTTCGGTCGGTTCGGACCGGCCATGGCGATCGTGGCGACAGGACCGGTGGCGGTCGCGCTGGTGGTGCTCACCCGGTTCCCCGAAACAGCACGGCGAGAACTCGAGGAGCTCAACCCGACCGACGCCTAGGCCGCGCCGTGCACCTCGGCCGCGTAACACCCGGCGCCTACCCCGCGGCCACGGCGCCAACGTGGCGCGGACCGTATCCACTTGGCGGTCATGGTGCGCCGGTAGCGTGATCCACATGGGTGGTTGGCGTCCTCGACCGACCAGGCTCGGGGCGAGAACGGCCCGCACCGGCGGCTGGACCGCAACCGCGTGCGCGGTACTTTCACTGGGCATGGCGCTTACGGCCTGCCGCGGCGGCACTGGTCGCGATGTCGCGCAAGAGGTCACCGCGCCCGCGCCAACATCGGCGCAGGCCTCCTCCCAAAACCCTGACGGGACGCCAAAGACCGGCCGCTACTTGGCGGCCGAAGCGGCCGTTGCCCGCATCGGGATCTACAGCCGTCCTGGCGACGGGAACCCTCTACTCACCTTGGCTCACCCCAACCCCATCGGAGCGCCGCTCACCTTCGCCGTGCTCAGCGGGCGCGACGGCTGGCTGGAGGTTCGGCTGCCGGTACGACCCAACGGTTCGACGGGTTGGCTGCGCTCAAGCGATGTCACCCTCATCCGCCACTCCTTTCGCGTCGAGGTCCGCCTCGCCGAACGGGTGCTCACCGTTTTCGACGGAGACGACGTGATTCAGGCCGAGCCGATCGGAGTGGGCGGCCAACCCACACCGACCCCCAGCGGCGAGTTCTACCTGTACGAACTGGTGCGCTCGACAGACCCGAATGGCCCTTTCGGTCCCTACGCCTTCGGGCTGAGCGGCTTCTGCACCACCATTGACGCCATCAACGCAGGCGAGGGCCGATTGGGCCTGCACGGCACCAACGAGCCGAGTTCTCTCGGCTCCAGCACCACCAACGGCGGCATCCGCCTCGCCAATGCCGCCATTGAACAACTGGCCCGCACCGTACCGCTTGGTACTCCCGTCGTCATCTTCGCCTGAGTCCAACGGTTCGTACGCCAGTTCCATCGAAAAAGGCCCGCCATCGGGCCTCGTCAGCACCCGCCGATCCAGGTCTTCACCGCCGCGAGGACCTCGTCGTCGTGACGGTCCAACCCATGAGGTCCACCCTCAATCCAATGGTGGGTCACCGGTGCGGCGATGGCCTGCGTGGCCGCGGTCAGCTCCTCTGGCGTGGCGAAGGTGTCCTTGGTGCCCGACACGAAGAGGCAGGGAACCCCTATCTGCCCGAAGTGGGCCGTGCGCAACTGCTGGGGCCGGCGCGGCGGATGAAGGGGATAACCGATCAAGACCAGCCCGGCCGCCCCGAGGCCCTCGGCCACCGCCATCGAACAGATCCGCCCCCCCATGGAACGACCGCCGAGGAGCACCTCGGACGGTGCAATGCCGTGGGTCGCACACAGCGAATGCACCGCCTGGGCCACGGCGGCCACCAACACCGGGGCCTTGTCGGGAAAGGGTCGACCAGCCACCCGGTAGGCGAAGTCGATCCGCACGCAGGGGAGCGGCGCCAGTGCCCTCTCCAGCGCCACCAACAGATGATGGGTCCGATCGCTGCCCGCGCCGGGGGTCAGTAGCACGGCAGTGGGTGACATCAACGCAGCAGGATACGACGGGCCTCGCCCAACTCGGCGATCCGCTCCGCCGCGGCGTCTTGCACCCCACCATGATCGGGGTGGGCCTGGCGCAGGGCATCTCGATACGCCCGGCGGATTTCACCGTTGGTCGGGGCCTCGTCCCGCTCCAAGCCCAGCACCGCAAGCGCCCAGGCCAGCGGATCGTTACCGAGGCTCCTCCAGGGAACCGAGGCGTCGCCGGGCGAACTCACATGGGCGATGAAACCTTCATCGAGCAGGCCGGTCCATTGCAAAGCCTGGCGGAGCGCAGCGAAGACCGCGGGCCGATTCGGTACCGGTAAGTTGCCCGCTGCATACACCGCACCAAGCACATTGACCAGCGGAGACCCGCCTTCCACCGCCAGCACAAAGCAAGGGACGCGGGCCCCTGGTTCGAGCCGGTGATGGGACTTGAGCAACCCGACCCTGTCTATCTGCAAGCGGTGACGCAACCGCGGCTGCACAATGGCAAGCCCAACTTCAACCTGGGCCAACAACAGTCCCATCTCGGCCCGGTCATCTTCGCTGAGGCTGGAGGCGAAATGCCCGACGATACCGGCCAGCAGCAGCCCCCCCGGCCCCGGCGAGGGGTTGGACGGCAGGTATTGCAGACCAAGTGCCAAACGCCGGGTAGGGGCGATGGGACGAGAGTGGTAGAGCTCGAGATCAGCCAGCCCGAAAGGTTCACTACTCACGGCACCCCCCTGTGGGCCTTGGTGCATCCGCCATGCTGCGCCACCTCAGCCGTGCCCAGCCAGGCTCACAGCAGTCGACGGAGGCGGTCGCTCACCCGGGCGGCGAGCGCTTCGATCGCGGCATCGCCGTCGAGCTGCACCCCAGTCCCAGACCCAGCATCGTCGGCGTCGGCGTCGGCGTCGGCGTCGGCACCGAGTGCAGGCTCCCGAAGACCGGCGCGACCATCAGTGGCACCGGCCTCGACCTCGATCCGTCGCCGTAACTCGGCGGCATCGGCCCCCAGCGCCTGCCACAAGTCCGGATTCATCCCGTACGGCACCGCGAGCTGCGCCACTTCGAGAATGGCGTTGTGGGCCGCGATGAGTGCATTGGCGTCCCCGGCGTCGTGGGCCAGCTTGTCCGCCGCCACGAACAGGTCGGTCAACAGGTCCGTGAGGGCCTCTCCGTCGAGCTCGATGCCGGGGTCGGGGCCACGCAGATCAAGGCTGTCGAACAACTCGTCGACACGGACCTCGTCCGCCTCGTACACCAACAGCTCACCGTCGTCGGTCCACTCGTGAACGATCCCAGCCTCTTCGAGGGCCCCGATCAGGACCTCAATCTCATAATCCGGCCAGTCTCCAAGGTCGTACGCGGTGCGATCGCTCTCGCTATCGAGCCGGGGAATTGAGGCCGCCACGATGTCATCGAGCAATGCCGCAACCGCTTCACGGTGTGCCGCGTCGACCACGAGCTTGCCGTCCTGCCAGGAATGGGCGAGCCCGTCCTGCTCCAGGGACGAGCGAAGAACACCGAGGGCCTCCTCCGGCCAGCCGCTGAGGTCGAACAGCCGCTCGCGTCCCTGGGGCTGCCACCAGTACACCAGTGGCTGCGGACTTCCGGCACCCTGCGAGGAATCTGCCATGGGCTCCGTTCTACTCGCCCCCGAGGCGGAAACCGGCCCATCGGGACCGCCTTGGCTTCAGCGGACACCCGGGGCCCAGCCAAAGATGTCCAACCCACCGATCTGGCAATCCAAGCTCCGGGCGTGCACCAACTAACGTTCGCTCCCATGATTTCTCGTGAAGCCTCAAGTCAGGTACCCGACCGCAATCTGGCCATGGAACTGGTTCGAGTCACCGAAGCCGCCGCTATGGCCGCAGCCCGCTGGATGGGACGCGGTGACAAGAACGGCGCCGACGGCGCCGCCGTCAATGCCATGCGAGAAGTGCTTTCGAGCGTCTCCATGGACGGCATCATCGTGATTGGCGAAGGCGAAAAGGACGAGGCGCCAATGCTGTACAACGGCGAGCGGGTCGGCAACGGCGATGCGCCATTCGTCGATGTCGCCGTCGACCCGATCGACGGCACCACGCTGACGTCACTGGGGCGCGGCAACGCCATTGCCGTGATCGCCGTGGCCGAAAAGGACACCATGTTCAACCCGGGTCCGTGCGTCTATATGGAAAAGATCGCCGTCGGCCCCGAAGGTGCCGGCGCCATTGACATCAGCGCTAGCCCCACGGCCAACCTGCGCTGGTTGGCCAAGGCCACCGGCCGCTCGGTTCGAGACCTCACGGCGGTGATCCTCGATCGGGATCGTCACAGCGATCTCATCAAAGAAGTCCGCGCCACGGGAGCGCGCATCCGCCTCATTCCCGACGGTGACGTGGCCGGAGCCATCTCCGTTGCCTGGCCCGATTCCGGCGCCGACATCCTCTTCGGGGTGGGTGGTACCCCGGAGGGCGTCATTGCGGCGGCTGCCCTCAAGTGCATGGGCGGAGAGATCCAGGGCAAGCTCTGGCCGCGCAACGACGAAGAGCGTAAGGCCGCCCTCGATGCCGGCTATGACCTCGACCGAGTCCTCACCCACAACGATCTCGTCGCCACCGACAACTGCTTCTTCGCCGCGACGGGTATCACCGACGGTGAGCTGGTCAAAGGTGTCCACTTCATCCGCGACGGCTGCACCACCGAGTCACTGGTCATGCGGTCACGCTCGGGCACCGTACGGCTGGTCCAGGCCCGTCACCGCATCGACAAGCTCAACCAATTCACCATCCATTAGGCCTGCGCACGCCACCACCCTGAGCCGAAAACCGGGACCATCGGACGCTGGGGGAAATCCCCTGCGCTCGGTACCATGAGGATCACGGCCGCGGTCGGCTCAACCGCTGCGACGCTCAGTGCTGCGTGCGGTGACTGGGCTAGGCCTGGTGATCCCAGCGCAGCGGGGCCACCGGCTATCCGAGCGGACAGACACGGCGGAACGGACACGGTGCGATCATGAAGGTTGGCATTCTCGCTGGCGGGTTGGGAACACGGCTCTCCGAGGAAACCGAATTACGCCCAAAGCCGATGGTCGAGATCGGCGGCATGCCGATCCTCTGGCACATCATGCGTTACTACCACCACTACGGCTTCAAGGACTTCAGCATCGCCCTGGGCTACAAGGCCGACTTCGTGAAGCGTTGGTTCGCCGAGCGGGCTCACTACGCCCACAACATGACCGTCGACTTCGCCACCGGGGAGGTGCGACCCCATGGCGAGGCCGTCCTGCCCGACTGGGCCGTGCATCTCATCGACACCGCGCTGCCGACCGCCACGGGGGGCCGAATCAAGCGGCTGAAGCCGTATATCGGTGACGACGGCACCTTCATGGTGACCTGGGGCGACGGGGTCTCCAACGTCGATCTTTCCAAGCTGCTCGAGTTCCACCGCTCCCACGGCAAGCTCTGCACGCTGACCGCGGTGCGGCCTCCCGCTCGATTCGGCCATCTCGAGTTCGATGGCGATCAGATCGTCAATTTCGATGAGAAGCCCCAGATCGGCGAGGGCTGGATCAACGGCGCCTTTTTCGTGATGGAGCCCGCGGTGTTCGATTACATCGACGGTGATGACACCATGTTCGAGCGGGAACCCCTGTCGAACCTGGCCAAGGACGGCGAGTTGATGGCGTACCGCCATTACCAGTTCTGGCAGTGCATGGACACCGTGCGCGACCGCAAGCGACTCGAAGAGCTGTGGGCCACCGACGCGCCATGGAAGGTCTGGAAAGACTGACATGAGCTGGCTCGAAGCTGCGGCCATCGGGCCGGTCGTGACGCTCAGCAACCTGCCGGTGTTCTGCAACGCGCTGTATGCCGATGCGGCGCAAGCCACGGCCGCCGCCCGGGGTGATCTGGCGTTGATGTACTCGCCAACCACCGGCTACTTGTGGAACGCGGCGTTCGATCCGGCGCTCGTGGCGTACAACCCCGCCTACGAGAATTCGCTGCACCACTCGGCGCGCTTTCGGGAGTTCGCCACCGCGCTGGCCGACCGCCTCATCGGACGCTACGACCTACGCGGGCGCAAGATCGTCGAGATCGGGTCAGGCGAAGGCAACTTTTTGGCCCTGCTGTGCGAGCGTGGCCAGAACTTCGGTGTCGGCTACGACCCGAGCTTCGATCCCGATCGCACCAAGGTCGTGACCTCGTGCCGTATGGAGATAGTGCGCGATTACTACCCCACCGATCGGCCCATCGATGCCTCACTGGTGCTCTGCCAGCACGTGCTTGAACATGTCACCGACCCCGTCGCCTTGGTCGAGGGAGTGCGCCGCTCGCTCCCTCCAGCCGCGGAGACCGCGGTGTATTTCGAGGTTCCCGACGCTACCTACATGGTCACCGAGCCTGCGGTCTGGGACCTCACCTACGAGCATCGCTCCTATTTCGCCGCACCAGCGCTACGCGCCCTGTTCCGTCGCAGCGGCTTTGAGCTGACCGAGCTCGGCCGAAGCTTCGGCGATCAGTACCTCTATGTGGAAGCCCGCGCCGGACAACAGCCCAGTGCACCCAATGCCACGGAGCAGGCGGAATTGGCTGAGCTCGGCGAACGGGTCCTGGCCTTCGGGGCGCATGTCGAACGTCTGTGCCGAGGATGGACGGACCGCCTGGTCGCCATGCGCACCGAGGGCGAGGTCGCCATCTGGGGGGCGGGCACCAAAGGCGTCACCTTCGCCAACCTCATTGCAGGGGCCGATCGCGCCCTCATCGTGGACATCAACCCCAACAAATGGGGTTTGCACCTGCCCGGCACCGGCCAGGCGGTGGCGGCACCGGCGTCGCTAGGCCCCGAGGTCACCCACGTGTTGGTCATGAACCCGCTGTATGTGGGTGAGGTCACCGCTGAGGTCCGCCGCCTCGGCCTCGATGCCAGCGTCACTGCGGTCAGCGACTGAAACGCCAGGGAGCCATAGCCCATGGTGCGCAGCCCATGGAGGTCGACAAGGGCTCGACGCCATGCCTGAAGCTCGATCTCGGCGTTTGGCGCTACGGTGCACCGTCGGTGAACGATCTCGGCTATTGCGGTCACGGGCCATCCGTGGCGGCGCCCCCTGACCCTCCCGCGACGCTGGCGATACCAAGCTGGCATGCACGATCGGGACGCTTGACCGTGCGCAAGCGTTGGGCCCTCGACGAGTTGGCCGCCCGGTTCGCGTTGGGACCGCAGGACCCACAGCTGACCCGCTTCGAGGCGATAGCGCTCGAAATCGGGGCCGGTACCGGAGAAGCCGCGCTCGCGCTGGCCGCCTCCCGCCCCGACCTGCTCGTCATTGCCGCCGAGGTGCACAAGGCCAGCCTTGCTCGGCTGCTGCTCGATCTCGAACAGACCGGCGCGGCGAATGTTCGGGTCGTCAACGGCGACGGCCGCGCCGTGCTTGCCGCTCAACGCGGCGGGCAACAACTGCAATTGGTTCGGGTGTTTTTCCCCGACCCGTGGCCGAAGCGGCACCACCACAATCGACGTTTGATCGACGCCAAGTTCGTCGAACTCGTAGCCGACGTGCTCGCGCCGGACGGGGTGCTCGAGCTCGCGACCGACGATGAGCGTTACGGCGCCGTCATGCGTTGCCTGCTGGGAGAGACACCCCAGCTCGACCTGCTCGCCGAGGGTGGGCGAGCCGACCGACCGCTCACGTATTACGAACGCCGGGCGATCGAGGCCGGCCGGCCGGTCCTCGACCTGCGCTACCGACGCCGGGCCCAGCTCGCCCCACCAGCAGGAGTAGTGCCATGCAGCTGACATCATTCCGGGTCAAACCAACAACCGCGGTCGACCTCGACGCCGTGCCCACGAGAAGCACCGACGGGTTCTCGGGGGACAAGGCCGCAGGCCGGGCGCGTACCGCAGAATTGGCCCTGCGAATCGCCGAACTGCAACGGATGTTGTTCGCCGGAGCGACCGAAAGGCTGCTGTTGGTGTTGCAGGCCCCCGATGCGGGCGGAAAGGACGCCATCATTGCCGCATTGCTAAGCGGGGTGAACCCACAGGGCACCCGGGTGGCGAACTTCAAGCAACCCAGCGACGAGGAACTCGCCCACGACTATCTGTGGCGAGTTCATCGCCACGCCCCGGCCAAAGGCGAAATCGCGGTCTTCAACCGCAGCCATTACGAAGACGTGCTCGTGGTGGCAGTGCACGACCTAGTCCCCGAGCGGATCTGGTCGCGGCGATACGAGCACATCAATGGGTTCGAGAAGATGCTGGCAGATGAGGGAACCACCATCATCAAGCTGTTTCTGCACCTCTCCCCCGAGGAGCAGGCCGTGCGTTTCCAGGAGCGCATCGATGACCCCACCAAGCATTGGAAGTTCCGCCGCGGTGATCTCGATGAACGCGCCCGCTGGACTGACTACCGAGTCGCCTTCGAGGCGATGTTGGCCCGGACTTCAACCGAGTGGGCTCCCTGGTACATCATCCCCGCGGACCGTACCTGGTATCGCAACCTCGTCGCGGCCGAGATCGTGGTGTCCACGTTGGAGAGCCTCGGCCTACGCTATCCCGACCCCGAACCAGGTTTGGAAGGGTTGAAGATCCGTTGAGACCTCCCTCGACCCGCCACTGGGTCCGGTGCGATCAGGCCCCGATAAGTTCAGGGTGCAGCCCCAACTCCTCAAGTTGCAGTCGAATCTCATCGAGGTAAATGGGGTTCATGGCCACCACGAGGTCGGGCCGGTACTCGACTAGGAACTCGGGCGAGACGATCTGCTGACCGGTTCCTGCCATGAACTTGCCCCACTTGAAGGGGTTGATGTCCACGGCGAACTCGATCTCGTCGGTCATGCCCATATTGGTCAGGTTGGTGAGGTAGGACACCCCCTTGGAGCCAGCCCCCCAAATGACGGCCTTGCCGCCTCGTTCCCGCAGGTCACTGAGCCGCTGCCCCCAACTGCGGGCCAGCGTGTCATACCCGCGGGCATAGGCGTCCACGCCACAGGCCAGCGCGGCGAGATCGTCCTCCTCGGGCAGGACCTCGCCGACCGCGGGCGTGGTGGCGCTGGGGCGAGCCTCGATCAAGAGGTATTGGTCGTCGTAGTCGAGTTCGAGGTTCAACACCTCGAACCCGCTGGCGCGGAACAGCCGGGCCAACGAACCCAACGAGAAATAGCTGCAATGTTCGTGGTACACGTCCCAGAACGCCACCTCGTCGAGCACTCGCTTCACGTCGGGCAACTCGAACAACACGATGGTGTCGAGCCGATCCCCGATAGCGGCGCGCACCATACGCATGAACTCGCCCACCGGAGCGATGTGCTCGAGCGTGTGGCGGCACACGATGACGTCGGCGTCGAGGTGGGCATACTGCTCGGAATAGAAATCTTTGATCCAGGTGAAGCGGTCGCTGTCCGCCGTGGTGTCGATGCGTTCGGGGTGCACTCCCGGGTCGATGCCGATGCCATGACCAGCACCGGCCTCCACCATCCACACCAGGAACTCGCCCTTGCCGCAGCCAATCTCCAGCACCCGTTTGCCATGCAGGTGGTAGGTGTCCACCCAGCGCGACGCCAGCCCACGAGCCCATTGCACGAAGACCTTCGAGAACCCCTGGGTCTCCTCATAACGTTGGGAGTATTCGGCCTCATCGAACACCACGTTGGAGATGAACCCGCAACTCCGACAAAACCCGAGTTCGAGGTCCCCCCGGGGGAACCCTTCGGCCTCCTCACGGGTGTCGAGCAGCAGACAGGAGTTGGTGGGGATTGCCCGCTGCTCGAAGAACACCTCGAGCCGCGGCTGGGCGCACGCCGGGCAGGCGACATCGGCGAAAGGACGGTTCACGACGCGATGACCTCAGGGTGGGGCACGGGGACGATCCACTGGCCGCCCGCCTCGGTATAGCCACGTTGCTGGCCCATGATCTCCTCCTTGAAGTTCCACGCCAGGATCAAGGTGAAATCCGGCCGCTGTTCGACCAGCGCGTCGACGCCCAGAATCGGTTGATGGGTGCCGGGCATGTGTAGTCCCTGCTTGTGGGTGTTGCGGTCCACTACGAAAGACACGAGGTCACCGTCGATGCCGACATAGTTCAGCATCGTGGATCCCTTCGCCGCCGCGCCGTAGGCGGCAACGGTGCGGCCCTGCGCCCGCAACGAACTCAACAACGCCCGCAAATCGACCCGCAACTGCTCCACCCGCTGCGCGAAGCCCTCGTAGTAGCGGAAACTGTCCACGCCGGTCGCCGCCTCGTCCGCCAGATAGGCCTCGAGTTCAGGAGTTCGACCCGCTTGATGGGACACGTGGTAGCGCAGCGTGCCGCCGTGCAGTTCGGCAAAGTATTCGACGTGATTGAGATGCAGCCCGTGCCGTTCCATCAGCCGAGCGATTCCCGTGCACGAATGATAGAACAGGTGTTCGTGATAAATGGTGTCGAACTCGCAATGGTCGATGAGGTCGCGAACGTAGGGGTTCTCGATCGTGATCAGACCACCGGGAGCGAGCAAGGCCTTCATCCCGGCTACGAATCCGTTGAGGTCCGGAACGTGAGCGCACACATTGTTGGCGATGATCACCTCGGCCTGGCCGGTCCCCCCGGCGAGAAGTTCCTCGGCCAACTCGAGCCCGAAAAACCGGCAGATGCTGCGCACCCCTTTGTCATTTGCCGCTTTCACCTGCGCCGGCGCAGGGTCGATGCCCAGCACCGGCACTCCTAGCTCAACGAAGTTCTGCAGCAGATACCCGTCGTTGGAGGCCAACTCCACCACCAGGCTGTCCCCACTGAGGGATCGGGTCTCGACCAAGTTCAGGGCATGGCGACGGGAATGGGCCAACAGCTGATCGGAGAAGGAGGAAAAGTAAGGATAGTCCTCGGGGAAGAGCACCTCTTGGGCCACGTCTTGGAGGATTTGCACCATGGCGCAATTCGGACAGAACGCCACCTCGAGCGCGAAGGTCAGCTCCGGGCCTTGCAGGTTCTCGGGCCGAACCAAACCATCGGAGAGTGGCATCTTGCCGAGGTCGAGAAAGGGCCGTACACCCACCACACCACAGACACGACACCTCACGCGGCCGACGCCCCTTGAACTGGAACCTGGGAGTGATCAGCGCGTGTCCAACGCAGGTCGGCATCGAGCCGGCCGGCTTCGAGGTGGTCACGCACCCGCTTGATTCGCATGTACCGATTCCCTTCGAGGTCCTCAAGGGTGAGGCCGATCTGTTGATAGGCCTCATACAACTCCCTGATACCGGCGGGAACGTTCCACTTAGTTTGAAAACCGATGGTTCGGGCCAACTTGTCGCAGTTGACCCGATAGTTACGCAGATCGTTGAACGCCTCGTCGGAAAAGGTGATGACCGACCCATCCACCGTGTTACCGACCAGCGTGGCTACATCGCGGATCCGGTAGTTCTCCGCCGTGCTGCCCACGTTGAAGGCCTCGTTGTGCACGAGCTCTCGCGGCGCCTCCATCAGGGCCAAGAAGGCTCGCGAGATGTCCTCGATGTGGACCAACGGCCGCCACGACGTACCGTCGGACTTCAGGAACACCTTGCCGGTGGTGAAGGCGAAGCCGGTGAGATTGTTGACGACCAGGTCGCCTCGCAGCCGCGGTGAAACGCCATAGGCGGTGGCGTTGCGCAGGTACGTCGGAGAGAAATCGTCATCGGCCAGCAGCGCCAGGTCTGCCTCCGAGCGCACCTTCGACTCGCCGTAGGGGGTAACGGGGTTGAAGCCGGCAGACTCGGTGAGGAACTCATCGCCATGCGCCCCGTACAACGAGCACGACGAGGAGTACAGCAACCGCGACACCCCCGCGGCCTTGGCTGCCTTAGCCAGGGTGACCGTCGCCAGATGGTTGATGTCGAAGGTACATCCAGGGTTGAGATCGCCGAGCGGATCGTTGGAGATGGCAGCAAGATGGACCACGGCGTCGATGCCCTGGAGGTGCTCGGGGGTGACATCACGGACGTCGAGAGCAAGCATCTCGTCCGGGACGCCGTCTTGCGCCCCGAAGGTGCAATCCTCGAACAGCATGCTGTCCAGGCCGATCACCGTGTGACCGGCCGCCCTGAACAGCGGAACGAGCACATTGCCGATGTAGCCGTCCGAACCTGTCACCAGAACCCGCATTTGTGACCCCCTACTAGCGCACCATCGCCCGGGCAGTGGCGTCGCGCTGTTCAACCCGTTGAGGACTAAGCACACCTCAACGTCACACCCATCTCAATGAGCAAATCGACCGTTTATTCCGCTGCGGCCGCCCCAAGCACCTGTTTTGGCCCATCGGTCGACCCAGACGCGACATGGACCGGCCCATTGGACCGGTCCATCACGCCGTGTGCGTGGCGCTGGTGCTCGCCCGCAGGATTTCAGCCCCGGGCGACTTGCAGACGAACCTCAGACCGCCGAAGCGACGCCCGAGCCTCATCGTCGTCGCTTCGGGCCAGCAACGCCTCCTCAGCGCGGGCCTTCGCAGCCTCCGCCCGCGCCACGTCGATGTCGGCGGCGAGCTCCGCCACATCGGACAGGATCGACACCCGGTCGTGGGAAACGGACACAAAACCGCGGTGCGCGGCGATGAGCTGCGTGTGATTTCCGGGCTGCAGGATCTTCACCAACCCCGCCGCGAGCGTCCCCACGAAGGAAACGTGGCCGGTCAGGAAGGCAATATCGCCCCCGTCCACGGTGCGGGCAATGACCATGTCCGCCTCGCCCTCGAAGAGAATGCCCTCCGGGGACACCAACTCGACCTGCAGGGTCATCAGACGCTCCGCCGCAGCTGCTCGGCCTTCTCACGGGCCGCCTGGGCTCCACCGACGTTCAAGAAGGCCTGTTCCGGGAGATCGTCGAGATCGCCGTTCACGAGCATCTCGAAGGACTCCACCGTCTCCTCGACCGGGGTCGTCACACCGGGAAGGCCAGTGAACACCTCGGCCACATACATCGGCTGAGACAAGAACCGCTGCATCTTGCGGGCCCGAGACACGGTGATGCGGTCCTCCTCGGACAGCTCATCGAGACCAAGGATGGCAATGATGTCCTGAAGCTCCTTGTACCGCTGGAGGATTTCCTGCACCCGACGAGCGACGTTGTAATGACGATCGCCGACCACTTCGGGAGCGAGAATCGACGAGGTCGACGCCAGCGGATCCACCGCCGGGTCGATCCCCAGCGAGGCAATGTCACGAGAGAGCTCGGTCGTCCCATCGAAGTGGGTGAACGAGGTGAATGGCGCCGGGTCGGTGTAGTCGTCAGCGGGCACGTACACCGCCTGGAGGGAGGTGATGGAACGCCCCCGGGTGGTGGTGATGCGCTCCTGCAATTCACCCATCTCGTCGGCCAAGGTCGGTTGGTAGCCCACGGCGGAGGGCATACGCCCGAGCAGCGTGGATACCTCGGAACCCGCCTGAACGAAGCGGAAGATGTTGTCGATGAACAACAACACGTCCATGCCCCGATCATCACGGAAGTACTCCGCCACCGTCAGCGCGGCGAGGGCCACCCGCAAACGCACACCGGGCGGCTCGTCCATCTGACCGAAGATCAGCGAGGCCTTTTCCAACACGCCCGACTCGCCCATTTCGAGGAACAGGTCGGTGCCCTCCCGGGTCCGCTCTCCTACCCCGGCGAATACCGAGACACCACCGTGGTTCTGCGCCACACGACGGATCATCTCGGTGATGAGCACGGTCTTGCCCACGCCCGCTCCGCCGAACAGGCCGATCTTGCCGCCCTGCAGGTACGGGGTCAGCAGGTCGATGACCTTGATGCCGGTCTCGAACATGACCTTCTTGGGTTCGAGAGTGTCGAAATTGGGCGGCGGGCGGTGGATCTCCCAGTAGCCGTCGATTTTGTCTTGGATCGACTCGAGGGATACGTCGAGCGGCTCACCGATCACGTTGAACACGTGACCGAGCACGCCGTCGCCAACGGGCATCGACAGCCCGGTACCCAGGTTGCGGACCGCGGTGCCCCGGTTGAGGCCGTCGGTCGGCTTGAGGGCAATGGCCCGAACTCGCGAGTCACCGATCTGCTGGGCGACTTCGGCCCGAACCACGGTCTTCTCGTTGCCGATGACGATGTCGAACTCGAGCGCCGTATTGATCTCGGGCAGGCCGTCAGGCGGGAACTCGACGTCGACCACCGGACCGGCGATGGCGACGATCCGGCCGTCCTTGAGGGTGGTGGTGGTCATGCTTGGGGTCTCCTCTACACGTGCCCGGAAGCGGAATACGGATGTTCTTGGTGGGCGGGAAACGCGTGGGGTGCACTTAGCCGGTCGAGAAAGAGGTCTTCGCCGTCGCCCTTGTCCCCTTTGAGGCCCTCAGCGCCAGCCACGATCTCCATGATCTCCGTGGTGATGGCATCCTGACGGGCCCGATTCAACTGCCGGCCGAGGCGCACAATCATGTCCTCGGCATTATCGGTGGCCGATTTCATGGCTCGTTGCCGGTTGGCATGCTCGGCGGCCGCGGCATCGAGGAGGGCGGCAAAAAGCCGCGCCTCGACGTAGCGAGGCAACAACGCAGCCAACACCGCCTCGGGGCTCGGCTCGAATTCGTACGCTGCAACCGCCGCCGCCGACCCGAGTTCGGCGAGGGTCTCCTCTGCCTCGAGCGGCAGAAAAGTACGCACCGCCACCTTCTGCGAGGCGATCGAGATGAACTCGGTGTAGGCCAGAATGACCTTGTCCACCCCGCCACTCTCGAACAATGCGGTGATGAACTCCGCTACTTCCCGAGCATTGTCGTAGGTCGGCTTGTCGCTGATGCCCTCGTAGGTCTGAGCCAGGCGGTAGTTCCTGAACCGGAAGTAGGCCGCAGCTTTGCGTCCCACCGTGATCAGCTCGTAATCAATGCCGGCGAGCCGGTTGGCGTGCAACTCCCGCTCTGTGGCCCGGATAACCGACGAGTTGTACGCGCCAGCCAGACCACGGTCTGAGGTGAGCACCACATAGGCGATCTTGCGCACGTCGTTGGCCGGACGCAGCAAGGGATGATCAACACTGGCCCCGCTCGCGGCGAGGTCCTCAATCACCTTGGTGATCTGGCGGGCGTACGGGCGAGCCGCGTTGGCTCGCTGCTGGGCCCGAACGACCCGCGACGCCGCGATGAGCTCCATGGCCCGCGTGATCTTCTTCGTCGCCTTCACGCTGTTGATTCGGCGACGAAGAATTCGTTCCTGCGCTCCGGGCATCGATCAGACCTCCCCGCTTCGCTCAGACTTCGGCTGGCTCGGTTCCAACGGGATCACTCGTGCTCGCGCCTGAGGTCTTCTTCGGGCAGCGTCACGTCGGAGTCCACGATCACCGTATGGGCCGCACCCTGGGCCTGCGCTATGGGCTCAGGGCCCGAACTATCGCCGCTGCGGTACTGCTCGCTGAAGGCGGCGATGATGGCCTCGAAGCCCGCGATATCGGCAATCTCGCCCTTGACCCGAATTCCTTCGAGTACCTCGCCGTGGCGGGAGCGGAACCAGTCGAGCAGCTCGGATTCGAATCGACGCACTTCGGACACGGGCACGGCATCGAGGTAGCCGCGGGTGCCCGCAAAGATCGACACCACCTGCTCCTGAACGGGCAGTGGGCTGTTGAGGCCTTGCTTGAGCAACTCCGTCAACCGGTTGCCTCGTTCGAGCTGCGCCTTGGACACCGCATCGAGGTCAGAACCGAACGCCGCAAAGGCCTGCAGCTCACGGAACTGTTGCAGATCGGACTTCAGCGTGCCCGTCGCGGTCTTCATGGCCTTGATCTGCGCCGCGGAACCGACCCGGGAGACCGAGATGCCGACGTCCACCGCGGGGCGGATGCCCGACTTGAACAGGTCATCCTGCAGGTAGATCTGCCCGTCGGTAATGGAGATCACGTTGGTTGGGATGTAGGCGGAAACGTCGCCGGCCTTGGTTTCGATGATCGGCAGAGCGGTCAGTGACCCAGCTCCAAGCTCATCGGAGAGCTTGGCGGCACGTTCGAGCAGGCGGGAGTGCAGGTAGAAAACGTCACCGGGGTAGGCCTCACGGCCCGGCGGCCGACGCAGCAGCAGAGACACCTGGCGATAGGCCTCGGCCTGCTTGGAGAGGTCGTCATACACCACGAGGGCATGACCACCCTGGTCCATCCAGTGCTGGCCCATGGCGCAACCGGCGTAGGGAGCGAGGAACTTGAACGGCGCCGGGTCCGATGCCGGGGCCACCACGACCACCGTGTAGTCCATGGCGCCGAATTCCGCCAGGGTCGCCACCGTCTGCGCCACCGTCGAGGCCTTCTGGCCGATGGCGACGTAGATGCAGTTCACCCCCAGGCCCTTCTGGTTGATGATCGTGTCGATGGCAATGGTGGTCTTGCCCGTTTTGCGGTCACCGATGATCAGCTCTCGCTGGCCACGACCGACGGGGATCAGCGCGTCGATCGCCTTGATGCCGGTCTGCATCGGCTCGTGGACCGGCTTTCGGCCGGTGATTCCGGGGGCCTGGATCTCCATCCGGCGGCGGGTCACGTTCGTGAGCGGGCCCTTGCCGTCGATCGGTTCGCCGAGGGCGTCCACCACTCGGCCGAGCAGACCATCGCCTACCGGCACGTCGAGGATGCGGCCGGTCGACTTGACGCTTTGGCCTTCGTCGATGTGGCTCACCTCACCGAGAACCACGGCGCCGATGGACCCCTCGTCGAGGTTGAGCGCGAGGCCGAGGGTGCCGTCCTCGAACTCGAGCAGCTCGTTGACGGTGGCCATGGGAAGCCCACCGATGCGGGCGATACCGTCGCCCACCTCGAGGATCTTGCCCACCTGGTTCTGCTCCAACGACGGCGCGTAGCCCTCGAGGCCTTTGGTGATGGCAGAAAGAATGTCGTTGGTATTGATCGTCAGCTCAGCCATGACTACGGCTCCTTGGCCTAGAACGCTTCCCGCAGCTGGGCGAGACGGGTACGGATGCTGCCATCGATGACGGTGTCACCGATCTGCGTGATGACGCCACCGAGGACGGAGGGATCGATGATGACTTTGACCTGCACTGCGAAACCGAGCTGCTTCTCCAACGCGGCGGCGAGACGGGTCTGTTGCTCATCGCTCAGCGGGACCGCCGAACGCACTTCTGCCAAGGACCGGTTCGATGCCGCGGCAGAGCGGGCTGCCATGGCATTGACGATCTTGGTCAGATCGGCGGCACGATCGGCCGAGACGACCAGCGAGACAATCGCCGTCGTGACGGGATGGGCGCGGGAGCCGAGGAGTTCCTCGACGATCTGCTGCCGACGGGGGGCCGGAATGGTGGTGTCAGTCAGCTTCGAGCGGAGTTCGTCGGAACCTTCAAAGATGCGAGCGAGCCGGAAGAGCTCGTCTTCGATCTCGGCCGGCTGGGCCGAGATCTGCACGATGGTGAACAGCGCATCGGCGAAGAGCAGGGCACGTTCGGTACCGGCCATCGTCACGCCCCCACCTGGTTGATGTAATTGTCGATGAGGCTGGATTGGGTGGCGTCGTCGAGGTTGTGACGAACCACGGCCTCAGCCGCACCGCTGGCCAGAGCGGCCACCTCGGCCTGCAGGTCGGCGATGGCCTGAACCTTCTGGGCCTCGATATCAGCCTGCGCCCGGGTACGCAGGTCCGCCGCCTCTTGATCGGCGCGGGCCCGCAAGGACACCCCGAGCTGCTGGGCACTTTGATGGGCCTCAGCCACCACCCGGGCGGCGTCGGCCACGGCGTCACCCACGGAGCCGCGAAGGCGTTCCGCTTCCAGCAAGGCGTCCGCCTTGGCCTTGGCGGCGGCCCCGAGTTGCTGCTCAATCTTGGCGGTGCGATCCCGCAGGCCCTTTTTGATAGGTGGCAGGGCCAGTTTCCACAGCAGGCCCAACACCGCCACGATGGCCACGATCGACCAATACAGTTCGTTCACGTCTGCCGGCAGGAACAGCCCGTTGGACCCTTCCGAGGCGAGCAGCGCTCCGAGAACGCCAGTCATCGCGACCCACCTTTGTTAACGCCGTTGACGTAATCCTCAATCACCTGCAGTTGGGCGTCGAGGACAAGGTCTTTCTGCACTGCTCGGGATGCGGCGGTCACCGCAATACCGGCAATCTGAGTGCGCAACTGGGCCAGCGCGGCTGCCTTCGCCGCGGTGACCTCGGCTGCGGCCTGCTCCCGTTGCTCATGGATGGCGGCGTTGGCTTCGGCCAATTGGGTGGCGCGGTAACGCTCAGCTTCCTCACGGGCCGCGGTGACGATGCCTGTGGCCTCTGCCCGAGCCACATTGACCTGGGCCTTGTAGGCAGCAACTGCGTCTTCAGCACCCGAACTGGCCGAATCGGCCTCGGCGCGCGACTCACGCAGTCGTTCCTCGCGCTCGTCCATGACCCGTGCGACCGGTGCCAATAAGACGTAACGCATCAACAACCAGAGCAAAACGAAGCTCCCGGCGGCCCAGTGGATCTCTTCCATTACCGGAAGGATCGGGTTGACCGTTTTCTTTGCTTCTTCGGCCGCGAGCAGCGCAGCAACGAGCACAGTTCCTCCGTATCAGTCGTTCGGTTGATCGGTTTCGAGAACTCGAGGATCAGACGAACTTGAGCAGGATGAACACCACGAAGCCGATGAGGGCGAGGGCTTCGGTGAAGGCGATACCAAGGAACATGGTGGATCGCACCATGCCGGCGCTCTCCGGCTGACGGGCCATAGCGCTGATGGATTGCCCGACGATGTAGCCGATGCCGATACCAGGACCGATGGCGGCAAGGCCGTAGGCATTGCCGGCGCTGCTCGCGCCGGCCGTTGCCTTCGCGTCGGCGGCGGCCGTGGTGGCGCCCTCGGCGGCGGTGGTCGTCGCCTCCGAAGCCAGTTCGATCGCTTGATGAAGAAGGCTCATCCGGTTCTGGTCTCCTGTTTGTGATGGTGCGACTCCGGCGGCCCCGGAGGCGTCATGGTTTGCATGCTTGCGATGGGATTGGGGATGACCGCTCTCGATGAGCGGTTGTACTCAGTGTTCGGGGTGCAACGCTCCGCCGATGTAGACCGCGGTGAGAATGGTGAAAATGAAGGCCTGCAGGAAGGCGACGAGCACCTCAAAGCCGGTCAGCGCAATCAGCATGAACAGCGACAGCGGCAGCGCCGCCACGAGCGGCTTGAAGCCCCACAGCGTGATGCACATCACGCTGAAGGTCACCAGCAGAATATGACCGGCCAACATGTTGCCGAAGAGCCGCACGGCGAGGGAGAAGGGCCGCACCAGGAACGTCGACAGAAACTCGATGGGGGTCACCAACAGGTACAGCGGCTTGGGAACCCCAGGGGGGAAAATGGCACCGGTGATGTAACGGAGGCCATGGTGCTTCAGGCCGACACCCATGAACCAGATCCAGGCCAGCACCGCCAACACCAGCGGGGTGGCCATACGCGCCGTAGCCGGCATGTTGAACAACGGGATGATGCCGGTGATGTTCGAGAAGAGGAGGAAGAAGAACATCGAGATCAGCATCGGCAGGTAGCGCTCACCGCCATGGCCGATACCGGGGGCGATCACCTCGTTGCGGATGAACTGCACCGACACCTCGGCCAAGTTCTGCACGCCGCGCGGAACGAGCTGCTTCTTCGTGCCCGCGACAGCAAAGATCACGATGGTGAGGACCGTCGCCAAGAGGTTGATGAAAGCGATCTTGTTGAACGCGAACATCGTCTCGTGCGCGAACCACGCCGGCCATTCGACCACGTGTTCGATGGGCGGAAACTCGAGTGCGCCGATGATCACGGTGCCACACTCTCCTTCATTGCTCGTTGATGCGAACGGGGCTTAGGGCGTCGAGGCTTGAGGCCGGGGTGCGCCAGGGAAAGCGAAACATAACGCATCTCCCAGAACAGCAACCCAAGATGGGTGACCACCAAGGTCACCCCAAGGGCCGGAAGGCTCATCCAGCTGGCATCTTTCACCAGTAATACCGCGGCAAAGATGATGGCGAGACGGGCCAGGAACCCGAATAGGGCCGCCCCCATCATCAGTACCAGGGAGATCCGGGCCGTGACGGCGAGCATGGCGGCGGACAACGCGAAGTTGCCCAGCACGATGCCAATTCCGTACCCAGAGGAGATGGCGCCATCGACGGACCACATGGCGGCGCAAACCAGGACGAAAATCGGGGCCACGGGCAGCGCCCGGCGGATCATGTCTCGGGCCAATTCGACCTCGGGAGCTGGACCCTCGAGGCGGGTCACGAACGCCGAGCCCATGGACCCTCCGCCTCGAGACGCTTCATCTGCTGGTCGTATCCCAGCCAGAGTTTGAACACACAAGCCACGGTCATCGACAGGAAACAGACCAAGCCGATGAACGGGGTCGTGCCGAACCAGTGGTCCAACAGCAACCCAAGACCACCGAAAATAGCCGCCACGAACGCAAGTTCGAAGCCGCCACTGCTGCGGTTGAGATCTTTGGATAATTCGCGTCGCTGCGACTTGTCCACGGGCTTCCTTGACGCCGCATCCGGAGACACAGCGGACTTGTGAATGGATTCGCAATCTATGGGCCAACGGGGCAAAGCGCAAATCTGCGCTGGGGTGCTGACCGGCGCCCTGGGGTTGCTCCGGCACAGAATCTAGCTCAGTAGCCCGACGTGCGGCCGAGCCGGTGAGACGTCACCCCGCCGCGATGTAGATCGCCCAATTCGGGGATGGACGCGGCCCTGCGGCTCACCCTCACCGGGTATGGCAATCCCCGAAGCTGGGCCAGCCCGCCCGTGGAGGGCGCAGCGAGCGCGGCGGCGTTACGCCCACGCAGGCCACGGCACGGCCGACTGGGCCTGGGAGGACGACCCGCACGCTTGGCCTAGTCGCCGTTCGGTTCGGCCCGGACGAAAGTCCTGGTCAGGGCGACCGCTAAAGGCCTCGCGAGAATTGGATGAGCCCGGCCGACCGGGTTCCTCCTGGTGTTGGAGCAAGAGCCGGGCACCGTGTTCTGGCCGGCTCCGAATATGGGAGGAGTCCTATGGGGCCACTTTAAGTGGTGGAAGAAGCACGCAATGACCGCGCTGCATCACCTGATTTAGGTCGATGGGCTCCCCCAATGGCAGGGACCCAAGGCTGTCACTCGATCGGCATGATCACCCTGCTTGACGAACCCCTTGTTTGCCGTATGGTCAATCCCGAGGCAGAAACCTCAGCGGTTCAGTTTGGCGGAATGTGCGAGCGCGGTGGCGGCGGAAACGCCCGGTGCTCGCAGAGGGCTTCGGCATGCACATGTCCGAGGGCAACTCGCGTTCCGGCTAGCTGGCAGGCGGTGACCGAAGGGCGAGAGCAGACCTCATGGAGACAATTCGATCCCGGGATAACCAAAGTCGCTACGCGCCGACCAGTAGGCGCTCGGCACAAGGGTCGAGTGCGCCCCGATTCGAGACCCATCTGGCACCGGCCCGAACGACGGCGGAACCGGGGTCCGGACCCCACCCACACGCCGAACGCCGGTGGTGGCAATCTCCCCGCTTCTGCAAGTTGCTCATCGTTATCGCCGACGCCATCACCCTGCTCATCGCCTTGAGCATCGCCATGGTCCTGGCTCGTTTCAGCGGTCGGACATCATCGGTCCGCAACGCCGAGGTCACCCGCCAGATCGCCCTGTTGGCGGTCCCCGTTTGGCTGTTCGCACTCACGCAGGTGCGGGCCTACCAATCTCGTTTCATCGCCGCCCGTGCCCAGGAGTTCCGCCGTCTGGCCCTGGCCTCCATCGCGGGGGCGGCATCGCTGTTGGTGATCTCGGACATCTGGCGGCGCATCGCCATGGAGCGCGATTTCGTTCTGTTCGCCTTCCTGATCGGGCTAGGGCTGCTGACCATCGAGCGCGAGATCGTACGACAGGTTTTCGGACAGCTACGGCGACGGGGCTTCCGCTCACGCCAGACCGCCATCGTGGGCGACAACAGCGAAGGGGCGGAACTGCGGCGCATGTTCGACAACGCCCCTGAACTCGGTTGTCGCTTCGCCGGGTACATCACGGTCGACGGCGCCTCCAACGACAGCCGCTACGGGGACATCTTGTGTCAACTCGACGACGCAGTTGACACGCTCACCCGGCGAAAGATCACCAACGTCATGATCGCCGCTTCCGCGGTCAACGTTGCTCAAACCTCGAGCCTGATCCGCAAACTGCTCAAGGCCGGGATCACGGTCGAACTGTCGCCGACACTTCCCGACATCGCCGTCGGACGTTTGTCGATCCGCCCCTTGGGTCGGTTCCCGGTGGTGTATCTCCAGCCACTGCACCAGTCCGGTTGGCGCTCATGGGCCAAGCGCGTGTTCGACTTCGCCTTGTCCGCGATCGGCCTGGTCGTACTGGCCCTGCCGCTGTCCGCGGTGTGTCTGGCGATCAAGATCGACAGCAAGGGTCCGGTCTTCTTCCGCCAGACGCGGGTCGGCCGCAACGGCCGTCTCTTCGACGTCATCAAGTTCCGAACCATGATTCCTGACGCCCATAAGGTGCGCGACACGCTGATCGCCCAGAACGAGGCCGACGGACCGCTGTTCAAGATCAAGGACGATCCCCGGGTGACGCGCCTCGGACGCATCCTGCGGAAGAGCTCAATTGACGAGTTTCCGCAGTTGTGGAACGTCCTGTGCGGCGCGATGAGCCTGGTCGGGCCACGCCCGGCGCTGCCCGAGGAGGCGGCGCTGTGGTCGGACGATCTGCGTGACCGTCTGCGGGTCCAACCCGGCATCACCGGCATGTGGCAAGTGAGCGGACGCTCCGGCACCACCTTCGAGGAATACAGCCGCCTCGACCTCTCCTACGTCGACAACTGGTCCCTTGCCACCGACCTGTCGATTCTGGGCCGGACATTGCCGAGCGTTCTGTTTCAGCGCGGCGCCAGCTAAACGGTCACTGACCCGACCCGGCGGCGGCGGAACAAGGGCCAGTTCTGCCGACCCCACCGACGGTTCACTCCTCTGGAGGGCGCCGAAGGCCAGGGTGGAACCACGTGACCAACGCCAAGGCGACCGCGCCCAGCCCGACAAGAACCAATCCGTCGCCGACGCCGGTGATGGTCGGAAACAACGCGATGGCGGACAACAACGCGGTCCAGCCCCACAGAATGGCGACGCTGCGGCGCTGCCCGTGTCCCATCTCCATCAGGCGGTGATGCAGGTGGCCCTTGTCGGCGGTGGCCAGACCCGACCGTCGACGGGCCCGGCGGAAAATGGCGAAGGTCGTGTCGGCGATTGGTACCCCCAACACGAACAACGGAATGACCAATGGGGCGAAGAAGAAATACGTCTGACCGCTGAAGGGATCACGGGTCCGACCGCCGACGGAGATGGTGGCCGCCGCCATCAACAACCCCAACAGCAGCGCTCCGCCGTCACCCATGAACGTCCGAGCCGGGTGGAAGTTGTGGGGCAGGAAGCCAAGGCACACTCCGAACACGGCAACGGCAACCAGCGGTGCCGGGTTCGTGGAACGCACCAGGTCGTTGTCCGCAAGCTGCTGGGTGTAGATGAAAAAGGCCAGGGCGGCGATACCGACAATCCCCGTGGCGAGCCCGTCGAGCCCGTCGACGAGGTTGACGACGTTGGCCATGCCGATAACCCACAACACGGTTATCAGCGCCGACAGGTCAGGGGTGAGCACCAAGAACCCGGCAAAGGGGATGCGGAAGAACACCAAACTGACGCCCGCGATGGACAGCACCGAGCCTGCCAACACCATCCCCGCCACCTTGGCCGGGGCAGAAACCTCGCGGACATCGTCAATGAATCCGACGCCATAAATGACTACGGCGGCGACAACGATGCCGATGATCTCCCGGGGGTGCTTGAACACCGCGCCATAACCGGGTAGCACCCACGCCGAAGCCAGCACGGAGGCCAGGAACCCGCCCAGCATGGCGGCACCACCGAGCGTTGGCGTCGGCCAACGATGAACCCGACGCTCATCGGGGGCCACCACCGCACCGAAGCGATTGGCAAGGCGAATCGTTGCTGGCACGAGCAACCAGGTCACCACTGCAGCCACCGCTCCGGCGAAACCGTAGCCCCAAAGGGTGGGAGTCATACGCGACGCGCCGAGCAAGACCACTGGTACTGGTTCCGGGTCACCACGGCGCTCGACGTTAGCCCGCTCGTCGCGCCACCAAAACACGCTCCCGACCGCTCAGGTCCGGCTTGATTTCGGCAGTGCCATAGCCAACCCGGCGTGCCAGGCTGGCGGCCTCGCGAAGGTGTTCGGAGCCCAACTCGAGCACCAAGGCCCCCTTCGGCAGCAGCCACTGCGGGGCGCAGGCCAGCAGGTGACGGGCCGCGTCGAGCCCATCGTGGCCACTGCGCAGCGCCATCTCCGGCTCCCACGCCGCAACCTCGGCCGGCAAGGCCTCGCTCGTCGCGACGTAGGGCGGGTTGGAGACAATGACGGCAAGCTGACCGGCCAACTCGCGCGGAAGTGCCTCGAACCACGACCCCGACCGTAGCTGCACCCGGGCCGCGGCTCGGCCGATACCCGCCAGGTTGGCGCGAGCCACGGCCAGCGCGTCATCGGACACGTCGGTGGCCCAAACATCGATGAACTTGCATTCGAACGCCAAGGACAGCGCTATCGCCCCCGATCCGGTACCCAGATCGGCCACGGTGATTCGCGGCTGGGCTACCAGATCACGGCGCGGGGCCAACCGCTCGATCTCCCCGAGAGCCACGTCGACCACGATCTCGGTCTCCGGCCTCGGAATGAGCACCCGTGGATCCACGAGCAGGTCGAGATAGCGAAACCCCCAACGGCCGAGCACATACTGCAGCGGCTCGCCCGCCGCACGCCGCAGCACCATTGCATCGAACCTGGCCAGGGCCTTGACGGTGGCGGGCAGCTCCAGGGTGGCGTGGTACTGCCCCGGTTCACACCCAGTGACTTCCTCGATCAGGCGACGCACATCGAGCGCGGCCTGGGACGCGCCGGCGGCGGCCAAACGGGCTCGACCCCCCGCCGCCACCGCAGCCCAGCTGACCAGGCCGTCGTCGCTGCCGGTCGCCGGGTTCAATCGTCACCCACCGCGAGCTGGCGGGCCCGCTCATCGTGGACCATGGCGTCCACGACATCGTCGAGTTCGCCGGCAAGCACGCGGTCGAGCTTGTAGAGCGTCAGGCCGAGCCGATGATCAGTGACCCGGTTCTCTTTGAAGTTGTAGGTCCGAATCTTCTCGCTGCGCCCACCCCCGCCAATCTGGTCGCGGCGCTGGCCGGAACGTTCGGCGCTCTGGCGATCCTGTTGCGCCTTGAGCAGACGTGAACGCAACACCACCAGGGCCTTGGCCCGGTTCTGTAGCTGGCTTTTCTCGTCCTGCATCGACACCACGAGGCCACTCGGCTTATGGGTGATACGCACGGCCGAGTCGGTGGTGTTGACGTGCTGGCCGCCGGCCCCCGACGCACGGAACACGTCGACCTGGAGATCGTTGGGGTCGATGTGGACGTCTATCTCGTCCGCCTCGGGCAACACCGTGACCGTGGCCGAAGAGGTGTGAACCCGACCCTGGGATTCCGTAACGGGAACTCGCTGGACCCGATGAGGACCGGCCTCCCACTTCAGCTTGGTCCAGGCGTGATCCCCCGCAACTCGGAACACCACGTCGTTGTACCCGCCGAGATCGGACGGACTGACCTCGAGCACGGTGAGCTTGAAGCCCTGCCGACCGGCATAGCCCCGGTACATCTCGAACAGATCACGAGCAAACAGGTTGGCCTCCTCCCCGCCTTCCGCCCCGCGAATCTCCATGATCACGTTCTTGTCGTCGTTGGGATCGCGGGGCAGCAACAACAGCCGCAGTGCCTCACCGAGATCGGCGATATCGCGTTCAGCTTCGTCGATGTCCTCGCGCAGCAGCTCACGATCCTCGGCGTCGGCATCGGCGTACAACTCGCGGGCAGCGGACAGGTCATCGCCACGGCTACGAAGCCGCGCCCCCACCGTCACGATCGCCTCGAGCTGGCGATAGCGCCTCGTGGCGTCGGCATACCGCCGCGGATCCGCCAGGAGATCCGGGTCCCCGAGACGGGCCTCCAGATCGTTGAACTCGGATTCGAGGGCCTCGATGCGCTCGAGCATCAACGGAACCACTCCCCCTCGAGCGCCACCAAACGAGCCGGACGTAGCAGCGCCGCGGCCAGGTCTGCGATGAGCCGGTACTGGTCGCGTCTCGGGCAGACGTAGATCAGTTGGGCCTCCGGATTGAAACGATCCCGGGCGTCCGCAGCCACCACGATGGCTTCCGCATCGACCCCCACGGCGCAGGCCACCACGATCGGATTGCCACCCTCGTCCACCCCGGCGGCGAATGCCGGCACCGGATCGATCAGGTTGTCCCGCGGAAACGGCGGCTCCAACGGCTCAAGATAACTGGCGGCGACGAGGCCGGGTTCCGCGACGATTCGCGCCCGCAGCCACCGCTGAGGGGCCAGGCGGTTCAGCAGATGAGCAGGTTGGCCGGCCTGACGGTGACGCCGCACGACGTCGAGCACGTCCTTGCGCACTTCAGCCTCGCTGCGGATCTGTTGCATGACCTGGGCGGCCTCACGGTCATAACGTCCGACACCGATCTCAAGATGCACCCCCGGGCCCTCCAAGTCGGCCATGACCCGGCCAACCTCAAGGCCGTTCAACTCGGCCATGACCACACCGTGTTCCACGATGATCTCCGCCCCGGCGCGACGTAGCGGCTCGATGGCGGCGAGGTCCGCCACCGCCGCAGGCAGGATCGGCCCATGCGCCGACGGTTCCGCGATGCTCAGCATCGCGGCGTCTAGTGCCAGCACCACTGGGCACGGCGCGAAGTACTTGGCCCGGCGAGCGAGGACCCCAGGGGCTTGGGAACCCTCGCCATCGCCGTCGATCACGACGTGCAACGGTCCCGGCACTGCCTGGCGCCGCGCCCAGGCAAGGGCCGCTCCAATTCCTGCGCCGCGGTCAATCAACACGTATCCCGCGCCCTGCACGACCACGGCGGCCATCGGGCCCAGCGGCGAATCCTCAAGGTGTTGCGCCCCGGTCCGCGCCCGCACCACCGAGCGAAGCTTGGCCAGGTTCAGACGAGCACGCAGTTCGGGATCAGACACCGCGGCGGACATGCGCTGTCTCCTCGGTCATCACATCGATGGGACCTTGGCCACCTCGGCCAAGAACTCGTCGTTGGAACGGAACGTACGCATTCGATCGACGAGCAACTCGAGCGCGGCGGCACCAGAACCGTCCCCGGCCAGGCCGGAGAGCACCCGACGCAGCTTCCACACCTGGTTGAGCTGACGCCGTTCGAAGAGCAACTCCTCGTGTCGGGTGGACGATCCGTCAACGTCGATGGCGGGGTAGATGCGCTTCTCAGCCAGTCGGCGATCGAGCCGCAACTCCATGTTGCCGGTGCCCTTGAACTCCTCGAAGATCACCTCGTCCATGCGGGAACCGGTCTCGACCAGCGCGGTCGCGAGGATGGTGAGCGATCCGCCTTCCTCAACGTTGCGCGCCGCCCCAAAGAACTTCTTCGGCGGGTACAGCGCCCCGGTGTCGAGGCCGCCGGACATGATTCGCCCGGTGGCCGGAGCGGCGAGGTTGTACGCCCGAGCGAGACGGGTGATGCCATCCACGATGATGACGACGTCCTCACCCTGTTCAACCATTCGCTTAGCCCGCTCGCTAGTCATCTCCACCACGTGGGTGTGCTCGTCGGCGGGTCGATCGAAGGTAGAGGCGACCACTTCGCCGCGGACCGAACGCCGCATGTCGGTGACCTCCTCAGGCCGCTCGTCGATGAGCAACACGATGAGTTTCACCTCGGGGTTATTGGCCTCGATGCACTGGGCGATGGTCTTCATGACTGTGGTCTTACCGGCCTTGGGCGGCGATACGATCAGGCCGCGCTGGCCCTTGCCGATGGGGGCGATGAGATCAATGATGCGGGCCGTCATGTTGTACGGATCGCCGGACCGTTCCAGCTTGAGTTGCTGATCGGGGTACAGCGGGGTGAGGTCCTCGAACCGCGGCCGGTTACGGGCGGCCTCGGGGTCGCGATCGTTCACCTCGTCTATGCGCAACAGGGCCGGATTCTTCTCGCCGCGGCCAGCCGGCCGGGATGATCCCACCAGCCGATCCCCTTTGCGCAGCCCAAATTGGCGTACGAACTTGCCCGGTACATACACGTCGTTCTTGGACGCCAGGTAGCCCTTCACCCGAAGAAAGCCGTATCCCTCCTCACGCAGGTCGAGGTAGCCGTCCACCGGAACCTGCTCGGAGTGAACGACACCACCCACGGAAGGGTCCTCGCCACGATCACGATCACGGTCACGATCACGATCACGATCACGATCACGGTCGGAAGCGCCGGGCGCAGCACCGTCTGGGGCTGCTGGAGCCGGGGTCACTCCTGCGGGCACTACCGGGCGGTCGCTACGGTCACGTTCCTTGTCGCGGCCGCGGCGTCGACGACGACGGCTACCGGCCTCGCGCTCCCCCGTCGAATCGCCCCGATCCTCGCCGTCGAAGTCCTGCTCCGCGGCATTACTCGCTGGGGTTCGATCGGACTCGGCCCTGACGCGGGGCTGCTCGGCGGCCGAGACCGAATCCGAGGCGGGCCGGTTCAGGTCCGCGCTCGGTTCGACTCGCTCAGGATCGGGCGGCGGCGGCGTGCGACGAAAGGCTGGCGCGTCGAGGTTTCCGAACGGTGAGAAAGTCGACGCGCGGGCCGCGACTGGCGTATCGTCCGCGGTCCCCGCCGAGGCCGGTCCCGACGGACGCGCCGAACTCAGAGCCGCACCACTGGGGCTATCTGCAGTCACGGCCTTCTTCGGTCCCCGCTCGTACCGTTGCTCTGACGTGACCTCGGCGCGTTCCTCGCGAGGTGCAGCCTCGGGGCGAATCTCGGCGGGCGCCGCATCGAGGGGCAATTGCCCCGCTGCGTGCTCCGTCCCAGCGGCGCTCACGGGCACGCCGAGAATAACGTCGATGATCTGATCCTTACGGGCGCGGGCCGGTGCCTTTCGGCCCAGCGCGGCAGCTATGACGAGAAGCTGCTCGCGGTCTTTGCGCCTCAAGGCGTCTCGCTCGAGTTCGTGCGCGTCGCCGCTCACTCGGGCCTTCCTTCTCCGGCAGTACCGGTGGTGCCCTCGAGACCGGCGACGCAGGTTCCGCCGCAAGGCGGGGCGCCGGGGAACCGGGGTCCGTGGTGGGTGGGAATTACGGCGATCAGTCGGTGCGTAGGACGCACCTCGTGCCGGGACCGATCGTGGCACACCGACGAACTAATCAGGCGCGACATGAAGGATCGGCGGCGATGTGTGGGAACCGCCCGTGCGACAACATCGGGTTGGCCGCAGGGCCAGACGGGCGACGAAACAACCTCACCAGCGTAGCACGACCTGACGTCATGGCCCACAGGCCCGCTGGATTGGGCCAACTCATTGTTGAAGCAAGGTTGCCATCAACTCGTGAGCGACCACCGGGGTGTGGCCAGCCACCCAGGACTCGGTGTAGGACCCCCCGGGACCGGTTTGACGCGAGTCCGCCAGCAGGTACGGCACCGCGTCGGAGGTATGCGTCTTCAGCCGCAACGGGGTGGCGTGATCGGGCAACAGCAGCATGCGCCACGGACCCATCTCGTCCAGGGCCTCAGTCAATCCCGCCAGAACGCGCCGGTCCCAGTTCTCCAGGGCCTTGACCTTTTCGCCCACATCGCCCGCATGTCCGGCCTCGTCGGAGGCCTCGATGTGCACGATCCACAAGTCGGCCCCAGAAGCCAAACCCTCGATCGCCGCGTCGCGCATACCTTCATAGTTGGTGTCGAACCAGGCATTCGCCCCCTCGACCTCCACCACATCCATCCCGGCCATCACGCCAAGCCCACGTACAAGGTCCACCTCGGTGCACAGCCCGGCCCGCACCCCGTAGCGATCAACGAAGCGGGGCATAGCCGGCCCCGGTCCCTGACCCCACAGCCAAATCTGAGTGGCGGCAAGATCGAAGCGGCGCAGCACGTCGCGGGAACGGTCCATCAGTTCGATGAGCCGAGCCGCAGTCGGACCGGTCGGCATCAAGGCCGGGTCGCCGGTGAGATCGTGCGGCGGGTAGCAGTCCGCCTCGGCCCAGTCCAGCGGAGCGAGCATGATGTGGCGGTACTGCACACCGGGATGGAAGCTGACCTCACCACCGAGGGCCGCATCGAGGGCCCGAATCACCTCCGCGGCGTGCGCAGAGTCAGGGTGCCCGCCCGCGAAATCGACCATCGTGCCCTCCGCCGAAACGGTCACGAGGTTGCAGCGGTAGGCGATACGACCGGTGAGGTCAAGCCCCAACGCCGCGGCCTCGATGGGGGCACGGCCGGTGTGATAGCGACTCGGGTCGTAACCGAAGATGGCCATGTTCCCCACGTCGCTGCCAGGGGGTAAGCCGACGGGGATGGTCTGGGCCCGACCCACGGTGGAGCGGCCCGCAAGGCCAGCCAGCACCGGCAGATTCGCATACTCCAGAGGTGTCTTTCCGCCGAGCTCATCGACCGGCTCATCGGCACAGCCATCCGGAATGCACACCACATACTTCATGAACTGCCATTCTGCTCATCGCGAATACTGAACACCGCTCGAAGGCCTGATCTTCGCTCCGGCCTGGGTTACCCGACAGCGTATTCGCCGGGCACGCTCTTTTCCGTGCGCCAGTGCCTACGGGGTCAGCGCACGGCTCAGCGGCCGACCCGGGCATGGGTTAAGACAAAGGCCTCGACGGACTGCAGGTCATTGGCCACCCGCTCATAACGCTCGGCCCGCTCCAAGAGGTTCCCGAGCCGCGCCGGCAGTGCAGGCCGTACCCCGGTAGCTTGCGCCACGGCGTCAGCGAACTTGGCGGGATGGGCGGTGGCGAGCACTACGAGCGGCCGCTCGGGGCTGTACCCGTGTTGTTCGGCCGCGCTCAGACCGACTGCTGTGTGGGGGTCCACAAGCACGTCATGACGGCGGTAATAGCGAGCCATGATGTCCAAACAGGCCGAGTCATCGGCCCGATAGGCGGCGAAACCCGAGCTCAGCGAACGCCACTGCTCCGGGTCGAGGGTCACCGTTCCATGCTCGCGGAAGCGGCGCATGAGCACGTCGACGGCGGCTCCATCACCCCCGTGCAACTCCCACAACAGCCGCTCGAGATTGGAGCTGACCTGGATGTCCATCGAGGGGCTGAGGGTGGCGACCACCCCGGTCTGCGCCATGGTGCCCGTGGTGAAGAGCCGCGGCAAGATGTCGTTGGCATTGGAAGCCACCACGAGTTGGCCCACGGGCAGACCGGCCCGTCGGGCAAGGTGCCCGGCGTAGACGTTGCCGAAGTTGCCCGTCGGCACCACGAAAGACACCGGCGAATCGACGCCGATCCGACGTCGCACCCACGCCGCAGCGGTCACGAAATAGACGATCTGCGCCAGCACCCGAGCGAAGTTGATGGAGTTGACCGCGGAAAGGTGGAAGCGGTTGCGGAAGGCTTCGTCGGCAAACATGGCCTTGACTAGGTCCTGGCAGTCGTCGAACGTCCCGTCCACGGCGAGGTTGAACACGTTGTCGGCCAGAACCGTGGTCATTTGACGGCGCTGCACCTCCGAGACCCGACCGTTGGGGTGCAGGATGAAACAGTCCACCGCCACACGGTCGCGCAGCGCCTCGATAGCAGCAGACCCCGTGTCGCCCGACGTGGCTCCCACCACCGTCACCCGATCGCCGCGGCGGCGGAGTTCCTCGTCGAACAGTCGGCCTACTAGTTGCAGGGCCACATCTTTGAAAGCCAGGGTCGGCCCCCAGAACAGCTCGGCCAGAAACAGGCCCGGCTCGAGCTGGCGCATCGGCACCACGTCGGGGTGCTCAAAGGACCGGTAGCTGTCTGCGACCAGTGCGGCGAAGGTCTCCGCGTCGATACAACCCTCGACGTAGGGCCACATGATCGCGGCCGCGAGTTCGGCATAGGGTCGCTCGACGTCCCAGTCGTCCGGCAAGGACGGAACCTCGCTAGGAACGTACAGCCCGCCGTCGGTGGCCAGGCCCACCAGCAGCACATCGCCGAAGTCAAGCGACGGCGCCGACCCCCGAGTAGACACGTAGCGCATCACGGTTGAGCCCCATTGCCGACGACCCGCAGGAGACCGTTCACCTGGCGCACGGCGGGCAAGCGCCGCAGGTCAGCCAGGGTGGACTGCACCGAGGCCTCGCGGGCGGAGTGGGTGATGAAGATGATCCGGGCCCGCTCGCCGAGGCCGTCCTGCTCCATGCTGCGAATGGAGACGCCGTGCTCGCCGAAGACCGTGGCCACTTGGGCCAGCACTCCAGGCTGGTCAGCCACCTCGATCTGGAGGTAATACTCCGCCTCGACGTCGTCCACGGGGCGGATACGCGCCGGGCGCATCGTGCCCAGCGAGCCCGCGGCATGGTGCGCCAAGTTGGCCGCGGCGTCGAGGACATCGCCAAGCACCGCCGACGCCGTGGGGCTGCCCCCGGCCCCGCGGCCGTAGAACATCAGGTTCCCCGCGGCCTCGCCCTCCACGAACACGGCGTTGTAGGAGTCGCGCACGGCCGCCAGCGGATGATCCAGCGGCACCATGGCCGGATGCACCCGCACCCCGATAGTGCCGTCGTCGTACTCCTCGGCGATGGCCAGCAACTTGATGCGGTAGCCGAGCCGGCCGGCGAAATCGATGTCGGTGGCGGTGATTTTGCTGATGCCCTCGTGGTACACATCGCCCGCGGCCACGGCCGCGCCAAACGCGATCGAAGCCAAGATCGCCAGCTTGGCTCCCGCGTCGTAGCCTTCAACATCGGCCGTGGGGTCCCGTTCGGCGTAGCCAAGGCTCTGCGCCTCGGCCAGAGCATCGTGGTAGGACGCGCCGGACTCGGTCATACGGGTGAGGATGTAGTTCGTGGTGCCGTTAACGATGCCCATCACCTGCTTGATGCGCTCGCCTTTCAGCGATTGGCGCAACGGCCGCACGATGGGGATACCCCCGCCCACGGCCGCCTCAAAGAGCAGGTCCACGCCCGCCGCTTCAGCGGCGCGGTACAACTCGGGTCCGAAATTGGCCAGCAGTTCCTTGTTAGCGGTCACCACCGGCTTGCCCGAGTTGAGCGCGGCGAGAATCAAGGACCGTGCTGGTTCTATGCCGCCCATCACCTCGACCACCAGGTCGACATCGGGGTCGAGCACCAACGCGGTGGCGTCATGGGTGAGAATCTCGGGACCGAAGGAGACGTCACGAGCACGCGAGACCGAACGAACCGCGACGCGGGTCACAGCCAGCCGCAGGCCGGTCTGGGCCTCGATCGCCTCGGCCCGGGCGGCCACCAGCGCGGCGAAAGCGGCGCCGACGTTGCCACAACCCAACATACCAATGCGTACGGACCTGGGCACCACGTCGACTCAGCCTCTCACTCGGGGATGGGGGAAGATTCGGAACCCGCCTGCTGCAAATCGAGCGGTCATGGCAGAGCCGAGGGGCCGGGGTTCAGGGCCACGTCGGTACGCATGACATCGTCATCGGTCTCACGTCGAACCACCAAGCGGGCGCGGCCGGCGGCGACGAAGACCACAGCCGGTCGGCCCATGCGGTTGTAGTTCGAGCCCATCGACCAGCCGTAGGCGCCGGTTACCGGCGTGGCCACGATGTCCTCGACCGCAAGATCCTCCGGCACCGCCGCCTCGTGCAACAACACGTCACCCGACTCGCAATGCTTGCCGACGATGCGCACCTGGCGCGGCCGAGGCGCATCGACCGCCCGCGGTAGGAAGGCCTCGTACTCGCTGCCATACATCGCAGGACGGGGATTGTCGATCATTCCCCCATCGACCGCCACGTACGTGCGGATACCGGGCAGATCCTTGATGGTCCCCACCCGGTAGAGCGTGATCGCCGCCTGGGCCACAATCGCCCGGCCCGGTTCTGCGGAGACCACAGCCTCGATGCCGAGGGCCTCGCAGGCGCCGTGCACTCGTTCACCCCAGGTGCTGATGGGCTCGCTGCGTTCGGCCTCGATGTACGCCACGCCGAGGCCCCCACCGATGTTGAGTTCGGGCAGCGCCGTCGCCCGCACGAACGGAGCGATCGCCTCCATAGCCAGCGCAAAACTGCGAGCGACGAAAACCTGCGAGCCGATGTGCACGTGCACACCGATCAGCCGGGCGGGGGAATTGGGTTGTCTTAGACGCTCAATGGCGGCGCCGGCGGCACCGGAGTTCAGGCCGAAACCGAACTTGGAGTCCTCTTGGCCGGTGGAGATGTAGTCGTGGGTGTGGGCGTGCACTCCCGGCGTGACCCGCACAAGCACGTTCGGCCGATCGAGTCCTTCCTCGGTTACCAGGCGGTCAAGCCGGTCGATCTCGTCGAAGGAATCCACGACGATCCGTCCGACGCCAGCGAGCAACGCGGCACGCAGTTCGGCCAGGGACTTGTTGTTGCCGTGCAGCAACAGGTCCGAGGCTGGCACCCCCGCCCGCAACGCGACGTTCAGCTCTCCTCCGGAGGCCACGTCGAGCCGCATTCCCTCGCCATGCGCGAGCTGGGCCATCGCGCCGCACAGGAAAGCCTTGGTGGCGTAGTACACCCCGCCCGGGAAGGCCTCCACCGCTTCACGGCAACGACTGCGCAGGTGGGCTTCGTCATAGACGAAGAGCGGCGTGCCAAATTCCTCCGCCAGCGCCACCGTGTCCAAGCCGCCGAGGTGTAGATGAGCATCGGGGCCGACCGCGGCGCTGTCGGGCAAGAGGCGAAAAGCGATCGGACCAGCCATGATCTACATCGACTCCGGAGCGCCAACACCGAGGATGCCCAAACCGATCCGCAAGCCCACTCGGGCCGATTCCACCAGCCACAAGCGAGCCTGAGTGGTCCCGACGTCAACCGGACGGCCGTCGCGGTCGTTGCCCATGATCCGGCAGTCGTGGTAGAAGCCGTGGAAGGCGCCGGCGAGTGCGCGGACCCAGCTGGTGACCTTGTGGGGGGCGCGTTCGTTGCAGGCCAGCGTCAGGACCTCCTCCAATTCGGACAGCACTCGCAGTACGTCGAGCTCCCGTTCATGGGTGAGTGGGCTGAGGTCGACTTCGGCGAGGGGCAAACGGGTCACCCCGTTGGCGAGGGCCTGACGGGCCAACGACGCGATGCGGGCGTGGGCGTACTGCACATAAAAGACCGGGTTCTCCATGGCCTGGGAGGCCATCACGGCGAGGTCGACGGTCTGTCGGGTGTCCAGGGACTGCAACAAGAAGGTCAACCGGGTGGCATCGATACCGGTCTCCTCGACCACCTCGGAGAGGGTCACGATGGTGCCGGCCCGCTTGGACAGCTTGATCTCTTCGCCGTCGCGTTTAAGCGTGACGAGCTGACCCAGAATCAGCTCAAGCACGCTGCTGTCGTGACCGAGGGCCGCGACGCCCGCCTTGAGCCGGGTCACGTAGCCGTGATGGTCCGCACCCCAGATGTCGATCAGCTTCTCGTAGCCGCGCTCGAACTTGTTGCGGTGGTAAGCGATGTCCGGCAGGAGGTAGGTCGGCTCGCCGTCCGACTTGACCAGCACCCGGTCCTTGTCGTCGCCGTAATCGCTGCTGCGCAACCACACGGCACCGTCCGCCTCATAGGTTGCGCCCCGCGATGCGAGGTCGGCCAGGGTGGCGTCGATGGCCCCGTCGGCCACCAAGGACCGCTCGGAAAACCAGGTGTCGAAGTGCACCCCGGCCGCGTCGAGGGTTTGGCGCAGGTCTTTCTTGACCCGTTCGTAACCCCATTCGACGGCATCGGCATCAGCGGGCATCTCCGCTGCCCATTCTTCGAGGTATTGGCCCTTGTAGCCATCCTCGGGAACCGCCATGCCCGCCTTGAGCGCCGACAACGACTCGCCGAACAGGCGCATCTGTACGCCACGATCATTGAGGTAATACTCGCGATCAGCGCGATACCCGCAGTGTTGCAACAAGTTCACCAGCGCGTCGCCGTAGGCGGCCCATCGACCTCCACCGGCGTGGAGCGGACCGGTGGGATTGGCGGAGACGAACTCGACGTTGACTCGCTGACCCTTACCGATGTCGGGCCGGGCAAAGCTCTGCACGCCGCCCGCGGCCGCTTCGCTCAGCGTGGCGTGCAGCCAGGTGGGGGCGAGGTGGAAGTTCACAAACCCGGCGCCGGCAACCTCGAGCCGACTTACGTGGCTGACCTGAGCCGCTTCGAGGGACCCGACCAACGCTCCCGCCAGTTCCCGCGGATTGCGGCCGGCGCGCTTCGCGGTGGCGAGCGCGACGTTGGTAGACCAATCGCCATGCTCCTTGCGGGCCGGACGCTCAAGGGCAATGGCAGCGGGGGGTTCGATCCCCAAGGAGGCCAGGGCCTGACCAATGGCGGCGCGGAGCGCGTCTTGAATCACGGTCGACCACGCTACCCGCCACCTAGCGATCCAAAGAAGGACCATCGCCCTTCGTGCGGCCTCATGGTTCGGCCGCGCGTACTCCCACCATGATCCCAGCGTGCAAGAGTTCGCCCATGGACTTGGAAACTGTTCGAGTAGATGGCCTTGGGCCCGTCCGCCACCTGGTGCTCAACCGCCCCAAGGTCCACAACGCAGTCAACGCCCAACTCGTAGCCGACCTGCACCAAGCCTGCCTGGCTTTGGAGTCCGACCCGTCCGTCCGCGTCGTGATTGTGCGTGGGGAGGGCCCCAGCTTCTGCTCCGGTGCAGACCTCAAGGTGCCGCGACCCACCAAGACCCAGGCGATGCTGGCGTCCAAGAATGGGGCCCGAATGTACGACGCGTTGCTCAACCTCAATGCCGTCACCATCGCCGCCTGCCACGGCTACCTCATCGGCGGCGGCGCCGTTCTTCCCGCGGCGTGTGACTTTCGGATCGGCGCGGCGTCCACCAAGTTGACCCTCAACGAGGTGAGCATTGGTTCCAACCTCACTTGGCACTCACTGCCGGCACTCATCAACCTGGTGGGATCGCAAAGGGCCAAGGAGATGCTGCTGCTCGGCCGCACCTACGATTGCGGCCAACTGGCGGCGATGGGCTACTTCACCGAGACCGTGCCACACCAAGAGGACCTGCTTCCGGCGTGTGAACGGCTCGCCGCCGAGGTGGTGCGCCAACCGCCCGTGCCGACCACGGTCACCAAGGCGTCGATCAACGCCCAGTCCTTGGCCCTGGCCCGGGCAATCCAGCACATGGACCACGTCGCCGTGGGATTCATGAACTTCTCGGAAAACTCCCGAACCGCTCAGAGCACGTACTTCAGCGGGGAGGGCCGCTCCTGGGTGCAGGAGTGACCAGGTAGCGGTGCGGACCACTAGGGCAGGGCTGCTAGTCTCTCCCCTCAGTACGGGCCCCAAGCCCGCTCCAGCCCTCGTAGCTCAGCGGATAGAGCAGCGGCCTCCGGAGCCGTGTGCACAGGTTCGAGTCCTGTCGAGGGCGCACCCGGCTGGCCAGAGGAAAGGTTCTCTGGTCAGCACTTTTGTTTCAGGACTCACGCCAGCCTGGCGCGACTACCTCGAACGCCGCGCCCACCGGGCGTAGGGGTCTGGCCTTCTCGCCCAGACCCCTACCGGGTGAGGCTTCAGTCGCGATCGGTGCGGCGATGACGGTCGAAGAACTCCACCACGGCCTCGTTCCAGGGCCCCGGCAATTGGGCGTTGACCGGGTGGGCGGCATCAAGCTCGACCACCTCCACCCCGGAGATCCAGCGAACCCGCTCTAGCAACGGCAGGAACGTCTCCTCCCGCACCCCCAGGGTAAGCAAGGTCGGCACCGACACCGCCCGTACCCGCTCGCCCAACGGCAGTGTCAGGTTGGTGTACTGCATGGTTGCGGCGAGGCCACCGGCATCGTGTTCGGCGAACTCCGCTACCAGCAGTCGGCGCACCTCGACATCGAGCCGACGCGAGCTCGCCGGGTTCATCTTGGCCTCGCGCAAGAACCCGGTACCGGTCTGCACGAGACGTTCAATCATCGGCGCCACCACCTCGCGATGGCGGCGTTGCCACGTCTCGGGCCTAGCGAACGCAGAGTTGCTGTTGGTAATCACTTGGGCTAGCACCCGCTGCGGATAGGCGAGACCGTAGGCCAAACTAAGCCCGGCCCCCATCGACTGGCCCACGGTGAACCACTGCGCCGCGTGCAGCTCGGTCCGCAGGGCCTCGAACTGCTCGACGTAGGCCTGGGGCGCGTAGGCTGCAGGGTCGGTAGGGCTGGGCGAACGGCCGTGTCCCCAAAGCTCGACCACCACGGGGCGGCACACCTCACCGAGCGCCGCCACATTGGCCGCCCAATAGGAACGGCTGCCGAGCGCACCGTGCACCAGCAACGCGAACGGCCCGCGGCCCGGGTGGACCACGAAGTTGAGACGCGGCTGGGTGCTCACCCTCGGGCCATGTCTCGGGACGATCGCCAGGTCGTCTTGGGCAAGCTCCGCTCGCTCGTGCGCTGCTGCATCCGACGGCCCCTCCTGCGTCCGACGGCTCCTGGCCGTGGCAGACATATTTGCCCGAACTGGACCAACGGCGCGCTCAACACGGTGGCCGCCTGGCCTCAGGCCCTTCGGCCCTCTACGCCACAGGGCTCGCATCGCCAGCCGCGGTGGAGTCCTTCGAGCAGGCCAGAACCGCTCCGAGGGGGTAAGTCCTTAGCCCACCCGAGCCTCGGTGACCTTGCCGCCGGTGATCTTGAGCCCGATCCGGGTATCGACGAAGTCCATGGTGGCGGGGAAGTTCTGACCATCGCGGCCCAGGATCCGCCAGGTGTAACCGGCCTTAGCGATCTTGGCCGTGGCCTCCGCCTCCACCAACCCGAGCACCGTCGAAGCCAACCCGGCGGGCGGGACGACGTCTCTCGCCGTGGCCGCCGTGGCAGCCGTGGCCGCCGTGGCAGCCGTGGCAGCCGTGGCAGCCGGGGTGGCCGGGGTGGCCGGGACCTCTCGGCCACAGGCAAGACCAGCGGCTACGCACGCGGTTGCCAGCGCGGCGTAGCACGACACTCGACGAACCATTTTGGGAGCTTACGGCGCCCGCATCACCTCGATCGAAGGTGGCGCGAGTGAGATCGTGCTCCAGGAGCTAAAGCAACGAACACACCAGATGGTATGGTCTGGCCCCATGACCACCTACGTGCTCGTACACGGCGCCTGGAGCGGCGCGCATGGATTCCGTCACGTTCGTCGGCTACTGACACGAGCAGGCCATGAGGTGTTCACCCCCAGCATGACCGGCATCGGCGAGCGATCCCACCTGACCAGCCCCATGGTCAACCTCAGCACCCACGTCGCCGACGTCGTCAACTGCATGCGCTACGAGGACCTCCACGAGGTCGTACTGGTCGGCTTCTCCTACGGCGGTTTCGTGGTGAGCGGCGCGCTGGCGCACGTCGCGGAGCGGGTCGGACACCTGGTGTATCTCGACGCCTTCGTTCCTGCCCACGGCGACAGCGTCGTGTCCCTAACGGGCATGCCCATCACCGATCCCATCGGGCCCGAAGCGAACTGGCTGGTCCCACCGATCCCAAGGGATTTCGACGACCCCGCCGAGGCGGCGTTCTCACAACCGCGCCGGACCAGCCACCCCGCTCGCTGCTTCACCGAGGCAGTCAGTCTCCCCCAGCCGATCGAGTCCTTCGACTTCCCCCTCACCTACATAAAGGCCACGGGCGAGCCCCGACCTAGCTCCGGTGGCCCGTTCTGGACCGCGGCGGACCATGCCCGAGGCTCGGCTCGATGGAGCTACCACGAAATCGCCACGAACCACATGATCGCCAACAACCGTCCAGCGGAACTCGCGACGGTGCTCGAGGGCCTCGCCTGACGCCTTCTGGGTCGCTGCCGCGGCACGACTCGGCGAGCGGCGGCAGCGCCAACGTCGTAATCTGACGCCAGTCGGCTGCACCGGGCAGCCAGCCAGCAGTTCCGGGGGAACATCGATGATCGAGGGCATGACCATCCTGGTGGGCACCATCGGTAGTGGCGTCCACGTCAGCCGCGACGGTGGCGGCCGCTTCAAGCAGATCTTCAAGCCCGTTCCCTTCGAGGGCAACGTGCGAGCCCTTCGGGTCGATCCGACCGATCCCGCGCTCGTCTGGGCGGGTACCGACGTGGGCCTATTCCGCAGTATCGACGGTGGCAACCGCTGGGCTCCGGTGGCCACTCCAGCCGATGGACGGCAGATCTGGTCCGTCGCCATCGACCCCACCGACAACCGCTACGTCTACGTCGGAACCCAGCCTGGCGGGTTCCGTTCGACCGACGGCGGCGAGACCTGGGTGGAGATGAACATCCCCGTGGTTGAAGAGTGCTTGGTGGGCAAGCCTCGAACCACCAACGTCCTGATCGATCCGCGCGATCCCGCCGTGGTGTGGGCCGGTGCGGAAATCGACGGAGTTTTCCGATCTGGCGACCGGGGCGTCACCTGGACCCGCTGCAGCGACCTCGGCCCCTCGCCACTCAGCGGTGACGTACACAGCGTGGCGATCCGCCCCGACGCGGACGGGGCGACGATCTTCGTCGGTGGCCCCTTCGGATTGACCCGCTCCACCGACGAAGGTGCGACGTGGGAACTGACTGAGCTACCGGGCTTCCATGAGCGCAACGAGTTCGCCTACTGCCGCATGGTGATGGTGAAAGCGGACGATCCGCAGACCGTGTTCGTCGGAACCGGCGACTCGATTCCCGGTGAGACCGGTGGCCTGCGCATCTCCCGCGACGGCGGCGCCACTTGGAAGCTGGCCGATCTGCCAGAGCAACCGAACTCCGTGGTGTACTGGATGGCCAACCATCCAGCCCGCCCCGAGGTTGTGGCTTGCGCCAGCCTCTTCGGCCAGCTCTTCTGGTCGACCGACGGCGGGGAGACGTGGGAGAAGTGCCGCCGCGGCTTCGGCGAGATCCGCGCCCTGGCCTTGGCTCCTTCGGCCTGATGGGCGAAACCATCGGGGGCAAGACCGCCATCTGCGGAGTCGGTCAGTCGGCCTATGGTCGGCGTCTGGGCCGCTCGGGAATTGACCTCGGTGCCGATGCCATCCGTGACGCGCTCGACGACGCCGGGCTCAGCCCCGGCGATCTCGACGGTATGGTGGTGAGCTTCGGCTCCCCCGGTGGCGTCGACGCCGATACCCTGGCCTTTGCGCTGGGCCTCGACCTTCGCTACTACAGCCAGACGTGGGGCCACGGACGCTTCACCGCTACCTGCATCGAGCAGGCGGCGATGGCCGTCGCCACCGGCATGGCCGACGTGGTGGCCTGTCTGGCCGCGGTGTCCTTCTCGGGCGTCACCCGACCGGGCCGGGTCAAGGGCGGTCGCGGTTCCGCCGTTGGCGGCGACCGCGATCACGAGGGAGCCCGCGAGGCCGGCGGCGGCCATGGCGAAGACCCCGTGGTGGGCATGACCTCCCCCGGGGTCGGCGCGGCCCTCGCCGCGCAGCGCTACTTCGCTCGTTTCGGTGCCACCTCCGAACAACTCGCCGCGGTGCCAGTGGCCTTTCGCAAAGGGGCCACCCTCAACCCTGCGGCCATCATGAGTGACCCACTGACGATCCAGGATCACCAGGCGTCGCGCTACGTCTGTGAGCCGTTGCGCCTGTACGACTACTGCCTGGTCAACGACGGCGCGGCATGCGTCTTGGTGTGTTCTGCCGAGCGAGCCCGAGATCTGGCCAAACCGTCGGTCGAACTTGCGGCGATGCTGCCGCTGCCGGTCAGTCGGCGTGAGTTCATCTGGGCCTGGCCCGGGCTCGGTGTCGCCCAGCAACAGGACGGCTCGTGGGAACCCGGTCGACGCGAGGAGGGCCTGTATGCCGCCGCTGGAATCACGCGGGCAGACATCGACGCGTTCTTCACCTACGACGCCTTCTCCTTCGTGGTGTGGCCCGCCCTGGAACGCTGGGGATTCTGCAAGATGGGCGAGGCCGCAGCGTTCACCCAGGGTGGTCGCATAGAGATCGGCGGCGAGTTGCCGGTGAACACTCACGGCGGGTTGCTCTCCGAGGCCCATGTGATGGCCTGGAATCACCAGGTCGAAATCGTCCGGCAATTGCGAGGCGAGGCGGGCCCACGCCAGGTCGCGGACGCCACACACATCCAATGGGGCAACGTCTACGGTGACTCGATCATCTACCGGCGGGCGACATGACCGAGGACGTGGCAGCCTACGATGGACCGCTCCCGGCCGTAACGAACCTCAATCGTGCCTACTGGGACGCGCTGCGCGAACACCGGTTGGTGGCGCCGCGTTGCGACCATTGCGGTCACCATTGGCTGCCACCGGGTCCGTGGTGCCCCGAGTGTTGGTCGCCGTCGTTCACCTGGACCGAGTTGAGCGGCCGGGGCACGATCACCTCTTGGGTGCGTTTCCATCAGCGGTACTTCCGACGTGGCCCCTTCGAGGTTCCCTACGCCGTTACCGAGGTCACCCTGGCGGAAGGTCCACGGTTGTACGCGCGTCCCATCGAAGGGGCTGAGCCGTGGGTCGGCCAAGCGGTGGAGATCTGCTACGAGGATGCCTCGGCGGATCTCACCCTGGCTCGGGTCCGCCCCGTCGACGTCGCCTGACCCACCGCAACGCTGCCACCGGGCCACCGCTCGCCCGACCGGTTGGAGTCCGTCACCGTGCAGGCGTACCGTCGAGGTCATGAGTAACGGGGGACTTTCGCGGCGCATCATCATCATCGGCGCAGGACCGGGTGGCATCTGTGCGGCCATCGGACTTCGACAGGCGGGATATGAGGACATCGTCATCCTCGACAAAGCAACCGGCGTCGGTGGCACCTGGTGGCACAACGGCTACCCCGGTGCGGCGTGCGACGTACCGACCCACTTGTACTCGTTTTCCTTCGAGCTCAACACGGCTTGGAGCCGCCCCTACGCCACCCAGCCGGAAATCCAGCGCTACATGGAACACGTCGTAGACCGCTATGGCCTGCGCCCGCTCCTGCGGCTCGCAACCGCGGTCAAGGGTCTGTACTGGGATGACGAATGCCTCGTCTGGCGGGTCCTCACCGAGCAGGGCGAGGAGCTCGAAGCCGACGTCGTCGTCAGCGCCATCGGGATGTTCAACGAACTCAGCTGGCCGGCCATCTCTGGCCTGGAGTCCTTTGCCGGCACGCTGTTCCATTCCGCCCGATGGAACCACGATCATGATCTGACCGGTCGATCGGTGGCGGTAATTGGCAGCGCGGCCAGCGCCGTGCAGTTCCTACCGGAGATTGCGCCCCAAGCTGGCCAGTTGCATCTGTTCCAGCGCACCGCCAACTGGGTTCTTCCCAAGGACGACACCCCCTTTGACCCCGAAACGCTGGCCGAGTTACAAGCCAACCCCATTGCCGTTCGTCGGCGGCGGTGGAAGCTGTGGCGGGAGCTGAACCATTTCACCCAGTTCAACGACGCTGAGCTGTTGGGCAAAGCGGAACGAGCGGGTCGACGCAACCTGTCACTGGTCACCGACCCCGAGGTGCGGGCCAAGCTCACCCCCACCGAGCCCTATGGCTGCAAGCGCCCGCTGATCTCCAATGACTACTACCCCACCTTCAACCTCGCCCATGTCGAGGTGGTGACCGACGCCATCGAACGGATCACCCCGACCGGGGTTCTCAGCGCTGATGGCACCACCCGCGAGGTGGACACGATCATCGCCGCGACCGGCTTCGAGGTGCAGCGCTATCTGTCCGCCCTCGACGTCACCGGCCGGGGTGGGTGCGAGTTGCGAGAAGCCTGGGCCGACGGTGCGCAGGCCTACCTCGGGATCACCACCACTGGGTTTCCCAATCTGTTCATGCTGTACGGACCAAACACCAACCAAGGCTCGATCATCCACATGATTGAGTGCCAGGTCGCCTACCTCGTCCGCCAGGTGCAACGGCTCGATGCCGAGGAACTCGTCTGGCTTGACCTCAAAGCCGAGGTGCAGCAGCGCTACAACGTGGCGTTGCAGGCCGAACTCGACCGATTCGACATCTGGAAGTTCGACTGCAACCACTACTACCGCAACGCGTCGGGCCGCATCGTCACCCAGTTCCCCGGCGACATGGCGAACTACCGCGAGCGGACCTCCCAGGCGGATACCGACGCCTACGAGGTCGGCCGCGGCCGACCTTTCGGCACCCGGGTCCGTGAACGCGCCGCAGCGTCAGCCGGTGGCCCCGCCTAGGCCGGGACACTTCTTCTTCATCCAGGCGTCGAGTCGATCAGACGCCGCCGCAACCTGCGAGCTCTGCATCGTTTGCACCGCGGCCTGCAACTCGGCCGCCTTGGTGGGATCTGTCGCCACCTTCGCCATCTGAGTCAGATCGGCGATTCCCAGCTTCTTGTAGACGGCGACCATCGTCGCGAAGGCTTCGGACATCGTCTTGAGGTCGGCTCGGATTTCGGCCGGGCCTTTGGCCGCCGCATCCTTCATGGCATTGGCCAACGATTCGAAGTTGCCCACATCGAATGTCGCGGTGCTGGAGTCGGGATTGACGCTGTCGGACATGGCCTGCGCCTTGGTGCAATCACCTTTGGCCGCGGCGTTGAAAGAATCCGCCAGCTGGTTGCTGAGATCGGATGAGCTCGAGGCGCCCGCTTTGGCCGAGGTCTCAGTGCTCACCTTGTCCGAAGCGGCAGCAGTGGCGGAGGAGGAGGCGTCACCGTCGGAGCTGCCACCACCGCAGGCGGTCAACCCGGTCAAGGCGAGCAACCCGATCACCAGGGTGGTTCCGACCCCGCGGACGACGCGACCCGATACGACGCGACCCGATACCAACATGAAATACCCCCGTTGCGCTTCTGGGACGCAGCACGGCGGACCCCGAAAGAGTCCGGCCCCACAGCCAATTCACAACCTACCGTGGGGTCATGGCCCGAGACATCATCGACGATCGCCTCATCGGCGCCCTACACCTACGCGCCCTCAGCCGAGCAGGACTAGCCAAGGACGCCGCGCTCGACCATGTCGCCTATCAGGCCGGTACCCTGTCCTCGCTGATGGGCGGGGCTTTCGATGGCGACCTCCCCCTCGCGGACCTACTCGCTCACGGCAACATGGGCATCGGCACGGTGGCCGCACTCGCTGGTGAGCTCATCATTGTCGATGCCATGGCGTTCGTCATCGAAGCTGACGGCAACGTGTGCTGCCCTGATCCCGCGGTGACCTCACCCTTTGCGGTCGTGTGCGCCTTCGCCCCGCACCATCAGTTCGCCATCACGGAGGCCACCACCCTGGCGGCCGTGTGCCGCCGGATCGACGAGGTGGTCAGCCGTCCCGACTCCATCGTCGCGGTGCGAATCGACGGTCGGTTCCGCAATGTGGCGGTGCGCAGCGTGGCGCGCCAGCACCCGCCATATCCAACGCTGGCCGAGGTCACCGCCCACCAGACGCAATGGCGTATCGACTCGCTGTCCGGCAGCGTCGTGGGCTTTCGCTTCCCCGACACCGTCGCCGCAATCGACGTACCCGGCCATCACCTCCATGTCATCAGCGATGATCGTCTGGCCGGAGGTCACCTGCTCGATCTCGAGATCGAGCAGGCCAACGTCTATCTCGACGTCAGCAGCGAGCTGCACCTCGAACTACCGGTCGGTGTGCAACTCGGCCCGCCCGGCGAGGCCGACCGGGAGAGCATCGCCCGTATCGAGGGTCAGCACCGTAGCTGAGGACACACACCGGCGGGACGCCGCGACCAATGAGTTCGGATCTTCTGTTGCATTGCCAGCGCAGTCGTGGCATGGTTCGGCGGGGCAACGAATATGCCATTCGTCACTTATCTCCTTGTGTGTCGTGGGCCACCATGCCGTTGCATCGCTTGATTCCGGCGAATCGGGCGCGTCCTCGTGTGTCCCCGCGAACGACGCGCCCGACCCATCGCTTCGGCCCGAACCCGATTAGGCCAGAGGGCCGAGCACCTCAGCGTTGTGCTCACCCACATGGGGAGCCCGACTCGAGATCGACGCGGGCGACCCGTTCATCCGAATCGCCGCGCCGGGATAGGTGAAGCTGCGCTCGAGATCCTCGTGATGGACCTGCACCGGAAACCCCCGAGCGATGAAATGTGGGTCCTGCACGATGTCCTCCGGGGCGAAGACCGCACCCACGGGAAGGCCCCGACGTTGGAATCCAAGGAACGCCTCCGAAGCCGATAGCCGACTCGCGATCAGCGCCACCGCATCACGCCCAGCCCCGAATACCTCACCGATCATCGGGTCTTCCTCGATCTCGGCAATCCCGATGTGCTCGTAGTGCCCGCCCATCTCCAGCAGCACGGCAAGGGGGAACTCCTCTGTCAGTTCGAGTTCCACCAGCCATTCGTACAGCGCCTTGAACTCGATCGGCTTGCGAGGCGGCACCCCGGTATTGAGGAAGCGACCGTCGGCGCACACAACCTGCGTGTCCCCTGTTGGGCGCGGCGCCGCATGACGACCGGTCTGACGTTGGACCTCCCGGCGAGCCACCAGCCAGCCATAGGTGGCCATTTCGGTAGTCACGTTGGATGCCGCATGCATGCTCACATCAAGGTGCTGGCCCTTCGAGGACTCGGCCCGGTACAGCAGAGCGGTGAGGACAGACATTGCCGCCCACACCCCCGCCGTCTGGTATCCCTGATTGCCCGCACCGCGCACCGGCGGGACCGTGTGGTCGTCATAGCCGCAGCTCCAAACCGGGCCCGCCCCCGCCAGCACCGTGAGGTCGGTGGCTTGTTCATCGTGCCGCGGGCCCCGCCGTCCGAAAGGGGTGATGGAGCAGTGGACCAGATCGGGCCGCACGGTACACAAATCGGCGTAGTCAATGCCGAGCGACGCCAGCCGATCGGGCCGTTCGGCCTCCAGAACCACGTCCGCCCCCGTCACCAGGCGACGGAACGTGTCCCGGCCTTCCTCGCTCTCGAGATCGATGACGACGCCGCGTTTGGAGGTGTTGTAATGCCACCAATGCAGACTGTTTTCTGGGCCGGGCGTGTCGTGCAGAAACGGCCCGTAGCCTCGCTGAGGGCTTCCACCGGGCGGCTCGACGACGATCACGTCGGCCCCCAGTTCGGCCAGCAACTTGCCCGCGAACGCCGCGCCATCCGAGGACAGCTCCACGACCCGCCAACCACTCAGCGCTCCCATCAGATGACCCCCTCGTCGCGCAAGTCGGCGATTTCGGCCTCGGACAGCCCGAGGATCTCACCAAACACAAAGTCGTTGTCCGCTCCGAGCAAGGGAGCCGCCCGATCGATGACCCAGTCGGTCTCGGACAGGTGAACCGGCATGCCATCGACACGGACCTCGCCCATCGCGGCATGATCGACCGTGGGCCACAACCCCCAAGCCTCGGTGGCCGGATCGTGATCCATCCGTTCCGATGGACGGGCCACCGCAGCGGCAGGGATGCCCAGCGTCTGCAACCGTGCCGCGAGCTCGTGGCGATCGTGACCTCGGGTCCAACGGTCGAGCTCGGCATCGAGCACGTCCTGGCGGGCGAGGCGTCCCGCTACCGTCTGCAACCCGTCGGTGGTGGTCCAGCCTTCATCGATCTCCGCCGCCAGGACGGCCCATTCGCGATCCTCCCGGCAGGAGATGGCGATCCAGTTGTCGGTACCGGTGGTGGCGTAGATACCGTGCGGCACCATGGTTCCGGTGGCATCGCGGTTGCTGTTGGGCGAGCCCTCCCGTCGTGTCGGCCGGCCATTTACGGTGTAATCGAGCACCGCGGGGCCCAGCAGCGCCGCCGCGGCTTCGGTACAAGACATGTCCACCCACTGCCCCTCGCCGGTCTGCAACCGGTGACACAGAGCAGCCAGGATGCCCACCGTCATGAAGTAGCCGCCGTGGTGGTCCATATAGGAGTACCCCCACCCGGCGGGCGGCATGTCCGGCAGCCCCGAGGTAAGCGTCAAGCCGCCCACGGCCTGCGCAATCGGGCCCCACGATTTAAAGCCGCTGTAGGGCCCGGTCTGGCCGAAACCACAGTTCGAGACGTAGATGATGTCCGCCTTGATCGCCCGCAAACGCTCGTAGCCGAAGCCCATCCGCTCGACCACGCCGGCGGCGAAATTCTCCGTGACGACGTCGCTGACCCGTACCAGTTCGGTCAGCAGTTCCCGACCTCGATCCGTGCGCATGTCGATGGTGATGCCCAGCTTGCCCACGTTGTGGTTCTGGAATGCCGCGCCGAACTCGTTGCCCCGGCGCTCATCTTTGAATGGCGGCGAGCCGCGCAAGATGTCCCACCGTCCCTTGCGCACGGGGTCCTCGATCCGGATTACCTGCGCCCCGAAGGCTGCGAGATGGCGAGTCGCCCCTGCACCAGCGAGCTGGCCGGTGAAATCGCAGATCCTCACGTGTCCCAGCGCACTTGCCCCCATCTGACCCCCTTCGCCAGTCCGCAGTGTGGTCCACTGCGTCTCGAACCCTAGGACGCGAGGCCCAACGATGCACTGCCAAACGCTTGCCGCATGCTGGCGAGGTGCAACGGCGTAGTGTCGGGCACGGTCAGGGGGATGCTGTGACGAACGATGAACTGCTAGACGCCTTTCCCGGTGTCCGCTTGGATCAGGACAATGCTGCGTACTACCGCGGTCTGCTCGATGGCGAGCTGCTGATCAACCGCTGCGACGACTGTGCGACATGGCACTTTCCGGCCCGCTCAGCCTGCCCACGCTGCTGGTCACGGTCCGTGACCCCCACCGCCGTCGCGGGAACGGGAACAATCGTGCTGCTCACGATGCTGCACCAAGGCTCCCGCAAGGAAGGCGCCGACTACACCGTTGGCCACCCCCTCGTCGCGGTCGAACTCGACGAACAACCCGGCTTACGTCTCGGTGGCACCGTGCTCGGCGTCGATCCGAGAACGGTGCAGCTTGGTGAACGGGTCCGAATCGTCATCCGCCGGCTTGAAGGTCGCGGCCCGCGGGTCGATTTTGAGAGGATGCCATGAGCCCATCTCGCCGCAACCCCGCTCGAGACCAAGTGGCCATCGTCGGCCTCGGCCGCTCGGCCTACGGACGCGATCGGCTGGGCTGCACCCCTGGTTCGCTGGTGCTCGACGCGGCAATCGCTGCCGCTCGAGATGCCGGGGTCGGCGCGGCGGACATCGACGGTATCTGCGGGTCCACCGTGGCCGCCGGCTACGTGCAGGCTGCGCTGGGCATCGCTCGGGTGAGCTGGTTCTCCAATCCGCCATCGGTCATCGGCAACCAGATCGTGGCCGCGGTGGCAGCAGTGAACAGCGGCATGTGTGAGACCGCGCTGGTGTACCACAACGCCTACCGCATGCCCTTTGCGTCGCGCAGCGCGGGCCGCGACCCGATGCGGCGTCGAGCGATGTTGGGCCTGGCTGAGACCCGCAGCGCGTGGGGCACCGGCCATGCCGAGTCCGGGGCCAACTCGATGTTTGGGGCCAATGCCTACGCCGCGTGGGCAGGCCGCTACCTGCACGACTACGGCTACGAACGCGACACGCTCGGGCTGATCGCGATCAACTCGCGCACCAATGCCGCCAGCAACGACAACGCGGTGTATCGAGAGCCGCTGACGATGCAGGATTATCTCGCCGGCCGGATGGTGCGTGACCCGCTCAGTGTCTACGACATGGACATCCCCGTGGACGCTGCCGACGCCTTCATCATCACCACCACGGAGAGGGCCCGCTACCTCGCCCAGACGCCGGTCTTGGTCCACGCCGCCACGTTGGGCCACACCGACTACGGCATCGAGGAGCAACTGGTCGATCTCGACCATGCCGGTCAAGTGGTGGTGGCCGAACGGTTATGGGCCAAGTCCGAACTGACGCTGGCGGACGTGGACGTGTTCTATCCCTACGAGGGCTTCTCCAACATCGCGCTGTCGTGGTTCGAGAATGTTGGGTACTGCGGTCGCGGCGAAGGCGGCGCCTTCGTCCGTCAGCATTGGGTTGAAGACGAGCAGCGGATCCTGATCCACGGCCGGATCCCGGTCAACACCCACGGTGGCAGCCTGTCCGAAGGCGGCACCCAGGGAGCTGGCCACCTCTACGAAGCGTGCCTACAACTACGCGGCACCGCAGGCATCCGCCAGGTCCCTGGGGCCTCGGTGGCCCTGGTGACGCCAGGCGGCTACTACTTCAACTCCCAGGGCTTTGTGCTGCGCCGCGGCGCCTGACGCTGGCCCACCAACGCCCGATAGCGTCACCGGCATGGCCAAAGCGTTGTCGCCGGACGAACTTCCCGAGTTGGCTGCACTCACCGACTGGTGTGTGCAGCCGGGCCAACTGTGTGCCCGCTTCCGCGCCACGTCCTTTGGCGCGGCCGCACGATTCGTGGTGGTGGTGGCTGCCGCAGCCGACGAGGCCGACCACCATCCTGACATCGACCTGCGCTTTCCCGGGATCGTGCAGATCGTTCTGACCTCCCACGATGCCGGGGGCCTGACGCGGCGCGACACCCGCCTTGGCGCGCACATCTCGGCATTGGCAGCACAATCAGGCCTCAGCGCCGAACCGGAGCAATCCCAAGCCGCCACGCTGCTCGTCGAGGTGGCCGACCCCGATGAGGTGAGCCCGTTCTGGCAAGCAGCACTCGGCTACCGCCAACGCAGCATCGTGGCGGGCGAGCACCACCTTGTCGACAGCCGCCGTTTCAATCCCGATGTCGTGCTTGCCCGACGCGCGCCAGCCACGACTGGGGACACCGTCAGGCTTCAGCTCGCGGTGACCTACCGATGCGCTCTGCAACGCGTCGACGCGGCCCTAGGGGCTGGCGGGTCGGTCCTAGCGGCCGACGCCGAGCACGGCCGTTGGCTATTGGCCGATGCGGTCGGCAACGAGGTCCTGTTGACCAGCTGGCCCGGACCAAGCTCCGAGGGGGCCTGACCGACTGGCCCCCTCGGCGAGCGAACCCACCGGACCGCTCGTGGTGCACCGGTTATGAATCCGGCCCATCACGAACGCGGTCAGGAACCCAGCTTGGTCACCAGTTGCTCGAGCAGGGCTTCAATACGGTCGAGACGCTCCGCACTCGCGGCGGGAGCGGCGGTGGCCGCTTCGCACTCCAGCACCTCACGACAGGAACGAAACAGTCGCCCACTGTCGCGTTCCTCCGCGATGTACCGGCCGAGCAACCCACCCGTCTGGATGTCGATGGTGGTGTCGGCGAACATCGAGGTGAAAACATCGGGAGCCCCCTCCGCCACGGGCTCACCGAGGCCGAGCTGTTCGAACTTCTCGAAGTCGCTCAAGGTGCACGACGAGGCAATGGCCATCCGTTGGGCACACTTGGGATCTTCGCGAGGCTGAACTTCGTAGCCGAGCTCGCACATCCGCTTGGCGAACGCCAGGCTGTGCTCGCCCTCACGCAGGGCCACGGTGGAGATGATGGCCTTCACGTCTTCACGTTGGGTGGTGGCGGCCCATGCCGCCAGATACTGCTGGGCGTCGCCCTCAGCGTTGCTGATGGCGTTGAGGAGCCCGAGGTAGGAAGGTTTTTCATTCATGGAAACAGCCTGGCGGATCGAACGCCGTTCTGCAACCGCCTCCTATTCAAGTTCACCCACTTTGGCCCCCAAGCCCACGATGGGAAAGCGATGGAGGCCATCACGGGGTGATCGTGACGGTGTAGGCGATCAGGCCATGCGCTCCCGTCTGCACCGCGCCGCTCGTCGGACACGAGCCGCGCCAGCAGTTCTCGACCTTGAAGCGTACGGTCGTCCACGTGGGCAAGTCTGCGGCCAGCGTAAGGGCGAAATAGACATCGCCTTCAGCACAGCCCACGACCGCCGTTGGGCAGTCCTGCGCGGTGCGCTGGCGTCGCTCCAACGCCGCCACCGCCCCGGTAGGCGTGACCATGGTGAGCTGCCAATGGTCGCCACCAGCGCGGTTCTCCGGCCCGGCATGGACCTCCAGCTTTGACTTCGCCGGCGCGGTGATGTCGGCATGGCGGGCGTCGAGTTGCTTCGGGGCGGCCTGAGCGATGCTGCACCCCGACAACGACGTGAGCATCACGCCGAAGGTGACGGTGACAACGACCAAGGACCAAACAGAGGGGAAGGGCGACCGCACGGCCCCAGTGTCCCAGGTGGAGATGCTCCATGTCAGTCAGGCCCACCCCGGCCGGATTAGGCCTGGCGAACCGCCCTTTCTCGTTGGTCGCGGGCCGCAGTGTGGGGCCAAGGTCCCAGACACAGCGCCCCGCAGGGCAGCGGGCGTAAGCTCAGCGCACGATTGTCTCAATCAGGAGGAACAATGACTGATGTGATGCCAGCGCGGTCCGCCTCGGCGTTCGACCTCGAGGCCAAATACCGCGAAGAGGCCGGTTCGTTTTTCTTCACCGGCGTGCAGGCCTTGGTGCGCGTCCCCATGGACCAGATGCGGGCGGACCGCCGTGCCGGCCACCGCACCGCCACCTTCGTCTCCGGCTACCAGGGGTCTCCCCTCGGTGGGTACGACCGTGAGCTCATGGCTCACAAGGCGCTTCTCGACACGCTCGACATCAAGCACACCCCCGGCCTGAACGAGGAACTCGGCGCCACCGCCGTTTTGGGCAGCCAGCTCGCAGCCTTGTTCCCCAAGCAGCGTTTCGACGGGGTCCTGGGCATCTGGTACGGCAAGTCCCCAGGTTTGGACCGAGCCGGAGATGCCATCCGCCACGCCGCTTATGCCGGCACCCACCCACTCGCCGGCGTCCTCACCTTGACCGGCGACGATCCATCCAACAAGTCCTCGACGCTGCCCTCGGCGTCGGAGTACGCCCTGGCGGATCTTCACCAGGCCATCCTGCATCCAGGCAACGTGCAGGAAATCCTCGATTTCGGCATGCACGGCATCGCCCTGTCACGGGCCAGCGGCCTGTGGTCCGCCATTAAAATCGTCACCGCCGTCGCCGACGGCTCCGCAACCGCGGAGGTGGGGCCCGAGCGCATCCGTGCGGTCATGCCCGAGTTCGAGTGGCAGGGCAAGCCCTACAAGCCGAAGGTGAACGGCCGCCTCGCCGGACCTCAGGCCAATGCCATGGAGCAGGAGATCTACGAAGCTCGTTACGAAATGGCGAAGCTGTACGCCATCGCCAATCGGCTGAACAAGATCACCATCACCGCACCGGATTGTTGGCTGGGCATCATCGCCTCAGGCCGGGTGTACCACGAGGTTCTGGCGGCCGCGGCCATTCTGGGGCTGGACGAGGATGGCCTACGCCGCAACGGCATCCGGGTGCTGCAACTCGGGCTGATGCACCCCTTCGAGGGCGAGACCGCCCGGCGTTTCGCCGATGGCCTCCAGGAGATCCTCGTCGTCGAGGAGAAGCGGCCCTTCATCGAATCGCACCTGCGAGACGCCCTCTATGGCATGCCCGATGCCCCGCGGATAACCGGCAAGTTCGACCCAGAACGCAACCGGCTCATCCCCGGACACGGCGCCCTCGATGCGGACTACCTGGTGGAACCGCTGCGGCGACGGCTACTCCAGCGGCTCGATGCGAGTCGTCTCGCCCCGGTTGCCCCGAAGGTGGTCCGCAAGAAAATCGACCTGCTGCCGACGCGTACCCCGTACTTCTGCTCGGGCTGTCCGCACTCCACCGGAACCAAAGTGCCCGAAGGCGAGCTGGTCGGTTCTGGCATCGGCTGTCACGGTCTGGTCACCCTCATGGACCCGACTCGGGTCGGCACGCTCATGGGCAACACCCAGATGGGCGGGGAAGGAGTCCAGTGGATCGGCATCGAACCCTTCATCGATGTCGAGCACTTCACCCAGAACCTCGGTGACGGGACCTTCGCCCACTCTGGCTCACTAGGCGTGCGGGCCGCGGTGGCGGCCAAGTCCAACATCACCTACAAGATCCTCTACAACGGCGCCGTGGCCATGACTGGTGGCCAGGACGCCCCAGGGGCCATGGCGGTACCACAACTGACCCATTGGCTGCTGGCCGAAGGGGTGGCGAAGGTCATTGTCACCACCGATGAGCTCGACAAGTACAAGGGCGTCAAGCTTGCGCCTGGCGTGCAGGTTTGGGACCGCGAGCGCATCCTCGAAGCCCAAGAAGTGCTCGCCAAGGTCCGCGGCACCACCGTGCTGATCCACGATCAGCAGTGCGCCGCAGAGAAGCGTCGCGATCGCAAGCGCGGCCTGATAGCAGAGCCACCCGAGCGGGTGGTCATCAACGAGCGGGTCTGTGAGGGCTGCGGTGACTGCGGGGTGCAGTCGAACTGCCTGTCCGTTCAACCGATTGAGACCGAGTTCGGCCGCAAGACGCAGATCCACCAATCTTCCTGCAACAAGGACTATTCGTGCCTCGCCGGCGACTGTCCGTCGTTCTTGACCATCGTGCCCAAGAAGTCCTCGGGCAAGGCCAACAAGGCCAACAAGGCATCGGGCGGGGCCCGGCGCAAGCCGAGCATCGACGCGGCCTCTTTGCCGAAGCCGACGCTGCTGGTACCGGCCGAAGACACCACCATCCGCATGCCCGGTGTCGGCGGAACCGGCGTGGTCACCGTCTCGCAGATTCTCGGCACCGCGGCCACCCTTGATGGCAAGTACGTCGGCGGCCTCGACCAGACCGGCTTGTCCCAAAAGGCCGGCCCCGTAGTCTCCGACCTGCGTATCACCACCGAGCCGGTGGAGGGTACCAACAAGTTGACGGCCGGATCGGCCGATGTCTACCTGGTCTTCGACCTGTTGGTGGGACTTTCCCCCAACAATCTCGACGGCGTCTCACCGACTCGGACCGTCGCGGTGACCTCGACCGCGAAGACCCCAACCGGCTTCATGGTGCGCGACCCAAACGCCGCCTTCCCCGAACTCGGTCGTCTGCGGCAAGAACTCGATGCCCTGACCAGGTCGGAGCACAACCGCTACGTCGACACCATTGCGGTGACCGAAGGCCTGTTCGGCGAGTCCACCACCGCCAACACCTTCCTCATCGGCGTGGCCTACCAGCTCGGCGTGCTGCCGATCTCCGCCGAGTCCATCGAGCAGGCAATCGAGCTCAATGGGGCGGCGGTGGAAGCCAACCAATTGGCCTTCCGCTGGGGCCGACAGTGGACACTGGACCCCGAGAAGGTCCGGGCGGCGTCGGTGCTGGCAGAGGATCAGATGGCCAAGCCGTCGGCCGCCCTTGAAGCAGCCATCGTGGCCGCTGGCCTCGGCGAGGGTGAGCTGGGCCGGGTGGTTCGCCTACGGGCGGCGGACCTCGTCCACTACCAACACGACGGCTACGCCCGGCAGTACCTGGCCACGGTAGCCAAGGCGGCGGGGGCCAACCAGGTGGACTTCACCATCGCGGTGGCCAAGGGCATGTACAAGCTGATGGCCTACAAGGACGAATACGAAGTTGCCCGCCTACACCTAGAAGCCGCGGCCCGCCTGACCATCGAGAACGCCGTCGGGGGCGACGTGGCCGTGTCTTACAATCTGCACCCGCCGATCCTGCGAGCCCTAGGCATGAACAAGAAGATCCGTCTCGGCCCGTGGTTCACCCCCGCCTTGCGGACCTTGCAGATGGGCAAGAGGCTCCGCGGCGGAAGGTTCGATCCTTTCGGCTACGCCAAGGTCCGTCGAGTGGAGCGCTCCTTGATCAAGGACTACCGCATGGTGGTGGAGCAACTGGTACCCAAGGTCAACGAAGCCAACGCGGCCAAGGCGACTGAACTGGCGGCGCTGCCCGATATGGTCCGCGGCTACGAAGACATCAAGCTTTCCAACGTGGAGCGCTACGAGTCTGAATTGGCACGACTGCGCAGCACTCTGGGCGTCTGAGCGCCCGACTACCCGCCAAGAGAACAGGTGGAGGGGCCGACCCACTGGGTCGGCCCCTCACCGCGTCAGGGCTTGGCCCACCGATAACGTGGCGTCCGATGCGTCTGGCGTTGCACCCTTCCACCGACCCGGCGGACTATTGCTTCTGCCATCGGCTTCGGGTGCGTTTCGCGGAGACCGATGCCATGGGCATTGTGCATCACGCGGCGTACTTTCCGTACCTGGAAGAGGCTCGAGTGGCCTGGTTGCGCCATATCGGCCATCCCTACGATGCGGTACGCAACAGCGGAGTGGACTTCGCCGTGTTGGAAGCATTCATGCAATACCGCATGGCGGTGCGATTCGACGAGCTGGTGGACGTTCACGTCGCCATCGGGGCCGCCACCCGTACCACCTTCCAAATGGGGTATCTACTGAGCGTGGGGAGCGAGGTCCGGGCTACTGGCGGGACCGTGCACGGCGCGCTGAACCGCTCCGGTCGGCCCATTCGGCTGCCGAGTTGGCTGGCCACGACCGCCGACCCCGCCGGAACGAGCGAGGAGCGAAGCGAGCCTTGACCCGGCCGAAATCGGCCGCTCAGCACGACCCACGGTTAGCGTCACCAAGGGGGCAACATGAACGAACCAGACGAGCAGCCACCGGGCGCGGCGGAGTTGGCCACCAAGGACGGCCCGCAACATTCGCTCAATCCCGTGCTAGCGCCATCGGTGGCGCCGCGCTGGTGGGGGGCCGTAGCTGGCCTGGGGTGCATGGCTGTCGGGCTCGGCGTCGGCGCTCTAAGCACGGGCCTGGCGCGCAGCCTCAGGCCCCCGGTGCTCAGCGTTGGCGACCGGGTTGTCGATGCCACTCCGGCCTGGCTGAAGGATTTCGCCATCGCCACGTTCGGAACCAATGACAAAACTGCGTTGATCGTCGGAACGGTGCTCTTACTCGCCCTGGTATCCGTCCTTACAGGTATGGTGGCCATACGGCACAGTCTGACCGTCGGGCTGGCGGTCGTTGGGGCGTTCGGGCTGCTCGGTATGGCCGCCGCCAGCTTCGGTCGTGCCTCCAGCAGCATCGGCTGGCTCCCGTCGCTGCTGTCCACCCTCGCCGCCGGAGCATCCTTGACGCTGTTGTGTCGCCGAGGGACGCCGCGGTCCGCCAGCATCGGACTGGTGGTCGGGAGGCGTCGCTTGCTCACCGGCGCAGGGGCCGCGGCTCTCACGGCCGCAGTGGCGTTCGCCGGCGGCTGGGCCCTGCGGGGCCGATTCGCGGCTGACGTCGAGCGGGCCGGAATTCGCCTGCGCCGACCGCTCAAACCGTTACCACCACCACCCGCCGACCCGGCCACAACTCTCAGTGGCCTCAGCCCGCTGATCGTACCCAACCGCGATTTCTACCGGATCGATACATCCCTGCTCATGCCAGCGGTGACCGTTGAGGAATGGGCCCTCACCCTCGATGGCATGGTCGATCGTCCGCAGCGCTTCACCTACGACCAACTCTGGGACCGGGAACTCTTCGAGTACGACATCACGCTTAGCTGTGTGTCCAACGAGGTTGGGGGGGAACTGGTCGGTAACGCCCGTTGGGTTGGGGTGCGCTTGGATGACTTGCTCGCCGAGTGCGGCGTCCGCAAGACCGCAGATCAGATCATGACCCACTCCGTGGATGGGTTTACCGCCGGATTTCCGGTCGAGGCGGCGATGGACGGCCGCGACGCCATCGTGGCGTTGACCATGAACGGTGAAGTCCTGCCTGTTGCGCATGGGTATCCGGCACGATTGATCGTGCCCGGACTTTACGGCTATGTGTCGGCAACAAAGTGGCTGTCGCGGCTGGAGCTGACCCGGTTCGACCAAGCCCAGGGCTTCTGGATACCGCGGGGTTGGTCGGTGCGAGCACCAATCAAGACCCAATCCCGAATCGACACCCCCATCTCGGGCTCGACCTTACCGCGACGGCCAACGGCCATCGCCGGCGTCGCGTGGGCACCGATCACCGGCATCATCAAGGTCGAGGTCCAACTCGGGGAAGGACCGTGGCAGCAGGCTGAGCTCGGACCGAGCTTGGGCGACGCCGCCTGGCGGCAATGGTGGTTCAGCTGGCCGGCCACACCGGGCACTCATCTTCTGCGCTGCCGAGCCACCGACGGGACCGGCAAGGCTCAGACTGGGCTCAACGCGCCCCCGGCGCCCGACGGTGCAACGGGCTACCACACCATAAAGGTCAAGGTCGAGGCCTGACTTAGCGGTTCGGTATCACGAGCGAACACGGTTCGCAATCGGTGCCGATACACCACGACTATACGGGACGATGGTCCCACCGCTACCCCCGAGGCGAACCGAGGACCGGCCTCAGAGCAGGCCGGCGCAGACCCGGCCCAACGGCCCGATCCGCGGGTCGAACGCGCTGGAGATCGTTGCCCCGCGCGGGCCGCCCTGGCGGCCAGCCCTTCGAACGGTCCCCCGCCAGCGCCAACCCGTCGGCGCGGCGAACACGACCGCATCGACCCCCGGCCGTCGCGCGGCGCCCGCCACGATCACCGCAGGATCACCGCGACGGACCTCGGTTTGAGCATCGATTCCCAACTCCCAGAGAAACCACTGCAGTTGGCGGGCGCGACGGCGCACGGCATTCGGGTTGAAAGCGCCGTTCGCCGCGTCGTCCGTGCCCAGCGGCCAGAAGACCCCGCTCAGGGGATCACCGATGAACACCGGAGCGGATTCCTCCGGGGGCGTCACCATGATCACCTCGACAGCAGTCGACCCCGCGCATCCGACTCGCCGCAATTCGTCAGCCAAGCGTGGTCCACCGGCACCAGGTACGCACACGATGGTCACCTGGCCGACAGCATTCCCCGACGACGGTCCTTCGGGTCGGCGGCTTTTGGCAACATCACCCATACTGTGACACTAGTCACAACATGGCCAGAGCGTCAGTTGCTCGGCGCGCTGAACACCTTCCAGTCGGTGTTGTCGACCAAAGAGTCTTCACCGGTGGTGGCGGTGGGCACGAAGTAGTTGAGCGCGCCGTCGATATCCTTTTCCCACACCTCGCCCGGCAGTTCGTAGAGAATCTCGATGCCGTTGCCGTCAGGATCCACGACATAGCACGAGTGCGTCATGCCATGTTCGCCGCGGACGGCGAACTCCACACCCTTGGCCCGCATGTACGCCAACTGCTTGACGAAGCCCTCTTGGCTGTAGGCCACGGCGAAATGGTTGATCGAGTTGGTTGACTTCGCCCCACCCAAACGCCAAGTAGCCGCCGGACCGGCTGCTTCGGGATTGGCCATCTGCACGAGGGCGACATCGTGATGAGAGCCTGGCCGCACCTGATAAAAGCGCATCGTCATCCGCGCCTGCGAGTTGAGCTCGCCACATTGCACAAAGCCCAACCCGTCGGTGTAGAAGCGATGCGACGCCTCAATGTCACGTACGTTCAGCACGAGGTGGTTCACCCCGAGTGCTGAAACCGCTGGCGTTTCCTGCTCACCCATTGGTGGTTCCTCCTCGCACGAACGGCCATGCATCGCAACGACTAGTTCCCCTGCCGCGCTGGTCGAAAGGGTAGCGCAGCGCCGCGACGCTCCGCCGCGAGGGACACCCACCATTGCTGGTGCGAACCCGGCCGAGCGCGCCGGCAGATGGCTCGTTCTGCTCCGGCTAGTTCACGTCCAGTAGATCCACGACGAACACCAGGGTCTCATTCGGCTGGATCACCGGAGGGAATCCACGGGGTCCGTAGGCGAGATCTGCGGGGATCACAAGCTGGCGCCGACCACCGACCTTCATTCCGGCGACGCCCTGGTCCCATCCGGCGATGACCTGACCGCCTCCCAGCCGGAAGGAGAAGGCCTCGCCCCGATCCCACGACGCGTCGAACTGGCTCCCATCGAGGTGGACGCCGACATACTGCACCGTCACGGTCTTGCCTTTGGTGGCCTCGACGCCCGTGCCCAGCACCAGGTCCTGGGAGACCAGGGTCGTCGCGACGGGGCCAGCGGGTACGGATACGGTCGGCTTGCTCATGGTCTTCTCCTTGGTTGCAGACGCCGCGACCGCCGTGGTCGGGGTCCCAGCGGTGCCCGACGCCTCAGCGCCATCGTCACCGGCACACCCTGAGGCGGTCAAACTCAGGGCCAGCACGAGCCCCACAGCCAGCGTAAGGCGCCCTCGGTGCGCCGAGCGCCTTGCGTCGAGCGAAGTCCATTCAGCGTTGGCGTTCATGGCGAGCACGCTAACGGGCCGTTGGCACAACGCACCGTCTGGCCTTGCCGCACCGCGGCGGCGCCGGGTGGCGCCGGGCCGCGCCGGCTCAGTGACAACTCACGCCGGCGGGGAGGATCCTCGGTGGCGCCATCCCGACCCCGATGCCAGCCGATTCGACACCGTCGTGGCCCGCAATGTCCTTCTCCGGCACCGCAATGCCGACAAAATCGGCGCCGGTGACCAGCACCACGCCGGTGCCCACCGCTCGATCCTCAACCAGATTGACCCCGGCCGGGAGATAAGAGGCCAGCACCTGCGCTTGGGTTTGGGCATCGGCCGCGAAGCGTACCGTCGTGCGGACCTCTCCGAGCACGGGTGAATTCCCCACCTGGGCCACCGTGAACCCGATCGCCCGCAAGCCCTCTGCCGCCTCGGAGGCTTGACCATCCACCCCGGTGCCATTGAGTACTGACACGGCGATCTGGCCCGGTGCCATCCTCGCCGCCGCCGTGGTGGGCGTGGCTTGAGACAGGCCGCGGAACACATCGAGCACCGGTTGGGCCTCGGCCACTTTGAGCAGGAGCACCGAGGCACCGCCGGGGGTGTCATGCAAATCTGTCGGCAACGAGTAGGTCTGCAGCGCATCAAGCCCGACCGAGGCGAAGTGCCGACCGTAGGCGATGAGATCGGCATTACTCAGCGCATCATCGAAGGTGACGTTGTCCGCCGCCACGCTGATCATGCGGCTGAGCTTGCTCACATCGCTCAGACCCAGCGACGTCAACTTGGCCAGGGTCTGACGCAAGAAAACTTGCTGGCGGGTAATGCGACCCAAATCAGCGGTGAGGTCTTCCTCGTACCGACCGGTATCAGGATTGACATACACCAAGTGTCGGGCGCGGGCGAAGGCCAGTGCCTGCTGCCCTTTGAGCACCACGCAGCCCGCTGCGGGAACATCGAGGCCCGAGTACTCGTCGTACATCGGCCGGTCGAAGTACATCGGCACCCCGCCGATGATGTCGACCAGGCTTCGGAATCCCACGAAATCAACCTCCACGTAGTGGTTGATTTCGATGTCCAGCGTGGCGCGCACCGTGTTGATCAGGCCCTGCGCCCCGCCCTCCGCGAAGGCGGCGTTGATCCGGTCCTTGGGGCCGGTGCCGTTGAGTGGTACCCATAGGTCTCGCGGGATCGATAACAGCTTGATTTCGTTCGTCTTGGGTTCGATCCGTAAGACGATCACGGTGTCAGCTCGCTCGCCACCCACGTCCGCGTCGAGAAACGCCTCGGCGTCGGGACCTTCGGTGGCGATGTGATCGCGACTATCCGAACCGACCAGAAGGAAATTCAGTGGCCCTTCCTCGGCCCTCGGAGTCAGGTCAAGGTCGATCCGCTCAAAGGAACCGATCCGCCACCAGGCCACCCCGACAACAAGCGCACCCACCATCGCCAGGCCAGCCACCAACGCCCCTGACGTGATGACCAGCCGCTGACCCCAACTTCGCCCGGTCGCGACGCGCCGCGGCATTGGACGAGGCCCGCCGGCACCCGGAGCGGGAACGGTCACGAAGGTTCCGACGAGGCAGTAGCCATCTGATCCTGTGTCGGGCATGGTCCGCTGGCGGCCGTGGTCCGCTGTCCAAGGCCCTCATGCTCGCTCGCCACGCTGCGCTGCATGACGACCGACGCTAGTGGCGAATCAGACCTATGTCGCGGACACCTCGCCCCCGGCAACGCACTCCCTGCTGCGCCGCGCCGCGGTGACCGCGGCTGCGATACGGTCCGGTCATGACCGTCGAGCCTTACTACGACCCCGCCGTACGCGCTGCGATCGAGGCCGGACCCCCCGTCGCCACCGTGCGGGCGGCCAACCTCGAAAAACTCCGCCGAATCGGGGCCGAGGCCAATGCCCGACAGACGCTGTCCGATGCGGTACAACGAACTGACGTCGTCGTGGCCGGCCCGACCGGTGCGCCGGACATCCGGCTGCGGATCCATCGCCCGGTCCACGCCAACGGACCGCTGCCCTGCCTGTACTGGTGCCACGGCGGCGGCTATGTGATCGGCTCGCCGGAACAGGACGACCTCCGATTCGACCGCTGGTGCCAGCGATACGGCATGGTGGGGGTCGCCGTGCAGTACCGCTTGGCCCCCGAAACCCCCTATCCCGGTCCGGTCGAGGACTGTTACACCGGGCTGGCCGCGATCAAGGCCAACGGCGCCGAATTTGGCATCGACACCGAGCGGATCGGCATTGGTGGGGCCAGCGCAGGGGGCGGCCTCGCCGCCGGTCTTGCGCACCTGGTCAAAGACCGGGCCGAGTTCTCCATCGCCTTCCAGCTGTTGATCTACCCCATGATCGACGACACCCGCAGTTCGGTCAGCTCCAACTGGGACGCGGTACCGGTATGGAACCCCGCATCGAACCATTTCGGCTGGGCCTCCTACCTCGGTGAGCGGTTCGATACCGCTGACGTGCCGCCCTATGCCGCGGCTTCACGCGCCACGGAACTGGCCGGTCTTCCGCCCACCTTCATCATGGTCGGCTCACTCGACGCCTTCGCCGACGAGGACATCGACTACGCCCGTCGCCTCAACCACGCCGCCGTGCCGGTCGAGTTGCACGTGTACCCGGGGGCACCACACGGCTTCGATGGCTTCGCGCCTGGTACCGCGGTGGCCCGCCAAGCGCGTCGGGATATCAACGAATGGCTCGAACGCATGGTGACGCCCAACGGCTGATGTTCGCTGCGGCGCACCCCGACGGTGCGGGCCCGGCTCGATCCCGGCGCGGCGAATCAGCAGTGTTGAGCCGGCGGCAGCCCGAGGACACCCCGCGCACCGGTGATCGGTCGCGGTTGCGGTCAGCGGTTGAAGTCCGGCTGACGCTTCTCGTTGAAGGCGCTGACCGCCTCCTTTTGGTCCGACGACCCGAAACAGGCGTCTTCCATCTGCAGCGAAAGGGGCATCACGAAAGAGGAGATCGACCGCATCCAGGCATTGATGGCCATCTTGGAAGCGGTGATGGCCTGGGACGGACCCGCAGCCAACGTCGAGGCGATAGCGATGGCTTTGTCCATCAACTCGTCGTCCTCCACCAAGAAGGTGGCGAGGCCTATCCGCTCTGCCTCCTCGCCGCTCACCCGCTCGCCGCTCATGAGGAAGTACTTGGCCTTGTTCACCCCGATCAGAAGGGGCCAAATCACCTGACCGCCGTCACCGGCACCGATGCCCATCTTCACGTGGGTGTCCGCGAACACCGCGGAACGACCGGCGACCACAACATCGCAGAGCAGCGCGTAGGTGGCACCGAGGCCCATGGCGTAGCCGTTCACGGCGGACACCAATGGCTTGGTGCACTCCAGCATGTGGTCCACAATGCGCCGAGCCTCCTCCAGCATGCCGCCCGTGGTCGATCCCATCGGTTCGACCGCACCGCCACCGAAGTCACCGCCAGCGCAAAACGCCCGGCCAGCGCCGGTGATTACCGCCGCCCGGACCGATCGGTCGGCCTGGATATCGCGGGTGAGGGTGGCCATCTCGCGATGCATGACCGAGTTGACCGAATTGAGGCGCTCCGGACGGTTCAACGTGCAGATGGCGACACCGTCGGGTCGCTTCTCAATGGCGATGGTCGTATAGGCAGCAGGGTCCAGCATGGGAGGACCCTACGCCCGAAAAGAACGTCGCGCCCGTCCGGCGCGCCGAGGCCTCAGGCCGGCTCACCCGCCCCAGTAGGAAAGCCGGGCACGCCTTCGTCGAGCTGTACCCCGAAGGTGTTCAGCGCCATGGACACCAGCGCGTACTGGCCGACGGTGAACACCAGATCGATGATCTGTTCGGTGGAATACCGAGCGGCCAAACCGTCCCAGGTGGGCTGGCTGATGAAACAATCATCGTGCAACTCATCGGTGGCCTGCACCAACAGCCGGTCCAAATCGTTCCACTCCGATGCCTCGGACCCCAGCGTGAGCCGGTGGATCTCGACGTCGGTCAGACCACAGCGGCGGCCGATGAGGGTGTGTTGACCGAACTCGTAGGCCGATCGGCAACGCCAGCCGATGCGCAACATGATCAGTTCGCGTTCGCGGGCCGGCAGGGTGGACTTGTCGAATACGTGGTTGCCGAACACGGACCAACGTTTGAACAGTTGCGGATGATGCGCGATGGTGCGCATCACGTTCGGCGGAGTCCCCCGACCCTTGAGGCGGTCCGCAATGGAGGGGTCCCAGGCCGATTCGGGCAAGGGCGGGACGCGGGGCGTATCGAGGCGCATCAGCGGACGATAGTTCCGTGATCGATCCCCCGTCGGCGTAACCGGCGTCGCCGCGTCTCAAGCTCTCAGTGGTCTGCCGTGGCCCCTTCGGGTAGGCCCACCCGGGCCTCAGGCGCGGCCCACGTCGGCCAGCGGGCCCGGCTTCGCTCCGACAGCTTGTGCAACAGCTTGATCGCACCAGGGTCGGAATCGCCTGGCTTGGCCTCAATGACACCGTCCTGGAGCATGCGCATGATGATCTCGCGGCCGAGGTCGGTGCGGACCAGGGTCAGGGTCCAGTCAGTGGCGTCGCCGATGCCCCCAGTGGAGATGTCGGCATGCTCAGCGGAGAAGTCCGGGCAGTGGTTGCAGCCCTCACGGGTCCAGGCGTGGCACTCCTTGAGGTTGATCTCGTGGTAGCTGCCGTCCTTCATCCAGATCTGGAAGACGCCCTTGATGTTCATCTTCTTGATCTGGTCTTTGACTAGGCCGTACTTGAGGTAGAACAGTTCGTCGAATAGCGAGTCGTCGAAGCTTTTGGAACACAACAGACCGATGTTGAGCTTGATGGGCTTGGACACTTTGCCGATCTTGCGGCTCCACATCACCGGGGCGATGGAGGTCTGGCAGCTCATCCCCACCAGCGCCAAGTTGGTCAAGCCTCGTTCCTTGGCCTCGTTGAAGGCGATGGTATTGGCCGAATAGGTGTAACGGCTGCCCGCGCCGCGCAGCACTTCCTCGCGGTTCGTGGCCACCATCGGCATGGCCTTCCAACCACCTTCGCCACCTTCGGAGCTCTCCAGGCCCGACACCAGCGCGCCGTCGATGTAGCCCTTCTCGAGGGCCCAGATGAGGATGGCGGACACCAGGCCACCGTCCTGGCCAGTTTCGTAGACGAACTCGTCGGACGCCCGACACAGAATGATGTCTTTGTAGATGCCCGACATGTCCTCCGCGGTGCGGGCGCGCCCGAAGAGATGCTCGTCCGCCTGCGGCTCCCAGGCCCGAAAGCGGGGACAGGCCCGGGTGCACGATGTGCAGCCCGTCTCACCGTGCAGGCAGTTGTCCAGGCCCAGTTCCTCCTCCAGGTGGAAGGGGACGTACTGGCCCGGCTCGTGCTTGTAGCCAATGACGTCGTGGGGGCAGGCGATGACGCAACCGGCGCAACCAGTGCACAGCCCCGAGGTGATGACCTCGTCGTACAGTTCCTTCCATTGGAAGGTCCAGCGTTGCTTGCCCTCGGCGTTCGCAGCGTCCTCGGTCATGGTCATGGAGTCAATCTAGAGGCCGCTGAGCGTTGTGTCCCGTTCAGCGATCAGCGACATGCCGCTACCGCCCGGCGCAGTTCGTCCGACAAGATCCCGCCCGAGGCCAGGTCTTTGTCCAAGACCACGCGGCGGGGCTCGCCAAGCGTCTCGTTCCAACGCTGCAACGCACAGCGGCACCGGTCCTCGTCCGCGCCGCTACGGTGACAAGCCGCGCCGAAGGCCTGCTCGAACGCCGCCACCGAACCTGCGCTGTCCCCCGGTTGTACCCACGCCGTCAGCAACGCCGTCGCGCCGAACACGGCAAGCAATGCCAAACCCAACCGCATTACCAACGACCCATCGTAGGGACCGAACCGAACGGGCGGGCGGGCGGGCGTAGACGGCGTAGGCGGCATGGACACCAGCGAGAACGCTACCGGTGCACCAGGGCCCAGCTCCTAACCGAGCGAGCTGGGGCCGACGTCAGTCCGCCTTGTCCTCCAACGTTGAGCGCGGCTCGCCGATTGCCGCGAAGGATCGATCGGCGGCGGCGAACTCGGCGGCCACGAGCGAGGAACGTCGCTGACGGTAACGATCGAGGTCCACGAGTTCGGCCGGTTCGGCCCGATCCATCGCCTCGGACGGATCAACCAGAAACTCCACCGGAAAGGGCACAACAGGCCCTTCGACGCTCGCGATGAGCTCGCTGTACAGCTCAATCAGCAGCGCCCGTTCGGCCGGGTCGACCACGGTCGAGCTCGCCGATTTTCTCTGCTGCATCTCGAGGCGGGCCAGATCGGCCCGGAGATGGTCGATGGCGGGGCCGGTCGGCCGCCGCCGCAGAAAACGATCACGCCGGCGGGGCGGCAGCACGCCATTGCAGCTCGTCTTCTGACGTGCGCTGCGGGAGCCCCAGAGTCCTTCCATGCCCTCGCAGTGTCCTGCCTGGGGGCGCAGGGTGCTAGCAGTTCTTCGGCCTAACCCGGGTGGGGGACCACCCGACCGGCCAGCAGGGCCGCCCGGTGGAAAACAGCGTCCGCCATCGCCTCGGTTAGACGACCAGTGAAGGTGTTCTGCTGGCTCACGTGGTAGCTGCACAGCAGGGTGCGGTCGCCGCTAACCGCCACTTCGAGGCCATGGCGGAAAGCTGGACGAGGCCTTGGCACCTCGAGCAGGTCGGCCACCGCCTGGTACCCGAACGCGCCAAGGGCCACGAACACCTTGGCCTGGGCCAGCAAGTCGAGTTCCGCCACGAGGAAACCCCGGCAGGCGTCGCGCTCGGCCGGGGTCGGCTTGTTCGCAGGCGGCGCGCAACGTACCGGGGCGGTCACATAGGCGCCGCTAAGGGTCAAGCCGTCGTCGCGGTGACGCGACTCGGGCTGGCTGGCCAGACCGGCGCGATACATCGCCCGGAACAGCCAGTCCCCGGAACGGTCCCCAGTGAACATGCGGCCGGTGCGGTTGGCCCCATGGGCGGCGGGGGCCAGGCCGATCACCACCACCGTGGCATCGGGGTCCCCGAAACCGGGAACCGGCCGGCCCCAATAGGTTTCGTCTCGGTACGCCGCCTTGCGCGTCGCCGCCACCTCTTGGGTCCAAGCAACCAGTCGAGGGCAACGGCGACAGCCAATCACCTCCTGCTGCAACACCGCTAAGGCCTCGATGCGGCGGGTGCTCATACCCGCCAGGCTAGGTCGGCACGGTGCGGCGAAGGACTAGGTTGGCGGCGGAAGACTAGGTTGATGAGGCTATGCCTGCTCCCGCCACTTCGAAAGACGCCACGGCCGAATCCAAGGGGCCGCCCTCCACGCTGGTGCTCCTCGTCCGCCACGGCAAGACGCCGACGACGGGCACCTCGCTACCGGGACGGGCCAAAGGCCTTCACCTCGCACCGGAGGGTCACAAGCAGGCCGAGGACGCCGCCAAGCGCATCGCACCGCTCAAAAACGTGGCCGCGGTCTATGCCTCACCGCTGGAACGGACCCGGGAAACTGCTGCCCCCATCGCCGCCGCTCTCGGTCTTCGGGTGCGGCCCGAACCTGGCCTGCTCGAATGCGATTTCGGGGGCTGGACCGGCCGTGAACTCAAGGAGCTGTTCAAACTTCCGGAATGGACCACCGTGCAGCGTTACCCGTCAGGGTTCCGTTTCCCGAACGGAGAGTCCTTTGCGGAGATGCAACTGCGGATCGTGAGCACCATCGACCGGCTGCGCGCCGCTCACGCGGGCAAGACCATCGTGTGTGTCTCCCATGCCGATCCCATCAAGGCCGCCCTGGCGTCGGCGATTGGCACTCACCTCGATCTGTTTCAACGCATTGTGGTGTCACCCTGCTCGGTCAGCGCGGTGCTGTACGGCGCCGGCGGGCCCGTGGTGCTGGCCACCAACTCCACCGGACGAGACCTACGGACCCTGCAACCATCATGAGCATGCCCTCCCCCTACGACATCATCAACGTCGAAATGTTCACCGCCGGTGCGCTCGGTGAGCCTGGCGCGCGGGTGTTCTACCTCCAGTGCCTCGGTGACGGCTCGCTGGTCACCCTGCGTTGCGAGAAACAGCAGGTCGGCGCCCTCGCCGAATCCTTCGTCCAGATCCTTGCCGATCTTCCCGCCCAACCGCAGGGGCCATTACCCACCGAGTTGGAGTTGCACTTCCCCGTCGAGCCGGCGTTCACCATCGGTGGCTTGGCGCTCGGCTACGACGAGGAGCACGACCGCCTACTCGTACTCCTGGAGGAGATCGGTTCGCCCGAGGAGGAGGACCGAGCCGAGGAGTCCGCTACCGCCCGATGGGTGCTGACCCGCGAACAGGTCCGCGCCTTCATTACCCGGGCCGAGGACCTTGTCTCGGGCGGACGCCCGTTATGCGCGCTGTGCGGCCGAGCGATTGACCGGGACGGCCACACCTGTATCAAGACCAACGGACACCGCCCGCACTGACTGCCAGCCGGAGGACGAAGAATGGGCCCGTTGCTCAGCACCGGTGCACCGTGAGCGAGTCAGAACGGCAACACCGCAACGACCCCGAAACGCTCCACGCCCTGTATCAAGGGCCGCTTGAGGTCCTCGGCCGCATGCCCTGGTCGTCCAACGGCACCTATCTGGTCACCCTCGACGGGGAGGGCCACCGTAAGGCGATCTACAAACCGCTGCGCGGCGAGCGGCCCTTGTGGGACTTCCCCTCGGGCCTGTACCGCCGCGAGATCGCCGCCTACGAGCTGTCTGATGCCCTTGGCTGGGGGGTAGTGCCACCCACCGTGCTGCGCAATGGCCCGATGGGCGAAGGCTCGCTGCAACTGTTCGTCGAGGCCGACTTCGAACAGCACTACTTCACCGTCTCCGACGATGTGCGCTATCGCGCTGACCTCATGGCTATTTGTGCGTTCGACATCGTGGCCAACAACACCGACCGCAAGAGCGGCCACTGCCTCATTGGCGGCGATGGTCGGGTGTACGGCATCGATAACGGCTTGTCCTTCCACGCCGAGTTCAAGTTGCGCACCGTGCTGTGGGACTACGCCGGCCAGGACATCCCCCAACCCCTGCTCGAGGACCTTGCCCGGCTCCGCGCCGCCGGCTTACCAGCATCGGTGGCCGACCTGCTCGACGATGACGAGGAACGCGAGGCCTGCCTGGAACGCATGGACCTGCTACTCAGCGGGCGACGATTCCCGGCTGACCCGACTGGCCGCCGCTACCCGTGGCCGCTGGTATGAGCCAGCCTTGCGGGAGCACCATCGGCATGACGAAAGCGGACTAACCATGACCCGGCTCGACGAACTGATCGCACGTGCCGACCTCGATGGGCTGCTACGCCACCTCGAGGACCTTTGCGCCGACCAAGATTGGGACGAACTTCGCCACGTACGCGACCGCTGCCACAACGCGACCGCGGTCGGGCGCCAACTGTGGCCGGCCGCGTCTTATGCCGAGTACCGCATCGCGCTGCAAGCCGATGCCGCCCACGGCGGGGCGATCCTGCGCGAGGCCACCGGCCGTTTCTCCATCGGACCACTCAGCGAAGTGGTGGCCTCGGTGCATGACTGGCGTTCGTTGGCCCCCCATCTCGAACCAGGGCCGGTGCGTGCGCTGGTGGCCTACGAACGGGTGGTCCGAGGTGAGGACCTCAGCGAGGACCAGTCGATCGACACCTCGGTCTACGAACTGCCGTTGGTGTTGCAGCGATGGGAGCCGCGTTACCCGCTCGCCACCTACGAGCCGCAGCGCGGCATCTTCGCGCCCCCATCCGCACTTCCTCCATTACGGCCCGTCGTCCTGCCCCTTGACGAGGCCCGACTCGCGGGCGACCCGCTCACAACCGACGCCCTCATCGACCTCACCCGGCAATGGACCACCGAATCCAATGGCCGAGCCGATGCCGTAACGGTGGCTGGCGACCCCCTCGACGCCATCGCCGCGCTCGGCGTAGCAGAGGCCCGCACCGGTTCGATCCCGGCCCGTCAGGCGTTGGAGATGATGGCCTGGGCCGCCGCCTCAGGGGGTGCTCATGGCCGCCGCCGCGGCATGGCTGCAGGCCGATTCATCGCCTGGTGGACCATGGCCAGCCTGACCGGACTGGCCGACGACTGGCCGGTGGAGCCCGACGAGTTGGGCGAGGCCATCGCCGCGCTGGTCTTCGTGGCCTGGGACACCCCCGAGTCCGACATGGGCTGGACGTTCCGGCTGGCGGCGGCGGACCCCGATCGCGGCTTGGCCTGGGCCGTTATGGCCAGCGATCGCAAGTTCGACGGCTGAACCAGGCCATTGGCGGCGCCCGAGCCAACCAGGTTCAGGCGGTAAGGCCGAAAACGGCTCAGGGCCCGAGGCGTCGCCCCGGGCCCTGTGTGCACCCCAAGCTCAGCGACCCTGAAGGGCCTCGATCAGCTTGGGCATCACCTTGTGGACGTCACCGACGATCCCGAGATCGGCGATGGAGAAGATCGGGGCTTCCTTGTCTTTGTTGATGGCGATGATGTACTTGGCACCCTTCATGCCCACCATGTGCTGAGTGGCGCCTGAAATGCCGCAGGCCAGGTACACGGTCGGCTTGACGACCTTGCCGGTTTGGCCAACCTGATAGGAGTACGGCACCCAACCGGCATCAACGATGGCACGCGACGCTCCCGGTGCCGCCTTGAGCAGCTTGGCGAGCTGCTCCACCATGGCGTATTTGGCCGCCTCGCCCAGACCGCGACCGCCCGATACGACGATCGCCGCCTCCTCGAGCTTGGGACCGCTGGTCTCCTCCATGAAACGCGCCGTGACCTTGGCGGTACCGGTGTTGCCCACCTCGGGCACGTCGAGATCCTCGACGTCGGCGACCGAACCACCGGCCGATTCTGCGGCGAAGGATTTGGGCCGCACGAGCACGATCTTGACCGCCTCGCCTTTGAACCGAGTGGTCACATTGGTGCTACCGCCGAATACCGGCTCCACGCCCGCCACGTCCTCGCCGTTCACGATGAGGTCGGCGACATTGGTGATGACCGGAGCGCCAAGCTTGGCGGACAACCGACCGGCCACGTCCCGGCCGTCGTAGGTGGTGCCGAACATGATCAAGTCCGGTGCACCGTCAGCTGCGATCTTGGCCGCGATCGCCGCCGCCACCGGTGGGCCGAGCAGCGCATCATCGAGATCACCCGTTGCGAACACGGTGCTCGCGCCATGCTCGCCAAGGGTTTCTGCAACGTCATCACCGGCACCGGCATAGAAGCAGCTGACCTCGTCGGCAATCTCGCGTGCCTTGGCCAGCATCTCCAGTGTGATGGTCTTCACTCGGCCGTCGGCCGCCTCGGCGAACACCCAAACGTTGTCCAGTGCCATGTCAGATCACCTTCAAGTTCTCGAGGAAGTTCACGATCTCCGCATAGCCTTCGCCTTCGTCTTCCACGACCCGGCCCGCCTCGCGGGCCTCGGAGGCGGCAATCTCGACGATCTCCTGGCCGCCTCCGGCCCATCCGACCTCATCGGCGGACAAGCCGAGGTCGGCGACAGTGAGTGCCTCGACCGGCTTGGACTTGGCGGCCATGATGCCCTTGAAGGACGGGTAACGCGGCTCCACCACTCCAGCGGTGACCGATACGACCGCAGGAAGTGGGCAGGTCACCTCGTCGTAGCCCGATTCGGTTTGGCGCCGGACGTTCACCGACTGCCCGTTGATCTCAATTGAACGGGCGAAGGTGACCGACGGCAGCCCGAGCAACTCGGCGATCTGGCTGGGCACCGTGCCGGTGTAGCCATCGGAGGACTCGGTGGCGGTGAGCACCAGATCGGGGCTTTTCCGGGCGATCGCCGCCGCGAGCACCTTGGCCGTCCCGAGGGCGTCGGTGCCGTTCAGCACCGGATCGGACACCAAGATGGCGTCGGAGGCACCCATGGCCAGCGCGGTGCGAAGGCCCTTGGTCTCTCCCCCGGGAGCCATCGACACCAAGCTCACCGTACCGCCACCGGCGCTGGTCACCAGCTGGAGCGCCATCTCCACGCCATAGGAGTCGGACTCATCAAGAATGATATTGCCCGACCGCTTCAGTGTCTTGGTAGCCGGATCGAGCGAACCAGGCTCGGCTGGATCTGGGATCTGCTTCACGCAGACAACGACATGCATACCTGAATTGTGCTGCGCCGAGCGCATCACCGTACAAATCAGAGGCCAAGTACGAGGCCAGGACTGACACAATGCACTCCGTGCGCGTCCTGCTCGTGGCCAATCCTCACGCCCGCGGCGTAAACCGGGACCGCATCTCGGCCAGCATCGAACGCTGGTCGCGTGAGCACCAGGTGGACCTGCTGCTCACGTCCCGTCACGGCTTGGACGAGGACGTACGAGCCGCTCTGGCGGGAACCCAGGCGGTGGCCGTGCTCGGTGGTGACGGCACGCTCAATCGGGTGGCGAACGTGATGGCCAACGCCAAATCCGACGCCACCTTGGTTCCCCTACCCGGGGGGACGACAAATGTCGTCGCCCGCACCTTGGGCCTGCCCAGAGCGCTCGGCGAGGCCCACGACGTTGCGCTCCGCGCCCTCGGAGCGGGTTGGACCAGCCGACGCGGCTGGGGCCGGCTCAACGGCTGGGGGTTCCTGGCCAATGCCGGGGTGGGCTTCGACGCTGCCGTGGTCAAAAGAGTCGAGTCCCGGCCCTCGCTCAAGGCCCACCTCGGCCACCTATGGTTTGCCGCCGCCGCCTGCCGCGAAGCGTGGCCGCGACCCGGCCCGACTGCCCTTTTTAGCGAACCTGCCCAGTCCGAATCCATTGAGCCCGGGTTGGACCGCTCCCAGAGCGCGTTCTGGGTGCTGGCCCTCGCCACCCACCCCTACTCCTACGCGGGACGTCGCCCACTCACGGTGCTGCCAACCGGCTGCCGCAGCGGTGACGGCCTATGGGCGGTCGAGGTGCGGCCGAGTTCGGTCCTCACCATCGCCCGCCTCGCCGGCCGCATGTTGTACTCCTCGAAGGGCATCGCCACTGCCAACGGGGTGCAGTGCCGTAAGGTCACTTCCGAAGTCACCTACTACTCAATGGCTCCGGCCTCGGCTCAGACCGACGGGGAGCCGATGGGGCCCACCTGCTCGTTTAGCTTCCGCTGGGAGCCCGATGCCCTGCGGCTGATCGCGCCGACCAGGCCATGAACCGGCCGGAGAGCCGACCCCGACCAGATGTGAGCGGCGCCGTCTCGGCCCGTGTCGAGGCAAGGGGTCGGGCGGAACGGACCGTCATGTCTCCGGTCCTCACCGACAATCGGCAGAAAATCCTCCCCCCATCCCTTGATCGCTTCCATTAACAGGTTGTAAATTCTGACGGTCACACGGTCCGACCAAGGCAGCACGCCTACTACCCTCGGAGTTCTTCAACCCCCGTCGGCCAGGCAGGTGTCCGTTGAACGAGTGGCAATCCCCCTAGCTAGTTCCTGCGCCGTTGGCGCGTTTGGGTTGGAGGTCTTGGTGGCCCTTTCTTCGTCTCGTAATCTGACCCTTGCGGCTGAGAACGATGAATGGCGACGTATCGCACACTGTCGCGACACCAGTCCCGACCTTTTCTTCCCCGTTGGCACCACTGGACCAGCACTGGAACAGATCGCCATGGCCAAGGCCGTATGCGAGTCCTGCCCCTCGCTGACCCCCTGCCTGGAATTCGCCCTCATGACCAACCAGGACACCGGCGTGTGGGGCGGTACCTCCGAAGATGAGCGTCGTAAGCTCCGCAAGACTTGGCTGAACGACCAGCGCGAAGCATCCTGACCTCGTTCAGCACAACCGGAGCGATGCCGGGCGATGTCGAGCGTCGCTCAGTCTGTCCGCCGCTCTAGCGGCACCGTCACTGTCACCACGGTGCCAGCCTGCTCATCGGGACGGCCGGTCATGGCGATTGACCCCTCGAGTTCGTTGCAGACCAGGGTGCCGACGATAGACAGACCGAGTCCCGTTGAGGTCTCGAGGGAAAAGCCTTCCGGCAGCCCCACGCCATCGTCACGCACCTCGACGACCACCGACGAACGCCCGTTCAGCTCGACTGGCCCGGTCACGGTGACCACCACCTGACCAGGATCGTCACCCTCGGTGCTCGCCGCCGGACCACGGTAGGCGTGGTCGACGGTGTTCTGCAGCAGTTCGGTGAGCACCAAGGCCAGTGGCGTGGCGACATCGGCGTGCAACGTCGGGCTATCACCGACTAACCCAAAGCGCACCGGGCGCTCCGGGGAGACCAAGGACTCCTCGACCATCCGGATGATCGGACGGGCAATGTCGGAGAAGGGAACGTCGTCGCCAGCCTCGCGGGAAAGGGTCTCGTGGACGACCGCGATCGAGCCGATTCGACGAACCGATTCCTCGATGGCTTCACGGGCCTCGGGTGAGGACACCCGTCGGGCCTGGATACGCAGCAGAGACGAGATGGTCTGCAAGTTGTTCTTGACCCGATGGTGGATCTCGCGGATATGGGTGTCCTTGGAGACGAGCAGCCGGTCCAACCGGCGCAAATCGGAGATGTCCCGCAACACCAGCAACACCCCCACCACCGCGCTGCGTCCTAGCAACGGCACGGCGTGGACCAGCACGTTGGTGTGAGTTCCCCGGGACAGCTCCGCCGTGGCTGGTTGCCGCTGGCCAGTGGAGTTGCGCACCACTGCTTCATCGAGGCCGAGTTGCCCGAACGTCGCCCCCTCGACCTGCACGACCACCCCGAGTCGGTGTAAGGCCGACACGGCGTTCGGGGAGCTGTACTGCACCCGCCCGTCGGCCCCAAGCAAGATGACGCCGTCGCCGACGCGGGGCAGTTCCTTGAGTGGGTCTTCAGTGCCCGGGAACGGGAAATCACCCACCGAGACCATACGGGCGAGATGCCCGAAAGCGTTGAGATACGCGGTCTCCAACTCGCCGTGGCGGCGACCTCCGCTGGGCAAACCCTCGCTGGCGAGGACCCCGATGATCCGGCCCCCATGACGCACCGGTACCGCCCGAACCGAGTGCGCGACTTCTTCTTCGGCGACGATCTCGTCCGCGCCGATCGTCTCGCCGGAGCGGTAACAGCGATCCACCAGCGGCCGCTCCACGGCCGACGCGAGCGATCCCACCAGGTCGGACGGGTACAACGTCTGGCTGGTGGTGGGGCGGACCTGGGCCAACACGACGTACTGACGGGTCGAGGATGCCGCGGTGCCACCACGATGGGCGGATGCATCGGTGGCGAAGAGCAGCAGGTCAGTGAAGGACAAGTCCGCCAGCAACCCCCAGTTGGCCACCAGACGCTGCAGGTGATCGATGTCCGTCGGGCCGAGGTCGGTGTGGACCCGGGCGACCTCACTCAGGCTGTACATGCGAGATGGAGACTACCGGGCGCGTCCGCAGCCCGGCACCGAAGTTCTACGCCCGCGGCCCACAGGACACCGGCCCGCTAGTAGGCCTTCTCGGGTGAGGATCAGGCCCCCGGGAGCAACGTTCAGCGCTCCGGAGCGAAGCCCATCGGACGCTTGGCGTCGGCCGAACCCAGTTCGACATAGGCAATGCCACCGGTGGGCACGCCGAGCGAGCGGCCGTCCTTGTCGGTGAGCCACAGCACCGAGGTCGCCCCCGCCAATGCCCCGTCGATATCGGCCCTGACCTTGTCGCGGTCGGCATCGCCCAAGTCCAGCGTCAGCTCCTTGGGGTTGTGCAACATACCGATGCGAACGTCCACGCTCACTCCCTAGCTTCCTCTTCTGCCGGTCGGCGCCTGAACGCTACCGGATCGGCTGGACCTTCCCGCCCACCGGAGGCGGTTGGACCCTTAGTTGAGCTTCAGGGCGCTGCTATAGATGCGCGTCGGGCGTAGCACGGTTTCGAGTTGACCGGCGATCGCATCGATGGCCAGCGCCGCCTCGCTGTCAGGATCCACCGCCATGATGGGTTGGCCGATATCGGAACCGATGCGCAGCTCCGGCACAAACGGCACCCGGCCGATCAGCGGCACCTCGAGCACCTTGGACAGCTCTTCGCCGCCTCCGGCACCGAAGAGCTCGTAGCGCTTGCCGTCATCACCCATGAACCAGCTCATGTTCTCGATGACGCCGCGCACCTGTAGGTTCACCTTGTGGGCCATGAACCCGACCCGTTGGGCGACCTTCTGGGACGCCGGCTGGGGCGTGGTGACCACGAGCACCTCGCTGCGCGGCAGAAACTGGGATAGGGACAGCGAGATGTCCCCGGTGCCGGGCGGCAAATCCACCAGCAGATAATCAGGGTCATCCCAGAAGACATCGGTGAGGAACTGCTCGAGCGCCTTGTGCAACATCGGCCCCCGCCAGATCACCGGCTGATTCTCCTCGACGAAAAACCCCATCGAGATACAGCGGACGCCGTGCACCTCGGGCGGGATCAACATCGAATCGATGACGACCGGAGACCGATCCACGCCCAGCATGCGGGGAATCGAGAACCCCCAGACGTCGGCGTCGATGACCGCCACCTTGCGGCCTCGTCGGGCGAGGGCGATTGCCAGGTTGGCGGTGATCGAAGACTTGCCCACCCCACCCTTGCCCGAAGCGATCAACAGACACCGGGTGCGGTTGGATGGATCGGCGAAAGGAATGACCCGACCCTCGGCGTGGCCGTGGGAGTTCTGCGACCCCGCCGTGGCGGCCGGGTCGCCGTGTACCAGCTGGCGGACCTTGGCCCGCTGCTCGTCGTTCATGACCCCGAAGCGCACCTGCACCGACGTGGCACCAAGCGCGGCTAGGGCGCCACTGACCCGTTGATCGATCTCGTTGCGCAACGGGCACCCGGCGATGGTCAGATCGACGTCTACCACCACCGCTCGATCTTCGATGGAGACCGCTCGGACCATGCCGAGATCCACGATCGACCGGTGCAATTCAGGGTCCTGGACGGGGCGGAGCGCGTCGAGGACAGCGGCTTCAGTGAGGGGCATGCGCAACCCTTTCAGGATTTCTCCTACGGCGATAGGTAGAATAGTGGGGTGGAGCGATCTGCCTTGAATCCCACCGAGTTCGCCTCGGCCGTCAGCGCTATCTCCTCCGCCTTCGGAGACCCCACCCGCCGCGACATCTTCCTGTACCTGCACGAGGTTCCAAGCGGAGCTACCGCCGCTGAGGTGGCCGAACGCTTCGGCTTGCATGTGAACGTGGCCCGCCACCACCTCGACAAGCTCGCCGCAGGCGGGTACGCCGAGGTCGTCCTCGCCCGGGGCACCCGCAGCGGCGCCGGCCGACCTTCCAAGCGCTACTGCGCCACCGAACCGCAGCTCAGCCCGCAGGTTCTCGTTCGCCATGACGCCGTGCTGGTGACCCTGCTCAAGCGTGCGCTCGCCCTTTTGCCCCGAGAACAGGCCGAAGCCCTCGCCGAGGAAGTCGGGGCCGAGTATGGCCAGGCCATGGCGGCCGCGATGGGCGACGCGGCGGAAACCCAGCACAGCTTCCGCGCCGCGCTGCATGCCGTCGCCGATGCCATGACTGCGCACGGATTCGCCGCCCACGTCGATACCGCCACGGACCCTGCGCACCCGCGGACCGGCAACGACAAAGACGATCGGGTCACGCAGCTCCGCATCGTCGCCGAGCACTGCCCATTCGGTGGCGCCGAGGTCGTGCACCCGGTGATCTGTGCCGTGGACCGCGGCATGATCCGCGGCATGATGGGCGCGCTCTACGGCAATAACGTGCCCACGTCGGGTTCCTCGCTGGTCCTAGGCGACCCAGCGTGTGAGTTCGAGGTCGCCAGCCAGCCCTGACCGCGGCCGGTCCCGGCCTAGGAACGAGTCGTGCTCGTTAGGGCAGTCACGGTCGGCGACGCCTCGGCGACGGCTTGACGGATTCCGAATTGGCTCAACAGCCTGGTGATGATGGGCGGCGTGTCCAGCGTGTCGAGCACCTCAAGGTCCTTTCCGGCCGCGGCGAGCTGACCGGAGCGGTACAAGACGATGGCCCGGAAGGCCCGAGCATCGGGGTAGGTCGGATCCGCGGCCACCGCGGCGTCGAGGTCCGCGGCCGCCTGCGCCTGCAACGCGACCGAGCCGGTACGCACCAGCAGCCAGCCGCGATAGCTCAGCGCCTCGGGGTTGCCCGGTGAACGAGTCAACACCTCCGAGTAGCACCTGACCGCTTCGAGCAACGGTGCTGTGCCGTCCGATGCGCCAGCCGCTGATCCGGCGCTCATGGCCGCGCTGGCGAGCTCCAAACAACCGGCGAGTTCCTGGCGGGTCGAGGCCCGGATATCTCCCGTCAGGGTCCCCCCTGCAGTACGGGTGCCGGCCAGGCGAGCCACCAGAACCCCGGCTCCAACCGCGAACAGCAGCACCGCGGCGCCGACCACGACGCGCCAGGGGCCGCCAGGCCGAGCGGCGAGGCGGACCCGACTCAGGCTCTGCTGTCCTTCGATGCCGCGTAACACCGCCGCGGTGCGCACGACATAGTCCTCCCGCAGGGTGCCATAGTCCGCGGGCGAGAGGTCGCCCGCGGCCAACTCGGCATCGAGGTCGCGCAAGGAGCGAGCCAGGAAGTTGCGCTCCTCCAACAATCCGGCCAGTTCGTCGGGATCCAGGCGCGTCGGCGCGTCCTTGGCGCGTCCATCGCCCTCAAGGGAGTTGCCAGCTGGGATCGGGTCCTGCGACGTCACGGTTGGTCGGTCTCGGTCAGCTCGATACGTTCGGCCAGGAACGCTTCGACCAGGGCCCGGTCTGCCGGGCTGGCCTTGCCTTGAGCGCCCACATCCCGGCGCCACCGCAGCAACACCGCCGCGATCGCGGCCAGCGCCACCAGCCCCACGACGACGGGGATAACCCAGACCAGGCCCACCACGCCACTCGAGGCCGGTACCAGACTCACCTGTTCCCCGAACCGATCGGTGATCCGGGCACGGATCTGCTCATCACTGGCACCGCCGTTGACCAACTCCGTCACCGCCCGCTCGATGTTCTGGGCCACCGCAGCGTTGGACTGGGCCACAGACTGTCCGGAGCATTCGGGACAGGCAAACTGCTCGGCTAGGGCCTCGACCCGCTCCTCGTTGGTCGGCAGGAGAGAATCACCGCGTCCGGCGAGGGCGAAGATTGCCACCAGCGCCGCCACCGCGAGGATCCACAGCACCTGACGCACCAGGCGACTCAGAACCATCACGAGCCACCCGTCATGGTCTCAGCCTCGGAAATGATGGCGTCGAGGGCGTCGGCGGTCACCCCGCCGCGGATCTTGCCGTAGACGAACCCGCTCGGCGCGACCAGGATCGACTCGGGCACCTTGGCCACCGCATAGTCGACCGCCACGATGCCAGTCGGGTCGATGACCACCGGCCAACTGCCACCGTTACGGTCGAAGAAGGTCCTGGCCAAGGCAGCCTCCTGCGGGCCCCCGAAGATCACCGACACGACGCGCCGGTCTCCGGTGGCCAGGTGACGTTGGGCAAACTTGATCAGCTCGGGGTGCTCCAGGACGCACGGCGGACACCAGGTGGCGAAGAAGTTCACCACGACCCAGCTACCGCGATCGTTGTCCAGCGAATACATCGCCCCATCCAAGGTGGTGCCCTCGAGGGTCGGCGCCCGCTTGCCATCGAGCGTGCTCGGAGCAAACGCCCCCTCCACCTCGTCCCTGTTCACCACCTTCCACGACAACAAGGCCAGCAGAATCACCAGCGGCACCGCAGCAGCCAAGGAGGCCTTACGCGCCGAGCCCATCTCAGCTCACCTCGGCCGGCACGTGGGCGCGATCACGGTCTTTTCGAGCGACGATCGGGGCGGACACAGCGTCGACGGCGCGGCGGCGACGGCCGGGGAACGCGGCGAGCAGGGTCCCTAGCGCCATCAATAGCCCACCGACCCACAGCCAGCTCACCATCGGTTGCACGATCACCCGGATGACCGCCACGCCGTCGACACCGGGAAGCGGCTGCTCGAGGGTCAAGTAGACGTCATCCTTCCACGATGTGCGCACGGACGGCTCTCCCACGCTCTGACCGGCGCCCCGGAAAAGGTTGACACTCGGCCGGTACACGCCAACGTCGTCGACTTGCACCGCCGCCACATAGGACTGTTTCTCGGGGTGTTCCACGACCGACAGCCCGAGATAGGTCACGGTGTGACCGGCCATGGACGCCGACTCTCCTTCGGCCAGCGAGAACTCGTCGTCGCGCAAGTAGCTACCCGATGCCGCCAGCCCAACCGCGATGAATACGACGCCAAGATGCACGATCATTCCGCCGTTGGCCCGCCCGAGCAGGCCTCGAAGGCCTTGGCGCCGGGTGGCCAGGATCACTTGGCGTAACGCTGCGCCCGCGGCGAACCCGCCGAGGGTGAACGCCAGCATGGGCTCCAAGCCCCGCGCCCCGAGCAGCGCCGCAGTGCTCGCCGCGGCCACCGCCGCCCACGCCGGCCACAGCAACCGTTGGGAGAGCAGTTCCGCTGACGCCTTGCGCCAAGGCAGGACCGGGGCGATGGCCATCAGAAAGAGCAGTACGAACCCGATCGGCGTCGTCATCCGGTTGAAGTACTGCGGACCAACCGACACTCGTCGATCACGCAACGCCTCAACCACCAACGGGAACACCGTACCGAGCAGCACGACGAAGGCGAAGGCCGCGAACAGCACGTTGTTCAACAGAAACGCGCCCTCACGCGATAGCGGCGAGTCGATACTCCCCGGAGAACGCAAGCGATCGCCGCGCCAACCGATAAGGCCGACCGACAGCAGGACAACGGCGGCAAAAAAGCCCAGCAGAATAGGCCCAATCGAACCCTCGCTGAAGGCGTGAACGGACTCGATCACCCCCGATCGGGTGAGGAAGGTGCCAAGGATGGTCAGAGCGAACGTGGCGCACAGCAAGGCGATGTTCCACACCCGCAGCATCCCACGACGCTCTTGGATCATCACCGAGTGCAGGTACGCGGTCCCTGTCAGCCAGGGCAGGAAACTGGCGTTCTCCACCGGATCCCAGGCCCAATAGCCGGCCCAACCGAGGACCTCGTAACTCCACCAAGCACCCAGCACGATGCCGGCCGTGAGAAAGCCCCAGGCGAACAGCGTCCAGCGGCGGGTCGCGACCAGCCACCCCTCCCCCACTCGGCCGGTGATGAGCGCGCCGATGGCGAAGGCGAACGGCACGGTGAACCCGACATAGCCGAGGTAGAGCATCGGCGGGTGCACCGCCATCAACGGGTGGTTCTGCAGCAGCGGATTTGGACCATCACCCTCGAAACCCAACGGCGGGGCGAAACGAACGAAGGGACTCGCCGGACCGAGCATCAACCCGAAGAAGAACGTAGAAACGGCGAACATCACGACCACCGCCCAACCCATGAGGGGGTCGCTCAGACGGTCACGAAAGCGCCACAACAGCACCACCAGGTACCCGGCCAGTACCAGGCCCCATAACAGCAGCGAGCCCACCAAACCGGACCAGATCGCCGTCGTCTCGAACAACAGCGGCGTGCGGTGCGAGCCATTCTCGGCCACGAAGGCGATGGTGAAATCGCGCTGGATGAAGGCCCGTTCCATGGCCCCGAACGCCACCACTGAACCCACCAGCACCAGGGCCGCGTACGGCACCATCAACCGGGCCCGATGGGGTCGGCGCCGAACCAGGCTGTAGGCGATGGTTACCGTGGCGCACAGTGCTGCCACAAAGGCCAACACGATGCCGCCAGTGCCGATCGCGACGTTCACGGTGCCGCTTTCGTGGCGTCACCCTCGTCGTAGGCCGCCACCCGATCGGGGTTCTGTTCGACGTAAACCTCCGAATGCTTGATCAACATCCGCTCGGAACGAAAGACCTCGCCATCCCAACGGCCCTCCAAGACCACGGGCACTCCGGGAGCAAAGAGTTTGGCCAACTCACCGTGGTGCTCGACCGCAACGTCGGCGCCGTTATAGGACACCGTGAAACGCGCCGTTCCCGACGTGCGATCCACCTCGCCGTCCTCCACGTTGCCCTGCAGGCGGAATCGGTCTTCGCCGAGGGTGTCTCGCTTCGCCACTGCCTCGTCGGCGTTGTAGAAGTACAACGTGGCATTGCCCAGGCCGCGAAACAACACGAAGCCCAGCGCGGCCAGCGCCACCCCAGCGAGCACAATGCCCCGCCAGCGACGAGCCCGGACGGGGCCCCCAACCCGCGGTGCCAAAGACCCCGCGGCGGGAGATCCGTCCGGCGAATGGACCCCGTCGGTCTGGGTCGGAGGGGTCACATCCATCGCCGACGCTCCTGGGGCACGAGAGCACTCAGGCGGCGACCGCGGGCCAGCACCCGCCAGGCATAGCCCGCCAGCGCCACCGCGGTGACGCCATAGCCAACGGCAACGAAGCCGACATCACTCATGATTGGATCGCGCTCCTCAAGGGGTCTGCGGTGCTTCGGCTCGGCGCTGCGCAATGGCCTCGTCAAGGGCTCGATCGGCTAACTGCTCCTCCAACCACGCCACCCGGAACCGGTGGACCAACAACCACAGGAACAGAACGGCGAAGCTCACCATGGACCAAAAGAAGGTGAACAACATCATGCCGTCCAGGCTGGGGTTCAGCGGGTTGAGGGTGGCGGTCTGGTGCAGGCCGCGCCACCAGTCCACCGACATCCGGATAAGGGGCACATCGGCGGCGGCGAGCAGGCCGATGACTGCGCTTCGCCGGGCCCGCAACTGCGGATCGACGCTGGCAGTCCGCATGGCCCGATAGCCGATGAGCAGCACGAACAGCACCGCGGTGAGGGTCAGGCGGGGGTCCCACTCCCAGTACGTGCCCCACACTGGACGGCCCCAAAGGCTCCCGGTCAGCAACGTCAGCGCAGTGAAGATTAGGGCGAGTTCGGCCGCCGACGCGGCGAGCAGATCCCAGAATGTCGTGCGTTTCCACAGGTACCCGATGCTGCCCACCGCGAGCAGACCGACGCCAAGGTAGCCACCCGCGACGGCCAACGGCACGTGGAGGTAGAAAAGGCGCACGGCGTCGCCCTGGGTCACTTCGGGGGGGCTGATAACCAAGGCCAGCAGCAACGCCGAAGCCCCCATGAGCAGGGCGATTACCCCGAGCGCCCGCGTAAACCGCGAGCTCGTGGTGGCCAGGCGTTCGTTCCTCCCGCGGCGTCGGCGGGGGGTTTCGACCTGCGCGCTCGTTGTCACGAGTCCTCCAACAACGGTTCGAACAGCAACATGCCGAGCGCCACATAGGCAACGGCGAAGGTGATCAACAGTCCACACCATCGCCAGCCCTCACCGGAGGATCCGTCCAGCGCCGCGGCGAAGGCACGGGTTCCACCGATCATGACCGGCGCGACCACGGGAAGAAAAAGTAGGGGCAACAAGGTCTCCCGGGCCCTCAGGCCCGCGGCCAGGGCGCCGTACATCGTTCCCGCTGCCACCAACCCCGTCGTCGCCGCCAGGCTGGCGACCACGAGCACCGGCCAACCCCGCAGGCTGGTGTCGTACATCAACCGGACCCCGGCCGCGAGGCCCACCTCGAGCAGCGCCAGCACCACGAACACGGCCGCCGCTTTTCCCAGGAACACTCCTGCCGGATCGAGGCCGGTCAAACGCAGCGAGTCACGGCCGCTGTCCGCAGCCTCAACCGCGTAGCTGCGTTGTACCACCAGCAGGGTCGACAGCAGCACGGTGATCCAGAACAAGCCCGGGGTGGCTTCGCCTAAGAAGCCTCGGTCGGGGTCGAGCGCGAAGGCGAAAAGCAGCAATACCACGAGGGCGAAGGGCGCTATCTGGTTGAGGGCGATCTTCGAGCGGAACTCGATGCGCAGATCCTTGCCTGCGACCAACAGCGCGTCACGCCACATCAACAGTCCCCCGCGATCCATCAGAGGGCTCGTCGGTGCTGCTCAGCACACCTCCGACGATTCGCACCGTGCGCGTCGCCAACGCCGCAGAGCGGTCTAGTTCGTGCGAAGCCACCAACACCGTGGCGCCCGCGGCCACCGCCTCGCGCAACACGCCGTCGAGCAGGTCCCGCGATGGGCCATCGAGGCCAGTGTGCGGCTCGTCGAGCAACCAAATGTCCGGGCGACGGACCACCACGCAGGCCAACGCCACCCGCCGTCGCTGCCCGGCAGACAGGTGGGCCACGGCCAGCGACCGCCAGCGGGTGGGGACCTCGAGCCGGTCGAGGGTCGCCACGTCATCGTGCGCCGGGGCAGCGGCGCTTCGGGCCCAGAAGCGCACATTCTCCTCGGCGGTAAGTTCGAGGTACAGCCCGTTGGCATGACCCAGGTACCCAACCCGGCGGCGTATCTCGCGGCGCTGACGTACAAGGTCAAAGCCCAACACCCGTCCGCTTCCTTTGGCCAGCGAGGCCAATCCGGCGCACAACCGCAGCAACGTCGACTTGCCAGCCCCATTCGGGCCTGACACGAGCACGATTTCCCCCCGCCACACGTCGAGGTCGGCACCGGCCAAAGCGGGAAAGCCTCCGAGGACCGTGACCGCGTCGCGCAGGAGGATGACGGGTTCCATGGGCGATCGACGTTACCGGATTGTGGCGTCGGTATCCTGAGCAGACCGGTAGCCACCTCCACCGGAACGATCGGAGTGCCGGGTGGGTCAGCAAGGCGCAGCACGGGTGCTCGCCATCTTGGGTCGGGTGCTGGTCGGTTCCGGTCTGTTGGTGTTGGCCTTCGCCGTCTATCAGCTGTGGGGCACGGGCTTGGCGGAGTCCAAGTCCCAGGACCGGCTAACCACCACCTTCGAATCTCGCCTGGCCGACGCGGAACTCGTGCTCGCCACGACCCCGACGACGTCCGCCATGCTCAGCGCGGCGGCGGCCGCTCCGATCGAGGACGGATCGGCGGGGTCGACACAATCCGTGCCGCCCGAACTCATCGATCTGGTCTACCCCGATGCGGGCGAGCCGCTCGCCCGCATCGTCATCCCCACCATCAAGCTCGACAAGGTGGTCGTGGAAGGCACCTCGGACAGCGACCTACGAAAGGGTCCCGGCCACTTCAGCGACACGGCATTACCAGGACAGGCCGGCAATGCCGCTATTGCCGGGCATCGGACCACCTACGGTGCGCCCTTCGGCGATATCGACCAGCTCCAACTCGGCGATGTGATCCGAATAACCACCGTGCTGGGTCAGTCCACCTATCGGGTGGCCGGGAGTGAAATCGTCACCCCGGACCAGACCGAGGTCGTGGCCGACTTCGGCGACAACCGGCTGACCCTGACCGCGTGTCACCCCAAGTACAGCGCGAGCCAGCGCATCGTCGTGTGGGCGCTGCTCGAGGGCGACCCGATCCCCACCGTGGCCCGCCCCGAGGACCGAGTGACCATCGACCTCGCACACCTCCCAGCCGTCGCACCAGCCGCGACCAGTACCGCGACCGACAGCTCAGCCCCGACCGACAGCTCAGCCCCGACCAGCAGCCCAGCCCCGACCAGCCCCGCCACCGGCGGCGCGTCAGCTAGCTCGCCGAGCGCCGCGCCAACGACGCCCACCGCCCCCCCACGCCGGGTGAACACCGCCCCCAACATCGCGATCAACGGCCTGGCCGGGGATTCCACGGCCTGGCCGGGTGCCATCATTTGGGCGTTGGTCACCCTGGCCGCAGGCACCGGAGCCTGGGCGGGCGTCAGAGCAATCGACCAGCGTCGAAACGTCTCGCGTGCCGCCCGCCGCTGGGCTTTGTACGCCCTTGCCTCGCCGGTGGTCGGACTCTGCCTCTTCGTCTGTTTCACCTACGTCGACCGAATCCTGCCCTCCTACTGATGGCCAGCACGGTGCGACGTTGGATCGGTTTGGCCTCGCTGACCGTGCTCACCGCCTTGGTCGCGGCAGGGTGTGCCAGTGATGACGCCACCGAAGCGGCCGCAACTACCACCACGCCGGCCTCGATCACCTCGACCCCTGTGGCCTTCAACCCGGCGCTTCCCCGAACCGCAACTGGCGCCAACGGCAATCCGCGCGACGAGAGGATCGGCCCACCAGCGAACAACCGGCCCTTTGACGGAAGCCTGGCCGAGGGGTCCTGTTTCAACGAGTTCCTCGAGGCTCGAGGCGAGGCGCTAGCCCACCGCCTGCAGGCTGCGGACTGCGCGCCACAACACGATGGCGAGGTGTACGCGGTGCTCCTCATGGAGGGGCCACCGGGAGCGGCGTTCCCGGGCGAATCCATGATCGCAACGCTGGCTGCGGGACGCTGCCTGGCGCGCTTCGAATCCTTCGTCGGGATGGAGTACGCGACCTCGTCGCTGCGGATGGCGACCATGCGCCCTACCGGGACCACCTGGGCCACCGGCGACCGCATCGTGGTGTGCTCGCTCTACGACGAAGATCTTCTCCCGCTGGTTGGATCGGCGCGGTCATCGGCGAGGTGACCCTCAGCTGATGACCGCGAGCACGTCGCCCTCTTGTACCTGCTGCTCGGGCTTCACCCGCAACTCCGTCACCGTGCCCGCATGCGGTGCCGTCACGGGAATTTCCATTTTCATGGACTCCAAGATGATGAGCTCGTCACCCTCGGCGACGGTGGCACCGACTTCGACGACCACCTGCCATACATTGGCTGCGATCTCAGCCTTGACGTCGGCCACGATTCCCCCGATAGCTCTGGCACCTCATGGCGCCATCTGGAATGACCTGGGCACTCTAGCCGTGCGTTCCTGGGGTCGCGAACCTGCCCTCTTCGAGCGGCGGGGCGCCAGCGCCGAGGCCGATTCGCGGCGGTGACGCATCGGGGCCAGCGAACTACCATGGCCGACGTGGCAACCCTCGATCCCGTCCTAAGCCAGCGTCGCGCCATCGCCCGGCTGGTCAGTATCGGTAAACGCACGGGTTACGGCCTCTACCTCGTTGCCATCGTGGTGTTCGGCATCGGGTACGCATTTGGCTACACAACAACCATGACCACCACCATGGTGGTGTCGATGGCAATCGGGTCGATCGTTCTGGCCCCAGCGATCGTCTACGGGTACGGCGTCAAGGCTGCGGAGCGCGAGGAGCGACGAGCGACCCTCAAATGAGCCGCGACGAGCGACGAGCGACCCTCAAATGAGAACCAACTCGCGCCGAGCGACCCTCAAATGAGCCGCGACGCCGCGACGAACGGGCACCTTCGGGGCCGATCGACGAAGCCACCCACTCGAGGGCCAATCGTGATCGGCGTGGCTGGCGGTACCGGGTCGGGCAAATCGACGGTGGCCCGCCGCCTCGCCGATGCCCTGGGACCAGATGAGGTGGCGGTGATCACCCTCGACGCGTATTACCACGACGAATCGGCCCTGGCCCTCGAGCGACGGGCCGAGGTGAACTACGACCATCCCGCGGCCCTCGACTGGCCTTTGCTGTTGAGCCACCTCGAAGCGCTGCGCCGCGGCGCACCGATCCAGGTGCCGCGGTATGACTTCAGCGCACACGTACGGGAGGAGGGACGACGCCACGTCGTGCCGACACCGCTGATTGTCGTTGAGGGCATTCTCGCCTTGCACGACCCGCGGCTTCGCCAGCAGTTCGACCTCAAGGTGTTCGTGCACACCGAGGCCGATGTGCGCTTCATCCGGCGCCTGCGCCGCGATGTTGCCGAACGCGGCCGCAGCGCCGAGCAGGTGATCGAGCAGTACCTGGCAACGGTTCGCGATGCCCATGACGAGTTCGTCGAACCGACCAAAATCCATGCCGACCTCGTCGTGACCGAAGGCGGGCAGAACGACGCCGCGTTTGAGCAGTTGCTCGGCATGATCGTGCAGCTCGAAGGTGCAGCTCCCGCGTCGGGGCGCTAGACCGACGCGCTGGCGCCGCCGCGGCCGGGCCCTAGGGTGGGGTCCATGCGCATCTTGCACCGCGAGACGGTCAATGCGGCCCTGCGGGAAGGGTCTGTTCCACCCGAAGTCGACGTCGTTGCCGGCGGGCTGGCGGCCCTACTCACCCTTCCGGTGAATCTCGGTGGCGAGGCTCGCGCCGATTCCACCAACCCCGAGCAACTCTTCGGTTCGACCCTGTCGGGGTGCATGGTGTTCGCGCTGGAGCACACCCTGCGGCGGGTACACCGCCGACCCGAAGATCTCCAAGGGCTTGCGGTCACGGCCGAGGTGCGCTTCGGACGGGCGGCGGACCGCACCAACCAAATCGAAGTCGATTTGTGGATCGACCTACCTGCGCTCAGCCAAGAAGGGGCCGAGGCGTTGTGTGAGGAAGCGACGCGCTACTGCCCCTTCCACCAGGCCATCAAGGGCAACGTCGACGTGCGAATGACCGTGCGGGCACGACCGACGCCGCCCTGAGGTCCTTCAGACCCGACCTTGGCCAAGGTCGAGCAACCCACGAGCGACATTGACCCGCAACACGTCGCTCTCCCCTTCAGCGAGGCGCAGGGTGCGCAGCCTTCGCATGACCTGCTCCAACGGGTGGCCTTGCACCAATGCCTCGCCGCCGACCAGTTGGATCGCGCCGTCGACCACCTCGTTGGCCACCTCGCTGGCGAAAAGTTTGGCGGCCATGGATTCGTTGACCACGTTGTGTCCGGCGTCGGTGAGCCGAGCCGTGCGGTACACCATGCTGCGGGCGGCGTAGACCTTGACCCGCAGATCGCCGTAGCGCAGACGGGCCCGCTCGAGATCGCCTGGTACTCGACCGTCGGGCCGCGGGGTGACAAGGTGCGCCGCAAGCAGCTCGAGCACCCACATAGCCGTCCCGGTGCAGTCCGCGGCGATGACTCGGCGCACCTCGCTGATGCGCTCGAGGGCCCGGCCGCGGCCCTCACCCGAGCGACCAAGGACGTAGCTACGAGGCACCCGGACCTCGTCGAAAGCAAACGCCGCGTGGTGCGATCCGTCGAAGGAGGCGAAGCGGCGCAGCAGGCGAACGCCGCGGCGGTCGGTGTCCACCACCACCATCGCCGGCCCCTCGCCCTGCACCTCGACGGTCGCGGTGAGGAAGTCGGCATCGGCCCCGCCGGTGACGTAGGACTTCTGACCGGTGATCACCAACTCGTCACCGTCGATCCGGGCCCACGTCGGCCGGGGGGCGTCGCTGGGCTCGGTGAAGGCGAAGCCGGCCCGCAACTCGCCCGCGAGCATGGGCACCAGATGGGAGCTACGCAACGGCTCGCCCACCCCGGCCAGCACCCCGGGTCCATCGCCGAACACGCCACGTAGCCCACCGCAACCCGCCGCGGCCAAGGCCTCGCGCACCACGAGCATGGTCAGCGCCGAGGGCGGCGTTGCGTCCTCGCTGGGCTGGGTCAGCCCGTAGAGGCCAGCCTCGCGGGACGCGACGACAACCGCCCGCCGCCGCTCGCGCTCATCGAGGGTGACGTCCTCACGCAGGCGCAGCAGACGCTCGCTCGCGAGGCGGGTGGCACGTTCCCGCCAATCCAGCAACTCGGGGGTCAAAAAGTCCGGCACCCTGGCAGTCTCGCCCATCGAGCCTGCGCCGTCCCGGCTGGGTTGATTGCGGGCTGCGGACCGGAGGCGGTTTCATCGTGCGTAACCCGCCTCGCTCCGCGTAGCGTAGAGCCCAGTGACTTCTGCGACACCGATCCCCGCCCCGCCGACCGCACCCTTCGGCACCCTGTTCACCGCCACCATGTCCCACGTGGTCTTCGAGGACGGCGCGTGGGGTGAGCCAATCCTCGGTCCGGTACAGCCGTTCTCGTTCCACCCTGCGGCCCATGTGCTGCATTACGGCAGCGCCTGTTTCGAGGGCCTCAAGGCCCATCGCGGGCTGGACAACGTGGTGCGAATTTTTCGGGCCGAGGCCCACGTGGCGCGGATGCGCCAGTCGGCGGAAGTGTTGTGCCTGCCGGTGCCGCCCCAGGACATGCTCGACACCATGATCCGTGAGGTCACTCGAGCCTCTGACGCCGAGGTGCCGGCGGAGCCGGGCTCGCTCTACCTTCGACCGACGCTGGTCGGCACCGAGGAGAACGTCGGCGCCGCGGCCGCCCCGTCGGTTTCTGCGCTGCTCTATGTGCTTGCTGGCCCCGTCGGGGACTACTTCTCCGGGGGTATCCGCCCCTTGGCCCTCGCCATCGAGACCGTGCAGCCGCGCACCACGCCGACCTTCGGCGTGGTGAAGTCCGGCGCCAATTACGTCATGGCGCTACGCCCGACGCTCGCGGCCAAGAAGAAGCTCGGGGTCGACCAGGTGTTGTTCGCGCCGGGCGGCACCGTGCAGGAAACGGGTGCGGCCAACTTCATGCTGATCGATGCCGGACGCGTCGTCACCCCCGCGTTGAACGACAACTTCCTGCACGGCGTGACCCGCGATTCGTTGCTGCGCCTCGCCGTCGATCTCGGCTTCGTGGTCGAGGAGCGAGACGTCACCGTCGACGAGGTGATCGCGTGGGCGCGGCGTTCCGACGGCGAAGCCGCACTGACCGGCACCGCCGCGGTGCTGTCTCCGGTGGGCAAGTTGGTCTACAACGGCGAGTCGATCCCAGTCGGCGACGGCGGCATCGGTGAGCACTCGATGCGCCTACGCAAGGCCTTGACCGACCTGCACATCGCCGCCGGGCCCGACCCTTACGGCTGGCTGACGCTCCCCTGATCATTCCCATGCCGGTGGCCGGTTCCGCATTGGCCGGGCGCCGCTCTTGACGTGAGGTTGACCGATGCTGGCCCCCTACCGAGTGCTGGACCTGACCGACGAACGCGGCCAACTCGGGGGCCAGTTACTGGCGTTCCTCGGGGCTGAGGTAATCCTCATTGAGCCGCCAGGTGGCTCGAGCGCACGGCGGGTAGGACCCTTTGCGGTGCAGGATGGGCTCGCCGAAGGCGAATCTTCGCTGTTCTTTTGGAGCTACAACCGCGGCAAGCGTTCGGTGGTGCTTGACCTGGACAGCGAGGAGGGCCGTAGGCAACTGCACACGCTGGCCGCGGGGGCCGACGTGCTGATCGAGTCCTTCGGTCCGGGTGGGCTGCAAGCACTCGGTTTGGCACCACAGGATGTGGCCACCCTGAACCCGGCGTTGATCACGGCTTCGATCAGCCCGTTCGGTGGCGACGGTCCGAAGGCGGGTTGGAAGGCGACCGACCTCACCGTGGTGGCTGCCGGTGGACAGATGAGCCTGACCGGCGACGATGACCGGGCGCCGGTCCGGATAGGCATTGGGCAGGCCTTCCATCACGCCGCCGCCGATGCCGCCGGAGCCGTCCTGGTGGCCTTGTATGAACGCCAGCACCATTCCGGGATCGGCCAACACCTCGACCTGTCCGCCCAACAGTCCATCTCGCAGGCCACTCAGTCCATGATGTTGGCCACGTCGCTCAACGCCAGCGTGCTGACCCGGGTGGCGGGCGGGGTGAAGGTGGGCCCGGTCCACATCCAACTGATGTGGCCCTGCGCCGATGGGCACGTTTCCGTCACCCTGCTCTTTGGCGCGGCTATCGGGCCTTTCACCCGCAACCTGGTGCAGTGGGCCTACGAGGAGGGCTTTGTCGACACCGCGCAGCGAGATCACGACTGGGTCAACTTCGCTGCCGTTTTGTTCTCCCAGGCTGAGGCCATGGCCGTCTACGAGCAGCTGAAGGCCGACATCGGCCGTTTCCTTTTGACCCGCACCAAGCAAGAACTGCTCGACGCCGCCTTCGCCCGACGTCTGCTCATCGCCCCGGTGGCCACCACCGAAGATGTGCTCGCCAGCCCGCAGCTCGAGGCCCGCGAGTTCTGGCAGGACGTCACCCACGACAGCGGCCACACTGTTCGCTACCCCGGGGCGCTGGCCAAGCTCAGCGCCACGCCACTAGCGGTTCTGCCCCCCGCGCCATCACTCGGCCGTGACAACATCTCGGTGCTCGGCGAAGCGGCCCGCCGACCGGCGACCGCGCCCCGCAGCCCCAACCCGCAGCGCCGCGGTGGCGCGCTCGAAGGTCTCAAGGTGCTCGACCTGATGTGGGTCATGGCCGGGCCAGCTACGAGCAGAGTGCTGGCCGACTATGGCGCCACCGTGGTACGGGTCGAGTCCTCCAACCGGGTCGACACCGCCCGAACCCTCCAACCGTTCCGGGACAACGGCACCGGGCCCCATGACTCTGGTCTGTTCAACAACCTGAACGCGGGCAAGCTGGGCCTGGCACTGGATCTGTCCAAGCCCGGCGCTCGTGAGGTCATTGTCGACCTGGTGCGCTGGGCCGACGTGGTGCTCGAATCGTTCTCACCTCGGGCCATGAAGGGCTGGGGCCTTGACTACGACAGCCTGCGCCAGATCAAACCCGACCTGATCATGGCCTCCACCTGTCTCATGGGCCAGAGCGGCCCGTGGACCACCCTCGCCGGGTTCGGCACCATGGCCGCCGCCATCAGCGGCTTCTTCGACGTCGTCGGCTGGCCCGACCGGGCGGCCTGTGGCCCTTTCGGTGCATACACCGACTATGTCGCCCCCAAGATGTTGCTGCCGGTGCTCCTCGCCGCGGTGGAGCACCACCGCGCCACCGGCGAGGGCCAGTACATCGACCTCGCCCAAGGCGAGGCCTCGCTACAACTGCTCGCTCCGGCGTTGCTGAACCAAAGCGTCAACTCCCGGCCCACCGAGCGGCAGGGCAACGACGACGACGTCTACGCCCCCCATGGGGTCTACCGCTGCCGTGGGGATGATCGCTGGGTCGCGATTGCCATCACCGAGCAGGGTGCGTGGCAGGCGATGTGCAAGCTGATCGGCCGGCTCGACTTAGCCTCCCTCGACGCAACGGCACGCCGGACGCAGCGGCGCAACCTCGACGCGGTGCTCTCGGGCTGGGTGGCGGACCTCGACGCGGAATTCGTTCAGGAGCAACTCCAAGCCATCGGCGTGGCCGCCCACCAGGTACAGAACTCCCCGGAGTTCACCGCGGACGCGCAGTTGGCCCATCGCGGCCACTTTGTGAGCGTCACCCATGCCGCCCAGGGCAATACCGTGGTGGAAGCCAGCCGATTCCGACTGTCGCGCACCCCGGCCCATACGACACGCGGCGGCCCGGTGTACGGCGAGCACTCCTTCGAGGTGCTCAGCGACCTGCTCGGCTACGACGCCGATCGCATTGCCGAACTCGCGGTGGCCGAACTGCTGGAGTGACCCACCCGGGAATCGTTCCTTCCACCACCGTTACTGGTGCGCTATCGGCGCGACCGCGTCGGCAGACCGGCCATGAGTGCGGCACCGCAAAGACAAAGTGCGCTGAGCCCGACGAAGGGTGCCCGGAAATGGCCGGTGAGATCGGCCAACCAGCCGGTGAGGAACGGCGCACTCAATGCGGCCGCGCCGTAAAAGATCGTCATGGTCGCCAATGCCTCGCTGAAACCACGTGCCTCGGTATGGTCGCGCACATAGGTCGCCACCAACGTCGGGTAACTCGACCACACCGAACCGAAAAGGAACGTGCCGAGTACCGCCACGACCCCGTGTCCCAGCGCGACCACAGCAGTCCCGGTCCCGGCCGCGCCCAACACAAAGACCATCACCGGCTTGCGGCCCACACGATCGGACAATGCTCCGAGCAGCGGTGCCCCGGGAATGGCGAGCAGGCTCATGGCGGCGAACACCGAGGCCGCGCCGGCCTTGCTAAGCCCTGCGTCGCTTTGCAGCGCGCGCACCAGGAACGGGGAGATCCCGGCGCCCACCGCGGCGAACAGGGCGTAGGCCGCGGTCACCCGTTTCCAATTCGGCACGCTGCGCAAGCGATCGAGGCTGAAGCCGCGTGCCGACACCACCTCGGTGCGAGGTGGACGCGCCACAAGGACCAACCCAAGCAGGATGAACGCGGTGACAACGGCCTCGAACATCCACACCGGCCGCCACAGCAATTCGTTACCGGTGCTCTGACGGGCGGCCGTGGTGCCGATGCCGAGCACGAAGGTGCCGAAGCCCACTGACGCCGTGAGCAGGCCGATCATCACGCCGCGGCGTTGGGGGGCCACACTGGCGGACACCATGCCGGGGCTCGTGATCCAGATCCCCGCGCCTGCTCCGCCGGTGAGCAACAGCCCGAACATGAGTGCCGGCAAGGAGTGCACGGTGGCCATCCACACCAGGCCCAGGCCGGCGATTGCCACGCCACCACGAAGGATCGTTATGGGCTCGAAGCGCCGCGACAGCAAGGCCACCGCGATCACGCCGAGCAGATAGGCGGCATAGATGACCGTGCCACCGAGGCCGGTCTGAGCGTGGTTGAGACCCATCGTGTCTTCCATCGCGGGCAGCAATAACCCGTACGTGGAACGCCCAAAGGTATGGGACACAATTGGGGTGACCGTCACCAGAGCGGTCCCCACCAGCATCACTCGACGGGACCGCGGTACCGTCGCCCCCGCCTTCACCGCGGCCACTTCGGTCATCGCGCCACGACGCTCAAGGACCGACCCTCCAGGGGGAGATGTCGAGATCATCAGGCAAGGGCAGGAACAGATTGCGCCGCGGACCCTCGACATCGCGCGAGATATGACCCCGGCCGGTGGTGTCGTCGGCGAAAAGGATGTCACCGGGCCCGAAGCGGCGGATTTCGCCCCGACCGGTCTCGATCTCCACGGCCCCGAACAGGTTCACGACGAGCTGGCGGCGGGGCGCCACGTGGTAAGTGAGGTCTTGGCCCCGATGGTTCTCCCGGTAGGCCATCGAGGTCACCGGCAACCATTCGGTGATGAACCCATACGGCCGTTCCGTCATCGGCAGTTCAAGTTCCTCGAAGTGCGACTCGCCGTCATCGCCGCTGTAGATACGGGTGACCCGCACCCTTCAGCGCTCGGCCTGAGCGGCACGGGAACGCTCCCGTAAGGCCGCCTTGAGCTGGTGATCGTGGTAGGTGAGCGCCCCACGCCGGGCGGTGTGCGGCGCCCATCGCGGCCCGAGGCCCTCCACTGTGTCGCCCATGATGGTGACCCGCTGAATGATGCGCTCGCCGCCGAAGTCGTTTACCACGCAGTGCTGGGTGCAACGGTTGTCCCACATGGCGATGGTGCCCTGGGTCCAATGGTGGCGGACACTGAAGCGCGGATTGGTCACCCAGCGGGTGAGATAGCCCAACAACATGTCGCTCTCGGCGTGGGTCAACTCCACCAGGCGTCGGGTGAAATGCTCGTTGACATAGAGCGATTTGCGCCCGGTCAGGGGGTGCACCCGGACCACCGGATGAAGGGCCGACGCCTCGGGCCGACCGTGCGCGGTGGCATCGTGCAAGGCGGAGAGGCCTTCGCAAAGCTCCTGCAGGGCCGGGGACAGCCCGTCGTAGGCGGCCTCGAGGCTGGTCCACAGGGTGTCTCCACCAGCATCGGCGCAACGCACCATGTTCAGTATGGACATCACCGACGGTTGTTGGAGGAAGGTCAGGTCGGTGTGCCACTCGTCGGCGATGCCACCTTTGGAAGCCGCGAGTTCGAACACCTCGGGATGGTCCAAATAGGCGTTTTTGAGGTGCGGGTGCTGCTCCAAAGGGCCGAAAAACCGGCCGAATGCTACGTGCTGAGCGAGATCAAGATGCTGATCGGGAAAGAACAGCACCAGATGTTCGGTGAGCAAGGCGCGCACTGCCACCGCAAGTTCCTCGGTGGCCGTAGCGAGCGATACGCCTCGGACCTCTGCGCCCAGGGCCGGGGTGAGCCGGGTCACGGCTAGCCCGGCGAGGACGTCCCGGTCGGTCATGGTCATGGCGTCTCCCGGAGTTGTGACGGGCGCGGCGTGGCGGCGAAGGTGAATCTACCCGCCAGGAATCGCGGCCGCCTACACCGCGTTGCGGGGTTTTCCGCCCGGGGCCAAGACCACCCCGCGGCGCGTTCAGCGAACCGCGCCTGACTGGCGCAAATTTTCCACCTCGGTCTCGGAAAAGCCGAAACGGGTGAGCACTTCGTGACTGTGCTGACCGGGATGGGCGGCAGGGCCTTCGATGTCGCCCGGGGTCCGGCTGAAGCGAGGCGCCGGGGCCGGCTGACGAATGCCGGCGACCTCGACGAAGGAGTTTCGGGCCACGTTGTGAGGGTGTTGCCAAGCCTCGGTGATGGTCAACACCGGGGCGAAACACACGTCGGAGCCCTCCATGATGGCGCACCATTCTTCGCGGGTCTTGGTCCGGAACACGGCGGCAATCTCCGCTTTGAGATCGGGCCAGGCGCCGCCGTCGAGTTGCGCGTCCCACTTGCTGTCACGGAGACCAGCGAGTTGGCGCAACTCGGCGTAGAACTGCGGCTCGATCGAGCCGATGGAGACATACTCGCCGTCGGCGCATTCGTAGGCATCGTAGAAGTGGGCGCCGCCGTCGAGTCGGTTCTGGCCACGCGGCTCAAGTCGACCAATTGCAGCCATGCCGTGAAATGAGGCCATGAGCAATGCCGCACCATCGACCATCGCCGCGTCGACGACCTGACCCTGGCCTGACTTGGCGGTCTCCAACAAACCCGCCATGACCCCAACGGCGAGCAACATGCCGCCACCACCGAAGTCGCCCGCCAGATTCAGCGGCGGTACCGGCGCCTCGCCCGGGCGGCCGATGTGGGCCAAGCACCCCGCCAGCGCGATGTAGTTGATATCGTGGCCGGCCATCTGAGCGTACGGCCCTTCCTGGCCCCATCCGGTCATGCGGCCGTACACCAAACGCGGATTACGAGCCAGGCACACCTCGGGACCGAGCCCGAGACGTTCCATGACGCCGGGGCGGAAGCCCTCAATGAGCGCGTCGGCACCAGCGACGATGCGCAGCACGGTCTCGACAGCCTCGGGGTCTTTGAGATCGACCGCGAGGGACTTGCGGCCGCGGGCGAGAACGTCCAGCGGTGGGCGGCGCGGCGCCTCATCGGGCACGCGCTCGGCGCGGTCGATCCGGATCACCTCCGCCCCCAAGTCCGCGAGCACCATGCCGCAAAACGGGCCGGGCCCGATCCCCTGCAGTTCGACCACGGTGTAACCGGTCAACGGACCGCTCATCGCACACTCCTGTCAGGTTTGACGACGGGCAAGACCGGCGGGGCCGAGCCGCTCGAACGTCGTGGGTAGAGAAAGAACAGCACAAACCAGCATGCCAGTCCGCACAGCACGCAGGCCCAGAAGGCCCGGTCGTAGGCGGCGACCGCAGCGGGCCCCGACGACTTGCCGACGATGGCCACCCCAATGGCCACCCCGAGCGCGGCGGCCACATTTCGCACCGTGTTGAACGAGGCATTGACCTCGCCGTAATAATCTGGGCCGACCCTGCTGAGTACGCCGCTGTTGAGCGGAGGCGATGTCAGGGCCCATCCGGCGCCAGAGAACGCAATCGCGGGCGCAACGCACAGCCAATAGTTCGGCGTCGCAGTCAAGAAGGCCAACGGCCACGCCAACGCCATCAGATGCACCAACGGCCCCCAGCGCACGAGCACCTCATGGCCGTAGCGGACCGACAACCGCCCGCCGGCCGTGGTCACAATGCCCGACAGGATCGGTCCGGGCAGTAGCGCGAGACCTGTTTGCACTTGGGAGTAGTTCCAGATCCGGCTGAAGTACAGCGGCCACAACAACCACAGCGCCTGCCCGGCCAGGCTCAGCAGGAAGTTGCCCAGGTTCGCCACCCACACCGGCTTCATCAGGAACACGTCGAGGTTCAGCAGCGGCTCGGGGTGCACCCGGCAGCGCTGCAAGAACAGCGGCAACAACACCACGAAAAGCACGCCCGCAGCCAACACCGACGGTGCACTCAGACCGCGGCCGGGCGCCGGGCCGACGGCGTACACCAACGCCGCGATGCTCGCCGTGCCGAGCACGACACCGAGCCAGTCCAACGTCCCACCCACCCGCTCGGATTTGGATTCTCCCAGCAGCTTGAAGCTGGCTAGGAAGGCCAGCAGCGAGATGGGCACACTGATGGCGAAGAGCACTCGCCAGGTCGTCACCGCCAAAATCAGGGCCGACACGGCCGGAGCAAGCGCCGCCGCGAGGGGGCCGGTGGCGGCCCAGGTGGCTACTGCGGTGACGTGTCGCTCACGGGGGAACTCGGGCAGGATCACCGCCAGCGAGGCGGGCACGATCATCGCCCCACCAGCGGCGGTGACGAAGCGGGCCAGGATCAGCACGATGGCCACGGGAGCGAGAGCCGATAGAGCCGACCCCACCGCGAAGAGCAACAGGCCGACCCGAAACACCCGGCGACGACCCAACCGGTCCGCCAATCGTCCTGATATCGGCAGCAGGCTGGCCAGGCCAATGAAAAACATCGACGCCACCCATGACAGCGTCGAGGGGCTGGCGGCGCTAAAGGTGTTGGAGATGTCGTCGAAAGCGAGGTTGGTTGATGTCGTGTTGAACGACATCAACGAGTACCCGGCGCTCGCCACGGCGAGCGCCTTCCACGCCCGTCTGGGTACCGCGACGGGCGCGACTCCCACCGCTTTGTCACCCATCGCTTTCAGCCGACCCCCAAGGTGTCCGCCAGTGTCAGGATGCGCTGGGCCTGGGTGAAATGCGGAACATCAACCATTTTGCCCCTGAACCTGAAGGCCATCTTGCCTATGGCTCGCTGCAGCTCGAGTTCGGCCAGCAGCTCACGGGCATCGGCGATGTCCGACGCCGAGGGGGTGAACTCCTCGTTGATGATGTCGATTTGGCTGGGGTGGATCGAGATCTTGCCGGTGTAACCGATGGCGGCGCTGTCACGGCAATCTCGACGCAGCCCGTCGGGGTCGGTGATATCGGTGAACACGGTGTCCAGCGCCTGTACCCCAGCCGCAGCGGCAGACAGTCGGGTCATCGTCCTGGCGTGTTCGAACAGCGGCAGGTAACGACCGTCGTCGTCACGGTTGCGCTTGGCCCCGAGAGCGGCGGACAGATCCTCGGCCCCCCAGGTGACCGCATCGACGCGGGGCACGCAAGGTATTTCGCCGGTGGCCAGCAGGCCCGCCGCCGTCTCGGTCGCTAACACCACCAACGTGACGCCGCCTATCGGGTGGCCGTGTTGGCGTTCGAGGTCGGTGATGATCCGGTCGATGAGGCGTACCTCACCCGGGCCGTGCAGCTTGGGAATGAGATACGAGTCCGGCGGGTTGAGCATGGTCGCCTCGACGTCGGCGCGGAACCACGGCGTGTCGAGGGGGTTGATGCGGACCATTCGCTCCTGGCGTCCGAAGTCGACGTCGGCCAGCCAGCGGCAGATCTCGATCCGGGCCGAGTCTTTGTTCTCCGGCGTGACCGCATCCTCGAGGTCCAACACGAGCGCATCGGCGTTGGTGGCCAGCGCCTTGCCCAGCATCTTTTCGTTCGCACCGGGGACGAAGTGGGCACAACGGCGGACACGAGTCATGTCAGGCCCCACTCGCGGCTGGCTTGCGCAGCATCATGCCGTTGCGCACACAACTGCACACGACCTCCCCGCGCTGGTTCATGCCCTGGTGCTCGAAGGTCACAATGCCCCAGTCGGGACGGCTCTTGGACTCGCGACGGGATCTGACCACCGTACGGGCGTAAATCGTGTCGCCGATGAACACCGGGTTGGGGAACCGGGTCTCGTCGAAGCCGAGGTTGCCGACCGTGGTACCCATCGTGGTCTCACCCACCGAGAGGCCGATGACCACCGCCAGGGTGAACAGCGAGTTCACCAGGATCTGGCCGAACTGGCTGTTGCGGGCGAACTCGGCGTCCACGTGCAAGGGCTGCGGGTTCATCGACATGGTCGAGAACAACAGGTTGTCGGTCTCGGTGACGGTACGGCCAGGCTGGTGTTCGAACACCGCGCCGACCTCAAGCTCTTCGAAATACTTACCTGCCATGGGCGTCGTGTCTAGCACCGTCCGCTACCCCAAGGCCTCGTCGCGTTCAGTGGATGAACCCCGTAGGCGTTACGGTGGACGCTCGAATGTCAACCAGCCACCCAGATACCGAGCCCGAGCCCATCGAACCCACCGATGAGCACGTGACTCCCTCCAGGCCTCGGGGCAAGGCCCTGGCCCTGCTGTCGATGGGAGCCCTCGGAATCGTCTACGGCGACATCGGCACCAGCCCCCTGTATGCCTTTCGTGAATCCTTCGAGGGCCACGAGTTGGCGGTGAACCCCGTCGGCGTCGTGGGGGCCTGCTCGCTGGTGGTGTGGTCGCTGATCATCATCATCTCGATCAAATACCTGGCACTGGTCATGCGGGCGGACAACAAGGGCGAGGGCGGCATCCTGGCGTTGACGGCGCTGCTCGGTCGGAGCGTGCCGAGCAAGTCGCTGCTCGTGATGACCACGCTGGGCATCTTCGGCACCGCCCTGCTCTACGGCGACGGCATGATCACCCCGGCCATCTCGGTGCTCAGCGCGGTGGAGGGTCTCGAAGTGGCTGCACCCTCGTTGCACCCGTGGATCATCCCGCTGTCGGTGACGATCCTCGCCGCGCTGTTCCTGGTGCAACGGCGCGGCACCGCGGGCATCGGTCGGGTTTTCGGACCGATCATGGTGGTCTGGTTCGCGGTGCTGGCGCTGCTCGGGCTACAAAAAATTGTCGCCAACCCTGACATCCTGCGGGCCCTCAACCCCATTTACACCATCGACCTGTTCCGGGTGTACGGATTCAAAGGGTTCCTGGCCCTTGGTTCCATTTTCCTGGTGGTGACCGGCGGCGAGGCGCTGTATGCCGACATGGGTCACTTCGGCCGGTCACCGATAAGGATCAGCTGGTTCAGCCTCGTATTTCCAGCCCTGGTGCTGAACTATCTGGGCCAGGGTGCACTGCTTTTGGAAAACCCCGAGGCCATCGACAGCCCGTTCTTCAACCTCGCCCCGCAGTGGGCCACCTGGCCGTTGGTACTGCTGGCGACGGCCGCCACCGTCATCGCCTCACAAGCGCTCATCTCCGGCGCGTTCTCCATGACCGTGCAGGCCATGCAGCTCGACTACCTCCCCCGGGTGAAGGTGCACCACACCTCCGCCGGAAATCGGGGCCAGGTGTACGTGCCGGCGGTGAACTGGCTGCTCATGGCGAGTTGCATCGGGCTGGTGGTGGGCTTTCGCACCTCCGGCAACCTTGCCGCGGCCTATGGCATCGCGGTGACCATGACCATGGCCATCACGACGCTTTTGTTCATCGGCGTGGCGCGGCACCGCTGGCAGTGGTCGAGGGCCAAGGCCTTCGGCCTCGGGCTGCCGCTACTGGTCATCGACCTGGGCTTCTTCGCGGCACAGATCACCAAGATCCCTCATGGGGGCTGGTTCGCACTGGCGATCGGGCTCGGCCAGTTCACCCTTATGACCACCTGGCGTACCGGGAGAAGGGCCGTTGCCTCCGTTATCCAGCGCGGCGAAACCCCGGTCAGTGCGTTCGTTGATGCTCTCCCCGACCTACCGTGGGAACGCGTTCCAGGCGTCTCCGTCTTCCTCTTCAAGGACACAGGATCAACACCACCCGCCCTTTTGGAAAATGTGCGCCACAACAAGGTGCTGCACGAAACGGTTCTTCTGCTCTACGTCATCACTGCCGATCAGCCGACCATTTCGCCCGATCGCCGGAGCACCCTGCACAAGGTCGGTCCCGGCATCTGGCAGGTCGAACTCACCTTCGGGTTCATGGACAACCCCGATGTGCCCGCTGCGCTCGCCGCGCTCGCCACTGCCTCCACCGAGCAGGGGTTGCACCTCGAAGCGGATGACCTGACCTACTTCCTCGGTCGGGAGACCATCGTGGTCACGTCGAACCGCGCTATGCACCCGCTGCGCGAACAGATTTTCGTGATGCAAAACCGCACGGCGGCCAGCGCGGCGAGGTTTTTCAGCCTGCCCGCGTCGCGGGTTTTCGAGGTCGGCACGACCGTGGAGATCTGACCGAGCGCTTCTGCCGCGCGGGCCATGCCGCCACGCGTTGATGGCCCTCAGCGGTTGCCGACGAGACCAGACTGGCTGGCCACCGCCAACAGATGGCCGTCGGGGGTGAACATCCGCACCGTACCGTGGGCCAGACCGAGGGCGGCGCCGTCCACCTGAATGTCGAGCAGCACCCAATCGCAGGCCCGCGGGGCGACGATGCGGATGCTGTTGTCGATGCTGCGGGCCCGCACGTCGTCGGTGTACAACCCGTCGACCCCGGCCGATACGGCGTCGCCGAGCACGGCCAGCGCGGCGGCACTGGCCGGCACCCCTCCGGGCAGGGTGGCCCACAACTGGCTGCGCCCATCGATCGCTCGGATCGCACCATCGGCGTCGCCACTGGCCACCCGCTCATCGATGCGTTCCCGCACCCCGCCTCGACGACCTTCGGGCATTCGCCTCGGTGGGCACGCCAACGCCCGCGGCAGGTTGGCGGGCGGCGGAGACCCCCACTGGCCCTCGATGGGGAACTCGCGGGTACCGAGCGCCACGAGGGCGCTCAGCATGATCTCGCCATCGACGGTGGCGGTGACCCGCCCCTGAGATACCCGCCGCCCGGTGGCGAGGTTCTCGTAGCGCACGTCGAGCACCTCGGGCATCTCCGCCCCGCGGACAAACTGGCAGGCCGCCCAGGTGGCAGGCCGCCCCGTGGCGGCCTCGGCGACCTCGATGACCGCGGCCAGACCGCAGCCACCGTACAGCGCTCCCCGGCCTCCGCAGATGCCCTCCCAGATCGCCAGTCGCCAGTGCTCGGCGCTCTCAGTCGGTTCGAGACGGAGAAACTCCTTGACCTCCACCGCGCACCAGCCTCAACCTTGGGCCGGGGCCCGACGGGTGAGAAACTCGATAACCGCCCCGGCGAAGATGTCGTTGCGATCCCCGGCCACCATATGTGCGGCATCGGAAACCGACACGTATTCAGCGTGCGGGCAGACGGCCAAGAACTGCTGCGCGCCCTCCTCAGTGAGCACATCGGACAGGCCACCACGCACGAGCAAGGTGGGGATCTTGATGTGACGAGCCGCCTCTTCGAGCCGGTTGCGGTATTCCTCCATGTTCCATACCCGGTCCATGCGGCGGGGGTCCCAATGCCAGTAGAACCGGCCGTCCTCACCGCGGCGTACGTTCTTGACCAGACCGTCGAGGTTGCGCGGACGCTTACGGTGCGGCTGGTAGTTGGCAATGGCCTCCGCCACCTCATCGAGGGTCTCGAACCCGTCCGGCTTCTGGCTCATGAACTCCCGGATCTTGGCGCTGCCCTCGGGGGCGATACGCGGAGCCATGTCCACCAACACGATGGCTGCGGCCTCGAGTTGCCCTTCACCGACCGCGAGCAGGCTCGTGCCGCCACCCATGGACGCGCCCACCAAGATGGGCGGCCGACCACCGAGGGCGTCTACTACGGCGACAAGGTCATCGACCTGGTCGTATTGCTCGTAGATGCCATCAGCAGTCCAGTCCGAATCGCCGTGACCCCGGGCGTCGTAGGCAACGGCGTAATAACCGGCCCCACCGAGAGTTTCCCCGGCACCCTTCCAGGCATGGCGGGTCTGACCTCCGCCATGCATCAGCATGACCGGTCGGTTACCAGAGTCACCCCACGAATCACCCCGAATCGTGATACCCGGGCCGCCTGGCCAGGCATGATCGGGATCCGGTGTGCCCTCGAGGCGGTACCGTTTCGGTGCTGTCGAGCCAGTCACTGCATGTCCCCCTAGTGCCCAGTCCAAGTGGCCGGACCAGGACTGATGGTAGAAGCCGAGGACCCGGGCGCCCAACTTCTCCCCCTCACACAGCGCACAGGGCACCGGCCTGCGGGCAGGCGATCTACGATCTGGCCATGAAATTCGGGATCATGTTCGCCAACACCGGGCACTTCGCCACAGCCGAGGGCGCGGCCGCAATCGCCACTGCGGCAGAGGCTTGCCGTCTTGAGTCCATCTGGGCGGTAGAGCACGTGGTCATTCCCCACGGCTACCAGTCCCAATACCCCTACCACGAGAGCGGCAAGATCCCCCTCGGCGACGACCCTGACCTGCCGGACCCTTTGCTGTGGCTGGCCTACGCCGGCGCTCTGACGAAGAACATCCGCCTCGCGACCGGCATCCTGATCGTGCCCCAACGCAACCCCGTGATCCTGGCCAAGGAGTGCGCCAGCTTGGCGAAGCTGACCAACGACCGCTTCGAACTCGGCATCGGCGTGGGTTGGCTGAGGGAGGAGTTCGACTCCCTCAGTGTTCCCTGGCCCGACCGCGGTGGCCGTACCGATGAGTACTGCGAAGCCATGGCGGCGTTGTGGAGCCAGAAGCACGCCTCCTATCACGGTAAGTACGTCAACTTCGACAACGCCATCTCCCGGCCCCAACCAAGCGCCGGGTCCGTGCCCATTGTGGTCGGCGGGCACAGCGACGCGGCCGCCAAGCGTGCCGGTCGGTATGGTACCGGCTTCTTCCCGGCCAAGGGCACCGACGAAGAACTCACCCACCTCTTTGAGGTGGTCAAACGCTCCGCCGCAGAGCACGGTCGTGATGGCGACGCCATCGAGAACACCACCATGGTGTGGTCGTGGCGCCGCGACTCCCTCGACCGCGTGCGCCAACTCGAGGACCTCGGGGTAGCGCGCCTCGTGCTCGCCCCACCCACCTCAAACCCGGCCAAGATCGGCGACGCCATGGAGGAACTCGCCGCCCGGATCGCCCCGGTGGCCACCCACTGATGCGCGTCACGGTCCTTGCCACACCAGACCCACCGCCCACTGGGATCCCCAACCCCATCCACGCCGATGCCGGTGCGACCGGCGCTGGCTATCGCGGTGCTCTCGTAGCCGGCGTGCGGACCTACGGTTGGGTGGCCGACGCAGTCCGTGAGATCGCCGGCAGCGAGTGGTTGGCCCAAGGATGGGCGGACATCACGCTGCGGAGACCGCTCTATGCCGGAGAGGTCGTGGCCATCGACCTCGAGGGTGAGCCGGGGGTCGAACCGGCGACGTGGACGATTCGGGCCTCCGTCGACGACGACCGGGTCGTACTCGATGGCCGCGCCGGGCTAGGGGTGGCGGCCTGGTTCGACACCATACGGGTTCCCACTCGAACCCCCGCTGAGCCGCCTCCCCGGGTGCGGCCCACCTACACCCTCGATGACGTGCCAAGGCGTCAGCCGTTGCGATCGTTGGGGGCGTACGTCAACACCAACGCCGCGGTTCGACTGGCCACCGAGGACCTCGGCCGGTCCGAGACCACCTTGCCCGGCGGTGCCATCCACCCCTGGTTCCTGGCCGCCCGAATGGCACCGTTGACCAGGCACAATTTCACCTACGGGCCCACCATCCACGTCCGTACCCAAATCCAGCATCTGGCCGTGGCTGCCGCTAATCACGAAATCGTGATCAGCGCCCACATCGTGGACGCCTACGAACGCAACGACCACTGGTATCAGATACTGGACGGCATGGTATGGGACGACACCGGACTTGAGTTGGCCCGGCTCAAACACACCACCATTTTCCGGCCGAGGGGCACCGAAGTACCACCGCCGATCATCACCGAGGACGGAACCTGAGGGGACCAAGCCAACGAAAGTCGCCTGCGCTGGCCATCAAGCTCAACTCTGAGGGACCCACGCCGGTGGGCGTTTGCCCAGGAACGCCGCGACACCTTCCTTAGCCTCTGCCGCGCCCAAACCAACCGTGTTGGCGACGGCATAGGCTCCCGCACCGGCCACACCAGTATCGACCATGGCTTGCAGCGCCGTCTTCGTGGCGGCGAGTGCCTGCGGAGCGCCCTTGACCAACGCGTCGACGTAATGGGCCACGGTCGCGTCGAGATGTTCGGCCGGCACCGCCACGTTGACCAGGCCCAACTCCACAGCCCTCGCCGCCGGCATCATGTCCGCCGCCAGAAAGGCCTCGAATAGCTGCCGCCGGCCCATCCGGTGGGCCATCATCGCCGCCACCGGCACCGGGGCAATACCCAGGCGTACTTCCGTGATACCAATGCGCGCCGTATCGACCGCGACGGCGATGTCACACGCCGCCGCCAACACCGCGCCGCCGCCCGCGGCGTGACCGGCGATGCGACCCACAATCGGCTTCGGAGAAGCGTCGATAGCGGCCACCACGGCGGCGAAACTCACGGCATCGGGCCCGAGAGACCGATGATCCTCCTTGAGGTCCGCTCCCGCACTGAAGGTGGTGCCAGTGTTCGTGAGCACGATCACGCGGACGGCACCGTCGGCGAGCGCCGCCTCGAGGTCCGCCATCAGACTGCGCAGTAGGGCCTGGCTGAAAGCATTGCGATTCGCGGCGGCATCGAGCGTGATGGTGGCCACGCCGGCGGTCACCTCGTAGCTCGTCGGTGCGGTCATTTCGATCTCCCCCCATGAGCCCGGTAACGGCCAGACGCAGCGTAGGGCTTGCCCGGTGGGCGCGTTAGGGTTTCTCCGTGCGAGCTGTCATGTGCCATCAACTCGGTTCAGTTGCCGACCTCGTCGTTGAGGATCGTCCCACCCCACTGCCCGGGCCGGGCCAGGTTCGTATCGCCGTCGGTGCGGCCGGCGCGAGCTACGTCGACGGGTTACGGGTGGCGGGCCGCTATCAGTTCCCGATGACCCCGCCGTATGTGCCTGGCGGCGAAGCCGCCGGCGTGATCGACGCCCTCGGTGAGAGCGTCGAAGGCTGGTCGGTCGGCGATCGAGTTTTCGCGGTCGTGGCCTCTGGGGCCTTCGCCGACACCCTTCTGGCCAAGCCCCATCAACTCATCCGCCTGCCCGACGCGGTGGACATTGCGGTCGGGGCGTCCTTTTACCAGGTGTACGGCACCGCATGGTTTGCCCTCACCCGGCGTACCACGGTGCAGCGGGGCGAAACCATGTTGGTCACCGGAGCCGGTGGAGGCGTGGGCCTCGCCGCCATCGATGTGGCTCGTCACCTAGGGATCCGGGTTTTCGCCGTGGCCTCCTCGCCAGAGAAACGAGCCCTGGCACTCTCCATGGGCGCTGAAGTCGCCATCGACCCCACCACTGAAGATGTCAAGGCGCGGGCCAGGGAACTGACCGAGGGCCGCGGCGTCGACCTCGTCTATGACGTGGTGGGCGGCGAGCTTTCCGAACAGTGCCTGCGGGCGATGTCCTTCGACGGCCGTTTCCTCATCGTCGGTTTTACCGCTGGCATCGGCCGGGTGCCGCTCAACCTGGTGCTGTTGAACAACCGCACCGCGGTCGGCGTGGAATGGGGTGGCTGGGTGCAACGCAACGCGGCCGCCAACCGCGAAATGATGCACGACGTACTTGCCGCCATCGCCGCGAACGAACTCCGCCCGGTCAGCCCCACCCTGAGGCCACTGGCCGACGCCGGTGCAGTGTTGGCCGACCTTCTGGAGCGGCGGGCGGTGGGCAAGCTCGTGCTCGTCCCCTGACCCGCCGCCGAGCCGGTGTCAGCCCCTCAGCACCTTGCTCCAGGCCACGTCCTTGTCCAGCCGGGGCTCCCCGGGCAGACCGAGTACCTGCTCGCCGAGGATGTTGCGCATGATCTCCGACGTGCCACCCTCGATCGAGTTGGCCCGAACCCGCAGGAAGCCGTGGCGGGGCTCGCCCCAACCCTCGACGTTCAGTTCGGTGGGACGGCGGAAGGTGAAGTCGTAGCCAACCATGCCCGCGGGGCCCATCAGGTCGAGACAAAACTCATAAATCGCCTTGTTCTGCTCGGCCATAGCGAGCTTGGCCACCGACCCTTCCGGGCCCGGATTGCCCTGGCGACGGCTGACGCCGGCGCGCATGTTGGTCAGCCGCAACGTCTCCGCCCGGACCCACAGCTGCATCAGCCGGTCGCGTCTGGCGCCATCGCGCTCGTTGTCGGGCAGCGCCTCCCAGAGCTTGACGGCCTCGCTGATGGGACCCGAACCGCGGCGTGGGCCGCCGCCACTGCCACCGCCACCGATGGACGAGCGCTCGTTCATCAAGGTGGTCAGCGACACCCGCCAACCATCTCCCTCGTCACCGAGGCGGTTGGCGTCGGGGATGCGCACATCGGTCAGGTAGACCTCGTTGAATTCGGCCTCTCCGGTGATTTGGCGCAGCGGTCGCACGTCGACCCCAACGCTGGACATGTCCACCAAGAAGTAGGTGAGGCCTCGGTGCTTGGGGACCTCAGTATTGCTACGGGTCACCAACATGGCCCACTGGGCGAGGTGGGCCAAGGTGTTCCATACCTTTTGGCCGTTGACGATCCACTCGTCGCCGTCGCGCACCGCCCGGGTACCGAGGCCGGCAAAGTCCGAGCCGGCGCCCGGCTCGGAGAACAGTTGGCACCAGCGCTCCTCGCCGCTGTACATCGGCCGGAGGAAGCGGGAGCGCTGCGCATCGTTGCCATGGGTGAGGATGGTGGGCCCAGCGAGGTTCATGAAGAAGCCCGCGGGGTCCGGTGCGGGGCCTCCCGCCTCCTTGATACGGGACTCGACGAGGCGTTGCAGCTGCGGGCGCACCCCGAGGCCTCCATTTCCTACCGGCCAGTGCACCCACGCCAGGCCTGCATCGAATCGCACACCCCGGAAGGCAATGGCATCCATCGTGTAGGGGTCGTGAGTGGCGAGGAAGTCGTCGAGGGCGGCGACGACCGCCGCCTCCTGCTCGTCGGTCATGGAAGGGTTGTCTACAGCGGTCACCTCGCAAGCTTGGCCCATCGACACCAGCGCTGGCTAGGGGAAGCGCATCCCGACCCTCACCGTGGCCCTTGGCGGCGCTCAGCGGGTCGACGAAGAGTCCGAAGGACCGCGCAGAAAGGTGTTGGTGAACACCCGCTCCGCGAAGCGCCATCCATCGGCCGTTCGAAGGAACCGGTCGTGGTACTCCCCGACGTACTTCGGGTGGCCCGCCGGTACCGGAAGCACTACCTCTCCCCCGCTGTCATGGCGGTAGTTGATTAGGTAGCTCAGCGCCACGGCGGTGTCCGGCCCGGTCAACTCGATGGCGATGTTGGTGATCACGTGGCGAGAGGTCCGCCGGGTCACTGCGGCCCGCTCGCCGAAGAAGCGGCGGACCTCGTCCTTGCCCGCCATCCGCACACCCGGACCGTCCCACACCCCGTCATCGGTGAACAGCTCGGCAATGGCACCGGCCTCACCAAAATCGACAAAGCGGGTGTACTCGGTCATCAGCTTGTGGATGGCCCGCTCATCGAGCAGTTCAGCCAGGGCGTCATTCTGCCTCGTTGTCATCGCTGAAGCCTGCCAGACCCACCGCGGTGACACGACCCACGGCCCGACGACGACGCTGGCGGCGCTCACCTACGATGAACGGCGAAAGCCACTCTGGCGATTCGCGTCCCGGCACGGGGTCTACATGGGGAGGAATTCCACGATGGGCGAGCTCGACGGCAAGGTTGCGTTGATCACGGGGATCGGGGCGGGTATGGGCACGGCGATTGCGCAGGCCTACGCCGCGGCCGGTGCGGTCGTGGTCGGCGCGGACATCAATGCCGCCGGCAGGGCGGTGATGGACCGTATCGGTGGCTCGAGCTCCTTCGTGCTGGGAGATGTCGCCCAAGTTTCAGAATGCCAGGGGCTGATCGATCATGTCCTTGGCGCCCACGGGCACATCGACCTGTTGGTCAACAACGCCGGAGTCACCAAAAGCCTGGGGTTTTTCGATGTGACCGAGGCCGACTGGGACCGTATCTACTCCGTCAACGCCCGCGGCCTGTTCTTCCTGATGCAGGCGGCCGCGGTGGCCATGCGAGACCACGGCGGCGGCGGCCGGATCGTCAACATCGCCTCGATCGCGGGCAAGGGCTACCGGGGCACCTCGAATGTCGCCTATGCCGGCACCAAGGGGGCGGTGATCGCCATGACTCGGGTAGGGGCTTCGCAGCTCGCCCGCTTCGGGATCAACGTCAATGCCATCTGCCCCGGTGTGACCCGTACTGCCCTGTTCGACCAGGTCATCGACGAGCTCGTCGAGCGGCTCGGCGGTACCCGGGAGGAGGCCGAGGCCCGCGCCGTACGGGCCATACCCTTACGCCGGGCCAACGACCCTGCCGACATCGGCGCTCTGGCCGTGTACCTGGCCTCGCCTGCGGCGCGCAACGTCACCGGCCAGTCCTGGAACGTCGACGGCGGCCTGCACTGGGACTGACCCCCACGCCCTCCCCGCCCGCTACGCCGACGACCGGTTCAGCTCGCGGGGACACCGCGAATGGTGTCGAGCACCGGCAGTAAGTACGCCGCGAAGGCCTCGGGGTCCTCCGACATCGGGAAATGGCCGAGGCCCAGCATCTCGGTAAAGGTCGAACCAGCGATAGCCGCCTGGGCCGCGGCGCCATGGCCGGGGCTCGCGCTGTAGTCGTAGGTGCCGTTGAGGATGTGCACGCCCACCCTGGTGGTATCGATCGCCGCCGCATCGGGCCGCAGATCGTACTCAACGCAGTAATAGTTCAGGTCACCGATGAACGCCGCCGGCCAGCCCGACGCGTAGGTCTGGGCGGTCTCCTTGCGGTAGGCCAACGGCGAGGCGGGCGAGGTGATGCCTTGCATCATGCGGGCCTTGGAGTCGTTGCTCACCCCCGGATGCCAAAATCCCAGCAGCGCATCAAGGTCGCCACCGACACGCAACGCCCCCTCTAAGGAGATCACGGCCCGAAACAGGTCAGGATGGTGCAGCGCCAGATCGAGCGCGAGCAGGCCGCCGACCGAGCAGCCCATGAAGACCGGTCGGTGCAGACCAAGGGCCGCCGCGAGCGCCACCGGCACCGAGCGCACGAACTCGCCCGTGAGCCGGTAAGGCTCGGCCCACCACTGCGGGCCCACCGGTGGAATCGACTTGCCGTGGAAGGGCAGGTCGTAGGCGATCAGCCGGAAATGGTCCGTGACGGCCGGCATCTCGAAAAGGTGCCGCCATTGCACTCCGTGCGATCCAGCGGTGTGCTGCGCCAGGATGGGAATCCCCTCGCCCGCCTCCTCGAAGTACACCCGGTGATCGACACCACCGAGTTCAAGATGGATGTAACGACCCACCGGGCTGTCCAGTCGGGGTGTCGGACCTCGGTCGTGGGCGGCGACGGGATGCTCAAAGCCTGCCGCCGGTTCCGCCCGCAGCAACTCCACCGCCCGCTGCAACGCAGGCAGGTACTGCCAATAGGTCAGCTCGTCGCCGCTGCGGCGCAGACCCCGTCGCAAAGCCGGGGTGATGTCGGTGAAATGCGGCGCCGGAACCGCAGCCAGCAACTGCTCCCACACCTCAGTCCCACCATGCAGATCCACCACCGCCGCGACCTCACCTGGATCACCCGCGGTGATCGTCCCGTGGTGCAACGTTGCGGCGAGGATCGCGTCGCCGACGTGGAAGCGGAACCCGCCATTCCAGTGCCGCGCCGCGAGCCCGAACTCGCCATCGGCGAGGCAACGGGCGACGAGTTCTTCGTTGCGTGGCGCGCAGAACGGCGTGCTGCTCTCGGCCGAAGCGCTGAGCGTGGGTAGGTCAGACATGCAGTGCTCCTTGTCCGTTGCCTGGCCACCGCGGCCGCACGGTCAGGGCGCCAGTATCGCCGCGACGGTGATCCAGCGGGGGCCAGGACCACGAATGGTCCGGCGATGATTCGTTCGCTGGCTCTCAGCGGATGGCGTTGGCGGGCAGGTCTTTGAACGGCGTGTCCCGGGCGGGACCCGGTTCCTTGGGCAGGCCCAAGGAACGCTCACCGATGATGTTGCGTTGGATCTCGTCCGTTCCGCCGTAGATCGACGGTCCAGGTGAGAACACGATCAGCTCCTGCAACCAGCCCTCGGTGGCAGTGCCAGGACCCCACAGCTGAGCGTCGGCGCCGAAGAGGCGACAGCCCAGCTCACGTCCGCGTCGCAACGCCTCCGTCATGGCGAGCTTGGCGAGCGGGCCCTCAACCCCGGTCCGGCCACCGGCGCCGCCCTTGGCGCGCTGGGCCGACCAGCCGATGATGGACACACGAGCGTGCAGATCGGCGATGGCCTGACGCACCATCGGGTCCTGATCGAAGCCACGCTCGGTGGCCATCGTCATGAACCGTTTCACCGTCCCGAGGGAGATGTGGCCCTGGGAGACCTGCGGCCGGGCACCCTTGAGGAACTGCTCGCACGGGCGGTCCAGATGCCCCGCCACGCTGCCCGGTGCCGCCCGTCCGTAGCCACCCGACGTTTCGCCGATGCCAGCCCGCTCAAAGCCGAGGGTGGTATTGGCCACCGCCCAACCAGTCCCGAGATCGCCCAGACGAAGGCTGTCGTGGACCCGGGCGTTGTCGAGGAACACCTCGTTGAACACCGCATGGCCAGTCATCTCGCGCAACGGGCGAACGTCGACCCCGGCTTGCTGCATGGGCAACAGGAAGTAACTGATGCCTTGATGCTTCGGCGCCGCCGGGTCGGTACGGGCGATAAGGATCGCATAATCGGCCGTCTGGCCGGTGGAGGTCCACACCTTTTGACCGGTTACCAACCATTCGTCGCCGTCACGCACCGCTTTGGTCTGTAGCCCTGCGAGGTCCGAGCCAGCACCAGGCTCGGAGAACAGCTGGCACCAGCCGTGGGACCCGTCAAGAATCTTGGGCACGAACTCGTTGATCTGCTCCGGCGTGCCGTACTGCAAGATCGTGGGCATCGCCAGCATGGTGGCAATGCCGCCAGGCGGGCCCATGGCGCCCTTGGCCCGCAGCGCGGCGAACACCGCAGCAACCTGATCGCGGCGGTAACCGCGCCCGAAGGGCGGATCGAGGTTGGGGTAGCTCAGTCCCGCCCCGGCCAGGCGGGCCCACCAGTCGCGCACCGTCAGGGCACTATCCCAGTTCTCGTCCAGCCATTGCTCCACCTCGGCCTGCACGGCTGCTGCCGTCGGTGCGGCGCTCAACGCCATGGGTGCACACTCCCTCGCTCCTACGTGTTCCAACCATAGATGGCGCCCCCGGGGCACCGCCCAACACGCCCGGTGCTGGTGGGTAACCCTGCCCCGACACGGCGAGGGACCCGTTAGGCTCTGGCCATGTCGACCGTGGAAGAGCGCCTCGCCGTCCTCGAGGCCAAAGACGAAATCCGAGAACTGACGGCGCGCTATTGCTTTGCCGTGGCTGAAGGCCAGGCCGAAGCCATCGTTGAGCTGTTCGCTCCTGACGGCGTGTTCCTCCTCAAGGGCCGCCAATGGGCAGGCCATGACGAACTACGGGCGCTCTACCACGCCGCGGCCGAGAATGTCACCCCCAAGCCCTACATCCAGAACCATGTCATCGAGGTCAGCGGCGAGGAGGCCACCGGCCGCTGCGGGGTAGAGATCCGCATGGTCAACAAGGGTGAGGCGTACACCGTGGCGGGCCATTATCTGGACACCTACCGCCGCGTCGATGGTCACTGGCGCTTCTTGCGTCGCGACTTTCGCCCCTATCACTGGGTCCCACTCAGCCGCGGCTGGTCCTGACCTTCACGCCACGTCGCTGGGCGCAGTTGACCGCGCCCTGGCCATGGACCTGACAGGATGCTGCCCATGGCCGGCCACGATCTGTACGAGATGATGAGCACCCTGCGAGCGGTGCGACGACTCAAGCCCGACGCAATCCCCCCCGACGTGTTGGACCGGGTGCTGCAAGCCGCCTGCTGGGCTCCCACCGGCGGCAACATGCAGCCGTGGAAGGTGATCGTGGTGCGTTCGCCCGAACGCAAGGCTGCACTGGCGGACATCTATGGCCCGCAATGGCACACCTATAGCGGGTTCAGCCGCCGCCGGGCGGCCAAGGCCGGGATGGCCGGCGAAGAACTGGCGAAAATGGAGCGAACCCTGGCCGCCGGGGACTACCTGGCCGACCATTTGGCCGAGGCGCCAGTGCTGCTGCTGTTCATCGCGGACCCGGCCAAGATGGCCATCACCGACAAGAACCTGGGCCGCGTCTCCATGGTCGGCGGTGGCTCGGTGTACACCGCGGTGCAAAACGCCATGCTGGCCTGCCGCGCCGAGGGCCTCGGCTGCACCCTGACCACGCTGCACTGCATCCGTGAACCCGAGGTCAAAGAAGCGCTCGGCATTCCCGAGGACTGGGCGACACTGGCCTTGGTCCCCATCGGCTATCCGCGGGGCAAAGGCCACGGCCCCATCAGCCGGCAGCCGGTCGAACAGCTGGTCTTCGATGATACCTTCGGCCAGGCCTGGCAGGGCTGAGACCGGTCAGGGAAGTTGGTGCAAGGCCAGCGGGTACACCGCGGTCGCGCCGGCCTCGGCCAACAACGTTGCGGCCACCGTCATCGTCCAACCGGTGCGGTAGGTATCCGCCACCACCACAAGTGGTCCTTGCCGCGGCAGGTGGCCAACCTGCATCGTGGCGAGCAGGCCAGTTACCCGGGCCAGCGAGGCCGCATGATCGGGCGCGGCCGGGCCGCTGAGCGCGACCGCGTCGAGCACCGCAACGTCGAGCCTCGCGGCCACCGCAGCGGCCAGGGACGCGACCCGGATCGGATGGCTGGCAGAGCGAAGCACCACCACCGCGACCGGGCCGCGGTCGAGCATGGCCGACCACCGATCCACCATGGCCGTCACCCCCGCCACCACATCGTCGCTGAGCGGGCCATCGCTAGGACCGAGCCGACCGAGGGCGTCCGCCCAGGCCGGATCATCGGCATAGGCCAAGGCTCGGCCCACTTCCGGCGCGCCCGCGATACGACCCTTGCGCCCGGCTAGGCCCGGTGGCCACATCTTGCGGGGCTCGAGTTGCACGTCCTGGCCCCGCAAGTAGGCCCGGACCGCTTCGACACGGGCCAGGGCGGGCCGAGCTCCGGGCGCGGGAAGTTCGCCCGTGCACACCGAGCAACGACCACAGGGGCCCGACGTGGCATCGCCGAGGGCCTCTTGCAGGAATCCCATGAGGCAGCCCTCGCCCGCGGCGTAACGCCGCATGAGGTCGGCTTCCGCGGCGCGCACCGCCCGCAACGCGGCATACTTCTTGGTATCGAAGTACCAGGCATGGCCGGTACTGGCCCAACCGTTGCGGGTTCCTTCCACGGCGCCATCGACGGCGAGAACCTTCAGCAGCGTCTCCAAGCGGCCGCGACGCAGCCCCGTCGCCTTCTCCAACGCAGGGATCGTTGCGGGCCCATCGTCACCGAGTCGACGGAGCACCTCGGCCGCCGCCTGCGGATCGGGGATGGACGCGGTGGCGAAGTACTCCCACAGCGGCTCATCGGCCGACGAGGGGATGAGTACCGCCAGCGCATCGTCGAGGGCTCGACCCGCTCGACCCACCTGCTGGTAGTACGCCACTGGCGAGGCGGGCGAGCCGAGGTGCACCACGAACGCCAGATCGGGTTTGTCATAGCCCATCCCCAAGGCCGAGGTGGCCACCACCACCTTGACGGTGTTGGCCCGCAGACGATCCTCGACCAGGCGCCGCTCGGCGGGCTCTAGACGGCTGTTGTACGCCACGGCATCGAGTCCCTCGGAACGCAGCCACCCGGCCAGCCGTTCGGTCTCGGCCACGGTGAGGACGTAGACGATGCCCGATCCTGGCAACTGCTCGCAAGCGTCCGCCGTCCACGCATAGCGCTCAAGGGGGTTAAGCCGGTCCAGCACCGCGAGGCGCAACGACGTGCGAGCCAGCGGCCCACGGAGCACCACCGTGTCGGGGCCAAGCTGGTCCGCAACATCGGCGGTGACACGAGCATTGGCCGTGGCCGTCGTGGCTAGCACCGGCGTATCGGTAGCCATACCCATCAGTACCCCGGACAGCCGTTGGTAATCGGGCCGGAAATCAAACCCCCAGTCCGAGATGCAGTGGGCCTCGTCGATGACCAGCAGGCCGCAACGAGCGGCCAGCGGCCCGAGGCGAGCGGCGAAAGCAGGGTTGGCCAACCGCTCGGGGCTGATCAGCAAGACGTCGAGCTCGTCACGGTGCAAGCGGGCCAACACCTCGTCCCAGTCCTCGATGTTGGTGGAGTTGATAGTTGCCGCCACCAGCCCCGCCCGGTGGGCCGCGTCAACCTGGTCTCGCATCAGGGCCAACAGCGGAGAGATCACCAAGGTCGGGCCGGCCCCCGCGGCGCGGCGGGCGGCGGTGGCGGCCCAGTACACCGCGGACTTTCCCCACCCGGTGGCCTGCACCACGAGGACCCGGCGGCGAGCATCGACCAGCGCCGCCACGGCCTCGCGCTGGTCGTCGCGGGCTTTGGCATCGGGCCCGGCGAGGGCCTCGATGACCGCATCGACACAGGCCTGAGTGGCGGGATCGAACCGGGTGGAGCTCATTGTGGCCACCCTACTGAGGGGGTGGGACGCTCAGGTCAGGCGCCGGACCAACTTGAGCCCACCAACCTCGCCGGGAGCGGCGAGTGCCGCCATCGCCAGGTCGTACTCGGGCAGGCCGTACACGTCGCCGTCGTCGTCGATCATCACGAAACGATCGAGGCGGGCCAGGAAGGTGCGGTCGTGACTGACCGCGATCACTGCCCCTTCGAACCCATCGAGCGCTCGTTCAAGGGCCTCGGATGACTCAACGTCGAGGTTGTCGGTGGGCTCATCGAGCAAGAGGACGTTGTGCCCTTCGAGTTCCAGGCAGAGGATCTCCAAGCGCGCCTTCTGGCCGCCCGACAGCGTCTCGAAAGGTTGACGGGCGTGGGCGGCGAGACCGTACCGGGCGAGGGACTTCATGGCCCGCACCTCCTCCTGAACCCGCTCCCGCACAATGTCCAGGCACTGCCGGCCCAAGAAGTCGGGCCGATCGTTGATCTGGGTAAACACCCCAACGGAGGTGCGCGGCCCGAAGCTGATCGTGCCCTCCCCCAGCTTGACGGTGCCCGCCAGCGCACCGAGCAGATGGCTCTTGCCGGTCCCATTGGGGCCGATGAGGCCCACTCGTTCGCCGAAGAACACCTCCTCGCTGAAGGGCAGGAACAGCTCACCCACCGACACCTCGTCCAGTCGCACTACGCGCCGCGCCGCGTCGGCACCGCGGAGATTCACGTAGATGTGCTGGTCGGGCACCGGCGGCGGCGGCGGACCAATGGCCACGAAACGCTCCCAACGCGACTCCGCGCCGTTGGCTTTGGTGGCGTTCTTGAAGTTCTGTGCGGCCCGTTGCTTCATCAGCTTCATGTGGTGGAACAACCGACGTTCCTCCTGGTTCCACCGTTCGAGCGCGTCACCGAGTAGCTCTTGACGCCTGGCCCTGGCCGAGGGGAAATCGGCGTACGAGCCGCCGTGCACCCAACATCCGGCCCCCTCGAGGACCACGATCTTGGTCGCCACCGCCTCGAGCACGGTGCGGTCATGGCTCACCATGAGAATCGTCGACGGGCAGGCCCGAAGCTGCTCCTCGAGCCACACCCGCGTCGGGATGTCGAGGTAGTTGTCCGGTTCGTCCAACAGCAGTACGTCGGCACCAGAGTTGAGCAACAGGTCCAGGACCAGGCGCTTGCGCTCGCCGCCAGACAGCTCCGACACCCGCCGGACCGAGAAGTCCTCGACGGGAGTCCGTACGCTGCGCCGCGCCGCCGCAGCCCATTGCAGTTCAAGGTCGTAGCCGCCGAGATCGCCCCAGTCGTTGAGTGCGGTGGCATAACCCATGCCGTCATCGCGGCCCGCCGCGAGGGCCGCTTCGGCGGCGACCAACGCCCGGCCGGCCTTGCGCAACTCCGCCGGGGCGACCTCAATGAGCATCTCGCGCAGCGTGTCTTCGGGACGGGACATGCCGACGTCCTGAGTCATGCACAGCATGGTTCCGCCCACGACGAACTCGCCGCTGTCCGCCTCGAGCTCCCCCGACAGGATGCGCAGGATCGTGCTCTTGCCGACCCCGTTGGCGCCGACAATGGCGGCATGCTCCCCGGGGCCAACCCCGAAGCCCACGTCGAAGAAAAGCGAATCGGCGCCCGGTGGGGCGTATTCGAGCTCGGATACCACGATGCTGCTCACGACCAACCATCCTGCCCGCTGAAGCTCCCCGACCCGACTACGGGGAGCCTCGGCGCCCTCGGACCGCCGCGGCGGGGCTCAGTCGATCAGTGCCTGGTAGGTGAGCGCCCGCATCTCCCGGCGAATGGGATAGGTGGAGGACGGCATGAGCTGCGCGAGCAAGATGACCACCAGTTCCTCGGATCGGTCCACCCAGAACGCCGTCGAGGCCGCACCACCCCAACCGTGATCACCGGGCGAGCCGACGACGCCAGCCTTGGCCGGGTCGAGGGTGACGGACACCCCAAGGCCGAAGCCGATGCCCTCATAGGACACCTCGGAAAACACCCGCTGGCCCATCGCCGCGAGGTCTGCATTGCCCGGTAGGTGGTTACTGCTGAGGTACTGCACCGTTCGCCGCCCGAGCACCCGATGCCCACCTAACTCGCCGCGGTTGGCCAGCATCTGGGCGAAGCACAGGTAGTCGTGGGCGGTAGACACCAAACCGCCACCACCGGAGAGAAACGTGGGCGGGGTCAGATAGGTCGACGAGGCAGGCGCGTCGAACAACACCAAGGGCTCCTTGGCGCTATAGGCGTAGTTCGCCGCCAACCGGTCGGCCTTTTCGGGCGGCACCCAAAACCCGGTGTCGACCATGCCCAAGGGCCGGAAGATGCGCTCGGCGAGGAACTCGTCGAGCGGACGACCGGAGATGACCTCGCACAGATAGCCGCACACGTCAGTGGCAACGGAGTAGGACCACTGCGTCCCCGGCGAGAAGCGCAGCGGCAAATCGGCGAGCTTGTCGATCATCTCCTGCAGCGTCGCCGAGCCCTCTCGCTCCACACCCCGCCGGCGGTACAGCGCATCGAGGGGGTGGCGATTCATGAACCCGTACGTGAGCCCCGAGGTGTGGGTGAGTAGGTCCCGGATCTGCATCTCGCGTTCGGGGAAGCTCACGCTGTAGCTGTCGGGCGTACCGTCGAAGAAGACCTTTAGCCCGGCCCACGACGGGATGAACCGGGACACCGGATCGTCGAGTTGGAACAGGCCCTCCTCGTAAAGGGAAAGCAACGCCACCGAAACGATGGGCTTGGTCATGGAGTAGATCCGAAAGATGGTTCCGGCAGTCATCGGCGCGCCCGTTGCGATATCGCGACGGCCGAGTGCTGAAAGATGCGCGACCTCGCCCCGCCGGGCCACCAGGCTCACCACCCCCGCCAGCTTGCCGGTATCGATGTAGTTGCGCTGGAAGAAGGTTTCGATACGGGCCAGGCGCGACGCGCTCAGCCCAACCAACTCGGGACGATCCATCACGTTCATGGCCGCAAATCCTCTCACGCGCCCCGAGCTGCGCGCATCGGGTTGAGCACCTGCTCCACGAAGCGCAGCACCGGCTCAGCATCGGAAGGATGTCCGAAGTCGAGCACGAAATGCCGAATCCCGAGGTCGTACCAACGCTGCAACAGCTCCAGGAACTCGGCGGACTCGGCGTCGCTGGCGGGCAGCGCCCGCTCCAAGGTCGTGCTCACCTGGATAGCCGCGGGGTCCCGGCCTGCGGCCACCGCGGCGCTCATCACGATGTCCACGCGGCGCCGCCAATCATCCTCGGTGCCTCGGGTCGTGCCGTTCCAGATGTCCGCCAGTCGACCAGCTAGGGGCAGGCCCACCTTTTCACCTGAGGCACCGATGCAGATAGGCGGAATGGGGTCGGGCTTGGGTGGCGCGGCGGCACCATCAATGCGGTAGTACCTTCCCTCGAAGGAGGGCTCGTCCTCCGTCCACATCAGTCGGCAGATCTTCACCACCTCTTCCAACTGGGCGAAACGCACCGGCGGACGGGGGAAGTCGTAGCCATAAGCCAGGTACTCCTTCGCGCGCCAACCGGCGCCGATGCCGAGGATGAACCGGCCCTCCGACAGCACCTGCAGGGTGGCGGCCATTTTGGCCGTCAGCGCCGGCGGACGGTAGCCGTGGCCCAGAACGTGATGGCAAAGCGCCACGTTAGGGAACTTCGCCGCCAGCCAGGTGAGCGTGGTCCAACCTTCCATGAACGGATCGGTTTTGGTGTCGAAGCCGTAGAAGTGATCGGCCACCCACAGCGAATCGAAATGCGCCAGCGCGGTCGGCAGGATGTGGCGCTGCTGGTGCAACACGATCGGCTGATGGTCGCTCCATTGGTTGCCAATCACCGGTGACAACCACCCGAACTCCAAACCCCGTGCCACGATCGCGCTCCTCCCCTGCCCGGCCTTCCGCCGAGGCCTGAAGCCTGGCACGCGCCGTGCGCCAGAGGCGACTTGCCGGGGCTCGCGTCGAGCATTCAACGCGCCGGGCAAGGACACCACCCAACCGGAGCGTCCACTCTCGCTAACCTACGTCAGTGGAGCTGATCGACGTACCAGAAGGTCTGGCCGGGGTCGCGGTCACCGCGACCCGTATCGGTGACGTACTCGGCGAGCAGGGGGCCTACCACTACCGTGGCCGGTCAGCGATCGACCTGGCCCGAACGTCGAGCTTCGAGGCCGTGGCATCGCTGGTCCTCGACGACCGGGGCGAACGCGCCATCGAAGCAGTCACCCTGCCCGCCGAACTTGAGCCGGTCCTTCGCCTCGGCGACCTGCGCACCGCGGTGTCCGCCTACGCCGCCATCTTGGGCCTACGTCCGCTCGTTGACATCGACACCAACCAACGACGTGCCGACGCGGTTCGCTTGATCTCCGCCTTCCCCGCAATCGCGGCCTCTGTGGCCCGCCGCGAACTAGTGCAACCCGAACCCGGCGTGGGCTACATCGCCGGCTACCTCCACATGCTTACCGGCGGGCCGGTCTCTCCCGAGGCGGTGCGGGCATTGGAAACGTACGCCTGTCTCACCATCGAACACGGTTTCAATGCGGGGGCCTTCACGGCGCGAGTGGTGGCTTCCACCGGTGCGGACCTCGGGGCCTGTGTCACCGCGGCGTACGCCGCGTTGAGCGGTCCCCGCCATGGGGCGGTGCAAAGCCGGGTCCTGGACATGCTCGATGCCATCGGCGAGCCGGAACAGGCCGCTCCGTGGATGCGCAACGCGCTGGCATCACGTGAACGCATCGTCGGCTTCGGCCATGCCGTCTACCGCCGCACCGACCCCCGGGCGCCAGTACTGCGAGAGGTGTGCGCCACGCTCTCGCCGGAGCGCTATCGCCTAGCGGTCGCCGTGGAGGCGGCTGCTGCTGAGGTCCTCGCCGGGAGACGCCTCGGGGCCAACGTGGACTTATATGCACCGATCGTGCTGGAAGGGTGCTCCATCCCACGCTCCTCGTTCACCGCCACATTCGCCACCGCCCGGATCGTGGGCTGGTGCGCCCACATCCTCGAACAGGCCACCGAACGCAAGATCATCAGGCCGGCGGCCTATTACGTCGGCGAGCCCTACGCCGGCGAATCGCCCTACTGACGAATCGGCCCACGGAATGACTTCACCTACGGAATGACTTCACAGCAGATCACCGCGAGCAGGAGTGACCCATGATCGAACAAGACGTGGACATTCTCACCCGGGCCGGGGCCATGGCCAGCTTTCTGTGCCACCCTGAACGTGGTGGGCCGCATCCGGCCGTGCTGCTGCTCATGGACGCGCCCGGGGTCCGGGAAGAGCTACGCGACATGGCTCGGCGTCTGGCCAGCGTCGGCTACGTAGTGGTGCTGCCAAACCTGTACTACCGGGCGGGGCGTGACAGCCTGTTCGGAGCCGACGTGCTCAGCGAAGGCAGCGACGACTACCGGCGGATGCGGGCCATCCGCACGAAGATGACCATACCTCCCGTCATGGAAGATATCGCCGACATCATGACCTACCTCGACGGTCGCCCCGAGGTGCGTCCCGGGCCCATCGGCGCCCATGGTTACTGCATGAGCGGCCCTTACGCCCTCGCCGCCGCCGCCCGCTTTCCCGACCGGGTGCGAGCCGCCGCCTCCTTCTACGGCACCTGGCTGGTGAGCGACGCCGAGGAGAGCCCCCATCTCAACCTCGGCCGTATCAGCGGCGAGATCTACATCAGCTGTGCCGAGCACGACAACCTCGCCCCGCCGGAGATGGTGGCGGAATTGCGGGGCCATTTCGAGCGATCCGGCGTTCGGGGCGAACTCGAGATCCAACCTGAGGTCCACCACGGCTTCGCCTTCCCGCAGCGGTGGTGTTTCGATAAGACGGCCGCGGAGCGCCACTGGGAACGCCTCATCGCGTTGTATCGGCGGGTGCTCGGCTGACCGATGGCCGCGCACCGCAGCCTGGTGGCGGTGTATGACCTCAGCGTCCTACGCCGCTGAGGTCTCCGAGCTGACACCTTGCAGCGCCCGGGCCGGGCCGAGCAACCGGCCGCATGCGGCATAAAAAGCGTCAATCTGGTGGTCCTCACCGGGCATGCAGCCCACGATCAGGTGCTGCACGCCGGCGTCGGCATACTCCTTGATCCGCGCCAAGATCGAGTCGTCGTCACCGAGCAGATACATGCCCCGAACCGCCTCGGGGGTCAGCCCCGACAGCCGCAGGCCACTCAGCCCGATTTCGGTCGCCTGCTCGACGTTATCGGCGGGGATCATGCTGACGAGACAACCGAACCGAAACCCCGCCATCGACCGGTCGGCTTGCGCCGCGAGCTCAAACAGTCGACGACGACGCTTGGCAAACTGCCCCGGGCTAACCAGGTAGGGCACGTAACCGTCGCCGAAGCGCACCGCCCGGCGCAACGCCGCCTCGGACCGGCCGCCGATCCACACCTCGGGCCGGACCGGCACCGGCTCGAGTCGGAACCCATCGAGCTGTGCCCACGGGCTGTGATGGCTGACCGGCTCGCCGGTCCACAGCTTGTCTATGAGCTCCAAGGCGTCGTCGGTGTACGCCCCGCGGCGATGCAGGTCGGTGCCAGTGGCGCTGAACTCGGCCGGGAACTCACCGCCGACTCCGAAGCCCGCCACCACCCGGCCAGGAGCCATCAGCGAGATGGTCGCCATGGCCTTGGCCACCACCGCCGCCGGACGCCATGGCAGCACCAACAGGTTGAGCCCGATGGTGATCTCTTCGGTGACCCCGGCGAAACAGCCCAGCGTGGCGATGCCATCGCCGAGGTGGCCGACGTGGTCGCCCGCCCAGACCGAGTCGAACCCGGCGGCCTCGGCCCGGCGGGCGAAGATCTTCGGTCCCCGATGGTCACCTTGGTACTGCGCCCCGATCTGCATCGCCGCACGTTACCAACCGTCTGAGCAGCTTCTGGTCGACCGCCAGGCGGTACGATGGCCCATGCGCATCACCCGGTTCCACCCCGCCGAGGACGGCGGGTCGGTTTTCGCGGAGGTCGACGTCGCTCTGCCCTTCGAACGTCGCGACGGCGAGGGACACCTCATCGAGGGCTCCCGTCGCTTCAGCTCGCCGTCGGTGCAGTTCGTTGCGCTGCCAGCGGGGCTCGACCAGAGCTGGCATCCCGCCCCGCAGCGCCAGATCGTGGTCGTGCTCGCCGGCACCGTGGAAGTCACCACCGGCGACGGCGCCAGCCGCCGGTTCGGTCCTGGCCATGCATTCCTGGCCGACGACGTGGCTAGCCGGGGGCACTTGACCCGCACCGTGCAGGGCGCGGCGGAGGTCCTGTTCATTCCCATGCCCCTTGAGATCGACCTCGATGCCTGGATCGCCCCGGCCTGAACCGGGTTGTTCGACGTGCTGCCGCCGGAGAGGATGTACCAATGGCCGATCTGACCGACCTCGAGGCTCGCCTGCGCCGCCTAGAGGACATCGAGGCCCTCAAGCAGCTCAAAGCACGGTACTGCGCGGCCTGCGATGACGGTTACGACGCGGACCGCCTCGCCGAGCTGTTCACCGAGGACGCCGTGTGGGACGGGGGACGAACCTTTGGGGTGGCCAACGGCCGCGAGGCCATCCGCCGCCATTTCCAGGGCGCCTCCAGACGTCTGACCATCGCCCGTCACCAGGTGATGAACCCGATTATCGACATCGGCCCCGATGGGGACAGCGCCACGGGCCATTGGCTGCTGTTCCAGCCCTGTACCAGTGCGGACCGCAACGGCGAGCAGGCAACCTGGCTCGCCGCCACCTACGCCGACACCTACTCCCGGGTCTCGGGGAGTTGGCTGATCTCCCGAACCGGTATCGACGTCGCCTTTTTCACCCCTTACCACCAGGGCTGGGTCGACCAGCGTTTCCTACCCGGCCGTGAACCCTGACCATGGCACCAACCACGGCGCGGGCGAGACGACGTCGGCGCTCCTAGACCGATCGGCCTTGCGGCTTTCCCGGCGGCCTCCTAGGAACGAACGGCGGTTGTGCGGAAACTCCCAGGATGTGCCCAGGTCCCTCCAAGGGCCAAGGCCGACACTGATGACAGCCCCGGTTCGACCGGAAACGAAAAGGAAGGAACGTCCATGAACCAAGCGAAACGTGCCATGGCTGCCCTCGCTCTCGCCGCCACCCTCGCCGCCACAGGCGCGACGGTCGCCATCGCCGGCCCCACCGTCGCCGGCGCGGCCGAGGCCGCAGCGACGGGCACCGTCAGCCGCATCAGCACCGTGTTGAGCGGGCTCGTCTCGGACGGGACCCTCAGCCAGACCCAGGCCGACAGCGTGCAGAAAGCCCTCGACGCCGCTCGCCCCGAGGGCAAGGGCGGACCCCGCGGCCAGGCTGCCAAGCCCAACAGCGCGGCGATCGCGGCGGCACTCGGTATGACCCCCGAAGAGGTCCGCACGGCCCTCCAGTCGGGTCAGTCGCTGGCGGCAATTGCCGCCGGCAAGGGTGTCTCCACCCAGACGGTGCTCGACGCCATGCTCGCCGAACTGAAGGCCCACCTCGCCGAGGAGGTCACCTCGGGTAGGCACACGCAGGCGGAGGCCGACCAGATGCTCAGCAAGGCCACCGAACGCGCCACCGCCATGATGAACGGTGAGAAGCCGGCCTTCCCCGGCGGTCACCGCGGTCACCGCGGCCACCCCGGTCACCCCGGTGGTGGACGCCCCGCTCCTGCTCCCGCGAGCTGAGCCGACGCGCGGTCCGGGTGCAGCATGATGTGGCTGCGCTCGGACCGAGCATCTCTCTCTCCAGGCCGGGCGCGACCCCAAAGCTGAGTCAGCTCTTGCGGCGAAGCTGTGGACCCTGGGCCGAATCCTCGACCAGCCAGCCGTGGCTGCTCAGCTCGCCCCGGATACGGTCCGCGGCGGCAAAATCCTTGGCCGCCCGCGCCGATGCCCGCGCTTCGGCGAGGATCAGCACCTCGATGGGCGGCCCACCGCTGTCCTCCTCGCGCAAGGCCAAACCAACCGCACGGCAGATCTCGCGGACCGCCGCCGCCAGCGACGCCGCGGTGGCATCGTCCTCAGCGTCAAGCGCTGTGTTGGCCGAACGCACCGCCCGGAACAAATAGTCGAGCGCGCCAGCGGTATTCAGGTCCTCGTCCATGGCCCGACGAAACTGCTCCATGGTGGCGGAATCGGCCACGGTGCTGCCGTCCGCCAAGCCCACCGTGCGGCGGGCGAAAGCATCGAGGCGGTCCAACGATCGCTCGGCATCGGCGATGGTGACCTCGGTGACCTCGACCGGTGAACGGTAATGCGAGCGCAGGACCAGCATCCGATAGGCGCGCCCATCATGGCGGTCGAGCAGGTCGAGCAGGTTGGTGTAATTGCCCAACGACTTGGACATCTTTTCGCCGTCGACCTCGACGAAGCCGTTGTGGGTCCAGTGCTTGGCGAAGGTCTTGCCGACCGCGAGGGCCTGAGCCCGTTCGTTCTCGTGGTGGGGGAAGGCGAGGTCCTGGCCGCCACCATGCAGGTCGAACCCCTCACCGAGCAGGTCAAGGGACATCACGACGCACTCGGTGTGCCAGCCAGGCCGACCCTCACCCCAGGGTGCAGGCCAACTCGGTTCGCCCGGCTTAGCCTTTTTCCACAGCGCGAAGTCAGTGGGGTTGTGCTTCTCATCGCTGCCCTGCACCCGCGCTCCGGCCAGCAGGGAGTCGAGGCTCTGACGGGCAAGCAGGCCGTAGCCGGGCACCGTGGAGCAATCGAGGTAGACCCCGTCGGAGGTTTCGTAGGCTTTGCCCGAACCCAGCAACTCGGCAATCAGCGCCACCATCGGCTCGACGTACTCAGTGGCATGGGGGGTCACCGTCGGCCGTTTCACCCCTAAGCCATCCATCGCCTTGAACCAGATCGACTCGCATTTCGCAGTGATGTCCTGCCAAGGACGGCCCTCGCGTTGTGCCCGATCAATGATCTTGTCGTCGATGTCGGTGATATTGGACACGTAGCGAACCTCGAAACCGGACCACTCGAGGTACCGACGCAGCACGTCAAAGACGAGGGAAAACCGTCCGTGACCCAAATGGGGTGGCCCGTACACGGTGGGGCCGCACACGTACATGGAGACCTTGTTCGGCTCGTTAGTTTCGAAGGGGACGACCCGTCCCCGGGCGGTGTCGAAGAGGTGCAGCACAGCGAGCAAGGCTAGCGGGCCTCCGGCCCCGCTGAACGGGCCAGAAAACAACCAGCACCACGCCACCGCCGCGAGGACAGCGACACGAACCGCTACAGCTAGGGCATGAACCGTCCGATAGCCACGCCATGTCCGCGCAAATGGGGACGCCCCGAGTCCGGCTGTGCCTCGGTGTGACGGTCAGTGTCTTGGGGTGTTACGGGATCGCCGTAGTAGCAACGCAGCTTGTTGGCGGCCGCGACGACCTCGGCCGGAGCGCGTCGACCGCCCTGCTGGCGGCGTGCTTGGCCACGGTGGCGGCATGGTTCGTGCTCCCGCGGCTCGCCGCCACTGAGCAACCAATCCCCCCGGAAGATCCACCGCTGCCAGAAGCCGAGCGCCTCGCCCGCCGACTCGATTTCGACCGCCAGTTGGACCGAGCGCTCGAACGGGCCCACAACGAGCGCGACCTGTTCGAGTTGGCGAGCCGTGCCCTCGGCGCAATGTGGCCCGAGGCTCGCGCCGAGGTGCTGATGGTGTCAGGTCCCGATCGTCACGGGCGCTCGGCGCCCCTAGCCCAGGTGGCCGAGACCGGCCCCGATGGCGAGGGTCCCGGTTGTGCGGTGAGCACCGCCGCACAGTGCGAGGCCATTCGCCGCGACCGCACCTTGCGGTGGAGTTCCTCCGAGGACATCGATGCCTGCCCGTTGCTGGCCCATCGGGAGGGGCAGGCGTGTTCGGCGGTCTGTGTCCCGATCCGCATTGTCGGATCACCTGCGGGCGTGCTGCACCGCACCGCGCCGACAACTCATCCCGCCCAAGATTTTGACGTCGCCGCCCTCGAAAGCCTCGCGGCACGCATCGAGGCCCGGCTTTCCATGGCGCAGCTCGTCCCCAACGAGGTGGACCTCGCGGATGCCAATGGGGTATTCGGCCGCGCCGCATTAGACGGGCGGATCAGCGGGTTGCTGCGCTCGCTCACTCCCTTCGCGCTCGCCCGTTGTGACGTCGAGGACATCGCCCACTACCGCGACCGCCACGGTGAACAAGCCATGGCACAGGCCTTGCGCTGCTTCGAGCGTGTCACCGTGCGCTACCTGCGGCCCGATGACACCGTAGGCCGCGTCGGGCCTCACGAACTGGTGGCGGTCCTACCCGGCGCGTCGATCGGCGATGCCAGACGGGTGCTCGAACGCATCCGCGAGGAACTGACCCTGCAGCTGAACCAGCTCCAGCTCGCACCGCTGCGCTTGGCCACCGGCACGGTCCAATCTCACGGTCGCCACGACCTCGACGAGTTACTCGATGCAGTGGACGCCGCGGTCATCAGCCCAAGCCGGCCCGGCGGTGACAGCTGACGCCACGGCGAGAGTGGCCGACGTGGGCCTCGCCGGGATCTAGGGCCGTTCCCGCCTGAGGACCCAGGGCAAAGATCGCTGCCCCCTCGCTTCCGCGCCCGGCCGCTCGGTAGGGTCCGGCACATACTGCCGCGGGCGGTACCCCCGGGAAGGAAAGCCCATGACCTGGTCATTGCCGAAAACCTTGAGCGGACTTGTCGACCATGCTCGTAACGAGCATGGCGATCTGCCCGGCGTGGTGGACGGCGATGTCCGCCTGAGTTTCGCCGAACTTGCCGACGTGATCGACGAAACCGCGGCGGCGATGGTGGCCCATGGCCTACAACCAGGCGATGCGGTGGCGGTATGGGCGCCCAACATCTGGGAATGGGTGGTCGCGGCGTTCGCCACGTTCCGTGCCGGCGGCATTGTCGTTCCGGTGAACACCCGTTTTCGGGGCCAGGAGGCGGCCTATGTCCTACAGAAGTCGAAGGCGACGATGCTGTTCACCGTCAACGGCTTTCTCGGCACCGACTATCCGGCACTGCTGCGCGAGGCCAAGGCCGACCTACCGGCGCTGCGTCACACCGTCATCCTGCGCGGCGACATCGCCGAAGCCACGGTGAGCTTGGCCGAGTTCAAGGCCAAGACCGACGACGTCGCCCGCGCCGAAAGGATGGAGCGCTCCACCTGCCGCAGCGGCGACGAGGTGGCCCTAGTGATGTTCACCTCGGGAACCACCGGCTTACCCAAAGGGGTGATGGTTGCGGCCGAACCGCTACTGCGCGCGTTCGCCTTCTACGGCGAGTGCATGGGCATGCAGCGAGAGGAGCGATTCCTCATCATCAGCCCGTTCTTCCATGCGTTCGGGTTCAACGGGGGCATCGTGCCGTGCCTGCTGTACGGCACCACCATCGTGCCCTGCGCCGTTTTCGACCTAGACCAGGTACTCCAAAGCATCGCGCAGGAAAAGATCAACATCATGCCCGGGCCGCCGGCGATCTTTCAGAGCCTGCTGAACCATGCCCGCCTCGAGGACTACGACCTCTCCTCACTGCGCCGCTGTGTCACCGGGGCCGCCACCATCCCCGTGGAGATGGTCATCCAGATGCGTCAACGTCTCGGGTTCGAAGTGGTCATCACCGCTTTCGGCATGACCGAGACCACCGGGATCGCCACCGCCTGCCGGGCCGAGGACGACGCCGAGACCATCGCCACGACCTCAGGCCGGGCCATCCCTGGGGTTGAGGTGCGCATCGTCGACGACGAGGGCCACGAGCTGCCCTCGGGCGAAGCGGGTGAGATCGTGGTGCGGGGCTATACCAACATGCTCGGCTACCTCGGGGACCCCGAACAGACAGCGGAAACCATCGACGCCGATGGCTGGCTCCATACCGGCGACATCGGCGTGATGAACGAGCGCGGCTACATCGACATCACCGATCGTAAGAAGGACATGTTCATCGTCGGCGGGTTCAACGCCTACCCGGCGGAAATCGAACGGATGATGATCGAACACCCTGACATCGGCCAGGTCTCGGTGATCGGAATCGCCGATGAGCGCCTCGGCGAAGTCGGCGCGGCATTCGTGGTGGTGGCCCCTGGTAGCCGCATCGCGCCCGACGAGGTGATCGCCTGGTGCCGCGAGCGCATGGCCAACTACAAGGTCCCGCGCCAGGTGTGGATGGTCGAGGCACTGCCGCTCAACGCTTCCAACAAGGTGCTCAAGATCGAACTGCGCGAACGCGCCAAAGTGCTGCTCGGCCACGGCTGAACCGCGGCCGCAGTCACCCTCGATCGGCCATGGCTCCGGACGTCATATCCACCCGAAGTCGGTTGGCCCTCCGTATGCTCCGAACGGTGAGCATGGCCGCACCGCCGCCACAATTGGGCTGGTCGACCAACATGGTTGCGACAATTTTTTTGGCGTCGGTCGGAGCGGAGCCGCCGCGGCCGAGCGATCCCGATCAAGCACCCGTCGACGCCGATCGAGCCGGGGAGAGCCCAGCGGGGCCCGGACGTCGCCGCCCAACGCACCGCTGGACAAGCAGGCCACGCCTTCGCGTCCTCGACGTAGTGGTGGCCTTGACCCTTGCCGTTGTCTTTCTCGCCGCCTCCGTGAACTTTTCCGTGGATGACATGGTCAACCACGTCCGGCTGCGCAACGGCGAGGCGGGCCCCTCTGACCCCACGGCCAGCAGCGCCGCCACGATGTCCACCCCGGCCAGCGACGCCACCACAGCCGGCAGCACGTCCACCACGTCATCGAGCGTCCCCGGCCCGCCCGTCTTCACGATGCTGGTCCCTGCTGACGGCCTGACGGCGGCACAGCGCACCATGATCCAGACCGAGGTCATCACCGGGCCAGGCCTCACACCGAAGTCCGTCGTGTACATACCGGGCGGGCTGTTCTTCGCCCAGAACATGATGTACAGCCACACCATCACCGTGTACAACCGCAGTTTCGAGCCGGTGGCGACCATCGAAGACGAGGTCCGCCTCGAGGAACTCGGCCACCCGAACCGGCCAGGGTCCTTCCAAGGCGCTCCGGTCGAAGCCGCCCCGACCAGCGACGGCCGCTACGTCTACGTGTCGAACTACCAGATGTTCGGGCCTGGCTTCTCCAACCCCGGCGACGATGTGTGCCGCCCGGCGTCCGAGCATGACAACAGCTACCTGTACCGCGTAAACGTGGCGACGATGGCCATCGATCAGGCCATCGAGGTGGGTCCGGTGCCAAAGTTTGTGGCCCTCACGGCCCGCGACGACCGCATCCTGGTGTCCAATTGGTGCGGCTACGACCTCAGCGTGGTGGACGCCGCCACCGCTCGGGAGACCCATCGAATCCCCCTCGGTGCCTACCCGAGGGGCATTGCCGTGGACCCGGGCCGCAACGTGGCCTATGTCGCGGTGATGGGCTCCTACGACATCGCCGTGATCGATCTCGACACCTTGGCCGTGTCGTGGATCTCCGGGGTTGGTTCAGGGCCCCGCCATCTCGTCATGGACCCTGCGGGACGTTGGCTGTACGCCACCATCAACTCCGCGGGCGAGGTGGCGAAGATCGACCCCGTGAACGGCGAGGTGGTGGCACGCGCACCCACCGGCAGCCAGGCGCGCAGCATGACCATCTCCGATGACGGCAGCGCCCTTTACGTGGTGAACTACGACTCGAACACGGTGGCCAAAGTGGCGACCGATACGTTCACGGTCACCCAGAGAATCGTCATCGGTGACCAGCCCATCGGCATCGCCTACGACCCGGCCACCCGCAACGTGTGGGTGGCCCTCTACGGCGGGGCACTGGTCGTGCTCACCGACACCGCACCCGATCGCTGATCGGCTGAGGCCACTAGGCCGCTGTTGCGAGGCGGCGTGGAATCTGGCTGCCGCGGCGCGAAACGGTACGTTGTGCGGCCAGTAGCTTCGGGAGAGACATGAGCGCAGCACCCCGCCAAAGGCAGGTCCCTGACAAGCCGTCACTCGACGGTGTCGAAGCGCGTTGGGACCGCGTCTGGACTGACGAGGGCACCTACACCTTCGACCGGACCAAGACCCGGCCCGAGGTCTACTCCATTGATACGCCACCGCCGACGGTGTCGGGTTCGCTGCACGTGGGCCATGTGTTCTCCTACACCCACACCGATGCCGTGGCCCGCTATCAGCGAATGCGGGGCAAGGCCGTGTACTACCCGATGGGCTGGGACGACAACGGCCTGCCCACCGAACGCCGGGTGCAGAACTATTTCGGAGTGCGCTGCGACCCGTCGCTGCCCTACGAGCCCGGGTTTGAACCACCCCCGGAGCCACCCAAACAGCAGATCTCGATCAGCAGACCCAACTTCATCGAACTGTGCGAGCGGCTGACCTCCACCGACGAGAAGGCCTTTGAGGACCTGTTCCGCCGCCTTGGTCTGTCGGTGGACTGGTCCCTGGTGTACGCCACCATCGACGAGCGCAGCCGCCGCGTGTCTCAACGAGCGTTCCTACGCAACCTCGCCCGCGGGGAGGCCTACCAACAAGAGGCCCCCACCCTGTGGGATGTCGATTTTCGCACCGCGGTGGCCCAGGCCGAACTTGAGGACCGTGAGCAACCCGGCGCCTACCACAAGCTGGTGTTTCACCGCCCGGCAGGCGCAGGCGACATCGAGATTGACACCACCCGCCCCGAGTTGCTGGCGGCGTGCGTGGCGCTGGTGGCACACCCCCAGGACACCCGTTTCCAGCCGTTGTTCGGTACCACGGTCACCACCCCGGTCTTCGGGGTCGAGGTACCGATCCGGGCCCACGAACTCGCCGACCCCGACAAAGGCACCGGGATCGCCATGGTCTGCACCTTCGGTGACCTCACCGACGTCACCTGGTGGCGCGAGCTAAACCTGCCAGCCCGCTCGATCATCGGCTGGGACGGTCGGATCCTGGCCAGTCCGCCCGAGGCGATCACCTCGGAGAGCGGTCTTGAGGCCTTCGCTCGGATCGCCGGCAAGACCGTCAAACAGGCCCAGGCCGCCGTCGTTGAACTCTTGCAGGAGAGCGGAGAGCTGCGCGGCGAGATTCGCGCCATCACCCACCCGGTGAAGTTCTTCGAAAAAGGCGACCGGCCCCTCGAGATCGTGGCCACCCGCCAGTGGTACATCCGCAACGGCGGCAGGGACCCGGTGCTGCGCGAGGCGCTGCTGGCTCGCGGTCGGGAGCTTCGCTGGCATCCGGAGTACATGCGTCATCGTTACGAGAGCTGGGTGGCCGGGCTCAACGGCGACTGGCTGATCAGCCGCCAGCGCTTCTTCGGCGTGCCCATACCCATCTGGTACCGGCTCGATGACGAGGGCGTTGCCATCTACGACGAACCGTTGGTACCGGACCAATCACGGCTTCCCATCGATCCCTCCACCGATGTCCCCGATGGCTTCGACGCCGCCCAGCGCGGGGTTCCGGGGGGCTTCATGGGGGACCCCGACATCATGGATACGTGGGCCACGTCCTCGTTGACCCCGCAAATCGGTGGCTACTGGCAGGAATCGGACGAGGCCGTGGCCGGCCTCTACGAGCGAGTGTTCCCCTACGACCTGCGTCCCCAAGCCCACGACATCATCCGCACCTGGCTGTTCTCGACGGTGGTGAGAGCCCATTTCGACGATGACTCGTTGCCGTGGACCGATACCGCTCTGTCCGGCTGGATCCTCGATCCCGACCGCAAGAAAATGTCGAAATCAAAGGGCAACGTGGTCACGCCCCTTGCCCTGCTCGAGCAGTACGGCTCCGACGCGGTGCGCTACTGGTCGACCTCGGCCCGACCGGGCGTCGACACGGCCTTCGACGAGGGCCAGATGAAGATCGGTCGGCGCCTTGCCATCAAGCTGCTCAACGCCTCGAAGTTCACCCTGTCGCTAGGCCCTGCCGGCGGGGACGCAGTGTTGAGCGAACCCGTAGACCAGGCCATGGTTGAGCGGCTCGCCGACCTTGTGGGCGAAGCGACCGCAGCCTTCGATGCCTACGACTATGCCCGGGCGTTGGAACGGACCGAAGCATTCTTCTGGGACTTCTGCGACAACTACCTGGAGCTGGTGAAAGGCCGAGCCTACGGCTCGCAGGGCGATGGCCCGGCGGCGTCGGCGCGCGCCGCGCTGGAACAGTCCCTCGAGACCCTGCTCAAGCTGTTCGCGCCCTTCCTGCCTTTCGCCACCGAAGAGGTCTGGTCATGGTGGCGTGACGGCTCGGTCCATACCTCACGCTGGCCCGACGAGGCGGCCTTGCGTCACGGCGCCGATCGAGAGGTCTACCGGGTAGCCACCGACGTTCTCGGGGCGGCCCGGCGGGCCAAGACCGAAGCCCGCAAGTCCTTGCGCGCCGCAATCGAATCAATGGTGGTGAGCGCACCGTCAGCGGACCTGGCGCGCTTGGCGCTGGCCCGGACTGACGTGATGGAGTCGGGCAATATCAGCTCGTTGGACAGTGCCATCGGCGACGAGTTGGGCACCGTGGTCACCCTCGCCCCCGACCCGGCCTGAGCACCGCGTCCGCGCCGTGAGCCCGCGGTGGCGGGTCACCGAGCCGCGCCTGGACCGCGTCCGCTAACCTGCGCCAGCCTCGATGCGCGCGTCATGCGGACCCACCGCGGTCGAACGCACCACCATCGGCCACACTTTCATCGGCCACACTTTCATCGGCCACACTTTCGACACGGGGGATCACACCTGATGAGCAGCATCGGCTCGTTTCCGGACCTTGGTATCACGACCAGCGACGACTTTGTCACCACGGTCGAAATCCAGCGCCCGCCGCACAACTACTTCGACCACGCGCTGATCGCGGCCCTCGCCGATGCCTTCACCGCGCTTGACGACCACGACGCCACCAGGGCCATTGTGTTGTGCGCCGACGGAAAGTCCTTCTGTGCCGGCGCCAACTTCGGCGGCCCGCGCACCGAAGAAAAGCCCGGCCAGCTCTACCTTGAAGCGGTCCGGTTGTTCTCGACGAGGACACCGGTCGTCGCCGCGGTCCAAGGTGCCGCCATCGGCGGCGGCCTCGGCGTGGCGCTGATGGCGGACTTCCGGGTGGCGAGCCCCGAAGCGCGCTTCGCCGCCAACTTCGCCCGACTCGGATTCCACCAGGGCTTCGGGCTCAGCGTGACCCTGCCGGCACTGGTCGGCCAGCAAAAGGCCATGGAGCTGCTCTACACGGGCCGACGGGTCAACGGCGAGGAGGCCTTGGCCATCGGCATGGCCGATCGCCTGGTGCCCGCGGAGTCCCTGCGCGAAGAAGCCCACGCCTTCGCGTTGGAGATCGCCCGGTCGGCCCCGCTTGCGGTGACCTCGATCCGTCAAACTTTGCGGGGCGATTTGGCCGAGAAGGTCAAGAAGGCGACCGACCACGAACTCGTGGAGCAGGATCGCTTGCGCCGTACCGAAGACTTCAAGGAAGGCATCCGGGCCACCGCGGAACGGCGCCTGCCCAACTTCCAGGGCAACTAGGCCGCGGCCCCGCAAAAACACCCGAGGGGGTGGGAGCGCTGCTCCCACCCCCTCGGTGTTTTTCGGGCTGGACCGCTTACTTGTTCCGGCGGCCGTAGCGGCGCTCGAAGCGCTCCACCCGACCGGCGGTGTCCACGATGGTCATCGTCCCGGTGAAGAACGGATGGCTCCGATGGGAGATGTCCACCTTCGCCAACGGATAGGTGTTGCCGTCCTCCCAGACAATGGTCTCGGTGGTCTGGATCGTGGACTTGGTCAGGAAGGCGTAGTCCACGGCGCGGTCCTGAAACACGACCGGGCGATAGTTGGGGTGGATGTCCTTCTGCACGTTTCGTCTCCAGCGTTCGGGCGGCCATCCAGTATGGCCGCTGCAGCGCCGCCATGCCACGTCGGACTCACCCTGGGTCACGGGATACGCTGGTTGGCGATGAGCGCAACGGTCACCACCCCCGTCGTGGAACCCACTCTGGCCGATACCGATGACGCAGACCACGACCGTTTTTCGCACTACGTGCGCAAGTCCGACATCATGCGAGCGAACATCGAGGGAGTGCCGGCCGTGGCGCTGTGCGGCAAAAAGTGGATTCCCAACCGCAATCCAGACCGCTATTCGGTCTGTCCCACATGCAAAGAGATTTACGACGCGCTGAAGGCTGCGGGCCGCTGAGCCCCGCCCAGAGCAACCACGATCTGATGGTGGGCGGGCATCTTCTGGTGCATGTCTCCGGGCACGATCAGCCTGGGGTCACCGCCGCGCTCATGGGCCACCTCGCCGAGGCCGGGGCCGAGGTCGTTGACGTCGAACTCATCACCGTAAGAGGGCGGTTACATCTCAGCGTGCTGATCGAGGTGGCCGACCAGCGTCCGCTCATCAGCCAACTGTTGCTGATGGCGTGGGAACGAGGCATGCACATTGAGTTCGAGCCGGTCGATCCCGCCTCCCACGCCACCCGCAAAGCCCCCTGCTACGCCGTGACGGTTCTGGGCAATCCCATCGCCTCGGACGCGATGGCTGCGGTCACTGCGGCCATCGCAGACCACGGCGCCAACATCGAGCGCATCACCTGTCTGGCCCGCTTCCCGGTAACGGCGTACGAACTGGTGATCTCCACCGACGACATCGGACCCATCCGTGAACAGTTGGTGGCCGCCTCCCGCACCCTCCATTTCGATGTGGCGGTGCAACCCGATGGGTTGCGGCGACGAGCGATGCGCCTGGTCGCACTTGACGTGGACTCCACCCTCATCCAGGACGAGGTCATCGAGTTGCTGGCCGACGAGGCAGGCTGCCGCGAGGAGGTGGCCCGCATCACCGCAGCCGCGATGGCCGGCGAACTCGATTTCGAGGAGGCGCTGCGGGCCCGGGTGGCGCTGCTCGCCGGTCTCGACGTCGCGGTCCTTGAACGGGCCCGCCAACGACTGCGGTTCACACCGGGCGCCCGCACCTTTGTGCGCACCCTCAAGCGTCTGGGTTTCCGCACGATGATCGTCTCGGGAGGATTCACCCACTTCACCGACGCCCTCAAGGAGGAACTCGGCCTCGACCACGCATTCGCCAACCAGCTCGAGATCGTGGAAGGAAAGCTGACCGGAGAACTCGTCGGTGCAATCGTGGATCGCCGCCGCAAAGCCGAAATCCTCACCGAAGTCGCCGTGGCCGAGGGCATTGAACTACACCAGACCGTGGCCATCGGCGATGGGGCCAACGATCTCGAGATGTTGGCCCGGGCCGGGCTCGGTATCGCCTTCAACGCCAAGCCGGTAGTGGCCGATGCCGCTGACACCGCGCTCAACGTGCCCTTTCTCGATGCCGCGCTGTTTGTGTTGGGCATCCGCCGTGACGACGTCGAGGCCGCAGACGCCGCCCACACCCCGTGACCCAGCGCGGTGGCCCGCTCAGTGGGCGTCGGGAGGCGCGAAAGGCGCCGGATCAACGAAGCGGCGCAGCACGTTGCTGGTGATGGTGGCGACGTCGTTGTCGTAGCCATTGTGGGCCAGAGCGCCATACCACGAGATCGAACCGACCGAGAACACTGCGCCACCGGCCGGGCCCTCGAAGAACACCACATCGGAGCGGATCTTTCCATCGTGGTCCAACAATGCGGTGGCGAGGAACTCCTCCTTGGTGCGCAACATCTGCGCGCTGTGGTCGAAGGAGGTGGCGAGCACCACTGCGTGGGCCGGTGAGCCCAGCGTGGTGTCGAACCGGTCGATCTCCTGGCCTGCGGCGCCACCGCCGATGCCGAACCCCCCGAACACCTCGGCCTCAACCCCGTCGAAAATCCAAGCCGCCCGGCCTTGAATGCTCGCTTGATGACGGCGGTAGGGCGATGCCCGGTCGAATCCTTGGGCCGCGAAGCCCACCCCGACCAGTTGGTTTGGGGCTCGGCCCAGACGGCGCCACAAGCCGCCATACTCGCCACCGAAGGCGTGGTAGTACTCGCCGGGCTCCGCAATCCAGCCCCGGGTCCCGTCCTCCGCCCGGCGGACTTCCATCACCCACGGCTCGTCAACGCTCCAGGCCACCCGCCAGTAGAAGCCGTTGCCGCCGAGATACATCAGCCGGCCCCCTCCGTCGAGCCAACTTGTCAGCCCGTCAAGCATGGCCGTCGACCAGTACTCGGGGTGGCTGCCGGTCATGACGACGCGGTACGGCTCGAGCAACGAGCTCCCCTCACGGTGCAGGTCGTCATCGGTGATCACGTCAAAGGCCACATCGAGCTGCGTGAGATAGGCGATGAGATTGGTGTCGGCGGTGAATGCCCACCCATCTGCCCCCGGACGCAGGTTCAGCACCGGGCGGCGCCGCGACGAGTACATCACCCCGCTACCGTCATCGTGGTACTCGTACATGCTGTAGCCCACGGCGGGATGGTCCTTGATGTAACGGAACTCCGGACGCAGGTTGGGGTTCGCGGCAAAGAACTCGGCGCCGGTGATGCTCATACGGTGGTTGGCATAGGCCCAGTAGGTGGCCGTCGGCAACAGCAACGCCACCGGCGCAGTGGCCGCTCCCGTCGCGGGCCGCACCACGAAAGGCACCCGGTCGATCTCTCCGTCCGCGGCGGTGATCCGCACCGCATACACTCCCGAAGCCAGACCATTCGGTATGGTCAGGCGGACGTCGCTGTCCCACCCGGCATCGCTGAGATCGTCACGATGGAAATGGATGGCGGCGTACTGAGCTGGATCATCGGTCCAACGCTGCACCGAGCCGTCCCAGTGGGCGCCGGTCACCGCCCGGGTCGGACTTTGGTAGGTACGGCCGTGCAGACCACGAGGCCCGGTGTCTGTCACCGTGACCGACTCCATCCCAAGGGAAAAATCCCATGCCGCCCACTGCTGCTCGTCGAGTTCGGCCGCGGGCGCACTGCCCCGCAGGATCGGGGCCTCGAGCCGCCCGTCGAAGCTGCCCCCGAGCACCAGTGGGCCTCCCCCGGCACGAACTCCGACGAGGCCATCCGCCACAACCTCGACCGACCCGGCGTGCAGCAGCAGCCGGTCGCTCGGCGAGCGGGTAGACAACGGCTCATGGCGCAGAACAAGCTGGCCGCGGGCCTGATCAAACCCCGCGGTCACCCTCCACCAACGACGCGCCACCACCGCACGGGTGGCCCGCAGCACGAACCCGGTCGGTCCACCAATGCCCAGACCCAAAGCGCCGTAATCGTCGATGAACAACTCGAATCCGGCCAGGCGAGCCAGCATCTGAGCTCCGCCGCCAAGGCGGGTCGGGTAGACCAGAACCTCGAACGTGAAGCTCCCCAGCGCATCCAGCCACCCATCAGCGGGGATCTGGACCGAGGAACCTGGCCGCAATGGCTGGTGAGAGACATTGATCACCTCAGGCCACGACACCCCTGCGAGCTGGTGGGGCCCGAGGACCTCCTCCCGCCAGCCTGGGCCCTTCGAGGACGGATCACCGCAGATGGTTCGCACCAACTCCACCCGGCAGGGTCCCGGACCGGCGCCTCGGTCCGGGTCCGCACTCATCATCAGGTCGATCTGCTCCCCAGGCCTGACTGCGAACGGATCGCAGTAACCCACCAAGGTCTTGGTCCGCGCAGCGTTGGACATGGCGCCTGTTTAGCCACCGCGCCGGGATGATTCACACCCAACCTCCTTCGGGCGGCTCACGACCCTCGAATACCACCTGTCCGTCGCCCGCCGCGGCGAGCTGTGCCCGGCCGTGCAGGGCCCGTCCATCCTCAAGCTGCAGCGACAAGCCGTAGGTGCGCACGAAAGGGTCGTGCTCGGCCAGGCGGGCCGCGACGCGCCACCCGCCTCCGTCGGCGGCGACGGCCAGGGTGGCGCCCTGGGCCGGGGTAAGCCGCCCGTCCAGCCACAACTTGGCCACAGCCAGACATCGGCCCCTTGGATCGACCCGCTCCGAGGGAGCCGACCCCGCCGGGGGGTCGAGGGGTCCGCCAGGGCGTTCGTCGTGATCATTCATAGTGCTCAGGTTATCGAACACATGTTCGTTTGGCCAGAGGGCCGGTCGGGTGCGGTCAGGGCTGGGAGTCGGGCGGGTTGCGCTTGGCGTGCACGTGGCGCACCACCTCGACCAGCACGGTCACCCCGACCGCGGCGGCAAGGGCCACCAGTAGAGCCAAGGTGTGGTTGTCCTCGAAGGTCTTGCCCCCGACAAAGCCGAGCAGCGCGGCGTAGGACGCCCAGATCGCACAGGCCAGCAGGTCCCACAGCACGAACCGGCGACGTGGCTGACCGGTCACGCCGGACGACACCGTCACCGCGGTGCGGCCACCGGGAATGAACCTTGCGGTGACCAGTAACTGACCACCTCGCCTCGCCAGCTGCCGCGCCGCCCAGGCCAGGCGCCGATCGCCCTTGTCGCCTCGGAACATCGTGCTTCGCAGCAGGCCCTCGGCCGAGGCCCCGAGCTGATAGGCGGCGTTGTCGCCCAGAAACGCCCCCAGGGCACCGCACAACATCACCATGGTCAGAGACTGTTCGCCCTGTCCGGCGGCGACCCCACCGACGATCACCAACGTCTCGCTCGGTACGACCGGAACGACCGAATCGGCGAAGGCGATCAGGAGGATGACCAGCAGGAACAGCGGCGAACCCGACAACTCGGAGAGCCGATCGAAGAAGGCGCCGAAAAGGGCGCCCAGGATGGCAGCGGTCACGATTGGAGGCACTCCACGAGGCCAGGGTAGTAACCGAAGCCATGGCTCGGCGCGCTTAGTCGCGATTCGTGGACAGCGGCCGATCGAACCCGACCGCGGCGTAGATCTCGGACTCGTCGCGGGTCTCGCGCTCCAAGAGCCGATGGGCAAGGACCTCAAGCCGCTCACGGTGATCGCGCAACACACCGTGCGCCGTGGCGTGACACTCGTCGATGATGCGGCGCACCTCGCTGTCATCACCGAGGCTCGGCCGCTCGGTCCGAAGCCCCATGACGGCGGCATGGGCCTGTCGGGCGGACCGGACGCGCGCCACGTTGGGGAGGCACCCGCACGCTCGCTCGCCGGCACCTCAGTTGATGCGTGGTCCGAATTCGACACCGGGCCTCCTGGGCACTCCGTCCGGTTATCGACCTCTGCTCGGCCTCGGTGTATCGCCTATCGGGTCGGCTGTGGGCTTACCGACCTGCCGTCGGCGCGCTCTGCGCGCTCTAGCAGCCCCTCATGTCGGTCCGCAGCAATGGGCGGACTACCCTAAGCGAGTGCGTGCGCGGCGAGGACTCCGGCTGGTCACCCTCATTCTCGGAGCCGGCAGCCTCACGCTCGCGGCGTGTTCGCCCGCGCCGGGTCAAGTGGCCGTTCAAGGGCAGCCCGATGTGGTTAACGACGCGGCCGCGTCCCCTCCCGTCCCCCACCCGGCGATAACCATGGCCGCGGAGACAACGGTCCTGGCGACAACTGCCGTGGCGTCCACCGTGGTGGCGACCACCGTGCCGCGACTCGACCTGTACGCGTTCACCCGGGCGGGCATGCTCGCACCGAAGGTGGCCGCGGTGACCCCCATGGTCTATGTGCCCAACAGCGACGCCCGTTCGATCACGATCATCAACCCGGCGACCGGCGACGTGGTGCTCACCGCCCCGGTCGGGTTAGTTCCCCACCACGTGACCCCGAGTTGGGACCTCTCGACGCTCTACGTCCTTGACACCGCAGGCAATGCCATCTACCCCATCACCCCGGGAACCACCACCATTGGTGCCGGGATCCCCGTCGAAGACCCCTACAACCTGTATTTCTCGCCCGATGGCCGCTACGCCCTGGTGATCGCCGAGCGCTACCAGCGCATAGACATCCGCGACCCGTCAAGTTGGAAGTTGCTACACAGCATCGCGGTGCCTCATCCTGGTGTGAACCACGGTGATTTCTCCCCCGACGGACGGTACTTCTACGCCAGTTGCGAGTTCTCCGGTTGGGTGGTCAAAGTCGACCTCGTTGAACTGCGACTGGTGGTCGAAGCGAAGGTCGGCGTCGAGCCCATCGACGTGAAGTTCTCCCCCGACGGCACCCGCCTTTTTGTGGCGGACCAGGCCAGGGCCGGGGTGATCGTGCTCGATCCGGGCGATTTGCACGAGATCGGCTTCATCCCCACCGCCAGGGGCACTCACGGCCTGTACCCGTCCCGAGACGGTGCCAAGCTCTACGCCACCAACCGGCTCGGCAGCTCGGTTTCGGTGATCGATTTCGCCACCCAGCAGGTAGTAGCCACGTGGACGATCCCCAACGGCGGATCACCGGACATGGGATCGGTTTCGGCGGACGGGAGCCAATTCTGGGTGAGCGGCCGCTACCACGGCGAGGTGTACGTGTTCGACACGTCCAGCGGAACGCTGACCCGGCGGATCAAGACCGGCGCCGGTGCCCACGGGTTGACGTACTTCCCGCAACCGGGCCGCTTCAGCATGGGCCACACCGGCAACTTCCGCTGAACGCTGCGCACGATAGCGTCGCTCACCATGGCAACCTACGAAGAGGGTCTGGAGATCCGTCGCGCCGTGCTCGGCGCCGAGTATGTCGACGCGGCCGTGGACAATGCCGATGACTTCACCCGGCCGCTGCAAGAACTGGTGACGACCTACGCTTGGGGTGCGGTGTGGGGACGCAACGGGCTGGACCGTCGCACCCGCAGCATGCTGAACCTGGCCATGCTCACCGCCTTGGGTAAGCCGCACGAACTACGCCTGCACGTACGTGGCGCCATCACCAACGGCGTCACCGCGGAAGAGATCCGCGAGGTGCTGCTGCACACCGCCATCTACTGCGGGGTACCAGCCGCGGTCGACGCCTTTCGGACCGCTCACGACGAGCTGAAGCAACTCGGAGTGCTCCAGCCCCCCGATCTCGAAACTCGATCCGTCTGATGGGTTCAGCCCAGCTCCGCTGTCGCTAGGAGCAACAGGTGGATCTGTCGGCCCCTTTGCCCATCGAAGCCGTCCTCGGCGACATCAGTCTCGCCGTCGCGGGCCACCGCCGGGTGGTGGTGGCCGCCGAGCCAGGTTCGGGCAAGACGACGCGGGTTCCGATCGCGCTCGTCGAGACGGTGAGCGGTCGAGTGCTGGTGCTGGAGCCGAGGCGGGTGGCGGCTCGGGCCATGGCCCGTTTTCTGGCCCAGCAGCGCGGCGAGCCGGTCGGAAGGTTCATTGGCCTGAGCACCCGCGACGAGCGTCGCAGCAGTGACTACACCCGCGTCGAGTTCATCACCGACGGGGTCCTGACCCGGCGGCTGCAACGCGATCCAGAGCTCCGTGGAACCGACGTCGTGGTCTTCGACGAGTTCCACGAACGCTCGCTGGCCGCCGACACTGCGCTCGCGCTCGTTCTCGACGCCGCCAGCACCCTTCGACCCGACCTGGCAGTGGTCGTGATGTCCGCCACCCTCGATGTCCACCGTACCGCCGCCCTACTCGGCGCGGCGGTGGTGGTGCGCGCTCCCGGAGCGGTGCACCCCATTGAAACCTTCTACCGTCCCGTCCCGGCCACCACCCGCGTCGAGGACGCGGTCGCCGCCGCGGTGCGCGACGCCCTCGCCGACGGACCGGGCGATGTGCTGGTGTTTTTGGCCGGCGCCAACGAGATTCGCCAGGTCGAACAGCGCCTGGCGAGCATGATCGCGCCGGCCCACCTCGACCGGCTGGACGTCTGGCCGCTGCACGGCCAACTCTCCCCCGCCGCCCAAGACCGGGCCCTTGCCCCGCCGCCGGCGGGCCGGCGCAAGGTCGTGCTGGCCACGAACGTGGCGGAGACCAGCCTCACCGTGCCGGGAGTTCGCGCCGTGGTGGACAGCGGCCTGGTCCGACGGGTCCGTAGCGCCGCAGCCGGCGAGGGGACAGGCCGGTTCGGCCACCTGGTCACCGAACGGGTCAGCCAGGCCGAAGCCGACCAACGTCGGGGACGTGCAGGGCGGCAGGGCCCCGGCCGCTGCTATCGCCTGTGGGCGGAACGCGACCATGCCGGGCTGCGCCCTGCGCCAAGGCCGGAAATCCTCGAATCGGACCTAACCGGGCTCACCTTGGAGCTCGCCGGCTGGGGCGTGTCCGACCCGGCCGAACTCGCCTGGCTCGATCCCCCGCCCGCCGACGCAATCGACGAGGGACGACGAACCCTGCTGGCTCTGGGTCTGCTCGATGGGCACGGCCGACCGACGGCGGACGGGCGGACGGTGCTTCACCTCGGGTTGGACCCGCGGGCAGGCGCCATGGTGCTGGCCGGTCATCGCATCGGCGGGGAGGGCACCGCCGTGGCCTGCGCGCTCGCGGCGTTGCTTGAAGAAGGCGACCTCTTCTTCGGCCAGGATGGACAGCTCTCTGCCGACCTCGGTGTTCGCCTCGATGCCATCATGGCCCGGGCTCGGGCGGACAGCCCGATGCCCCCGGGGGTCCAAGTCCATGACGGACGCCGGGAACGGATCAGGGTTCGCGCCGCACGAATCGCTGAACGAGCCCGCCGCCTTGATCGGACCGGAGGAGCGAGCAGACCGGCCCCGCACGGACAGCACGGCGGCCGCCTCGAGGCCCGCGGTGGCGATGACCTGATCGCCACCGTGCTCATGGCCGGACTGGCCGATCGGCTGGCCCAACGTCGAGCCGACGGTGGTGGCCGTTTCGTGATGCGCCACGGTGGTGCAGTCCTGCTCGAACCGACCGATCCACTGGCCCGTGCTGCGTTCATCGTGGTGGCCGATGCCGGCGGTCCGGCCCGAGGTGGTCCCCGAACAGCGGTGGGATCGGGCCGACAATCAGGGCCGAGTGTGACGACGACGGACCTGCGGGCCCGACTGGCCTTCGCCATACCGACATCGCTGCTGCCCGCAGGTGAGCGCACCGTGACTGTTCGCTGGAATCCCACCATCGGTGACGGTGGAGACGTTTCGGCCCGCCTCGAGGAGCGTCTCGATGCCCTGGTCCTCAGTTCGGGTCCGCTCGCGCTCGACGACCTACACGCCTCCGAGGCGCTTGCGGCCTTGCTCGACGGGGTGAGGTCCGTCGGCGTTGGCCTGCTCGGCCACGCTGCAGAAGCACAGTCCCTGCGGCAGCGAATCGCCTTTTGCCGCCGGGTGATGCACGAACAGCAATGGCCCGACCTCAGTGACACCGTGCTATTCGCCGCCCTCGAGAGCTGGCTCGCCCCCTGGCTCGTCACGGCCCGCAAACGGCGGGACCTCGGAGCGATTGACCTACGCGAGGTATGGATGGGCCTGCTCGACCCGAGTGCCCGACGGTCGCTGGACCGATTGGCTCCCGCGCGGCTCGCCGTGCCCACCGGGCGCACCGTGGCCGTCGATTACGGGACCGAACGACCGACGCTAGCGGTGAAGCTCCAGGAATTGTTTGGCCTACGCGCCCTGCCTGCCTTGGCCGAGGGACGGGAACGAATCGTCGTGCAGCTGCTGTCCCCCGCGGGCCGACCTATCGCGACCACTGACGACCTCGAGCGCTTCTGGAGCGGTGGATACCATCAAGTACGGGCCGAGCTTCGGGGGCGCTATCCCAAACATCCGTGGCCACAGGACCCGCTGACGGCGGTGCCGACCGCAGCCACCAAGGGGCGGACCCGCGCCAGCGGACAACGGCCGACTGCTCGGTAAGGTACCGACGTGCCCCTCCTTGGCCCAGTCCGTGGCACCGGTGGGCGCGGTGGCACCGCCCGACGGGCCGCGGCGGCACTCGCGGCGCTTCTCCTGTGCGGTTGCGTACCGTTTGCTGGCGATGCCAGCGGGGGGCGATCCGCTTCCACCCGTGATGCCGATGCCACCTTGACCTGGGCCCGCTGCCGCGGCGAGTCATCCCTGGGTGGGTTGCAGTGCGCGACCCTCACGGTACCGCTGGATCATGGTGCCCCCGGAGGCGAAACCATCGAATTGGCTCTGGCGCGAAGGCCCGCAAGCGGCAAGGCCGCAGAACGTATCGGCTCGCTGGTGATCAACCCAGGTGGTCCCGGAGCATCAGGTGTCGAACTGGTTGAACAACTTGGCTCCGCCATGGACCAGCGGGTGCTCGATCGTTTCGACCTCGTGGGCTTCGACCCCCGTGGGGTTGGCCGGTCCGCTCCGGTGGCGTGCATCGAAGACAAGGCCGCGGTCAACGCCCTCGATGGTGACCCCGACAACCCGGCGGAAATCGAACGCATCGCCGCGGCACAGCGGGCCATCGGAGCGGCCTGCCTCACCCGCTACCCCAGTTTGTTAGCCCACCTTTCCACTGCGGCGACAACGATGGACCTCGACCTCATCCGGCTGGCCCTGGGCGACGAGACGCTCACCTATCTCGGCTTCTCTTACGGCACCGAAATCGGTTCGGCCTATGCCCGGCGGTATCCGGAACGGATTCGCGCCCTCGTGCTCGACGGTGCGGTGGCCCCCGATCTCCGCCAGGTAGATCTCGCCCGCGCCCAAGCCGAAGGGTTCGAACGCGCCTTCAGCAACTTCGTGGAGCGCTGTCGAACCGACCCTCGCTGCGTAGCGGGGGCCGATGTCCGGGCTCTGCACCATCACGTCCGCGCCATGGTCGAGCAGGCCCCCATCGCGGTGTCTCGCGCCGGCGAAGATCGCGACCTCGCCATCGGCGACTTCCAGATGGGAGTGGTGAGCGCGCTGTACGACCAGACCCTGTGGGCCTACCTGGCCCAGGGTCTCGTTGAAGCCGCCGCGGGCGACGGCGCCACGCTGTTGGCGCTGGCCGATCTTTACCACCAACGCCGCGCCGACGGCAGCTACCCCAACCATGCCGACGCCAACCTCGCCATCACCTGCGCCGACTCCGACGAACGCTACGACGTCGACAACGCGGCTCGGCTCGCGGTCGATTTAGCCCGGACGGCGCCCACCTTCGGCGCCCAACTCGGTTGGTCGATGCTGTCCTGCCACGGCTGGCCAACGCTGCCCGATGAACGCCTCGCGCCGATAGCTGAACCCAGCCCCGGCACGCCCCCGGACCGAGCGATTGTGGTCGTAGGGACACTCCACGACCCGGCCACCCCGTTTGTCTGGGCCCAACAGTTGACCGCGGCGTTGGGCCCCACCGCCCGCCTACTCACATGGGATGGCGAGGGTCACACGGCCTACCTGAAATCACCGTGCGTCACCAACGCGGTGGATTTGTTCCTCGTGACGCTCAAACCTCCCGCGGTGGGCACCCGCTGCGCCGCCGAGGCGGCAGCCGAAGACGGTGCCTTTGCCGGCATTGCCCCCGAACTTCGCGACGCCTTCATCAGTAAAAGCGGCTTTAGCCGCCCTGTCGCGGACTGCATCGCGCGAGACGTTGCGGCGAAAACGGTGCTCGCCGATCTGATTGGCCTGTACCAGGGGGAAATGTCCAACGAACTGCAGGCCATCCTCACCCAGGCAACCACCAGGTGCGTCGCTCAGCGAGACAACTGACGCAACACGTAACGCAACACGCCACCGTGGCGGTAATACGCCGCCTCGGTCGGAGTATCGACGCGGACCCGTGCGGTGAAGCTGCGCTCGCCAGCTTGAACTTCGAGCCGGGTGGGGAACGCCGAGGACGGATCACTAACCTCGGACAGCCCTTTGATGGTGATGACTTCCTCACCGGTTAGGCCCAGCGAGGCCACCGACTCCCCATCGAGGAACTGCAAGGGCAGCACCCCCATACCGATCAGGTTGGAACGATGGATGCGCTCGAAACTCTCGGCGATCACGGCGCGCACCCCGAGCAGCGCTGTGCCCTTGGCAGCCCAGTCCCGCGAGGAGCCCGAGCCGTATTCCTTGCCCGCGAGCACCACCAACGGTGTGCCTTGGGCCCCGTACTGCATGGCCGCGTCGTAAATGGGCGCCACGTCGGGACCGGGCAAGTGTCGGGTTACGCCACCCTCGACGCCGGGCACCAGTTTGTTCTTGATCCGGGTGTTGGCGAATGTGCCGCGAATCATCACCTCGTGGTGTCCGCGGCGAGCCCCGTACTGATTGAAATCAACCGGCGCCACGCCCCGGCTCTGGAGGTACAGCCCCGCCGGGGAGGACGCCCCGATGTTGCCGGCAGGAGAGATGTGATCAGTCGTCACCGAGTCACCGAGCACCGCCATGACCCGGGCGTTGACGATGTCGGTAAGAGTCGCCGGCTCGGCTGGCATCGCGTCGAAGTACGGGGCGCGGGCGATGTAGGTGGAGTCCTCGCTCCAGGCGAAACGATCCCCGCCCGGGGCGGCGATGGCCTTCCAGCGATCGTCGCCCTCAAAAACGGCGCCATATTCGCGCTCGAACTGCTCGGTGGTCACGCTGTGCGCCACAGTGGCCGCAACCTCAGCCGTGCTCGGCCAGATATCGCGCAGATACACCGGGCCGTCGGTCCCCTCACCGATGGGCTCGTTGTAAGGATCCCAGTCCATCGTCCCGGCAAGGGCGTAGGCCACCACCAACGGCGGCGAGGCCAGATAGTTCAGCCGTACGTCGGGATTGACACGACCTTCGAAATTCCGGTTGCCCGAGAGCACCGCGGACACCGACAGACCGGCCTCGTTGACCGCTGCGGACACCTCGGTGGGCAACGGCCCGGAGTTGCCGATGCAGGTGGTACAACCGAAGCCGACCAGGTTGAAACCGAGCTGGTTGAGCGCATCGAGCACCCCAGCCTGCTCGTAGTAGTCCATGACCACCTTCGAGCCGGGTGCCAGAGAGGTCTTCACCCAAGCCTTGCGCGCCAGGCCCTTCGCCACCGCGTTGCGGGCCACCAGCCCCGCGGCGAGCATCACGGAAGGGTTGGAGGTGTTGGTGCAACTCGTGATGGCGGCGATGGTCACCGCGCCGTGATCGAGGGTGACCGTCTCGCCCGAGGTGAGGGTCACCGACGTCGGGTTGGACGGCGCGCCCGCCGCGGCCAGTGTCGCAGCCAGCGCGGTCTTGGCCTCGTCGAGGCGGATGCGGTCCTGGGGCCGGGACGGACCCGACAGTGCTGGCACCACGGAGCCCAAGTCGAGTTCGACAATCTCGGAGAACACCGGCTCCCGGCTCGGGTCGTGCCACAGGCCCTGCTGTTTGGCGTAGGCCTCCACCAGGGCGACCTGCTCCGCCGGACGGCCCGAAAGACGCAAGTAGCGAAGCGTCTCGTCGTCGATGGGGAACACGGTGATGGTGGAGCCGTACTCGGGCGACATGTTGCCGATCGCCGCCCGGTTCTCCGCCGGCACCGACGCCACACCGGGGCCGAAGCATTCCACGAACATGCCCACCACACCCTGGCGGCGCAACAGTTCGGTGACACTGAGCAGCAGGTCGGTGGCGGTGGCGCCCTCGGGGAGGGACCCGCTCAACTTGAGGCCGACGACCCTGGGGATCAACATCGGGATCGGCTGGCCGAGCATGGCCGCTTCGGCCTCGATTCCACCCACACCCCAGCCGACGACGCCGATGCCGTTGACCGTCGGGGTGTGGCTGTCGGTACCGACCACGGTATCGGGGAAGGCCACCCCGTCGCGGGCGATCACGACTTGGGAGAGGTACTCGAGGTTGACCTGGTGGCAGATGCCGGTATTCGGCGGGACCACCGAAAAGTTGCGAAATGCCTGCTGGCCCCACTTCAGGAACTCATAGCGCTCCCGGTTGCGCTGAAACTCCAACGTGGCATTGAGATCGAACGCGTTGTTGACCGCGAAGTGATCGACCTGGATGGAATGGTCGATAACCAGATCGACCGGGATCAACGGGTTTATCTTCTGCGGATCGCCACCGAGTTCGGCCATGGCGTCGCGCATGGCGGCGAGGTCCACGACCGCGGGCACCCCGGTGAAGTCCTGCATCAGCACCCGCGCCGGGGTGAAGACGATCTCCTGATCGGGTTCGAGCGTGGGATCCCACATGGCCACGTTCTGCACGTCAGCGGCGGTGACCGCCACGCCATCCTCAAATCGCAACAGGTTCTCGAGCAACACCTTCATCGAGTACGGCAGGCGGGCCACATCGAACTGGGCGAGGGCATCGAGGGCGTAGAAATCGTACGAGGTGCCGGCCACCGTGAGGGAACGACGGGCACCGAAGCTGTTGACCGCAGACATGAGCCCGAACGCTAGTGGCCTGGTGACCTGCGGCGGGCAACGACACGGACCGATGCGCCGCCACAACCGCGCCCAGCCGCGTAAGGTGCGCCTTCATGACGACGATCTTCGAGGGACGCCGCGTGGTCGAAGTGGCCCACGGCATCGCCGGCCCGTACGCCACGATGTTGCTCGCCGACCTCGGTGCGGACGTGATCAAGGTCGAACCATTCGCCGATCCATACCGCTGCGAGCCTGGCTTCCAGAGCCTCAACCGCAACAAGCGGTCCGTACGAGAGTTGGAGATGGCGCCTCTGCTCGCCGCCGCGGACGTCATCGTGACGGACCAACCCGGCACCGCGTGGCGGCTGCGCCACTTCGCCCCTACCGCGGTCATCGTTTCGGTGGCACCGTGGGGCGAACGCGGCCCTGCCGTGTCGGACCCGGCATCGCCATCGCTCCTGGCGGCGGCGTGCGGCATGGCGTGGAACCAGCAGTCCTACACCGAAGGCCCGGTGCACCTCGTCCAGCCCCTGGTGGCCTATGCCACTGCGCCACTCGCGGCGCTCGCCGCCGCCGCCGGGTTGCTGCTGCGCGACCGCACCGGCGCCGCTCCTACCTATGAGGTGTCCGAGGTCGCCGGTGCCGCGGCGTTCCAGCTGGAGCAGTTCCGCAACGGCGACCGGGTCGAACCGCGGCCGGGGTCTGCACCGATGGGCTCCAAGGGCCGCGTCCCGGTGTACCGGCTGTTCCGCTGCGGCGATGACCGCTGGCTGTTCATGGCCTGTGGCACCGTCCGCTTCTACGAGCGACTGCTGGAGCTGATCGGCCGGCCCGAGTTGCGCCACGACCCCCGTCTGCCCGCCCCGCCCTGGGGACTGATGTCCCTCGAGGCGGTGGCGTTCATCGCTCCGCTGCTTGAGGCGGCGTTCGAGACCAAGCCGCGCGACCAGTGGGTTTCGCTGTTGCGTGAGGCGGACATCCCCGTGCAGCCGGTGCAGAGCCGGGAGGAGTTCTTGGCCTCCTCCTTGGCGGTGAGCAACGAGCTGACGGTACAACTCGACCATCCCGAACTCGGCCCCATGCGTATCGGCGGCAGGCCGGTACGGTTTGCCTCGGGTGACGGGGCGATCCGCTGCCGGGCCCCGTTGTGGGGCGAACACGATGACGAGATCCGCTCCGAGCAGAGCCGGCCGATACCCGATCCCGAGCACGCCGCGTGGCCCGGCCAGGGTGGGCCCCCGCTCGAGGGCGTGCGGGTGTTGGACCTTGCCTCCTTCATCGCTGGCCCGGTGGTGAGTCGGCACCTCGCCATGCTCGGTGCTGACGTGATCAAGGTCGAGGCCCCCAGCGGCGATCCGTTCCGGGCTTTCGGGGAACCCTTCGCGGCCTGGAACCACGGCAAACGTTCTATTGCCCTGGACCTGACCACCCCGACCGACCAGGCGATCCTGCACCGGTTGGTGGCCACCGCCGATGTCGTGACGGAGAACTTCCGCCCCGGGGTGGCGGCCAAGCTCGGCTGTGACTACGACACGCTCCGCGCCGTCAATCCCGAGCTGATCTACCTGTCCTCCCCCGGGTACGGTGTCGACCCCGAGTTGGCATCCGCCGCCGCCTTCGATCCCCTGCTGCAGGCCTTGTCCGGCGTGATGGATGCCCAGGGCGGCGAGGATGAACCGGTCTTCCTCACCCCACCGTTGCATGACGTGATGGCGCCAATGCTCGGCGCCTTCGGTGTCGTGGCGGCACTGACCCATCGCCAGCGGGGCCACGGCGGTCAGCGGGTGCTCACCTCACTGGCCCATGCCGCGTTGGCCTGCCAGATGGCCGAGGTGACCCGTTACGAGGGTGCTCCCGAACCTCTGCGGGGCGGGTTCGATTTCAAAGGGCCTGGGCCGCACCTCGAACTGGCCGAGGACGACCACGGGTGGACCGCGGTCGACGGAGCCAACCGCGTGGCGGTGAACACCAGCGGATTGGTCAACAGCCCCCTGGCCACCGCGAACGAGTTGGTGGTCACCCATCACCATCCGACCTTTGGCACCGTCACCGCGTTCGGCCAACTGGTCAAGGGCGCAGGAGGGCCACCGATCCGCGGACCCCTGCTCGACGAGCACCGCGCCGAGATCCTCGCCGAGCTCGATGCCGGCGGGTGGCAGTGACCGAGCGGGCCACCCTGGCCCCGATGATCGAGCGATGCAAGCTCGGGACAGCCGCCACGGGCGATTCGGTGGCCAGGCCGACCTGAATGCCCACACCACGACGTCATCGCGGCAGTGCTGTTCGATAGGCTGCGCCCATGAAGCGATCGACGGTGGGTCACATGCACTGCTCCATCGCCCGTTCGCTCGACATTGTCGGCGAGTGGTGGACTCCGTTGATCCTGCGCGACATCTTCCGGGGCATGCGTCGTTTCGAGGAGTTGCAAACGAGCCTGGCCATCGGCCGCAGCGTCCTGTCGGACCGGCTGTGCACCCTGGTCGACGCGGGGGTGCTCGAAAAGCGCCAGTACCGTGACCATCCCGCCCGCTTCGAGTACCGCCTGACGGACATGGGCCGCGACTTCTACCAGGTGCTGCTAGCGCTCAAGCAGTGGGGCGATACCTGGCTGGCGGAGGATGAGGGTCCGCCGGTGACCCTCATCCATGCCACCTGCGGCCATGAGGTCACACCGGTTTTGACCTGCAGCCACTGCGGCGAGGCGATCGCCCCTCAGACCATTCGCTCCCCCGGCAGCGCGACCTGACACCTTCGGGTCGGTCGCTATTTGGCGCTCCTGGTTCGGAAACGTCCTCTCTCAACCACGGACGTGGCCCCGGTCACAAATCTCAACTAGGTTCAAGCAGTCCACACCGACACGATCGCTGGCCGAACGCTGGCGAACAGGGGAGAATGGCATGGCCACCTCGGGATCGATTCTCGGCAACTCGGTTCTGCGTCGGGAAGACCCGACCCTGATCACCGGCGCTGGCAAGTACTTCGACGATCTTCAATTCGATGCCCTGTTGCACGTGCACTTCGTGCGCTCGAGCGTCGCCCACGCGATCATCACCAAGATCGACACCAGCGCGGCCGAGGCCATGCCAGGGGTGCGCAAGGTGTACACCGCCGCCAATCTCGGCCTGAAAGACTTCGTGGCCTTTCCGATGTTGCCGGAGTCGCTCAGTCGCCCGCCGATTGCCCGTGACCGGGTGCGCTTTGTCGGCGACATCGTGGCCGCCATCGTGGCGGAGACCAACGCCCAGGCCGTTGACGCCGGCGAAGCCGTCGTCGTTGATTACGACCTGCTTCCGGTGGTGATTTCCCCGATCGCCGCCGCGGCCGCCGGTGCTCCACTGCTCTTTCCCGATCATGGCACCAACGTCTGTTTCGAAACGCAGCTCGGCGACGACGTCGATGCGCTTGAAGGGGCCGACAAGGTCGCATCGGTGCGAATGGTGAGCCAGCGTCTCGCCGGAGTACCCATGGAGCCCAACGGCTTGGTCGCGGTCCCCAACGAGCCCGTCGCTGGCGGCCTGACCGCTTGGATCAGTCACCAAGCGCCGCACGGCGCCCAGGCCTCAATGGCCCCCGAACTTGGGCTCGAACTCGAACAGCTCCGGGTTGTGTGTCCCTGGGTCGGTGGCGGCTTCGGTCCCAAGGCTGCGGTGTACGTCGAATACCTCATCACCGCCAAGGCGGCGCTCGACCTTCAGACCGCGGTGAAGTGGACCGAAACCCGCACCGAGGACATGGTCTCGCTCGTGCACGGGCGTGACTTCGTCATCGATGTCTCCCTCGGCGTCAAGACCGACGGCACCATCGTCGGCCTGAAGGCCGAGGTCACCGCGGCCGCGGGGGCCTATCCGGTCATCGGGGCGATCCTGCCGATTCTCACCCAGTTGATGTCGAGCGGTGTGTACAACATCCCCAAGATCAACTTCAAGGGCCAGACCTTGATGACCAACAACACCAGCATCGGCGCCTACCGCGGCGCAGGCCGCCCCGAAGCGACCCAGATGCTCGAGCGGGTCATCGACATGGCGGCCGCAGAGATCGGGATGGATCCCGTGGAGATCCGCGTGAAGAACTTCTTCGCCCCCTTCTCCAACCCCATCACCACCATCACGGGGGCCAATTACGATTCGGCCGACTACGCCCTGCCCCTGAGGGAGGCTGTTGCGGCATCTGGCTATGCGCAGCTGCGAGCCGAACAGCAGCGTCGTCGAGCGGCCGGTGACCCCAAGTTGATGGGTATCGGTGTCTCGTCCTATGTCGAGATCACCGCTCCGGTCGGGCTGCACGTCGAGTACGGCAAGGTCGAGGTCCACGCCGATGGATCGGCGACGATGTATGTCGGCACGTCCGTCCATGGCCAGGGTCACGAGACGGCGTTCTCGATGCTCGTCTCCGACGTGCTCGGCATTGCCATGGACAAGATCAACCTGGTCAACTCCGACACCGCCGTCGTGCCTCGAGGTGCGGGCACACTCGGTTCGCGGTCGCTACAGACGGCAGGCTCGGCGGTGCACGTTGCTTCCACCGAGGTGCTCTCCAAGGCCAAGCAACTCGCCGCGCACCTTCTCGAGGCCAACGTCGAGGACATCGTCAAAGGCGATGGAGGCCTACAGGTAGCGGGCGTACCCGCCAAGGCGCTCAGCTGGGGCGAGCTAGCAACGGCCGCCGAAGACGAAAGCCGACGCCCCGATTGGATGGAGCCCGGCCTCGCCCACGAGCTGGACTTCGATGGGGGCGATTCCACCTTCCCCTTCGGCGCCCACATCTCGGTGGTCGAGGTCGACAGCGAGACCGGCAAGGTCAGCTGGGTCCGCCATGTTGCCGTGGACGACTGTGGCCGGATTCTCAACCCGATGCTGGTCAGGGGCCAGCAGCACGGTGGCATCGCCCAGGGTGCCGCCCAAGCGCTGTTCGAATGGGTCCAATACGACGAGGACGGCAGCCCCATCACGAGCAACCTGATGGACTACGCCATACCTTCCGCGGCGGAGCTGCCCAGCTTCGAAACGTCGAACACCCAGACCGACTCTCCCCGTAACCCCTTGGGGGCCAAGGGCATCGGTGAGTCCGGCACCATCGGCTCCACCCCGGCGATCCACAATGCTGTGGTAGATGCTCTGGCCCATCTCGGCGTGCGTCACATCGACATGCCTTGCACCTCCGAACGAGTGTGGGCGGCCATTCAGTCCACCCGCTGACGGCCATCGGGCCCGACGCTGGCGAGGTTCATGGTTTCTCCGGGGCGCCCGTTGGGTGCCCCGGAAGCCGTTCAGAGCGGGGTCGGCGCGGGCGCGGGCGGCACCACCGCAGCGTTGGTGATCTTGGCTAGGAAGGCTTCGGCCTCGGCACGGTGGCGCGTCCGGGCGAAGGGTGGCAAGGCCCCGATTATCTGCCAGCGATAGCGGGCGGTGCCGAGCCGACGATCGAACACCGCCACCACGCCCTGGTCGGTGCCGCGGCGGATCAGCCGCCCGGCGGCCTGGGCCAACAGCGTTGCCGCCTTGGGGACATCGATGACCGCGAACGCGGCGCTCCCGGCGCGGTCGCGCCGGGCTTCGAGCAACGGATCATCGGGACGGGGAAAGGGAAGACGGTCGATCGTGACCAGCGACAGGGTCTCGCCCGGTACGTCGATGCCCTGAAACAGGCCCGTCGTGGCGAACAGGCACGATGCGGGATCGGATCGGAAGGCCTCGATCAGACGCGGGATCGGCAAGTCTCCCTGCGCCAGCACGGGAAAGGGTAAGACCGGCCGTAACGCGGCCACCGCGGCGTCAAGCGCCCGCCAGCTGGTGAACAGCGCCAAGGTCCGACCACCGGCGGCGATGATGAGTGACTCGAGGTCGCGATGCAGCGCGTCGCGGTAGCCGTCTTGACGTGGATCGGGTAGATGCAACGCGCAATAGAGCAGCGCGTGGTGTTCATAATCGAAGGGGCTACCAACATCGAGCTCATCGAACTGGTCCGCAGCCAACCCCACCCGCCGTGCCATACTTGATGGTATGGTGGCGCTGGTCAGTACCGCTGTCCGGGCCCCCCAGACCATCGCGCCAAGGACCGGGCCGACCTCGATAGGGGCCACAGCCAGACGAGGATCGCCACCGTCGGGGACCCAAGCCACGTAGTTCTCGGGCAGATCGAGCACCATGTCAAGCTCGTCGGTGAGCGACGTTGCCAGCCGTTGAGCGCGGGCTCGCCGCTGGTCAGCGTCGGCAACCGAGGTCTGGATGTTCCGTAGAGCATTGGCGATCACCTCGACCCGACTGCGCAACAGCACCAGGGAATCTCTCACCTCCTGGGGCAACGGACGGGGCAACCGACGCCCGCTGTGCGAGCGCAGAGCGGATGCCAGGACCGCACCAGCGTCGATCACCGCCGCAGCGAGTCGCGGATCGGCCATCACTGCCCGGACCCGGCCGGCAAAGGCGGCAAATCGGGGGCCGCCCATCTCGAAACCCAGCGTCGACGACAACACGTCTTCGAGTTGGTGGCATTCATCGACGACCACGATGTCGTGTTCAGGCAGCACCCGGTCGCCGGAGCCGATGTTGACGCCATAGAGAGCGAGGTTGGCCACCACGATGTCGGCGTCCGCCGCTCGGGCCCGGGCCAACTCGGCGAAACATTGCCCGCCTCGAGGGCAGCGGGCGGCGCCAGGGCACTCGTCACCGCTGACGCTGAGCGCCGACCAGGCCCGCACCGAGGGCTCCACTTCCAACTCGGCCCGATCGCCACTCACGGTCCGAGCGGCCCAGGCCAACAACGATTCGAGTTCAGCCTGCACCGACTCGCCGCCCAGTGCCAGCTCGGCCTGTCCCAGGCCGGCCTGGACCTCGTCCATGCGTTGCAGGCACAAGTAGTTCGCCCGGCCCTTCACCACCGCCCAGCTGAAGGGGTGATCGAGGTGCTGGCGGAGAAAGGGCAGGTCCTGGGAAGCGAGTTGGTCTTGCAGCGCCTTGGATGCGGTGGCGACCACCACCTTGCGTCCACTGAGCACCGCGGGCAGCAGGTAGGCGAGGGACTTACCAGTACCGGTACCGGCGCGGACCACGAGATGACGGCCATTGGCGATCGATGACGCCACCGCCACGGCCATCTCCCGCTGTCCGAGGCGCGTTTCTCCACCACCAGGCAGCGCGGACACCACCGTGGCGAGTGCGGACTCAACCTCGCTACTCACGGACAACTCGCGGCACTCCGGCGTGGATCGTGCAGATGGGCCGATCGGTCCGCTGCCGCTGGCTCACTGGTCCGCCAGTTCACGCAGCACCTCGGCCAGGACCTCGGTGCCGGCACGGAGGTGCTCCGGGTCGGTGTGCTCCGCGGGGTTATGACTGATCCCTCGATCCGACGGCACGAAGATCATGGCGGTGGGACACACCTGGGCCAGCATCTGGGCGTCGTGACCGGCTCCGGAGGCCAGTCGTCTAGTGCTCAGCCCACGAGCCAGAGCGACCGCTTCGACGAGATCGACCATTGCCGGAGTGAAATTCACCGGATCGAAGCGGACCAGGGACCGTGAGGACACCTCCAATTGCTCCGCCTCGGCGACTTCGGCCGCGAACGCCGCCAGGCGCCGCTCGGCCTCGATCAGAACATCAGCATCGGTATTGCGGAGATCGACCGCAAGGGTCGCCCACGCCGGCACCACGTTGATCAGGTTGGGGTGCAGCGTGAGGCGCCCAACGGTGCCGACCTGACGCCCCCCGAGTTCGGCCGCGAGCTCTCGCACGAAGGTGACCACCCTGGCGGCGGCATACGCCGGATCACGGCGCAGGTGCATCGGCGTGGTTCCGGCATGGTTGGACTGCCCGACAAAGGTCAGCTCCTGCCACGAAATGCCCTGCACGCCGCTCACCGCACCAATCACGGTCCCCTCGTGATCGAGGATGGGGCCCTGCTCAATGTGAAGTTCCACAAAGGCGAACGGAGGACGGGCCGGAGCGGGCCATACCCCAAGGTATCCAATGCGGGCCAGTTCCTCGGCCACCGTGACACCGTCGCTGGAGACCGCGGCAAGGGCCGTCTCGCTGGCCAGCGCTTCCACGTGGACCAGCGATCCCATCATGTCGGGGGTGAAACGAGCGCCCTCCTCGTTGGTGAACGCCGCCACCGCCAGCGAACGACGAGTACGCACCGAGCGTGCCGCAAACGCCTCGATGACCTCAAGGCCCGCCACCACCCCGTACGCGCCGTCGTAGCGGCCACCGGTGGCCACCGTGTCGAGATGGGACCCTGTCATCACTGGATCGAGTTCGGGATCGCTGGCACCGGCGGACCAGACGCCGACGATGTTGCCCACCACGTCGATGCGAATTTCCATGCCGAGATCCGCCATCCAGCCGCACAACAGATCGCGGGCGCCCTTGTCGGCGTCGGTCAAGGCCAAACGGCAGGAGCCGTTCTCGCCGACTGGGGCCAACTCGGCCAGCGCGGCCAAACGCTCCAGCAGTCGGTTGACATCAATCCCGGAACCGCCGGAGGTGGTGCGCACCGCTCCATCGTAGGAGCAGGCCTGATTCGACGCGATGCTGCGGCCTCCATGCTGGGGTCGCCGGTTGGCCCTTTCAGGCCCAGCTCGGTGCCCCGCGCCGTCGCACCGGGCCACCTACAGTCAACGCCATGGAACTCTCCGTCGTTGACCACGGCCTGGCCGCGCTCGCTGCGCTCGCCGCCGGCGCGGTCAATGCGGTCGCTGGCGGTGGCACGTTGATCACGTTCCCCACCCTCATGGCGTTGGGTCTACCGGCGGTCACTTCGAACATCACCAACACGGTGGCGCTGTGTCCGGGCTACTTCGGGGGCACGTTCGCCCAACGTGACGATCTGACGCGCCAGCGTCGCAGGCTTCCCCCGATCGTTGCGGCCGCAGCCGTCGGCGGGCTCATCGGTTCGATCCTGTTGGTGCTTTCGCCGGAGGAGCTCTTCCGCTCGCTGGTACCGTTTTTACTCCTCGGTGCCTGTGCCCTGCTGGCGATGGGCGACCGCATCAGGGCGGCGTTGCCTCCCCGACCACCGTGGTCGGAAGGCGAAACAGCCCTGGTCTCACCACCCTCGGTCATCGTCGCCGTGTTCGCCATCGGCATCTACGCGGGCTATTTCGGGGCCGGTATGGGCATCATGGCGTTGGCCGTGCTCAGCCTGTGCCTGGACGATTCGATGGTCCGCATCAATGTCCTCAAGCAACTGGTGGCCTTCATCGCCAACCTCGTGGCAGCCACGTATTTCCTGTCTTCCGGCAAGCTGGTGTGGTCCCTGGTGCTGGTCATGGCCCCAGCCAGCCTGATCGGCGGATTTGTCGGCGGACGCCTCGTGCGCCACATGAGGCCTCGGCTTCTACGCTCCGTGGTGGTGACGATCGGGGTTGTCGTCGCCGTCAACTTCTGGTTGCGCTGACCGCTTTGGCAGGCTGCCGACGGGGCATGCAACGCCAAGGGCGCACACGGCACACTGATTCCAGGACCACAGCAAGCGGGGCCGATCGTCGGTAATGGTCGCCACGGCGCCTACGCTGCGGTCATGACAATGACACCGACAGAGGCACAGGCCAAGCGCATGTGCGCCGTCGCTGGTGGCTCATGAGTGCTGACGAAGAACGGATCGCCCTCTTCCTCGACTACGAGAACCTGGCCATCGGCGCCCGCGAGAACCTCGGAGGCATGGCCTTCGACTTCAAGCCCGTGGCCGACGCCCTCGCCGACCGGGGCCGTGTGGTCGTCCGCCGAGCGTATGCCGATTGGCTGAAGTTCGGCGAAGACGGCCGGATGCTCACCCGCTTCCACGTAGAACTCATCGAGATCCCCCAGCGCATGGGCTCCGTGCGCAAAAACGCCGCCGACATCAAGATGGCGGTGGATGCGGTAGAGCTCTGCCTCGAGCGCGATTACATCACCACCTTCGTGCTCGGCACCGGCGACAGCGACTTCACGCCGCTGGTCCACAAGCTGCGCGAACACAACAAACAGGTAATCGGACTGGGTGTGCAAATGTCCACCTCCGCCCTACTGCCACCGGCGTGCGACGAGTTTCTGTTCTATGAACGGCTCGAAGGCGTGGAAGTCCCCAAACGACGCATCATCGTGCCGCGCGGCTCCGGCGGACGGCGACGACGACCCCAGGTCGGCGATGTTGGAGAACTGGGAGAACTCAGCGACACCAGCGACGCCAGCGACGCCAGCGACACCGGGGCCGAGGCGGGTGCAGAAGGTCCTACCACCATCGAGCAGGTCGAACGCCTGATCACCCAAACCCTTTCCGGGCTCGAACGCACGAGCGGCGCGGTGCGCGCCTCCTCGTTGAAGCGGGCGATTCTGCGCAAGGAGTCCACCTTCAACGAAGCAGATCACGGCTTTCGAGGCTTCACCGAACTGCTGCGCAGCCTCTCCGAACGGGGCGTCATCGAACTCGCCGAGAGTTCCAGCGCCGGTGACCCCGACGTACTGTTCCCCAGCGACAACAGCCTCGGCGAAGTCGGCCACGCCTTCGAACTGCTCGCAGACACCGTCGAACGGCTCGCTCCGGCGGGCAGCAGCGGTACGCCGTTGTCCGGCCTGAAGACGCAACTACGCCGGGTCGAAACCGAGTTCAGCGAGAAGCGCTTCGGCTTCGGAGGCTTCCTGCAGTTTGCGAAGGCCGCCGTAGCCCGCGGCCTCATCGCCATGGAGTGGAACGACGATGCCGATGACTACCTCCTGACCGTCGTTGCCGGGCGGCCGAAGGTGGCCCCGCGGCCCGTCGCGTCGGACCCCGAGCCTGCGGCCACCGCCAATACGGTCACCACGGCGGCTGGCCCTCAGTCCAGCGACACCGAGGCTGCGCTCGACGCCGGGCTTGCGGCGCGTCCCCGCCGCGGCCGCGGCGGCCGCGGGCGCGGGCGCGGCGGCCGGGCCGAACTGGGCGAGAGCGACGACGCCTCCACCAGCCTCGATCCAGCCGGGTTGGACAGCGCGCCGCTCACCAGCAACGAGGACCTCGCGCCCATCCACCAGGGCGTGGCGCCGGAAACCAGCGCGGCCGAGCCGACCCAGCGGACCACCGCCAGGCAGGCGCAGATTGTCCGAACGCCCCCAGCCGAGCTAACTCCGTCCGAGCCGCCGGAGCAAGCCAGCCCAGCCGCCGAGGCGACCCCGCGCAAACGCCGGGCCCCCACCCGCAAGGCGGCAACTGCAGCGGATCACAGTGACCCTGTCCCTCTCCCTGCCACCGACCCCGTCGTTGCCGCGGCGGACCTCGGCGCGGACACGACGCCGCAGAGTGACGCTGCGCCCCGCAAGCCGGCCGCGCGCCGTCGTCGCTCGACGAAGGCCGATGAGGCTGCAACCCCCACGGCACCGCCCGCAAGCTGAGCGCCGCGGTCACCCTTACCATGGTGTGGTCACCCTCGCTGAGGGTGACCACACTTCAGGGACGGTAGGTCCAGCTCACCGGCCCGGGTTGGCGTGACGGGGCGACGAGGTTGGCCCAACGGCACAACAATGATCGGGTATGGCGCGGGTCGATGATCTCTTCGATCTCGAATGGCTCAGCAGAGCGGAATGGACTGCGATAGCGGTTGAGCCGATCGCGGATCTTGCCCACCTCACGGTCGAACTCCTCGCCCTCGAACGGCGCCAACTCCGCCTTGTAGGCCACCTCGAGACCGCCTTCGATCGGCAGCGAGCCCCAGTCCCCCGACGGCCAGGAGTAGCGGAAGTGAGTGGTGGCACCCTTGTGGTTGGCCGCGCCGGCCACGCCAAACGCTTTACGGATGACGATGCAACAGAACGGGCTACTGGACTGGCCGAGGGCGGCGAGGGCCATCGAGCCAAACCTGATCGTGGCCTCCTCCTCCGACTGCTTGCCGATGAGGAATCCCGGGCAATCCTCGAGATGGATCAGCGGCAGGTGGAACATCGACGCCAGGTCGAGAAATCGTGTCAGCTTGCGGCTCGATGCCGCAGTCCAAGCACCACCGTACTGATAAGGATCCTCGGCGAAGATGGCCACCGGCCAGCCGTCGAGTCGACCGAAGCCGGTGATGATCGACTTCCCCCAGCCCTTGCCCATCTCGAAGAAGCTGCCGACATCCACCACGCTCTCGATGATTTCGCGCATCTTGTAAACTCGACGCGGTTGTCGAGGCACGATGTTGATTAGCTTCTCATCCCCACGGTTCGGATCATCGGTCAATGGTCCCCGCGGTGGCAGCTCCCACACGTTTTGGGGCAGGTAGGACAGGAAGCGGCGGGCCCGCTCGAAGGCCTCTTCCTCCGTGGCGACCATGTCGTCGATTGCGCCGTTGGACGTGTGGATCAAGCCATGGCCGAGTTCCTCTTTGGACACCGAGCCCAGCGATGCCTGATCGACCAGCGCCGGGCCGGCGATCATCATTTGCGCCGTCTCCGCCACGATGAGGGAGTAGTGGCTCGTCGCCACCCGGGCGGCACCGATACCAGCCACCGATCCCAGAGCGAGCGCCACCGAGGGGGCCACGCCGAGATGTTCCACGACGGTCTCCCACCCCGACATCTGCGGGATGCTCGTACGGCCCTTTATCTCAATCATCTTGACCGAGCCGCCGCCGCCCATACCATCGACCAAGCGGACGTGGGGCAGGCGCAACTCCACGGCGATGCGTTCGGCGAAGTCACGCTTGGCCGGGATGGTGAACTCGTTGGATCCGCCGCGTACGGTGAAATCGTCACCGGACACGATCACCGTACGGCCATCGACCTCGGCGGTACCGCACAAGAAGTTTGCCGGGATGAACGAAACGAGATTGCCGTCCTCGTCATAGGTGCCCACCCCCGCCGTGGACCCCACCTCCTCGAAGGAACCCGGGTCGGCGAAGGCCGAGAAACGCTCCCGGATGGTGAGTTTCCCGGCCGCCTTCTGGCGCGCCACACGCTCCGCTCCACCCATCTGCGCGGCCAAGTGCTGCCGTTCCCGCAGCTCATCAATCTCCGGCTGCCAACTCATTCGTTGCGCTCTCCCCCATAGCCACACTCGGCCCCGTTGCCGGCGATCTTAGGTTCGGCCTGTTGGGCGATCGCCATCCGGCTGGAGGTCTACTGGCCGGTCCAGTTGGGCGAGCGCTTCTCGGCGAAGGCAGTCGCACCCTCGATCGCATCCTTGGAGGCGAACACCGACGTGAGCACGGTGTCCTGATAGGCCCAGAACTCGGCCTCGGTGCGGCCCTGTTGCTCGCGGATGAGTTCCTTCGAGGCGGCCAGACCCAACGGGGCGTTGCGGGCAATGCGCTCGGCAAGTTCCAGCGCCACGTTGAGCGCCTCCCCCGGCTCGACCAAACGGTTGACCAGACCCAGGTCATAGGCCCGCTCGGCGGTGATCGGATCTGCGGTCAAAGCCATCTCCATGGCCAGCCCGTAGGGCAGCACCCGAGGCAGGCGCAGCAGCGCGCCGGCACCGGCGAACAGGCCCACACCGACCTCGGGGATACCGAGTCGGGTTCCCTTCGATGCGACGATCAGATCGCAGGACAGTGCAATCTCGAGCCCACCGGCCAAGGCGAAGCCTTCAACCGCGGCGATCAACGGCTTACGCGCCGCCCGCTCGGCAATGCCGGCGAACCCGCGCCCCGCCAGGTTGGGCATCCCGCCTTCGACGAAGGCCTTGAGGTCCATGCCCGCCGAGAAACCCTTGCCGTTACCGGAGATCACACCCACCGTGAGTTCGGGAGAGCCATCCAGTTCGTCCAGCGCCGCGGCCAACGCCTCGGCTAGGGCCCGGTTGACTGAATTGCGTTGCTCCGGCCGGTTCAACGTGATCAGCAGGACCTTGCCCCGCGCTTCGGTAAGAATCTCATCTGCCATCGTGGTCTACTCCTGTGACGTGGTCTTGATCGTGGTCGTCGGGCTGGGGGTCAGTCGACCCAGGCCTTGACTTTTTCGATGACCTCGCGGGGGTTCTCGCCCACCGGTTCGATCATCAGGTGGGTGACGCCGGCTTCTTTGAACACGGCAATCCGCTCGCGAACGAAGCCCTCATCCCCGCACATCGTCGCCATGTCGAGGTAGGCGTCGGGAATCTTGGTGAAGGCTTCCTCGCGTCGCCCGCCCAGGAACAGGTCCTGGATTTCCTTGGCTTCCGACTCCCAGCCGTAGCGGCAGAACAAGTCGTTGTAGAAGTTTTTATCGCGCGCGCCCATGCCACCCACGTAGAACCCGGCGTTGGCACGGGCCCGCTCGCGAGCTTCGGTCACATACGGATCACCCTTGGGGCCGATGGCCACCGGACCGCCACCCATGATCTGCAGCGGTCCCCGGGCGGCGTCACGCTTGGCCTCACCGGCGCGAATCGACTCACCCCATACCTCACGGAACTTATCGGGCACAAAGAAGATGGGCTGCCAACCCTCGGCCACCTCCGCCGCCAACTGGACATTCTTCGGTCCGATGGCCGCAATCCAGATCGGAATATCCGAGCGCTGTAATTGCCCCATGAACTTGAGCGGCTTGCCCATGCCCGATCCGCCGTGGGCCTCGTCGAGGGGCAGGTGATACGCCTTGCCGTCGTGCACCAGCGGCTCGCGGTTCCACACCTTGCGGCAGATCTCGATGACCTCACGTGTGCGCTGTAGCGGCTTGTCGTAGGGCAAACCGTGCCAACCCTCGATGACCTGCGGACCCGACGTGCCCAGGCCCAGATGGAATCGGCCACCCGAGAGCGCGTCGATGGTGGCAGCCACCTGAGCGATCAGCGCCGGCGTGCGGCTATAGACGGGGAAGATGCCCGTCATCAGCTCGATCGTCGAGGTCTGTCCGGCGAGATAGGCCAACGACGAACCGAGGTCGAAGCCGTAGATCTCGCCGCCCCACACCAGGTCGACCCCCGATGCCTCAAGATCCTGGACCCGTCGGGCGAACTTCTGCGGGTTTCCGTCGAAGAACCCCATACCCATTGCAATCTTCATGGCTGTGTTCCCCATCACTCGAACGGCGCTGCGCAGCGACGATAGCCCGCCCTCCCCTGATGGTGCCCAGCGCGCCGCGAGAGAGCGCAACGACGGCCTCAGACTTAGCCCCGCCGTTCAGTAGTGGATGACGCCGAGTTGCCCGCCGCCACACGCGATGGCATCGCCGTTCACCGCGACCGAACGTGGCGAGGCCAGGAACACCACCAGGTCGGCCACCTCTTCGGACTCGATGATGCGACCCAGCGCGCTGCCAGCACCCATGCGGCGTTCCATCTCGGCCTCGTCGACACCGGCCGCGCCGGCCCGAGCGGCGAGCACCGAGGCCGTTCGCTCGGTCCGGGTGAGGCCGGGATGGACCACGGTGACGTTGATGCCCGAACGGCCTAGTTCGTCACCGAGGTTCTTGGTCAACGCCGCCACACCGACATTGCGGATCGAACCGATGGCCGATCCGGTGCTGCGAGCACCGAGGCCGGAGATGTTGATGATACGACCCCAGCCCTGGGCGATCATGTGTGGCGCCGCAGCCCGAGCGCAGCGCAGGTACCCCATCACCTTCACGTTGACGTCGTCCCAGAACAACTCGGTGGTGATTTCCGCAAGCTTGGGCGGCGTCGCCTGACCCATCGGCTTGGCGGCGTTATTGACGAGAATGTCGATGCCTCCGAGCTGTTCGACACAGGCCGCGACCATGGCCTCGACGGACCCATCGTCGCCGGTGTCGACCACCACCGGCAGCACCCGCCGGCCAGTCTGCGGCCCCAACTCCGCCGCACAAGCCACCAGGCCGTCACGATCGCGGCCGGCGATCATCACGTCGCAGCCCTCCGTGGCGAGAGCACGCGCAATGGCCTTGCCGATTCCCCGGGTCCCGCCCGTCACCAACGCTCGTTTACCGTCCAGGTGCAGATCCATGGGGCGCAGCATGACACACCGCGCCGGGGGCGAATCGGCCCGGTCCCCGAACCGACCGGGCCGGTCGGGCCGACCGGTTGGCCCTCAGAGCCCCAGAGTGGACTTCAGACGTGCGAGGTCAGAGTGATACACGTCGACGCTTTCGAGCTTGATGTCCTCGTACCCCCGGATGACGTCGGGGAGGCGGGCCAGCGTGAGCGCATCCGCCGCGTTGAGGGCGTTGATCCTGGCCGCGAGCTGCTCTACCAGGGCCTTGTACTCGACGATCAAGCCGCGCTCGACCCGGCGAACTTTGGCCCGGCCGAACGGATCCATCCAGGTGCCCCGCACCCGCTTGCCCTTGCGCAACTGACCCAGTACCGGGCCGAACCAGGGGCCGAGTTCCAGCTTCGATTTCAGTCCCCACGCCCGCAGCATCGGCGGATGCAGGTTGTAGGTGACCTTCATACCCGGACCCACCTCGTTCTCGATGTGCAGGCGCGCCGCCTGCTCGAGGTGAAGGCGGGCCACCTCGTACTCGTCTTTGTAGGCCATCAGCTTGTAGAGGTTGCGGGCCACGGCCTCGGTGAACGCCCCATCATTGGACGTAGACACCTTCTGCACCGTGTCGAGGTAGTCCGCGGCGTAGTTCCCATTCTGGTATTCGACGAGGTCCGCGGCGCGCAGCCGCACAATGCGGCCAAGCTCGCCTTCGCCGAGGCCGCGGCGCACGATGTCCGCCTCGAGCTTGACCGAGGGCTTGGATAGTTGATCGAGCGAGTGCTGGGAGGCGGCCTGCACGGCGGCGGGGTCGATAGCCCACATCCGGCCCCAACGAAACGCCGCCTTGTTGGCCTCGATGGCCGCCCCGTTGAGCTCGATGGCCTGCTCGATCGACTGGGCCGAAACGGGCAGACAGCCAAGCTGGTAGGCCACACCGAGCTGCAAGATGTTGGCCGTGGTCGAGTCCCCGAACAGCCCGAGAGCGACCTCGCCGGCGTCGAGATAGCGGTTCTCCTCGGCCCGGGTGACCGCATCGAGGTCGGCTCGCAGGTCGGCGTCGGAGGGATAGGCGGCTCGGGGGTCACGCAACATCGACCCGGTCGGGGACTTGGCGGTGGATACCACCGCCACGGTGCGCTCCGGCGCGCAGCCGCCAAGGTTGTTGGCCATCAGGGCCACGAGCTGGTCAAAGACGAGGTACAGATCGACCTCGCCGGTCGAGGTCTTGTTCGAACCTGACACCGCTTCGGTGGTGATGCGAAGGTCGGACACCACCGGCCCGGCTTTTTGGGACAGGCCGGTCTGGTCCAGTCCGGACACAAACTTGCCGTCGAGGGTAGCCGCCGTGCCGAGCACCTGGGACACGGTCACCACGCCAGTGCCACCGATGCCGGGCATGCGTACCGTGGCATCGGTGCCAGACACCCGCAGGGTCGGCTCGACAAGGCGAGACAGCTCGATCGGTGGCGTGCGACGCGCGCCGCCCTCGGCCCGGCCTGTTGTCACCCGAGCCTTGGCGCCTTTGGCGGGCACCACGCTGAGGAAGGACGGGCAGTCACCGGCGAGGCACGAATAATCCTTGTTGCAGGAGGACTGGTGAATGCGGGTTTTGCGGCCGAACTCGGTCTCGACCGGCTGCACGGACAGACAATTCGATGTCATGGCGCAGTCGCCACAGCCTTCGCAGACGCGTTCGTTGATCACGATGCGGGTCGCCGGGTCGGCCACCTTGCCTCGTTTGCGGTCTCGCCGCTTTTCCGCCGCACACTGCTGATCATGGATCAGCACGGTCACCCCATTGAGCTTGCGCAGCTCCTCCTGGGCCTCGATGATGCGCTCGCGGGCCCACACCTCGACCCCGGGAGCGAGGTCGATACCTCGGTACCTGCTCTTGTCCTCGGTGGTGATGATGGTTCGGGCCACGCCCTCGCTGCGCAACCAGTAGCTGAGCTGTGGCACCGACATGGCGCCCGTGGCGTCCTGGCCGCCGGTCATCGCCACCGCACCGTTGTAGAGGATCTTGAACGTGAGATGGGCCCCGGCCGCCACCGCGGCGCGCACCGAGAGCGAGCCGGAATGGGCGAAGGTGCCGTCACCCATGTTCTGGATGAAGTGGTCAGTACGCACGAAGGGTTCGATACCGATCCAGTTGCTGCCCTCACCGCCCATTTGCGTGATGCCCATGATGTTGCCGACCCGGGCCGGGTCCATCAGGGTCACCATGCCCGAACAGCCGATGCCCGCGCCCACGGCGGAACCCTCGGGCACTTTGGTGCCGGTGTTGTGCGGGCAGCCGGAGCAAAAGTACGGCGTGCGGCTTGGTAGGAGCTCGATTTTCTTCTTGAGACCGACGGTCGGAGCGGGTGTCGGACCCTTCAATCGTTGGGGGTCGATTCGTCTCGACAGCCGGCGGAACAACGGCTCGATGAGGTAATCAGCGTCCAGCGCGCCCCAGGACTGCACCAAGGCCCGGCCGTCGGGGTCGGTCTTTCCGGTGATGACCGGCGCGCCGGTGACGCCATAGAGCGCTTCCTTGAGATGCAACTCCAAGAAGTTGCGCTTCTCCTCCACCACGAGCACTTCGGCCACGCCTTTGGTGAGCTGACGCATGACCGCGGCATCGAGGGGATACATCAGGCCGATCTGGATCAGCCGGATACCCAACGCGGACAGATCGGCCTCGCTGAGCCCCAACGAGTGCAGCGCCTGACGCACCTCGTGGTACAACCGGCCGGAGGCCAGAATGGCAATCCAGGCGTCAGGACTGTCGTGGGTGACCTTGTTGAGCTTGTTCTCCACGCCATAGAGCCGGGCCACCTCGAGGCGGGCCTCGTAGAGCTCGCGTTCGATCCCGGTTGTGGTGGGCGGGCCGACACTTCCGGTCACCGTGGCCTGGAACGGCTTGCCCTCATAGAGGAACGTCGGCATGACCGGTTGGATTCGATGCGGACCCACCTCGGCATTGGCCACGCCGTCGGCCACCGAGGTCACGATCTTGACCGAGCTCCACAAGCCGCTGGCCCGAGAGAGGTAGACCCCGTGGCGAGCGAGGTCGAGGATTTCCTGGACGTTGCCGGGATGCAGCACCGGCATGTGCAAGTCGGCCAACGTGAACTCCGACGCCGAGGGCAACGTCGAGGACTTGCACGCCGGATCGTCGCCGGTCAGGGCGAGCACGCCGCCGTGACGCTGGGCACCGCCGTAGGCGGCGTGGCGCAAGGCGTCGCTGGCCCGGTCGAGGCCGGGCGCCTTGCCGTACCAGATGCCGAGTACACCGTCGTAGAGCGGGTCGGGGAAGGTGTTGGCGAGCTGGCTGCCGAACACGGCAGTGGCGCCGAGTTCCTCATTGAGGCCGGAACGGTGTACCACGTGGTATTGATCGAGTAGCGGCTTGTGCGCGATCAGCTCGCGGTCGTAACCGCCGAGGGGCGAACCCTGGTAACCGGAGATGAACGCCGCGGTACGTAAACCGGCGATCTTGTCGGCCCGCATCTGGTCAAGCGGCACCCGTACCAGGGCCTGCACGCCGGTGAAGAAGAACTGGCCCTCGGCCTCGCGATATTTTGCCTCGAGGTCCTGCGCTTGCGGCCGGGAGGCGGGCCGACCCATCACTTCGGTCATGGAGACGCTCCCCTTTGGGTACCGATCGGCGCGGCGCTGACCGCAGTGGCGCTCACCTTAGCCAGCTGGCCATGGCCGCCGCCCCGGGCCGCCGCTGAAGCTGTGTCCGGGCGAGGCTGGCGCCGCGGTCGAGAAATGCCAGTATGGGCCAGTGCGCGCCCCGGTCCCATCGCGACTGCGTCTCCTACTGGTGACCGCCGCGATCGTGGTCATCGTCCCATCCATCGCGCGCTGGCAACTCGCCGTGATCGGTATCGGTCTGGTCGCCATCGGGCTGGCGGTCATCCTCCAGCGGCAGCTCCGCCGGCGGGGCTGACCGCCGCGCGAAGCCAGAACGGCACGGCCCCACGGTGCGAGTACGGTGCCGCCCATGTTGCGAACCGTGACCACCGACGCCGGCACCTTCAACGCCGAGGTCGCCGGGCCCGATGACGGCCCCCTCGTGCTGTTCCTCCACGGCTACCCGCAGAGCCGCCATACCTGGCGCACTCAACAACCGGCCCTTGCCGCCGCTGGCTCGCTGACCGTGGCCATCGACCAGCGCGGCTACTCACCCGGCGTGCGACCCGATCCGAGGAAATTGAGCAACTATCACGTCGACGCCCTCGTCGGCGACGTCATCGCCGTTGCTGGGGCACTCGGATACGGCGAGACCCGACCGTTGCACCTCGTCGGCCACGACTGGGGCGGGGCGGTGGCCTGGCTAGTGGCGGACCGCCACCCCGGCGCCGTTCGCTCTCTCACGGTGCTGTCTCGGCCTCACCCACGCGCCTTTCGGGCGGCGATGCACGCCGATGCCGACGGTCAACGTCACCGATCGCGCCATCACCGTGCCTTTCACGACCCCGCTACCGCCGGGCTGCTGCTCGAAAATGACGCCGCCAGACTGCGCCGCGGCCTACTCGACAACGGTGTGCCCGCCGATGCAACCGATGCATACCTATCGGTATTGGGCAGCCCTGAAGCGCTAGAGGCGGCATTGGCCTGGTATCGAGCCGCCGGCACCATAAGCGAACTCGACGCCGCCGACATCGAGGTGCCAACCCTGTACTTGTGGGGCGAGAACGACCAGTCCGTCGGGCGAGCGGCCGCCGAAGGCACCCAAGCCCACGTCAGCGCGGCGTACCGATTCGTCGAAGTGGCCGGTGGCGGACACTTTCTCACCGACGACCATCCCGAGGTCGTCACCCGGGAGCTGCTCGCCCACCTCACCGCACACGGGGCCTGAAGGGAGCTACGGTCCCGCCATGGACTGCATCATCCGCAATGCGACGGTCGTGACAGCAGGGTCGGTCAGCCCCAACATCGATATCGGCATCCATGAAGGCCGCATCGTGCAACTCGGCGGCCCAATGCAGGCCGACCGGGAGATCGACGCCGCCGGTCGCTACGTGCTGCCCGGCGGGATCGACGCCCACGTCCACCTCACTGCGGCGGGGTCCGAGCCGCATTCCTACCGCTGGGTCGACGACTTCGCGGCAGGGACGGCGGCGGCGCTGGCGGGCGGCGTGACCACGGTCGGGAACATGTCCCACCCGGGACGCGACGAGTCGATCCTCACCGCGGTACAACGCGACGCGGCCGACGGTCTCGCCAACGCCCGATGCGACTTCTTTCTCCACCCGGTGCTGATGGACCCCACCGCATCCGAACTCGACGCGGTGGCTGCGCTGCACGCCGCGGGCCACACCAGCGTGAAGATCTTCCTGTCCTTTCGGCGCTTCGATCGGGCGGTTTCTGGCTTCCTCGACGCCTTTCGTCGCATCGCCGCGCTCGGTGGCATCGCCTTGGTGCATTGCGAGGACGTCGCGATCATGGACTGTGCGTGCACCATGTTGCGGGAGCAGGGCCGGCTCGGTGCCCAGCATTTCCCTGCGGGCCGCCCCCTCGCCGCCGAGCGAGCCGCCACAGAACGAGCCGTGGCCATGGGTGAGATCACCGGATGCCCGATTTACATCGTGCACCTGTCCTCCCTCGCCGCCCTCGATGCCTGCCGGGCCGCCCAGGCCCGTGGTACCAACGTGGAAATTGAAACCCGGCCGATCTACCTGTTCCTCACCGAGGAGCGCTTCGCCGAAGCAGGCGGCGCCCGTTACGCCGGCGCGCCTCCGTTGCGCAGCGAGCGAGATGTTGAAGGCTTGTGGGCGGCCATGACTCAGGGCAGCATCGCCACCGTGGCCACAGACCACGCACCTTGGACGCTCAGCCAGAAGCTTGATCCGGCCCTCGATGCCACAAACCTACGGCTCGGTATGGCCGAGTTGGAGACCATGTTGCCGATGTTGTGGTGGGCCGGGGTGCGCGGCGGCCAGTTGTCGATGAGTCGATTCGTGGAACTCACCTCAACCAACGCCGCCAAACTTTTCGGCCTGTATCCCCGTAAGGGAACCATCGCCGTCGGTTCGGACGCCGACTTGGTCATCTGGAACAGCGACGAGACCAAGGTCATCGACGGGTCCGGTGGCTACTCGAACGCCGATTTCTCCCCCTACGACGGGTGGTCGGTCACCGGCTGGCCCGATCTGGTTTTGAGCCGGGGTGAAGTCGTCGTCGAGCAGGGCCAACTCACCGATGCGGCGCGACCGGGCCGCGGTCAGCTCGCCCAACGCGGACCGAGCCAACGCCGCTGAAGTCGAGAAAGAATCACGCCACAGGGTTCCGGTACCGCGTTGATGGCACCGGGCGGGCATGATCTGACCAATGGCCCGAGATCTCGATCCGACCGACGCTTCGGAGCTGACCACCACTGACACGTGGCGAGCGTTGGCCGCCCACTACGACACTTTGCGCGACGTGCACCTGCGGGAGCTGTTCGCCCAAGACCGCGGACGAGCCTCTCGCTTGACTGTGGAGGCCGACGGGCTGCTCGTCGACTTCAGCAAGAACCGCATCACCGAGCAAACACTTACGCTGTTGATCGCACTGGCCCGCGAGCGCCGCCTGTCCAGCCGTATTGACGCCATGTTCCGGGGCGAGGCCATCAACGTCACCGAGAACCGTCCGGTGTTGCACACCGCATTGCGGCTGCCACGAGACCGCAGCCTGATCGTGCAAGGCACCGATGTCGCCGCTGAGGTCCATCGGGTCCTGGAGCGGGCGTACCGCTTCGCCCACGACGTGCGGCGGGGCAATTGGCTCGGTTACAGCGATCGGCCGGTGCGCACGGTGGTGAACCTTGGTATAGGTGGTTCAGACCTCGGCCCGGCCATGGCCTACGACGCGTTGGCCGCCTACCGAGACGCCGGACTGGAATGCCACTTCGTGTCCAACATCGACGGTGCCGACATCGCCGGGCTACTCCCCCGAGTCGACCCCGAGACGACGCTGTTCGTGGTGGCCTCCAAGACCTTCACCACCCTGGAGACACTGACCAATGCCCGCACTGCCCGGGCCTGGCTGGTGGAACGCGCCGGCAGCGAACGGGCGGTGCCACGCCACTTCGTCGCGCTGTCAACCAATGGCGCGGAAGTCGCCCAGTTCGGAATCGACCCCACCAACATGTTCGACTTGTGGGATTGGGTGGGAGGGCGTTACTCGTTGGACTCTGCCATCGGTCTGTCGCTCATGATCGCCATTGGGCCTGACCACTTCGAGGCCATGCTGGCCGGCTTTCACGCCATGGACGAGCACTTCCGTACCGCACCCTTCGAGCGAAACCTGCCCGTGCTGCTCGGCCTGATCGGGATCTGGTACGGGAACTTCTTCGGCACCCAAACCCACGCGGTGTTGCCCTACGCCCAGGAACTACACCGCTTCCCCGCCTATCTGCAACAACTCGACATGGAATCCAACGGCAAGTCGGTGACCGCAGACGGCTCTGCGGTCACCTATGCCACCGGACCGGTCGTGTGGGGCACCTCGGGGACCAACGGTCAGCACGCCTATTTTCAGCTACTACACCAAGGAACCCGGCTCATCCCAGCGGATTTCATCGGATTCGCCCGTTCCAACTTCCCCCTTGGTGACCATCACGACCTGCTGACGGCCAACCTTTTCGCTCAGACCGAGGCCTTGGCGTTTGGCCACGATGGCCCCGAGGGTGAGCCGTTCCGGCTATTTGAAGGCAACCGGCCAAGCTCCACGTTGCTAGCCGGGCAGCTCACTCCTTTCGTGTTGGGTCAACTGGTCGCCCTGTACGAGCACAAGGTCTTCACTCAGGGCTGGATCTGGGGGCTGAACAGCTTCGACCAATGGGGGGTCGAGCTGGGCAAGGTCCTCGCCGGACGCATCGCGGCGGAATTGCAGACCGATTCCGAGCCGCCGAGCTCCCATGACAGCTCCACCAACGAACTCATCAACTGGTACCGCCGACACCGATAGGTGGCGAACTGACCGGCGGCGCAATCGGCGTAGGGAGAGAGCAGGGCGGCACATGCAACTAGGAGCGACATGCAACTAGGAATGGTCGGCACGGGTCGAATGGGCGCCAACCTGGTACGCCGGCTCATCGGTGACGGACATCAGTGCGTCGTGTTCGACCGCGACCCGGCCACCCTGCGGCGAGCGCAACGATCCGGCGCGATCGGCACCACATCGCTCGCAGCCCTGGTGCAGCGGCTCGACGCGCCGAGAGCGGTATGGGTGATGGTTCCCCACGAGGAGACCGATGCCACCATGGCTGCGCTGGCGGAACTGCTCGAAGCCGGGGACATCGCCATCGACGGAGGCAACTCCGATTTTCGCCGCAGCGCGGCCCGGGCGGCGGAACTACGCCAGCGGCGCATCCACCACCTCGATGTCGGTACCAGCGGAGGGATCCACGGCCTGGAGCGCGGGTTCTGTCTCATGATCGGCGGCGAAGTCGAGCCGGTGCGCAGACTCGACCCCATTTTCACCTCGTTGGCACCCGGCATAGCGGCCGCCCCTCGGACCCCAACCGCTCGCCGTGGACCCCGGACCCGGCCCACCCGGCGTAGTACGGCGGAACACGGCTACCTGCATTGTGGTCCGCCCGGCGCCGGACATTTCGTGAAAATGGTCCACAACGGCATCGAATACGGCCTGATGGCCGCCTACGCCGAGGGGTTCAACCTGCTCGCTGCGGCCGCAACGAACGTCGGCGACGAACCCCCGCTACCGCCGAATCAGCCCTACGGCTACGACCTCGACCTGGCCTCGGTGGCCGAGCTGTGGCGTCGTGGCTCGGTCGTGTCCTCGTGGCTGCTGGATCTCACCGCGGCGGCGCTGGCCGAAGACCCGATGCTCGAAACCTTCGACGGCCACGTGTCCGATTCCGGCGAGGGCCGCTGGGCCGTGCAGACCGCTGTCGCCTTGGGCGTGCCCGTGCCGGTGTTGTCCGCGGCGTTGTTCAGCCGCTTCGCCTCCCAAGGCCGTAGTCAGCTCGCGAACCGACTCCTGTCCGCCATGCGGGCCCGTTTCGGTGGTCATCGCGAGCCCCGGCGATGAGCATCGCACCAGCCCCATGTGCCCCACGGTGCGCCGGGGGGCACATCGGCGTGGACCGCAGCGCCAGCAGGTGCTCTCGGTGAGTTCCAAGGCGGTGGATGCCGTCGTCGTCGGCGCCGGGCCGAACGGTCTGACCGCGGCCACGGTGCTGGCCCGCTCCGGGCTGGCCGTGACGGTCCTCGAAGCATCGGCCACCCCCGGCGGGGGCTGTCGGTCGGGTGAGATCACCCTGCCGGGGTTCCTGCACGACCGCTGCGCAGCCGTGCATCCCCTCGCCGCACTGTCGCCTGCGTTTGCCGAGCTGGGCCTAGCGGACCAGGGCCTGCGTTGGCTACACAGCCCCGTCGCGCTCGCCCACCCCCTCGACGATGGCCGCGCCGCCGTGCTGTGGGCCGACCTCGGGCGCACCGCCGCCGCACTGGGCATCGACGCAGATCGCTACCGGCGGCTGATGGCGCCGGTGGTGCACGCATTCTCGGCCATCACCGAGACAACCATGAGACCGCTCACCGCTATCCCCCGCCACCCGCACGCACTGGCCACCTTTGGGGTCCGAGCGCTGCCGCCAGCGACGTGGGTGCAGCGCCACTGGTTCCGCACCGAGGAGGCCGCCGCGTTGTGGTCCGGATCGGCGGCACACGCCATCCTGCCCTTGTCGGCGCCATTCACCAGCGCCTTCGCGGTGATGCTCCAAGGCGCCGCCCATGTCGCGGGCTGGCCAGTCGCCGCCGGCGGCTCCCAGCAGATCGTCGAGGCTCTCCTCCGGGTGGCCACCAACGCCGGGGTGACGCTCGAATGCAACCGGCCGGTCCGCCACCTGGGGGAACTACCTGCGGCGCGGATGGTGCTGTTCGACCTCTCCCTCAGCCAGGTCCGTCAGCTCGCCGACGAACGCCTCAACGACCGCGCTCGACGTTGGATGCAGCGTTTCCGCCACGGTCCGGGCTCCTTCAAGATCGATTACGCCCTCGATGCACCGCTGCCGTGGACCAACGCCGCCTGTCGGCAGGCCACGACGGTGCACGTGGGTGGAACCGCAGCCGAGGTGGTCGCGGCAGAGGCCGAAGTGGCCGCAGGGCGGCACCCGGCACGGCCGCTGGTGGTGGTGGCCCAGCAGGATCTCGCCGACCCGGGCCGGGTGCCGCCCGGCCGGGCCGCATTGTGGGCCTACTGTCATGTTCCGGCCGGCTCGACCGTGGACATGACCGCGGCGATCGAGGCCCAGATCGAACGGTTCGCACCTGGCTTCAGGGACGTCGTCCTGGCGCGCCACACCACCAACACGGTGCAGCTCGAGGCCTACAACGAGGCCTATGTGGGCGGAGATATCACTGGTGGCTCGTACCGCGGCTTGGCGCTACTGGCGCGTCCACATCTGTCGATCCGACCGTACCGACTGCCATGGCGGGGCGCCTTCCTCTGCTCGGCGTCGGCCCCACCGGGCGCAGGGGTGCACGGCATGGCCGGCTACCACGCGGCGCAGGACGCGCTGCGATGGTTGCACGGCGCGGGCTGAAGGCCAGCGCACCGTACCCGGCCCTGCGGCGCAGTCGCTTCGCCTGTCCGCTGACAGTACCGTCTGGGCATGACTGCGGAGCGCTACACCCACGGCCATCACGCGGCGGTACTCGCCAATCACTCCGCCCGTAGCGCACAGAACTCCGCCCAGTTCGTCTTGAACCAACTGCGGTCCGGTCAGCGTCTGCTCGATGTGGGCTGTGGACCGGGCACGATCACCGTGGACCTCGCGGCGTTGGTCGATCCAGGCGAGGTCGTTGGAGTGGACAACGTGGCGGGGGTCCTCGAGGGCGCTCGCGCCCTGGCTGAGCAGCGCGGCGCACAAAACGTACGCTTCGAGCACGGCGACGCCTACGCCTTGCCCTTTGAGTCGGACAGCTTCGACGTGGTGTACGCCCATCAGGTTTTGCAGCACGTGGCGCGTCCCGTCGAGGTCCTCGGCGAGATGTTCCGGGTGTTGCGGCCCGGCGGGCTGGTCGCGGTGCGCGATGCCGATTACGGCACCATGATCCACGCCCCCGCCGATCAGCGTCTCGAACGTTGGCTGGAGCTGTACCACACCGTGGCCCGGAGCAATGGCGGCGAACCCGACGCGGGTCGATACCTGCGCAGCTGGGTCGCCGAAGCGGGCTTTGTCGAGCAGTTGACCAGCGCCAGCTGCTGGTCTTATGCCGATCAAGTCGCGACCCGAACCTGGGGCTCGCAGTGGTCCTCTCGGGTCAGCGAGGGGGCCTTCGCCGAGCAGGCGATCGGCTCGGGCGCGGCTACCGGGGACGAGTTAGCGGACCTCGCTGCTGCATGGCGCGAGTGGTCGACCAAACCGACGGCCTTCTTCGCCTTCCTGCACGGCGAGGTCCTAGCCACCAAACCCTGACCGCCTCAGGCGCTCTGTAAGGCGGCGATCAGCTCCTCGAGCCCGGCGCGGGCAAAGGCGGTCATATTGGCCGGACGGTCCTCCGAGCCGGTCAACACCCGACGGGTTCGACAGACCGGTCCCTCCACCGCCACCCAAGCATGGCCGTTGGGGTCGCCATAGCGGTTCGGTGTCGGTCCGGTGGCACCGGTCTCACCGGTCCCCCAGGTGGTGCCCAATCGGGCTCGGATGGCTTGAGCCTGGTAGCGGGCGAACTCTTGCGTTGCCCCCCGCAACCCCTTGGGTGCTTCGACCACACCGGCGAGCAAGGCCTTGCTCGCGGCGATGGTGTACACCACGGCGCCACCGAGGTAATAGGCCGAGGCGCCCGGCACCGACAGCAGGGCCGAGGAGATGAGGCCGCCAGCGGCCGACTCGCACACCGCGATGGTCTCCCCCCGCTGCTTGAGCAACGTTGCGGCCACGGCCGCCAACTCGTTCAGTTCACGATCCACGGCCGTAATCTACTCGCCGCTTTGGTCCCGATGAGCCGGCCGTTGACCGCCCGGCGCGCAGTGCTCAGCGATGACGGCCGCGGTGCGGCCGTCCTTTTCCGACCAACAGCCCCACATCGATCCCCCCGTTGGCGAAACGCAACGACTCGTGCAGGGACAGACCGCTGTGCGCCGCCAGGCGTCGATCGGCAACCAGCATTGCGACCGACCAGCCAGGGAGGCTCCGGGTCACGACCTCGCCGAATCTGGCATAGAGGTTGCGGAGATCACCACCGTGGTCGATGCGGTTGCCATAAGGCGGATTGGTCACCACCCACCCCGGCCTGTCCGTCGTCACCTCGGTGTCGGACACCGCACGATGCACGAACTGCACATGCTCGCCAACCTCGGCCCGGTCGGCATTGGCGGTGGCGGCGGCGACAGCGCCCGCATCGCGATCCGCTCCGACTATCGCCAAGGGCTCAGCCAGAACGACCTCATCAGCAACCGCCTGGCCCACCACACTGGCCCAAGTGCCGGTCTCGAAACTCGGCCAGTGGAAAAACGCGAAACCCCGCTGGAACCCTGGCGGACGGCCCAAGGCCAGCAGCGCCGCCTCGATAGGGATCGTCCCCGAGCCACAGAAGGGGTCGAGCAGGGGCACCCCCGCCTGCCACCCCACCGCCAGCAGCATCGCCGCGGCCAGGTTCTCCCGCAGCGGAGCCTTCGCCACTTCCTGCCGCCAACCCCGCTTGTACAACGGCAACCCCGAGCAGTCCACCGAAACGGTGAACTGATTGGCGACGTTGCGGATCACCAGCAACTGCTGGTCATTCTCACCATCCTCGGCATCCTCAGGACCTTCCCCGCGCCCTGGCACCGCCGAGGACGCGGTACCGCCCCAACGTTCGACCAGCCGTTCGGCTATGGCATCGGTGTGGTAGAGGGCGGAGCGGGTGGCCGACACCCGCAACACGGGCTGGCGGTCGCCCAACCACGGTTCCAGGGACACCGTGCGTGCCGCCTGCTCCAGCGCGGGGAACGACGTCGCCTCGAACTCGGCCACCCGTACCAACACCCGCGTCGCGGTGCGCAACCACAGATTGACGGCATAGAGCTGGCGAGTCGTGGCCCGGAAGGACACCCCACCACGTTCCTCCTTAACCGCACGCACGCCCTGGGCGCGGACTTCTGAGGCGCACAAGGCCTCCAACCCGGGCGGGCACACCGCATAGGCCGAGTGCAGGGGCCGTTTCGCCGCCCGCTCGTGGGTGACCGAACGTGACGGCGAACCGTCGCCGGAACGGCGATTCGGGCCGGTCATCGCTCACCCGCCCGCTGCAGAACATCGAGCGCCAGGACCACCATGTCGCCAAATCCTTCCTGCCGCTCCTCCGCGGAGAGATGCCCGCCCCGTACCAAGTGATCGCTGACCACGCACAACGCCAGTGCTTCCGCCCGATGCTGGGCCGCCACCGCGTACAGGGCCGCCGCTTCCATCTCCACCGCCAGGACGCCCATCTCGATGGCGGGACCATACAGCTCCGAGGGCTTCTGGCCGAGAACGGGCGGATAGAAAAGGTCCGTCGAAAAGACGTTGCCGGCATGCACCGTCGTCGCCGCCGCGGCCGCCGCGGCCAGCCCCGCCGCGAGCAAGCTGGCATGGGCGGTGGCCGCAAAATCAAATCCCGCGAACCGTTGACGGTTGATGTTCGAGTCGGTGCACGCTCCCACCGCGAGAACCACCGAACGTAGTTCCACCTCGGCTTGCAGCGCACCGCAGCTACCCACTCGGATGAGCCGACGACACCCAAACTCGGTGATGAGCTCCGTGGCGTACAGCGCCATCGAGGCCATACCCATCCCCGTCCCCATCACCGACACCGCTCGGCCGCCGTACCAGCCGGTGTAGCCCAACATGTTGCGCACCGCGGTGACCTCGTGGGCCTGTTCCAAAAAGGTCTCGGCGATCCACCGGGCCCGCAGCGGATCACCCGGCAACAGCACGTCGGGGGCGAAGTCTCCCCGTTCGGCCGCGATGTGAGGAGTGGACACGACCGATCACGCTACCGTCCTCAACCGCTAGGGTGGACCCCATGCCGCGTTACGAGTACCGCTGCCACACCTGCGACACCGTCTTCACCGAGCAGCGCCCGATGAGTCGCTCGTCGGAATCGGCCACCTGCCCCGACGGGCATGAGGAAGCCCGGCGGGTGCTTTCGGTGTTCGCCACTGCCGGACGGGCCACGGCCTCCGCCGGCAATCCGGCGCCAGCTGCCGGTGGTGGAGGCTGGGGTGGCGGCGGCTGTGGCGGCGGCTGCGCCTGTCACTGACCCCCCATTCGGAGCCACGTTGCACCGGTTTGGGTCGGCCAACTGTCGGCCTCGGTTTTGGCCTTGTCACCCTGCCGCGGCAAGCACCTTGGGGACCAACGCGTCGAACTGCTCGGCCACAAACTTTCCGATGTGCTCCGCGTCGAGCTGCGAACGTTTGATGGCCTCGCCGCCGACCACGACAGCCCCCTTGCTGGTCAGCACCTTGGACAGCGCGTCCACGGTACCGCCGGCGTTGACCGCATAGGTGCAGAACACGCTGACGTGCTTGCCGTCGAGCCAGGGCAGCTTCTTGAACCGACCGACACGGCCCGGACGTTGGCCGAACAGGAACAACCCGTCGGTCCACGAGCCGATGAACACCAGATCGGCCTCGGCGAGGGCGTGCAGGTCCACCGTCGTCACCGAGCAGACCGTGCTTTCGGCCCCCAGAAACGTGCACCCCCCGCCAATCAGCTCGGCGGCACGCTTCGTGTTGCCACCCATCGACTCGTAGATCACCAGCACCTTCACGCCCTCTTCTTTAGCAGGTCCGCTACCGGTGAGAAAGGTCGGGCCGGTCCCCGGCCGGTCGGGTCCGTTTCATCAGGCCCGTCGGCGCTGGTGCGGCGGCAGGGGGAAACTCATCGGGGCCAGTGCGTTCAGGTCGATGTCGAGCAGCGTGGGCCCAGGGCGCTGGACCGCCCGCCCGAATGCCGCCTCGAATGCGCCCACCCCGGACACCCGCTCCGCCGCTAGGCCCATGCCCTGCGCGACCACGGCGAAATCGGGGGTGTGCAGATCCACCCCGAAACGTCGGTCCATGACCCGCTCCTCGATGACCCGCAACACGCCGTAGCCGCCATCGTTGAACACGCACACCACCACGGGCAGCTGATATTCGACCAGCGTGGCGAGCTCGCCGAGGGACAACATCAGCCCACCATCGCCCTGGATGAGCAAGGTTCGGCAGCCGCTGCCGAGGGCCGCGCCGATGGCCAGAGGCACCCCCGGGCCGATGGCCAACGACGAGGCGCGAATGGAGGTCCTCGGGTGTAACACGGGCAGCACCCTGTTGCCCCACAGATAGGCCGCCACGGTGGAGTCACGTACGATTGGGGCCCCGTCGGGCAACAGTCGCCGGATGATCTGCCAAATCTGCCAGTGGTCCGGCCCAGTTTCCTCCGCGGACTTCTCGAGGTCGGCCTGCACCGACTTGCGGGCCCGGTCCACGTAGCCCTCGTCGATACCCCCGCCTTTGACCCGCTCGGCCAGCGCGGCCAGCGCATCGGCGGCGTCGGCGACTAGCGCCACTTCCGCGGGGTAGTTGCGCCCGAGCACCGCGGGATCGGCGTCGATGTGCACCAGTCGGCCGGGGATCTTCAGCTGCCACATTCGCGTCGCGTAGTTCTGGAAGCGGGTGCCAACGGCAAGCACCACATCGGCTTCTTTGATGATGGGCGACAGCGCGCCTCGCTCCACCCGGGGTCCGAGGCACAGCGGATGGTCCTCAGCCAGCGAGCCGCGGCCCTCAATGGTGGTAATAACGGGGGCGCCGAGCTTCTCCGCCAGTGCTCGCAGCGCGGCCGATCCATCAGCGGCGACCACCCCACCACCGGCCCAGATCAGCGGCCGTTCGGCCCCGTCAAGCATTGCGGCCACCTGGTCGAGCACCGCCGAATCGAGTTCGGGCCGGTTCCCAACCGCAAGCGGTGGCAGGCTCACCTCGGCCTCGGCGTATTGCAGGTCGATGGGGATCTCCACTGCGCCGGGCTGGGGCCGGCCCTTGCGCAGGTCGGTGGCTACCGCCACGATGGTGGCGGCGATGTCCTCGGTACGGCGCACCGACTCCGCTCGCCGTGTCACGGTACGCAGCATCTCAAGCTGCCGCTCGGCCTCGTGCAGGAAGCCCTTGCCCTTCCCGTAGAAGCGGGTCTCGACCTGCCCGGTGATCATCAGCACCGGCGATGAGCTGAACTGGGCCTCATACAAGCCGGCCATGGCGTTAACGGCGCCGGGCCCGGTGGAGCTCAACACCACCCCGAGTTGTCCGGAGCTGCGCGCGAAACCGTCCGCCGCGTGCGCCGCGGCCTGCTCGTGACGGCAGCAAACCATGGTGATGCCCTCGGTGCGCGACAGCGCCTCGTAGATGGGCAGATTGTGCACGCTCACGATGCCGAACACGTGGGTCACACCGAGAGCGGAGAGAGCGACGGCGACGGCCTCGCCACCGGACATGCGGGTCATGGGCCCAAAACTACTTCGCTCGCTAGGAACCGATATCGACCCGCGACATGCGAGACTGGGATCAGTTCACAACGGAGGCGTCCATGACCGGTCCCACCTACATATCCGACGCCCCGGTAGCAAGCGAAGCTGCCGCGGTTCGAGCCAGATTCCTCGTCAAGGTTTACGTGCATCTAGCCGCCGCCGTAGGCGCGTTCCTGGCCGTGGAGACGGCGCTGTTCATGGGCGGTGCAGCCAAGGCTCTGTACAACATGCTCGCCCAACGGGGCGCCGTTTGGCTGCTTCTGCTCGGCGGGTTCATGGTCGTCAACTGGATCGGCACCCAAGCAGCGCACAATCTGGCCAACCCCCAGGCCCAGTACTTCGGCCTGTTCGGAATCGCCGCCGCCGAGGCCGTTATCTTCGCCCCGTTCCTCTACATGGTGTTCAACACCGACGGGGTGGCAACGGTGGCGAGCGCCGCAGCCATCACCCTCGTCGGCTTTGCGGCGCTGACCGCGGTTGGCATCTTCACCAGCAAAGACCTGTCGATCCTGCGACCGTTGGTCATGTGGGGCAGCATTGTGGCGCTGTTGGCCATCATCGCCGCCGCGATCTTCGGCGCCAACCTGGGCACCTGGTTCAGCGTCATCATGGTGGGCCTGGCCGGAGCGGCCATCCTCTACCAGACCCAGAACATCATGAAGCGGTACCCACAATGGGCCTACGTCGGTGCCGCAGTGCAGCTATTCGGTTCGCTCATGACCATGTTCTGGTACGTGCTCCGCATCCTCAGCGGCCGCCGCTAAGGACATCACGCCTCGATTCACCGTTCCAAATGGAAGAAGGACCGGCCCCAGGCCGGTCCCTCCTTCGGTTCTAGGTGCGGCTCGCGCCGCGTCGTGTGGATCAGGCTGCGTCGAGCAACGCCCGAGCGAATGCCGCGTTCTCAGGACCGCGCAACTTCGCCAACGCCTGACGTTCGATCTGGCGAATTCGATCCGCTGAAAGGCCCAACTCTGCGCCGATATCAGCCTGGGTGGCCGGCGGGCCGTCGAAGCCATAGCGCTTTCGCAACACGAAGCGCTCCCGATCTTCCAGGCTGGAAAGCAGGCGATCGAGTTCAGCCGGCACGAGGTTCGCAATAGCAGCCTCACTCGGATTCTCGGCCTGCTGGTCTGCGACGAGATCGCCCCGCACCGCATCGC
>CAMDQT010000001.1 GCA_945906305.1 Ferrithrix thermotolerans DSM 19514 | reverse complement strand
CCGCCACCACCGGGAGTGCGGTGCTGTAACGCGGCTCCAGCAGATGAATGGTCCGCTGATCGAAGATTTGCCAGGCGCGTGCGCCCTGCTGGGCCCGGATGGCCCAACCTGTTTTGGCATAGGTCAGCCAGACTTCATCTTCGCCCTCGTCAACGAAGCGTTTGCCGTCACGATCCACGAGCAAGCAGTACGGGTAGGAGTAGCGGCTCATGCGGTCCGTCAGCGACAGTTCGCCAACGTCGGGGGCGTGGGCATCGAGTGGGGAAGCGTGAGCGCCGCCCCAATGACCCGAGGGCGCTGCGCCCGAGGCCAAGGCGTTCATCAGCACATGGCCCATGTTGAACCGAGTGCCCCTCACCTTGACCAGATCCCATCCCTCGCCGAGGTAGCGCAAGCGCAGTTCGGGGTTGGACTCAAAGCCGCCACTGCCTAGGACCACCGCGGCGGCGCGCAGCTCGGTGAAGTGGTCCGCGTCACGTACCTTCGCCCCGACGCAGCGGGAACCTTCGAACAACAGCTCCTGCACCGGAGAGTCGTACCGCACCTCGATCCCAGCCTTTTCCACCGCGTCGAACAGGTCGTACATCAGACCGATGCCCTCGTTGGTGGCCCGCACCGCTCCCCCCGGTGGTACCGCATAGGTCTCCCCCGCGGGAATCTTCGCCGGATCGAACAGCTTGTCCACCACCAGTTCCCAGCGCACTCCGTAGCCCTGCATCCAGGACATCGTCTCGTAGGAGGTCTCGATGAGGGTGTTGAAGAGCTCGGGATCGGAGCGGCCTTGGCAGACCAGTTCGATGTCGCCGGCAAAGCGCTGCGGCTCATACGGGGCCACGGTGACTCGATCGGCCCAGCGCGCCCCTTCCTCGGTGAGCAATGGACGCAAATGCTCCAGCCCGTCGTGGGCGAAACGGAAAATCCCGCCCGAGAAACGGCTGTTCCCACCGCGTAACTCACGCGGGGCCGCTTCGAGCACCACGACCCGTGCGCCGTGCTCGTGCGCTGACAACGCGGCACACAGGGCCGCATTGCCCGCACCAACCACCATCACATCGGCAACCTGATCGTTTCCCATGCCTGCACGCTATTGCGCCGACCGAGGCCGCGCCGGACCGGCCCGTCGCGAAATGGCCGACCGCTGCGGTGGGCTGGCTCAGAAGGTGAGCGGCAGGCTCCGCGGGCCGCGCACCTGGCCACCGGCGAAGGTCAGCTCACCCATGGGGTCAAGCTCGAACTCCGGCAGCGCGGCGAGCCACTCGTGGATGGCGACCTGCATTTCCATGCGAGCCAGGTTGGAGCCCGCACAGCGATGGATACCAACGCCGAAGGCGACGTGGCGGTTATGCGCTCGGTCGATGAGCACCTCGTCGGGCCGCTCGAAGTGCTCGGGGTCACGATTGGCGGCCGGGAAGGTGAGCAGCACCCGTTCGCCGGCACGGATGGTGTGTCCGCCAAGTTCGACGTCGGCGGACGCAACACGGGCCATGGTCACCGGGCTGTAGGCCCGAAGGAATTCTTCCACCGCGCTGTTGAGCAGGTCGGGCTCGGCGACAAGGCGGGCACGGTCGCCGGGGTGGGTGGCGAGATGCAACAGGGCCGAACCGATTGAGGACCAGGTGGTGTCGATACCGGCGATGAGCAGCAAGGTGATGGTGCCCACGATGTGCCCGTCGCGTAGCGGCTTGCCGTCGACCTCCTGATCGAGCAGAAACGACGTGATGTCATCGCGGCGTTCACGCTTGCGGCTCTCGAGCAGGCCGAAGAAGTAGGTGAGCATTTCCTTGCGGGCGATCAGGCGGGCCTCGGGCTGCAGCGCGCCGTTCTCGAGCACGGCGCGGGTCCACTCGACAAACTGCTCGGTATCCTGCGGCGGGACCCCGATGAGCTCCGCGATCACCCGAGGCGGGATCTGCTGGGCGTACTCGATCGCCGCGTCGGCATGGTGGCGGCCCTCGGCGACGATGCCCGCCATCAGCTCGCGGCACAGTGCTCGGGTGAAGATCTCGTAGCGTTCCACGGCCTTGGGCGAGAAGTACGGCAGGATCAGCCGACGATGCCAGGTGTGATCGGGCGGGTCGGAGGTGATCGGCGGTGACGCTGGGGGACGGTCGTTCTCTCGGTCGAGGCCCACGAACGGCAGGACCCCCACGTCCCGGGAGGAGAAGTGCTCGGTGTCGTAGGCCACCGACACCACGTCGTCGTAGCGGGTGGGCATCCACGCACCGCCCCAGCGTTCGGTGTGCGCCACCGGCTGTTGGGATCGAATCTCGGCATACATCGGCGCCGGATCATGCATGAACGACGCCTCGAGCACGTCGAAGTCGTTCATCCAATCGTGGACCGCAGGCCGTTCGGAAACACTCATTGGCCGTACACCTCTCCCGGCAGACTGAGTCTTGATAATAACGTGACTTCCGTCGCAGGGCCAGGCTGGCGATGCGCCGTGCACCGGACCGCCGGTTTCGAGGTGGCCGCTAAAGTCGCGCCATGACCTTCGATGGAACTCTCGATGGACGCGTGATCGTGGTGACTGGCGCCAGCCGGGGCCTGGGCCGGGGCATGGCCGACTGGTTCGCCGCCCAGGGCGCCCGGGTGGCTCTGTGCGCCCGGGTCCAGCCCGAACCACCCGCGGCACCCGCGGCGAGCTACACCGCGTCGGTCGATGTCACCGACCCCGCCGCCGTTCGGGCCTTCGCCACCCAGGCTGCGGACCGCCTCGGCCCGGTGGACCTGTGGGTCAACAACGCCGGGGTCCTCGAACCGGTGTTGTCCCAACGAGAGCTCACGGCCACCGCGCTGGCGGACCACTTCGCCATCAACGTCGGCGGCGTCTTGCATGGCACGCAGGCCTATCTGGCCGTGCTCGACGCCCACGAGCACCGCGGGGTGCTCGCCAACATCTCCTCCGGCGCCTCGATGGCCGGTCGAGCCGGGTGGAGCGCCTACTGCGCGGGCAAGGCCGCGGTGGACCGCCTCACCGAGACCATCGCCCTTGAGGAGCCCGAACGGCTCACCGCGGCATGGTCGGTCTCACCAGGACTGGTCGACACCGCCATGCAGGAGTACATCCGCGGTCTGAGCGCGGACCAGTTCCCCTCAGTGCAGTGGTTCAAGGACCGCAAGCGGAACAACGCGTTCAACGAGCCGTGGTGGGTGGCCCAGACCATCGCCTCGTGGTGTTTCGGCGGCGGCGAGCGGCCCGCGAGCGGCATCGCCCGCATTCCCGACCAAGCCGGCTGACCCAGGCCTCAGCCAATGGCGGGGATGACGTCGGAGCGGAGGCTTTCCAGGACCTGCATTTGGCGAGCATGGCTCACGCCAGGATGGGCCAAACGCAACACCAGTTCGTCGATCCCGAGTTCATCGCGATAACGGCGAATCTGCGCCGCGACCTCGCTCGGAGAGCCGATGATGAAACGGTCGGTCCAAAAACTGGGGCTGAAATAAAACGGATCGTCCTTGTCGGTCACCTGCCGACGACTGCCGTCAGCGCCTCGTTCGACGAACATGGCGTGTGGTGGGGCGTACACGTGGCGGTAGGTGTAGTGCAGGTACGGCAGGACCTCCTCCACCTCGCCAATCCAACACTCGCGGATGAGGGCGGTTCGCCCCGTCGCCCCCATCGCCCGGAAGTCATCGAATTGGGCCTTGGTGTGATGGATGTCGGTCAGCAGTGAGATGAGGAGGTTGTGACCTCGTTCTGCCACTCGCCGGCGGGCGACGGGCGTTGCTGCTCCCAACCAGATGGGCATCGGCCGCTGCACTGGCGGCGGCGTGACCATACCATCGAGTACGTTATAGTAGCGACCCTCGTAGGAGAACCGCTGTCCGCTGAGGCCCAGTTCGACAATGTCGAGGCCCTCGTCGAAACGGGCCTTGCGGGTCTTCAGCTCCATGCCGAACGCGTCGAACTCGTCGGCCCGATAACCCATGCCGACCCCGAGCTCGAACCGGCCGTTAGAGACCACATCGATCACCGCTGAATCCTCCGCCAGACGCAACGGATGCCCGTAGAGGGGCAACAGCACAATGCCCTGGGCGATGCGCAGCCGCTTCGTCCGAGCCGCTATCGCGCTCGCCGCGATCATCGGCGAGGGCGAATAGCCGTCGGCGAAACCGTGGTGCTCGCTCAGCCACACGCTGTCCACGCCCGCAACGTGCTCGTCCACCCAAGCCAACTGCTCCAGGGACTCGGCGTAGACCTGCGGCGCGGTCACGCCAAACAGCTCCGGAGCTTGCAGGCTGTACATCAGGCCAATCTTCATGTCTGATCCTCGTTTCTTACACGTCTCCGTCGAACGGCTCGCAGGACGTCGACTCGGCCAGAGTTCCGCCCCGGCCCACATCGCCTTCGCTGCCGCCAGCACCGCGGAAGCCCTGCTGACGCCAGGCCTCGTAGACCACCACCGCCACAGCATTGGCCAGATTGAGACTCCGATTGCCCGGTTGCATTGGGATGCGCAACCGGCGCGACGCGGCGAAGCGTTCCAACACCGCAGGGGCAAGCCCCGCCCGTTCGGCTCCGAAGACCACAACATCGCCCGGCCGGAACGCCACTGCGTCATAGGCCCGTTCTGCTCGGCCCGACAGAGCAAAGGTCCGCTCCGCGGCCACCCCGATTTGGCCCAGACACCGCTCGAGGTCGGCGTGTCGCTGCACCACCGCCAGTTCGTGGTAGTCGAGCCCGGCCCGTCGAAGGTGGCGGTCCGCCAAGGAGAAACCCAGCGGCTCGACCAGGTGCAAGGTGGTGCCGGAGTTGGCGCACAGACGGATGATGTTGCCGGTGTTGGTGGCGATTTCGGGGGCGATCAACACCACATGCACGCCGGGGACGCTATCGCTGGGCGCCACCCGGCCCGCGGCGGGGATCCTGATCTAGCATGGCTCGGTGGCCCTTGACGATTGCCTCGTGAGCACCGACTGGCTCAATGCCAACCTTGAAGACCCCGGCCTCGTGATCCTCGACTGCACGGTCTGGCTGAAACCGGCCGAGGGCGGCGGCTACCTCGCGGTCAGCGGACGAGCGGACTACGAGACCGCTCATCTGCCCGGCGCCGGCTTCGCCGATCTCACCGGCGCGCTGTGCGACCGCAGCAGTCCACTGCGATTCATGGTTCCGCCCCCCGAGCAGTTCGCGGCGGCGATGGCCGAACTCGGGGTCGGCGAAGGTCGCCACGTCGTGCTCTACGACCACAACCGCTCGATGTGGGCGGCCCGGGTGTGGTGGATGTTGCGTTGGATCGGTTTCGACGATGCCGCCCTGCTCGACGGCGGGCTCAAGGCGTGGAAGCAGCAGAACCGGCCCTTGGTCAGCGGAGTTGCTCCCCTCGTTGCCCCCGGCGCGCTTACCGCTCGGGCCCGGCCCCAACTCATCGCGGATCGCCAGGAGATGCTGGCATCGATTGCGGACGGATCGGCCTGCATCATCGACGCCCTCGGCGACGCCCAGTTCCGGGGCGAGGTCGACAGCTACGGCCGGCCCGGCCACCTGCCTCGCGCCACCAACACCCCGGCCATCGACCTCGTCGACCGCGACAGCGGCCAGTACCTTCCGCTCGAGGTCTTGCGCGGCCGCTTCCCCGAAGATCCGGCCCGGCGCACGATCACCTACTGCGGGGGCGGCATCGCCGCGTCGTCGGATGCCTTCGTTCTCTGCCGGCTCGGCTTCACCGACGTCGCGGTGTACACCGCCAGTCTGCAGGAGTGGGTCACCGACGCATCGAACCCTTTAGTTGTCGACGGCTGAAGCGATCTGGCGACCCCTGGCCCAACAAGAGCGGGCAGCGTAACGTGCACCGAGAAGGCGCCCGCGCCGAGGGGCTGGGTCAACCAAGGGAAGCTCCATGGCCGATGCCGGTTGGTATTCCGATCCGTCCGACGCAACCAATGAGCGCTACTGGGACGGCAGCGCGTGGACCGCTTCCACCCGTGCCGCCACCGCGCCAGGGGTACCCCAGCCATCCACGTTCACCCCGACCGACCCGCAGACGGTGCGACCGGGGTACGCCATGGGCGGCCACGGCGCACTAGGGCACGCCGTGCCCATGAACGCCGCTCTCGATCGCCGGTTCGTGGCGCTGCTCATCGACACCGCCGTCACCTTCGGCCCGCTGATGGTCGGCTATGCCGTCATGCTGGTAATGCTGGCGTTGGCCGCGAGCCGTAGTGGCGACCTCAGTGGGGTGCTGGGACTCGTCGGCGGAGCGATCGCCTTGGTCGCCGTGCTGTGGTCGATCGGCTTCACGGTCTACAACACCATCATCCGCCAGGGCCGGACCGGCCAGACCATCGGCAAGTCACGCGTGGGGCTACGCCTGGTGCGCGACAGCGACCTGCAACCGCTCGGACCAGGCACGGCCGTCGTGCGCTGGTTCGTGCCCTTCCTGCTCTCCAACGCCACCTGCGGCATCTTCGGCATCGTCGACTGCCTGTTCCCGTTGTGGGAGCCGAACCGCAAACGGCTGACAGACAAGTGGCTGAACTTCTCTGTCGTGCCAGCCTAAGGCCGACACCGCCAGCATGCTGGGCGATAAGCTCCACGAGGGGCGCAGGGGTGCCTCACTAGGGGGTACTCATGACCGCCACGCCAGTGGCCGACCGCATCGTGTCGGCCGATTCGCACATCACCGAACCGCCGGACTGCTACACCAGGTTCATCGACCCCGCCTTTCGCGCCGACGCTCCACACATCGTGCACAGCGAAACCAAAGGCGACCTGTTCGTCATCCCCGGCATGAACAAGCCGATCCCGGTGGGACCGCTGTCCTCCGCCGGGATACCGACAGACCAGCTGCGTTCGCTCGGTCGGCGTTTCGAGGACCTGCACCGTTCCGGATGGGACCCCGCCGCCCGTGCCGCAGACCAGGCCCGCGACGGGATCACCGGCGAGATCATCTACCCCTCCGTCGGAATGCTGCTGTGCAACCACAAGGACTTGGCCTACAAGCAGGCGTGCATGGACGCCTACAACCGTTGGATCGCCGAGTTCTGCGCCTATGACCCCAGCCGCCTCTACGGCCTGGGCCAAAGCCCGCTGGCCACCGTGGAAAGCGGCATTGAGGACCTGACCCGCATGAAGGAGTCGGGCCTCAAGGGCATCATGATGCCGGGATTCCCCGGCGAGTCCTACAGCGGTGACACCCCCGACTATGACGACCCGTACTGGGACCCCTTCTACCAGGCGTCGATCGACCTGCGGATGCCGTTGAGCTTCCATATCTTGACCATGGGCAACCAACGCCATCGGGGCCCCAAGATCGCCAGCTTCATGTCGATCATCCGCGGCAACCAGGACGTGATCGCCATGTTCGTGATGGGCGGGGTGTTCGAACGGATGCCGGAACTGAAGGTCGTCTGCTCGGAAGCCGACGCCGGTTGGATGCCACACTTCATGTACCGAATGGACCACGCGGTCGATCGCGAAGGTGGCCTGATGGGCTACAAACGGATGTCGAAGATGCCCTCGGAGTACTGCTTGGACAACGTCCGGGTCACCTTCCAGGATGACTGGGTGGCGTTCAAGATGTGCCGTCTGGACGACTCACCGATGCACCGGATGCTGACCTGGGCCAACGACTTCCCCCACCTCGACTCCACCTGGCCTTGGAGCCAGGAATTACTCGCCGAGCACACGTCGCATCTGAGCCAAGAGGAGCTGAACGCGATCCTGCACGACAATCTCGCCGAGCTCTACGACCTGCCCACCTCCCCCGTCGCCAACGCCTGAACGCAACACCAAAACGAAACGGAGCCCAGTCATGGCTTATGACCTGAAGATCACCGGCGGCACCATCGTCGATGGCCGCAAGAATCCCCGCTTCATCGGCGATGTCGGCATCAAGGACGGCAAGGTGGTTGCGCTCGGCAACGCCCCCGAGGATGCCGCACGTACCATCGACGCCACCGGCCGGGTGGTCTGTCCCGGCTTTGTGGACATTCACACCCACTACGACGCCCAGATCATCTGGGACAACCTGGTGTCCTGCTCGCCCTGGCACGGTGTCACCACCGTGGTGATGGGCAACTGCGGCTTCTCTGTTGCCCCCACCCGACCGATGCACCGCGACTTGATCATGCGGACCTTGGAGAACGTCGAAGGCATGAGCGTCTCCGCGCTGCGGGCTGGCCTCGGCAACGAATGGCCCTTCGAGACCTTCCCCGAGTACCTCGACGTCGTCGAGCAGCGGGGGTGCGCGGTGAACGTCGCCGCGCTGTTGGGCCACACTGCCCTGCGCATGTACGTCATGGGCGAGGACTCAGTCGAACGCCTGGCCACCGAGGAGGAGATCGCCGCCCAGCGCTACCTGCTGCGGGAGGGGCTCGAGGCCGGCGCGCTCGGCTTCGCCACCTCCAAGGCCAACACCCACGTCGGCTACGACGGCAAGCCGGTCCCGTCGCGGGTGGCAGATCCCGAGGAGATCTTCGCCATCGCCGCCGCCCTGGGCGAGGTACCCAACGCCGTGATGCAGGCCACCATCGGACGCGGCCTGTCCCACAAGGAGTTCGCCCACATCGCGGAGATGACCGGCAAGGCGGTGAGCTGGACGGCGTTGCTGTCAGGCCAGCCCCGACAGGACTACCGCGACGAGTTGCGCAAGGCGGCGGAGATCCAGGCCCGCGGGCTGAAGGTATTCCCCCAAGTGGCCGTGCAGCCCGTCCAGTTCGAAATGAACTGGAAGTCGCCGTTCATCTACGAGGCCCTCAGCTGCTTCAAACCGGTTTCCGCGGCCGATGTCGAGGGTCGCAAGGCCCTCTACGCCGATCCCGAATGGCGCGATGCCTTCAAAGAAAAGGCTGGCAAGGGCGGCATCATCTATGACCGCTGGGCCCGCACGACGGTGTCGTGGTACCCCCATGACACTTCTTTCGAGGGACGCAACGTCCAGGAGCTCGCCGATCACCTCGGCCAAGACCCCGTCGACGTGATGATGGACATGGCCCTCGACGCCGATCTCGCCATGCGCATCACCCAGGACGTCATCAACTACAACCCCGATGACATCCAGGCGCTGCTGTCCGACCCCAACACCGTGATCGGCCTGTCCGACGCCGGGGCCCACGCCAGCCAGTTGTGCGACGCCAAGTACTCCACGGAGTTCCTCTCCACCTTCGTACGCGAGCGGGAGGCCTTCAGCTTGGAAGACGGCATTCACATGCTCACCCAGCGTCCGGCCGAGGTGTTCGGGATCACCGACCGCGGCACCCTTGAGGTCGGCAAGCCAGCCGACGTGGTGGTGTTCGACTCGGCCGAAGTCGGCCACCTCGGCAAGCGCCGGGTGTACGACCTGCCCGGCGGTGCCGACCGCATCATTTCCGATGCCAAGGGCATCAACGCGGTGGTCGTCAACGGCACCCTCATCCGCCACGAAGGCGTCGATCAGGTCAGCATCGGTGGGGATCTACCCGGAGCGCTGCTGCGCAACGGTCACGCCTGAGCTCACGCGAAGAGGCCCCGGGGTGCAGCCCCGGGGCCTCTTCGCGTGTGAGCGCTACATCAGATTCGTTCGATGATGATGGCCGGTGCCATACCACCCGCGGCACACATCGTGACCAGTCCATAGCGACCATCGGTGCGCTCGAGTTCGTCCAGCGCCGTACCGATCAGCATGGCTCCGGTGGCGGCGATGGGATGGCCAAGGGCCATGGCCCCACCGTTGACGTTGACCTTGGAGCGGTCGAGGTTGAGATCACGCATGAACTTCTCGGCCACCACGGCGAAGGCCTCGTTGATCTCCCAGATGTCGATGTCCTGCGGGCGTAGGCCAGCACGGGCCAACACCTTGCGGGCCGCAGGCACCGGGGCATTGAGCATCAGCGTTGGATCGTCGCCAATGTTGGCCATGGCGACCACCCGAGCACGCGGCTTCCAGCCCCGGGCCCGCGCCGCCTCCGGGCTGGTCAGCAGCAAGGCCGCGGCACCGTCAACCACACCGGAGCTGTTTCCGGCGTGATGGACGTGTTCGATCTCGAGACCGGGGTAGCGCGCCAGCACCAGTGAGCGCAGCGTGGTGCCGGAGTCGTCGAGCGGCTCGTCGGCCATGGCGGCGAAGGACGGGCCGAGTTTGGCCAGCCCTTCCAGCGTGGTGCTCGGACGGGGGAACTCGTCGCGGTCAAGGGCCAAAGAGCCGTCCTGGCGATACACCGGCACCAGACTGCGGTCGAAGCGACCTTCAGCAATGGCCTGGGCGGCCCGGAGCTGGGACTGTACGGCAAGCTCATCGAGACACTGGCGCGAGATGCCCTCCAGAGTGGCAATTGCGTCCGCCGCGACACCCTGATGGGTCTGGGGGTGCAGCGCACGCAGGTGCAGGTTGCCGCCGTCCATCGTGGCGCCGCGCTGGGGCCGCTGCAGTTCGCCTAGTTCGGGGTGCAAGGACATCATCTCGCAGCCGCCCGCGATCATCACGTCCTCCAACCCGGACATGACCGATGCGGCCGCCATGTTGGTGGTGGTGATGCCCGAACCACAGAAGCGGTCGATGGTGACCCCACTGGCCTTGATGTCGTACCCGGCGTCAAGGGCCGCCATGCGGGCAAGGTCGCCGCCCTGGGTACCGACCTGCATGCTGGTGCCGAAGATGATGTCGTCGACCTCGGCAGTGTCGATGCCGTTGCGGTCGCGCAGTGCCGCGAGCACGGTGGCGCCGAGCCGCTGCGGGTGGACGTCAGCGAGGGCTCCCTTGCCCTTCTTACCGATGCCACGGGGAGTGCGGCAGGCGTCGATGATCCAAGCCTCGGACATGGAATGAACCCTTCTGACCATCGTGGTAGGAACGAGACAGACCCTACACACCCCCACCAGATGTCGTTGCTCTCAGGCCCGGGTGAGTGTGCCGTCCTCGAGCATCGGGTCGTACTGGCGAGTGACCACCTTCATCATGTTCGGATGGGTGAGCACCCAGAAGCTGTCGCGCTGGATGGCATCGAGCACCAGGCTGCCAACCTCATTGGGGTCCATGCCCCGCTCCAGCATCGACTGGATGGCGGAGCCGGTACGGCCCTCGGCTTCGCCATCGGCCTTGGGCTTGGCCTTGGAGGGCCGGTAGTCAACCGAGTGACGGCTGATGTTGGTGTTGATTGGGCCGGGGCAGAGCACCGACGCGTGGATCTCGCTCTTGCGTACCCGCAGGTCACGTTCCAGCGTCGCCATCAGCGCCACAACCCCATGCTTGGCGACGTTGTAGGCCGCCATCATCGGGCTGGCGACGAGTCCCGCCATGGAGGAGGTGGCATTGATGTGACCGGGCCCGCCTTGAGCCTGCATGATCGGCAGGAACGTCTTCACCCCGTAAATCGGCCCCCACAGATCGACGTCGATCATCCAGCGCCAGTCCTCGAGCTTGATGTTGTGGGTCGGCGTGGGCAGCCCGATGCCAGCGTTGTTACACAGCACGTGCACAGCCCCGAACCGGTCGAGGGTGGCCTGGGCGAGGGCCTCGACGTCCTCGAGCTTGCTCACGTCGCAACGAGCGGTAGCCACCTCCGCCCCCGCCGCGGTCAGCTCCGCCGCCGCCGCGGCCACCATGTTGTCGTCAAGGTCGGCGAGCATCAGCTTCATGCCCACGCCGGCGAAGGCGTTGGCCATACCTCGCCCAATCCCGCTGGCTCCTCCGGTGATCACCGCAACGCGGCCCTGGGTCTGCATAGGGCGACCTTACCCTGGGCAGAGCCGATGCTCCGCGGCCCTGCCCGCCAGCGCGGCGTTAGGGTCCCAGAATGCTTCGCACGAACGTTGTCGGCTCCACCGGCTCTGGGGACCATCTTCTGGTGCTCATCCACGGCTACGGCGCCGACGAGTACGACCTTGCCGCGCTGGGGCCCGTCCTCGACCCGGCGGGACGGTGCTTCACCGTGTGTCCCCGCGGACCGATCGACATCGAACCCTACGGCGGCGCGGCCTGGTACGACCGAGACGAGCAGGGCGTCATTGAGCCAGCCAGCTTGCAGCGCTCGCTGCTGGCGCTGGACCAACTGGTGGAAACAGCCACCCGCGAGCGCAACATCGACCGCGCCAAGACAGTGATAATCGGCTTCTCCCAGGGTGGGGCCATGGCCCTGGCGTTGTCCTTGCGCGACACCACCACACCCCGCCCGGTCGCCGTGGCGTGCCTGTCCGGCATGCTGCAAACCCCAGATTGGCTGGCGTACGCCTGGGACCGCGAGGACTGGGCCGGGCCGACCGAGGGGTTTCCGGCGGTGTACGTGCAGCACGGCATCCACGACCCAATGGTGACCATCGACAGAGGTCGACGAACCCGCGACGTGTTGGCCTCCCATGGCGTGGTGGCGCAGTACCACGAGTACCCAATGCAGCACGAGATCCGGCCGGAGTCGATCCTGGACCTACGGGCCTGGCTCGACGCGGTACTCACCGCTGCTTGAAGGCTCGGTGCAGGGAGGTGCGGGCCTCAGTCCTCGGCGCGCTCGACGAGCACACCGCGGTCCACAAGGTCCGCCACCGCGACCTCGGACAGCCCGAGCAGTTCGCCGAAGATCGCGGCATTGTCCGCGCCGAGGTGACGCGCCCCTGATCGGGGCCCACAATCGGTGCCGGCGATGCGTAAAGCGGCCCGATTCACGATCACCGTGTCCGTCCCGCAGGACACCTGCACATAGGCGTCACGGTCCTGGGCCCAATCGGTGTCGAGCGTGTCGGTCATGCTGAGAACGCGGCCCACCGGCAGGCGAGCTCCCTCGGACAAGGTGTGCTCGAAGTCCTCGAAGGAATCGAAGGTGGCGGCCCAAGCGGCGAGGTGTTCCAAGCACAGCGCCAGGTTCCCCGAACGTGCCTCCAGCGTGGCGAAGCGTTCATCATCGAGCAGTTCAGGCTGACCCGAAAGGCTGGCGTAGGCCGCGAACACGAACGGCGGGGCGCCAGGGATGGCCGCCCAAGTGCCAGCGGCATCACCGAGTTGCACCACCGCCGCCCGGCCAGGCCGGAAGGGACTGCGGATGTAGTCCGGTCCGCCGTTGGCCTCGACCGCCGTCCACTCGTTCTGGGCGATCATCGACTCGACCATCGACGCGTCGATGTGGGCCCCCTGCCCGGTGCGTTCACGGCGCCACAACGCCGCCAGTATCCCGTGCGCCCCGGCCATACCGGCCGCGATGTCGGCATGGGAGACCGGCTCCGGCATGGGGGCGCGGCCCCACTCCCGTGCCTTGTAGTCGAGCAAGCCAACCTCAGCGTGCACCACGGGGGCATAGGCACGGCGGCGAGCTGCCCGACCGTCCTGCCCGTATCCCGACACCGAGCAGTACACGATGTCCGGCCGACGCGCCGCCACCTGGTCGTAGCCGATGCCGAGCCGTTGCGCCACCCCCGGACGGAAGTTCTCGACCACCACATCGCATCGCTCCGCCAGCAGCAGTGCCAACTCGACCCCCTCCGGCTCGGTCAGGTCGATGGAGGCGAAACGCTTGCCGACGTTCTGGCCCGCGAAAATCAGTGAGATCCCGCCGCGGCGCGGCCACCCCGTGCGCAGCAGGTCGCCCTCGGGCGGCTCGACCTTGATCACCTCGGCGCCGAGGTCGGCCAAGGCGCGGGTGAGGCACGGTCCCGCCACCACCCGGGTGAAGTCGAGGACGCGCAGGCCCTCGAGGATGCCGGGACCGATGTCGAGTGATGCAGCCACGGCGAGGACCGTAGCCGTCCCACTACGGTGCGACGATGAACCAACCCCGGCCCGGCCCCGAGTACCGCGCCGCAACCACGGCGCAGTATTGGGGTCGGCCCGACCTAGTCCGCATCGTGCTCGACGCGTTGCAACAGGCCGGCAAGGACCTCGACCGGCTCGACGTGGATGATCTCGCCGCCACCGATCAGTTTCACGGCGGTGGTCGGCCCGCCACCCTGCGCCTCGCCGAGCTCGCCGGCCTGGCGCAGCTCGCGCCGGGCGGCACCGGGGCCCGCGTGCTCGACGTCGGCGGTGGCCTTGGTGGACCGGCACGCACCCTGGCGTCGCGGTTTGGTTGCCAGGTCACCGTCATCGACCTGACCGAGTCCTACGTCGAGGTCGCTCGTGAGCTCACGGCGCGGGTTGGTTACGCCGACCGAGTGACCCACCTCGTCGGCAATGCCGTAGACCTTCCCTTCGAGGACGGCGCCTTCGACGTCGTCTGGACCCAGAACAGCGGCATGAACATCGCCGCCAAGGACACGTTGTACCGGGGCTTTCATCGAGTCCTTCGCCGCGGCGGTCGCCTCGCGTTCCAAGAGCCGCTGGGCGGACCGGCCGGCGAGCCCCATTACCCGCTGATGTGGGCCGAGGACGCCTCGCTGAGCTTCCTGTGGCCTCAGGACGAACTGCGGTCCCTGGTAGCAGGTATCGGTTTCGACAATCTGGTGTGGGAGCTCGTCAGCGAAGCCAGCGCCATCACCAACGCCCCGGCCGCACCCCCGCACGCCGTGCAGCGCTTGATCATGGGTGACGAACGGCTCAGGGCCATCGCCGCGGCTAATCAACGCAACGTGGCGGAGGGTCGCATCGCCATGGTCCATGCCGTGTTCAGCAAACGCTAAAGCACCGCGACCCAGAATTGGGCCATGATCTGAACCCATGAGGATTGGATTGTTCACCCCGCTGCGCTCACCCGTCGCCACCCCAGAGTTCCTCACCGAACTTGGCCGTAGCTGCGAGGAGCGCGGCATTGCCTCGCTATGGCTCGGCGAGCATGTGGTCACCTTCCCCGAGTACCAGTCGCGCTATCCCGGTAACCCCGACGGCGTGTTCCGCTTCCCGGCCGGATCGGGCCTGCTCGACATGGTCGCCTCGATCGGCTTCCTCGCCGCGGTGACCACAACCCTGCGGCTCGGTACCGGAATCTGCATCCTGCCTCAGAACAACCCGGTCTACGTGGCGAAGGAGTACGCCACACTCGACTTCCTCTCCAAAGGCCGACTCGACTTCGGGGTCGGGGTGGGTTGGAGCTGGGAGGAGTTCGAGGCCTGCGGCGCGCCATGGGAACGGCGCGGTGCCCGCTGCGACGAGTATCTCCAAGTCATCCACAGCCTCTGGCGCGACGAGGTCAGCTCCTTCCACGGCGAGTTCTATAACCTGCCCGACTGCTACTGCTACCCCAAGCCGGTGCAGGCACCAATGGTGCCCATCACCGTCGGCGGCCATTCCGCAGCCGCTCTGAAGCGAGCCGCGAAGTATGGCCATGGTTGGTACGGCATCAATGCCGATCCCGACGAGACGGCCGCGATCATCGCCCGAATCGACGGCTACCTCGCCGCCGAAGGTCGCACCCGGGAGGGCTTCAAGATCGTGATGGGCACCAGTGCGGAAGCCCTGCCCATCGAATGGATCGACCGCTACGCAGAAATCGGGGTCGACGAGGTGCTGATGCCCTTCCTCCGCCAGGGCACCAAACACCTCGAATCCAACCTCGACACGGTGACGCCATACCTCGAGGCGGTCCGCAGCAACTGAGCACGATGACCACCAACGAGAGTTCGCAGCCGCCAGTCACGCACTGGCCGCTGGCGGCGCGCGTGGCGTCGCCGAAGGTGTTTTACGGCTGGTACGTGGCCGGCGCCTGTCTGGTGATGATGTATGTCACCGTGGGGGTGAGCTACTACGGCTTGGCCTTATTCCTACGGCCACTGCGCGAGGAGCACGGCTGGTCGAACGCCGTCGTATCTGGCGCCACCGGCATGGTTTTCCTGGTCTCGGGCGTCGCCGCCTTCGCCGCCGGGCCGTTCATCGACCGCATCGGGCCGCGGCGCTTCCTCGCGGCGGGAATAACGCTCACCGCCATCGGCGCGGCGGCGGTTGGCTTCATCAACCAGATCTGGCAGCTCTTCGCCGTGTACGCCGTGCTGGCGGTGGCCTACGGCCTCGGCGCGGTGATACCGGTCTCCACGCTGATGAGTCGGTGGTTCATCCAGAACCGGGCCAAGGCCATGATGGTGTCCTCGACGGGGGTATCGCTCGGCGGTGCGACGCTGGTGCCCATCGGGGCCGTACTCATCGAGCACGGTGGCTTGCGCCTCGCGGCGCCAGTACTGGGCCTGGTGGTGTTCGTAGTCGCCATGCCGGTCCTGCTCTTGGTGGTCGCCGCCTCCCCCGCCGACATGGGCCTCCAGCCCGACGGCGGCTTCGTCGCGACCCGCCGTTCCCGCATCGACCCTGCGTCGCAATACCGCACCTGGAGCCGCGCCCAGGCGCTGCGTACGGGCAGGTTCTGGGCCGCGGTGATCGCCTTCTTCCTGGCCCTCGGGGCGCAGACCTCGGTGTTGATCTACCAGCTTTCCTTCCTGCAGGAACCAGACAAACTGGGCAGCCGTAGCGCCGCCGCCCTCGCCGTAACCGCCACCACCATTGGCTCGACCCTGGCCCGGGTCGCGGTGAGCATGTTCGCAGACCGTCTCGACAAACGGGTGATGGCCATGGGCCTGTTCCTGCTGCAGGCCTTCGCCATCGGTGCATACTTGGTGGTACACCAACCGTTTTTGATCTACGGGGCCGCGCTGCTGTTCGGCTTCACGGTCGGCAACGTGTACCTAGCGCAGTCCTTACTCATCGGCGAACTGTTCGGTCTGGTCAGTTTCGCCACCGTATTCGGCATGGTTGCGTTAGCGAGCCAGATCGGCAGCGGTCTCAGCCTCATCGTGATCGGCCGGCTGGTCGACACCCACGGCTACACCGTGCCGTTCATCGTGCTGGCCGTGTTCGATGTGGTGGCCGCGGCGACCGTGCTGTTGGCCCGGGTCCCGCTCAGTGCTCGGCAAAAATTTCCGCCACCCGAGCCCGCCCAAGACCAGACAAATCAGCCGCGTTGAGGATCGCCGACCAGGTGTCCTCCGGGATGGTGAGCCCATTGGCCAGTCGGTCGGCCTTCTTGCGACGCTCGGGCTCACCGGGACTGAGCACCTCACCGCCGGGTGTGGCCGGGCGAGCGGTGTCGAACCAGTCGAGATAGTCCTTGATGTCGGAGGAGATTCGGTCCTCGACGTCGAGCACCACCGGGTCGATGTACACCGACAACATACCGTTGGCGAAGCGGTATGGCGCGGGCCCCGCCGTTCCCGAACCGGTGAGCGCCCCGGCGAGCAATTCGCACAGAATCGACAGCCCAGAGCCCTTGTGCAGACCCATCGTCACCATGGCACCGCTGCCCTTACGGGGGTTGGGCGAACGGCCGGGCTTGGTCTCGCCGTAGAGCAAATGGGGATCGTCGCTGAACGCCCCGTCGTCGCCGATAAGCGCACCATGGGGAAGGCTTGCCCCGCCTTCGAGCGCCACCTGCACCTTGCCCTCGGCCACCAGCGAGGTGGCGAAGTCCAACAGCACTGGTGGGCCATCAGCCACCGGCACCCCGATACATACCGGGTTGGTGGCCATACGGCGGTCAATGGACCCGAAGGGCGCCACGAGCAAGCCGCCGGCAACGTTGACGAAATGGATGGAGATCAGCCCCGCCTCGAGCGCCATCTCCGCCCAGTCACCGATACGGCCGAGGTGACCGCTGTGACGTAGGGCAATCACCGACACCCCCGCCGTGCGAGCCTTGTCGATGCCGAGTTGCACCGCCTGCACCCCAATGGTCTGGCCAAACCCGTAGTTGCCGTCGACGAGGGCGAACGCGTCGCCCTCCGCCAGGATGGTGATGGTCTTGTCGGCGTACTGGATGCCTTCCTGCAACCATTCGACGTAGCGCAGCGTTCGACCAACCCCGTGGCTGTCGTGGCCCACCAGGTTGGCGCCGACGAGGGAGTTGGCGATCCGTTCGCCCTCGGCAGTCGAGGTTCCCGCGGCGCGGAAGATTTCGGCGATGGTGCGGGTCAGCGGTGCGGCCTGGATGAGCACGGTTCCTCCACGGTGGGCGGCGGGCACGACAGCGTCGTCGCGGCAACGGACCCTACCCGTCCGCAAGCGGCCTCGTCGTGGTGCTCTGGGCGGCGGCACAGGGGTCAACGCGACGGGCATGATGAGCGCCATGATTCGACTCGTCTTCATGGCCCGCCGTCGGCCCGATCTGTCCCTGCACGAGTTTCAGGACTATTGGCGCCATGAGCACGGCCCCCTGGTGGCCTATCACCAGCAGCGGCTCGGGGTATTGCGTTACACCCAAACCCATCGCATTGGCGACCCGACCGACGAACGGATGGCCGCCGCTCGAGGGGGCATGGAGCAGCCCTACGACGGGGTGGCCGAACTGTGGTTCCATTCGGAGCAGGCGCTGGTCGACGCCGGGCGCACCGACGGCGGGAAGCGCGCCGGGCGTGATTTGCTCGAAGACGAGGCGCGTTTCATCGACCTGGCGAACTCGCCGCTTTGGTTGGCCCATGAGTACCCACAGATCAACCCCCTGCACGAGGTCGTGGCGCGGCCCAACTCTGCGGTGGTGAAGCTGCATTTCCCGCTGCGGCACCTGCCCTCGCTCAGCCTCGAGGAGGCGCAGCGGTACTGGAGGGTGCAGCACGGACCATTGATCCGCTCGCTGTCGCCAGCCATGGGCACGTTGCGCTACCAGCAGGTGCACCGCTATGAAAGCCCAGTGGCGACCGCTCTGGCCGCGTCTCGGGGCATCGTCGCGGAGCCCTTCAGCGGCCACGCCGAGGCGTGGACGGACCGCAGTACGGTACGGGTCACCGACGAAATGCGCGCCGCCAACCGGGCCGCAATCGAGGACGAGCGCCAGTTCATCGACTTTGCCCGTTCGGCGATGTGGCTGGGCAAGGAGCATGTGCTCGTCGGCGCGTAGGGCTTGGTCCTCGCCGTTGGGCCGCTAGGTTCCTGGCCATGGTCCAAATGAGCGACGCCGAGCGCGACAATTTCCTTCTCGAACGACGCGTTGGCGTGCTCGGCATCGGACGCAACGCCGCGGGGCCGCTGCTGGCACCGATCTGGTACCGCTACACACCGGGGGCGGGATTTGAGATCTACATGGGTGGCTCCACGGCCAAGGTCCGCCGCCTCCACGCCGAAGGCCGGGCATCGATCTGTGTCCAGGATGAAGCGCGTCCCTATCGCTATGTCAGCGTCGAGGGCCCCGTCACCGTGGAATACCTCGGTTCACTCGAACAGGGCCGTCTTGCCATCGAGCCCATAGCGTCGCGTTATCTTGGCGCCGCGGCCGGTGCCGCCTACGCCGAGGCGTTCCGCACCCCCGATGAGGTTCTGGTGCGCTTGACCCCGCAACGGTGGCAAACCGCTGTCATTGGCTGACATCACCGCTAGGCGTCGATCAACTCGGCGCCGACGCATCGGCCTCCAGCACGATCACGGTGTAGGCACCGAGCTTGACCGCATCCCCCGGGGAGAGCACCGTTTCCGCCTGCGGGGCGAGCGGGACCAACGCCAACCCGGCAAAGGTACCGTTGGTCGAACCGAGATCGGTGACGGCCCACGTACCGTCGTCGCGCAGGGTGAGACGCGCATGCTGGCGTGACACCGCAGAATCGGCGCGGCCGCAATCGATGTCAGCCACCGACGCACCCGAGGAGCGACCGATGACGGCGCTTCGGCCCCGCAGCACGACCCGGATCGGCGCCGGTACGGGGTCAGGGAACGGAACTCCCGAAGCCACCCCACCGGCGGCGTTGTTGTGGACCCACCAGGCGTGATCGCAGCGGATCACGGCCGTCCAGCCGATGGCGGGGCCAATCGGTGTCGGCAAGCCGAGCGGCGGCGCGGCCAGCGGTGCGGCCAGCGGCGCCTCCGGTAGTCGGCCAGTCTCGAAGTCCAGGCCGCACACCTCGCAGAACCGTTCCCCCGCCAAGCGGGCGGCACCGCAATTCCCACAGTCACCGGGCGCGACGACCGGGGTAACCATACCACTTGGTAGGTTCGCCGCCGCGCCATCGGCACCGAGACCTGCCGATTGGGACGTACCCATCAGCATGCCACAGGTGTCGCAATAGTCAGCGGCGGTGGACTCATGGCCGTGGGGGCACCTCACTAGAGATCCCCTCCGCCACTTGACGCAACGGCCGAGCCCGCCGGCCCACCGCCAGCTGGCCGTACTCGGGTGGTCTTTGTCGACCGAGTATCCAGCGCCATCACATCGAGTGGCGCGGGATCACGCTTCAAGCGGATCGTGCCAGCCTCGGCATTTTCGATCTCCACCACCTGGGCCAACAGCTTGGTGGTGGCGTCGTTGCCAGCCTGGGATGCAAGCTGCACCGCCCGACCAAGCTTCGTGGTGGCCGTCGCCTCGTCTCCGGCCTGACGAGCAGCCAGCCCCTCGGCAATGGCCTCTGCCAACTCGTGCTGGCCGGTGTAGTGAGCCACCTCGGCGTTGATCCGGGTCGTCAGCTGCTCATCATGGGACCAGGTCGCCTTCACCATGCCTTGAGAGACCGGGTTTCCGTCGATCACCAGGCTGATACGAGCGGCCAGCATCTCCTCGCCTACCTCGGCCGCACGCACACGTACCGCCACGTGGTAATCGCGCTCTTCCGCCCCCCATGACCCGGTAGGGAAATCGCGCGTCAGCGCGTTGGGGCCCGGCTCAGCGCGAGCGCTGAGATCGTCGATGGCCGGAGCAACCTGCTTCACGAACAACAGCTCCGCGTGCTGCGGCATCCACACCCGAAGCTGCACCGAGGCAACTCCTTTGCTCATCGCCGCATTCATGATGGCGGCGAACTCCTCGGCCATCTCATGAGGCTCGGGGATGATGTCGACCGTACCGAGGAAGGACTGGGCGATCCTTCGCAGCTCCTCGACCGACCAGTTAGCCCCCACACCGCGACAATCGACTTGGAACAAGCCGCGATACCGCTGCAACGCTTCCTGCAAGGCCTCCGGCGGTTCGCTCTCGTTCTTGCCGTCGGTGACGAACAGAACGTGACGAATGCCGTTCGTCGGGAAACCCGACATGATCCCCGCCGCGGCGGCCAGCCAGGTGGACATAGCGGTGCCGCCATTGGCCTGCACCTCGCGAATAGCGGCGAGAGCCTGGGCTCGGGTTTCAGCTCCGGCCCGCACCGCACCGCTGTAGTAGCCGACGGCATGGGGCGAGGGATACACCAGCCGAGCCTCCTCGGTCCCTGCCACTACCGAAAACCACACCCCGTCGCGAATCTGGTTCACCGCCGCGGCAAGGGCCCGGCGGGCTTCGTGGATCCGTCCATCGGCCTGCATCGACCCGGACGAGTCGAGAACGAGCACTTCGATCGCCTCGACAGCAGCCCCCGTACCTGTTGGGATGGTGCCATCGGCCGTCACCGTGACCACGGCATGCACGTCAGTGCCCCCGGGAGGCAGATACTCATTGGAGAAAACTTGAACGGTGAATCCGGTCATAGGGGCTCCGTGCTACTTGACGGGTTCGGACTCGCGGTGACACCGTCGAGCCAGCCGGCAACGACGGTGATGTTGTCATGGCCACCGCGGGCGATGGCGTGTGCCGTGAACCGCCGTGCCCCCTCAGCCAAATTGCCATCGGCGAAGAACCCCGCCACCTCGGCTGCGCTGGTGAGGTAGTTCCAGGCGCCATCGGACACTGCGACCAGCAGCGAGCGCGCTCTGGGGTCCACCATCTCGCCTACCAGATCGGGCACGGGCTCCAGGCCAGCATCTGCGCCCAGCCAGCGGGTGATGGCGTGGCTACGAACGTCGGCATCGGCCTGTTGCTGACTCATGCGACCGGCGCGGACCTCTTCGGTTCCCCAACTGTGGTCGGTGGTCAGCTGACGAGCCGACGAGCCATCGACCAGATAGGCCCGGCAATCGCCGAGCCAGCCGATGGTAAGGCCCTCGCTGGCGCGCCAGTGCGCAGCCAGGAACGTGCATGACGGCGGCTCGGCGCCCGTTGCGCCGGGAGCGAGCGACACCACCGCCGCCGAGGCCGCCGAGGCCGCTCGCACCATCATCTCCGACGGGCCCGCTTCCGAGGGCGCCATCAATGTCGCTAGCGCGGTATCGCAGGCGGCCTGGGAGGCCTCGTCGGAGCGGGCAATGTTCGACACTCCGTCGCAGACGGAGAGGACAAACCCACCACCGTCGAGCCGGGCCACGGCGAAGCTGTCTTCGTTGCGGGCTTTGTGCGGACCCTTGTCGCTGACCGCCGCCAGCACGCCAAGGTCGCACTCCATGCGGTCACGGGGGCGAACGGACCGTACCCCGCATGTCAGACAGAAGCCGTCGGGATCAACGCCGTCGGTTCCGCCACAACTCGGGCATGTCGACGGTGGTACCGCACCCGTCACCGTCACCGTCGATCCGAACGGGCTGAGCATCGCGCCGCAACGCTCACAGAACCGGTCGGTTGAGCCAACAGCTTCCCCGCACGACGCACAGGACGCGGCGGTCACCGACACGGCGGATGTCACCACAGGGTCCTCAGACGTACCGCGTTCGCCCGGTCGACCAGGCGCAGGCGTTCGGCCCTGTCCGACGAGGTTCGTGCCAGTTCGGTGAGCGTTCGGCTCAGAACCCTGCGTACACCTGCCTCGGTCGAGGGGTGACCGAACAACTCTGCGCTCGGCACCGCGACCAGGGAACCGCTCACCATACCGCTAAGTACCTGCTCGAGAACGCCGACCATCAACTCGCCGCGTCGACGGGCATCGACCGCCGCTTGTTCCACCGCCGCCGCCGCATCGACAGCATCGCCGAGGTTGTGGCGGGAGGCCGAACGCTGCAATAACCAGGCGGCGGTCTGCTCCAACGCCGCGGCGCGGGCGGCGCTGGACACCGGCACGGCGGCCAGTGAGGCGATGGCCGCGTCGAGGTTGCCGGTCTGCGCCTCGCAACGCGCCAGCCCGAAGATGGCGGTGACGAACCCAGGGTCCACCGCGACGACCAGCCGATACAGCGCCACCGCCTCCACCGGGTCCCCGGACTGCTCGGCCGCCATGGCCGCGGCCAGTTTGGGGGCCAACTCACCGGCCACATCGGTCCGGACGCGATCGAACTCGGTTACCGCGGCGGCGCCGTGGCCCTCCGCTAGCAGCAAGAGTCCCTCAAACCACGAAACCCGCCAATCCCAGGGGTCGGCGGCGCGGATTTCGGAGAGCAAGCGTCGGGCAACGTCGTGGGCCCCGAGATCCAAGTGGGACTGAACCTGGCGGAGACGAAGGGCTGGAGTGTCCGTTACCCGACCGGAGCCAACTTCCGCCTCGAGTGCGTCGAGCACTCGTTGCGGTTCCAAACCGACCAACTCGGCCAAGAACGGAGTCGCTGGATCCTCACTGTGTGGCTTGAGATCGGGCAGGTCCGAGCCGCTAAGCCGAGCCCCGCTGGCAGGATGCCATCGATCGGCGCTGAAGCGGGACGATACCGCAGGCTGAGGCTGGTTGCGGTTGGTGGCCACCACCTCTCGGAGCACGCCGTGCAACTGCTCGGACAGCTCCTCGATCGACTGGAATCGATCGTCGGGATACGCTGCGGTGCCCTTGAGTAGCAGACGGTAGAAGGACTCGTGGCGGACAAAAAGTGGCTCAGCCGACGGTTCCGGCAGGCTGTGGCGGAACTCTCGCTGATAGCCCGGCAGGTCCAAACTCAGCACCGCGAGGGTCCGCACCACGGTGTACAGGTCGGAGCTGACAGTCGGGCCGTCGGTGGCTATTTCGGCCGCCTGAAAGCCCACCGTGCCATAGATGGCCGCGGCATGGTCGTCAATCCGGCGCACGCCGCCGAGGTCGATGAGCTTGAGATCCTCGCCCGCGTGCATCACGTTGTCGGGCTTGAAGTCGCAGTACAGGTAGCCCCGGCGGTGCAGATACCCCAAGGCCGGAAGGATCCCCAGCATGTAGGCAATGGCGATGTCGACGGGCAATGGCGCCGCTCGTCCGCTGTTAGCCTCCATGCGTTCCTTGAGCACTTGTTTGAGGCTCTTGCCGCCGACGAACTCCATGACGATGTAGCCATCACCTTCGTGTTCCACGAAGTTGTAAATCTCGACGATGTTGCCGTGCTCGAGTTCCGCCAGGAAGCGCTTTTCGGCAATCGCCGCCTCGACGGCGTCGGCATCGCCCTGGTTGAGCACACCCTTGAGTACGACCGCTCGATCTGACACGTTGCGGTCCGCGGCAAGGTAGATCCATCCGAAGCCGCCATGCGCCAGACAGCCGAGGATCTCGTACTGGCCACCGACGCGCAGGCCTATGTCGAGTTGTGGATCAAAGTCGAACTGGGCACCACAGGTCGGACAAAAGCCGCTGGTTCGGCCGGCGCGCTCGCTCTTGGTCCGACCGACTGCCGCCGCACACTTCCAACAGAAGCGCTTGTCTTCAGATACTTGCGGGTTGGCCATGATCGCCTTACGAGCGTCAGCGGCCGCGATGGACTCGATGGCCACCAGCCCGGCACCGAGCCGGGCCGATGCATGCCTGGTGGTATCGCCGCGCGCGATGCGTCGGCTACCGCCGGCCGTCTTCGAACCCCGCGTCACCGAACTTGCGGCGCGTCCGGCGACAAGCAGCGACGCCGCTGAGGTTTCAGTACCCGCAGGCGACCCATGGCTGGGGGCAAGCCCGCAGCAATCGCAGAACCCGTCCACGACCCCACCCGCGCAGTGGGGCCGACCACAGGCCACCACGCTCATCGTTGGCCGCCGGCGGGTCGAGCGATGGCCCGGCGAAAGGCGTCGACGGCAACACCGGCCACGGCGAGATCACACGGGGCGACATAGAGCAGCGAACGGGCGCATTCATGCAATGCGGACAGCTCTAGGTCCTCCGCCCGGCCGATCGCGGCGGCCTTGACGACGAGGGCGTCGAGCAAGCCTCGTAGCTCGTTTCGTCGTTCGAGCGGCGCGCGATTGGCGACAAGTATCTGGCTGGACGTGGTGGCGACACCCTCGGCCAGCTGCCGCCAGGCCACCAGGCCGTTTACCGCCGAGCGCCAATCGCTTTGGGCGGCGAGGCGCAGCCGTTCGAGCCACGGGCCAAGGCCACGTGACGTGTCGTCGAGGACGGCGACCGGATCGAGTGCTGCGAGCAGCCCGATCGGATCGTTGATCTTGGCCCGGGTCTCGTCTAGGGCCACCGAACCCTCTCGTATCGTTCGATCGATACGGGCGAGGAGCTCTACCGCTTGTTGCAGTTGTGCGGGCAACTGCCGCCGTCGTGTCTGCAACAATCCCGCCGCACGATCGACACCCTCAAGTGCCTGGCGGAGATGCAAAAGCGTCTCGCCGAGGAGCAAAGGATCGCTTGCCGCGGCGTCGGTGGCCCGGGCGAGCGCGGCTGCGGCCACCTCTGACTCGGGGAACGGCCCAAGGTCAGCTTGAAGGAGTTGCATGCGATTACGCCCCGCATCGAGCAACGCCAAGCCGTCCCGCCACGCCGCGCCGATCTTCGTGATGACCTCGGTCGCTAGCGCGTAGTCCGCAGTCATCATGTTCATGGCGTCGGCCACCGTCAACCGTCCCAGACCGAGGCCGGAGTCGACCTCGATCACTGGCCCGGTCAAGGTTCGCGCCACAAGATCTTGGTCAGCCCTGCGCCCCTTCGCTCGTTGCTCGGCGACCACGTCGAGCTGCACCCGCACCGCGCTGAGCAATGCCCATAGCCGAGCCAAGGCGGCGTTCGCGGCATCCGCTGGAGCGGCGCTCGATCCGGACAACCCCCCGGCCGCAACCAGTTTGGTGGTCGGATCCCCGTCGAGGTCGAGCAGGTGTCCACCGAGTCGATCGAGGTCGGTGCGAACCTTGAGAGACCAGGTGTACAGCTCGGCGGCACTCATGGCATCCGGCTGTAGTCCGCGACTGGTATTCCGAACGCGGCAGGGCCCGCGGCGGCAAGGTCGATCTTGGTCAGCGGCTCACCGAGTGCCGGTAGCAACCAACGGTTGTAGGAGGCCTGCCAACCCTTGGACGAGGTGTCGGACTTAGCTTGGCGCAAGACGCTGTTGACGAAGCGGACGAACTCAGGGTGTTCGAGGCTCATGGCCATACCGTAGGGCTCCGAGGAGAGCGCCGGGCCGACAATTTTCGAGAATGGGTCCTGCGCCGCGAATCCGGCCAGCACGGTGTCATCGGTGCGGATCGCGTCCACTTCGCCGCGCTGGAACAACACCACACAATCAGTCTGGTTGCTCACCTCGATCACGGTGATCGGTGGCACCACCTTGAGCGCTCGCATCGCGTCGGCCGACGTGCCCCCAGCGGACACGCATACGGTCTGGCCCGCGAGATCTTCCAGGGAGCTCGCTGATGAGTCCACCGCGACGAGAAGTTTCTGTCCGGCGTAGAGATATACCTCGGAAAAGGCCAGCTGCTGCCAGCGTTTGCAGTTGATCGTCATCGTTTGGGCCACCAGATTGAGCTCACCGTTGAGGACCAGGGGGATGCGTTGCGCCCAGGTGATGCCCCGCAATTCCACGTGGCCTTCCGCCGTGCCGAAGATGGCGGCGGCGACGAGCCGGGCCATGTCCACGTCGAATCCTTCCATCTGGTTGCTAGCTGGGTTCACCGAGGAGAACAGGAGGGTGTCGATTGAGGTGCCGACAATCAGCTTGCCGCGACGGGCGATGGTCTCCATGTAGCTGCCAGGGGGCATCAAGCCACCGGGGGTCGGCATTGGGTCGAGTGGTGGATAGGTGGCAACTGCGGCAATCGGCGTGAGGTTGTCGCAGGCCGCCAGCGTCGGTGTCGGCACGCTCGGCGTGGTCACCTTGGGCGGCAAGGACACCTCGGCCGGCGGGACATAGCTCGCGCTGCACGCCATCGCCATCGCGGCGCTAAGTGCAACCACGGCGATGCGAACCGTCGCCCATCGTCCGGCCTGGCCTGGGTAGCGCTTCAGTGAAGTCCTCATCGGTAATCGTTGATCCGTTTCTGGAGACCCCACGCCCCGGTCACCGCGGCCAGCAGACAAAGGATCACGCCGACCACGCGCAGTTGTTCGATCGGGCGACGTGCATCGTCGAGGCCAGAGGTGAGCAGATCACCGGAGGTGATGACTTCCTCCACGACAGACTGGTCGAAGCTGGCAAAGGCTCCTAAGACGCTCGACGTTGCGTCGATTGGCGCGGTGAGCTGATCGCGGGCGGCCGCATAGCTCCCTCCGGTGTCAGTGGCGGTGACCTGCTGGCTGAGATCACGGTAGATGCGCCACGGTGCGGTGAGGCTGGTCGACCCCAACGCCGCAATTCGGGCATCGACGTTGTTGGCTGCGGTCGCCGCTTGGGCGTTGAAGCTGTCGCGTGAACCACGGTCGACCAGAGCGAACGTCGAGAACGTTTGCTGGTCGTAAGCGTCGGAGCGAATGGCCGAAAGCGCCGACAGATTGTCGTAGCCCGAGCTCGTCGCCGTGCGCGCACGCGTCGCCGAGTTGGATACAGCGTTGAGCACCCACATCATGCCAACCAAGAGCAACAGCGATGCGCCGAGTAGCCCGGCGTTGAACAACCGGTGGGTAAGACCAGACAACCAAACCTGAATGCCCACCAGCACGGTGGCCACAAATAACGTCAGGGCCAGAAGTGAGCGACTCACACCGGCCGTTAGGTTCTGATCGACGGCCCGGAACGAATCGTCGCCAGCAGCTTGGAGCGCGTCGAGTTGCACTGCCACCTCGGTGCGCAGCAGCCGGGATGCGCTACGCAGGTAGGCCGCCCCAAGCGGTAACTGTTGACGGTTGTAGGCACGAGCCGTCTCGACCAGCCCGGTGTAGGTCCCCAATTGCTGCGAGAGCTCTTGTACAGCCTCCCGGGCATCGTCGCTGAGCGCGGTCTCGGCGGCGACCTGCAGCGCAGCGGTGGCGGCATCGAGAGCAGTGACATAGCGCTCCCGTTGTTCGGGCTGGTCGACTCCCCCCGCAAGGAAGGCATTGGCCGAAGCCGCATCGGCGGTGCCCAATGCGGCGCCGAGGTCCTGCGCAGCCACAACCACGGAAGAGGCACGAACCGCTCGATCCACATCCGCCCGACGCGACGAAGCCATCACGGTCACCGCTAGGCCGAGCAGTACACAGACCCCGGTGATTGCAATCTGAGCGACGCGGAGACGGGTCGGAGTCGACGTTGACGCCATCAGCGCGGCGTGCAGGCGCCGCGGCCTCGGCGTCGTTGACGGAGCGCGCGGGGCTTGCACCCGATACGGTGTCTGGGAAAATGGGGTACGGAGAAAGGTGGTCTGCCATGACCGTCCAGCGACTCAACCACGTGGCCTACCGGTGCCGGGATGCCCAAGAGACCACCGAGTTCTACGCTGATGTGCTCGGACTGCGACTGGCCCACACCATTGTGCAGGACCGGGTTCCCTCCACCCAGGAGTTCGCGCCCCATGCCCACGTTTTCTTCGAGCTGGGCGACGGCAGCTGGGTCGCCTTTTTCGATGTGAGCACTGAGCCACACGTTGTTCAAGAGACAAACCCCGATTGGGCGCAACACCTTGCCCTTGAGGTCGATTCGTTGGAGATTCTGGCCGAGAAGCAGGCGTCGCTCGAAGCACATGGGATCAACGTACTTGGCCCGGTAGATCACGGCTTCATTCAGTCGATCTACTTCTACGACCCCAACGGCCATCGTCTGGAGCTGGCGGTACGGACGGTGCAGGTCGGCGACCTGGAACGTTACGCAGCGTCTGCCCGGGCCGAAGTTGACGCCTGGACCCTGCGCAAAAAGGAAGACCTGGCAGGCGCATCCACCCATTCCTAACCTGCCGCGCTGAGTCGGGTACTCGACGCAAGCCGGTACGTGCCGCGTTCAACCCGAACCACGCGGCCCTGGTCAGCTTCGTAGCCGAGGGCATCAGCCAAGGCCTTGACAGGCTTGGATTGAGCAACTCCGAGCCCCAGCCGATGAAGTTCGGCGTGTATCTCAACCAGTGGTAGTGGACCACGTCTGGCCAGCACAGCCAAGCATGCCGAGCGAAGGCGACGTCCCCACAACATCGATGCCCTAGTCGGTAGCGGCGGGAGTGCTTCACGACCGTCGGGGGCAGCGCGGCGTCCCCTCTTGGCCAGATTGACCCAGAGCTGCCGGTGAACGGCCCTGCGACGCTCGCGTAGTTCCTGGCGACGACGGCTCAGCCGACGAAGCTCTCGGTCGAGTTCGTCGATGTCCCGCTCAAGCGCTGCATAGTGCTGTTCGAGTTGACGACGCTTTTGCCCCAACACCGGGCTGAATTGACGAATCGGATCGACACGACGTTGGTCCATGGCCGAAGTTCTTCCTGACGAAATGGTCGCAGGCCCCCGTGGGACCCGATACACATCACCATCATCCAGCGAGGGTATGACAGCGAATCCCGTCGTGCTTCACGTTCGCCGAGCCGGCGGGGGCCGAAGGCCTATAGGTATTAATCCAACCGCTCGGAGCGAATCGACGTCGAATCGTTCCAAGCATCACGGCGATTCAATGGTGAAGGGTGGGAGTGCTCTGAAACGCGCTCCAGGGCGACCGCTGAGCGTGAGAACCTCAGAGGGCGAGGGTTGCCTTCATCGGCTGCACCACATGCTCGGCAAACAGGTCAAAGGACCGACAGACCTCGTCGATGGAGAGGTCACCCCACGCAAAGGCTCCGACCAGATAGTCGGTCCCGCTGTTAGCCGCGAACTCCTCAACCGACGCCAGAACACGTTCAGGCCCACCCACGACGACCGCCTGAACGGCCAACGCCCGGTCGAAATCGCCACCCAAGGTCGGGTCGTTCGGGACCGGAAGCTCGAATCGGCGGAACAAACGGGTCAGATGCTCGGTATAAGCCACCCAGGACGCCCGTGCCCGATCCTCCGCCTCCCGATCGGTCTTGGCCACGAAGAACTTCCGAATACCTGCAACTTGTGGTTCATGGTGGCGTCCGACCCCCGGCTGGCGAAGCTCGTTGTACGTTTGGACGGCCTTGGCCACCACCGCCGTCGGCCCACCGACCAACGTGCTCACGCCGAGCGCGGCGGCGGTCTGCAACGTTCCCGGCCGCCAAAGTGGTGGATAGGGCCGCTGAAAAGGCGTCACCTCAAGCGGCACGTCCTGAAACCGCCAAAAGCGGCCCTCGAAGCTGAAGGACCCCTCGCACTGCAGCGCAGCGAGGATGATCTCAAGTGCCTCCGCGGTCCGAACATCCCCCTCGGCGTCGTTGAGACCCCACAGGCGATGTTCCGGAGCGCTTATGCCCCTGCCGAAGCCAAACTCGAAGCGCCCGTGGCTCAAATGGTCGAGCATGCATATTTCCTCGACCAAACGCAACGGATGGTAAAAGGGCAATAAGTGAACCAAGGAACACAGACGAATCCGTGAGGTCCGCGCCGCCGCAGCAGCAAGGAAAAGGTTGATGCTCGGCGCAGCATCGAGCGGGATCATGTGGTGCTCAGACTTGTGGTAGCCCCAAAACCCGGCATCCTCAGCCCGAGACACCAGGCCCAGTCGATCGCTATAAAGCTGGTGCAACGGGACCGTACCGGGTTGCTCCAGCTGATCGAACATGCCGAATCGCAGCGCCATGAACACCAATCATGGCTTCCCGAGACGTCCACGGCTACTACCGTGGTGCTCGCATGAGCGACGACACCACCAATCCTTCGGTCTATTTCGACATCACCATCGACGACGCGCCGGCCGGGCGTCTCACCTTTGAGCTTTTCGCCGATGTAGTGCCCAAGACGGCAGAGAACTTCCGCGCCCTGTGCACCGGCGAGCCCGGTTTCGGCTACAAGGGCTCAGGGTTCCATCGGATCATCCCCGAATTCATGTGCCAGGGCGGCGACTTCACCCGGCACAACGGGACAGGCGGAAAGTCCATTTACGGCGACCGCTTCTCCGACGAGAACTTCACCCTCCGCCACACCGAGCCGGGTCTGCTGTCAATGGCCAATGCCGGGCCTAACACCAACGGCTCACAGTTCTTCATCACCACGGTGACGACGGCGTGGCTCGATGGCAAGCACGTGGTCTTCGGCAAGGTGACCGACGGCATGGACCTGCTCGCCAAACTCGAAAGCCTCGGCTCGCGCAACGGCACCCCCGGGTCCAAGGTCACCATCGCCGACTGCGGTCAGCTCTGAGCTAACCGACCAGTGGGAGGCGCATGGCGCACCGCCCAATTGACGCGAATAACTGCCGTGGTGACCTGCTCCGCGGTTTGGACCGTGGCCTCGCCGTCAACAATGAGGTTCATCCCGTCCGGGTCGGTGGTCGGCCACAGGCAGGAAACCAGCGGCTGTGCCAACAGGGCATCAGCGGTCCGGCGCCCCACTTCGGCGCGTAATTCGCCGGCGATGGCTGTGAAGCGGACGTGGTTGATCCGCGGTCGGCCATCGCCACCGACGCTCATCAAATAGCCAGTTTCACCGAACTCCGCCACCGCATCAGCCAACTCGTCTAGTTCCACCCGGATACTCATGGCGGTAACGCTAAGTCAGCCGTTTCATTTGTGCACCGTCATAGTGGTTCGGAATCGGACCTGTTCGAACTCGCCGTAACGGGCGGTGACCTCGATGACCCAGTCGCCAGCTAGCGCCAAGACGATGTGCGGGCCGGTGACGTGGTTCGGGCCCGCCGAGAACACCTCGAGTGGAAGCGGTCCGATGTCCTGCGCCGGTAGCGTGGCCGTCACGGTGATCTGAGTGGCCCGGTCGAGCGCACCGCGCGCGCTACTGAGGTACACATGCAAGCTTGAGCCGCTGGCCCGGGCCGGATCGAGCACCACCTGGGCCGTCCGCTCACCGACCACGGCCGACACGATGAGGGGACCACGAGTTTCGGTCAACCCCGGCCTGACGTTCACCAGCACCACCGTCACCGACAACACCAGGGCGATCAGCGCCACCTCGGCGAGTGCCGGTCCGATTAAGCCGTTACCATCCGAGCGTCGTGAGGCACGGCGGGCGATCGCTGCCACCACCACAAGGCCCGCCACCCCTGCAAGCTTTACCAGCAGCAATCGCCCGTAGTCCGTGCCGAGGAGGCTGTCGGGACTACCGGCCTGGCGGAGCGCGTTAACCGCTCCACTGGCGACGAGCACGGCCAGCGAACCCAAAGCGTAGGGAGTGAAGCGACGAGCGAAGCCAACGCGGCCGTGCTCGCCAAGCCCGATTCCCCGGCCCCGGGCCAAGGTAACGAGCCCCGACGCCCATAGTCCGAGCGCCACGAGGTGGGCCACAGTCGCCACCAACCCGACCGCAACCCAGCGCCCAGTCACCGCATGACCGCCGCAGGCGGTCACCGTCACGAGCGCCAGCGCAGCTATCGGCCCCCAGGGCCCGGTGCGACGCAGGAGCGCGGCGGCCACCGACAGCAGCGCCAACACCGTGGTCCGCGCCACCCACCACGTGCCCGCCCGGGTGGTGAACACCTCGGCGTACGCCTGCGGACTTAGCAGCGATGCCCAGGACCCGCTCTGGTTCACGGCCTGCGCCCCAATCATGATCGCCGTGCCCACAGTGCCTACCCCCGCCGCCCAAGCCACCGCGCCTGTCGGGACCCGATCGTTCAGCCCACTGGCGGCAAACAACAACCACCCCGCACTGAGCACCACACCCGCGAAGGAAATCCACCGTCCGGCCGCCAACAGCACACCGAGGCCACGACGACCACCCTGGTCAAGCAGAAGTCGCTCCACGAGCGGCCCCACCGACTTCCTCGCCCCCTCGCCAACCTGAAATGTGAACGCACCCCGCGCCGGATGAGCGTCGGCCGAGATCACCCGCCAGGACACGACATAGGTGTCCTCGGGAAGCGATAGCGGGACACCGAGCTCGACCGTCGAATCAGCGCCACCGACCCGGCCGACCGGGCCAGACGCCACCACTGAACCATCGCTGCGTACCAGCCGGATACCGCCCGGGACCGGATCAACGGCTTCGGTGAAAAACAGGGCCACCGCGGTCGGCTGACCCAGCAACACCGCTCCCGATGCCGGATCGGTCGAGACAAGGTCGGCATGCGCGCCCGCCACACCGGCACCGACCACCAAAACGACCACCAAAACTGCCAGCCATCCGGCCAGCAGACCGACCAGGCGATTGGCATGGCTCATGGTCCCTCCACCCCGGTCGGCATCGGCGCTGCGCTCGTGCCGGGGCCAACCCCACCGTCATCACCGTCGCCCCCCCGGCGGGCGGCCCACCCCACGATCAGCACCACCACCGGGGGGATCACCGCCAGCAGTTGCAGCGCCACGACCCAGCGTAAGAACCACGGTGCCATCGTGGACAGCAGCACCGGCGCCCGCAGCAAAGCCGCATCAACCTGGCCGAACGTCCAGCTCAGCGCAGCACCGGCGCCCACCAGCGCCAGCACACCGCCGAGATCGCCGCGCCAGCTACGCCCCATCGCCCACAACGATCCGCCGGTGATGATCACCGTCACGATGGCGCTGGCCTTCCACGGCTCGCCCGCACCGCTCGCACGGACGAGATCGTCGATGGCTCGTACCAGCGTCAAACCCGCGATGACGCCCATCAGGGCCGACACCGGTCTGACCAGCGCGGCGTTGGCGGTCCTGAACCGGTCTGACCGGCGCAGGCCTCGCACCAAGGCAACGACCAGCGCACCAAGCGCCGTAGCTGCCGCTAGCGCCAGCGGCGTCCAGGGGGCTATCGGAGGCTCGTAGAAGAGTTCGCCCCGCGCCGCCCCGTGGTGCGCAGATCCCCCCGCGGGTCCGTCATCGTCGATCCACATCGGGATCATCCAGTCCGCAACTTTGCGCAGACCCCCCGCTTGGCTAGGCGCCTCATCGCTCATCCAGTGGATGCGATGGTCGTGCCAGGAATAGTCCGGCGCATTCCCCCGCAGCACCCAGTCAGGCTGGGCTTCGGGCCTCGCCGAGGGTGGCACGCTCGTGCTGGCGCGGGAATCGACGTTGAGGTAGCCGGCGGGCGAATTGCGGTTCTCGCGCACCCCGGATGGCGAGAATTCCAGGTACGGCTCGTCCTCGTAGCCCAAGACGATCACCGTGGCGGGGCAGTCGCTCTGCAGGCGGACATGACCGTCCCCACCGAGCACGGTCCAGCGCAGACACGGCGCGCCGGGGTCGGTGAAGATAGGCCGGAACTCTGAGGTGGAGCCGGAATGCGCCGCCGCCGGAACAACCCACACACTACCGAGCAGCCCAACCACGACCAGCGACGCAGCCAACACCAAGGCCGCCAGCGCCGCCCATCGTCGTGCGGAAGCGGTCACCTCGAGGCGGCGGCCAGCGCGGACCGTAACTCGGCACCGTCGTAAATGACATCGAAACGGGTTCGCACCTTGCCGTCAGCAGCGACAATGAACAAAACCGGCTCGTAATCCAGCCCCAGGGCACCCACCGCGGGGGCCACCTTCCGGCCGTCGGGGTCAGCGAACACCTCAGCATGGACAAACTCGACGTCGGGAAACGATGCGGAGGCGTCGACCAACAGATCCAGCACGGGCCCACAGATACCCGTCTGGCAGTGAGCGGGGGTACCTACGAGGTAGGCCACCGGCCGTCGGACGGCGAGGGCTTCGGTCAATGTCTGGGTGTGGAAAGGACATGGCTCGGAGCGGGTACACACCGGGTTGACCCCCCGTGGGTCACCCACCGTCGGGGTCTGGAACGGCGGTAGCAGGTCGCCAACCCCGATTGGGCTACTCGCGCCGGCCAGGTTGAGGGTGAAGACGCTCTCCAGCTGGCGGCCCTCGACGCTCGCCCGCACGACGTACACCCCGGCCGTTGGCAGGTTGACCTCAACCGGGTAATAGGCCCGAGCCAAGCCGGTGCCGTGGCGAGTCGCAGTGGCGCTGAGCACCGTCTTACCTGCTGGATCAGTCACCGTGTAGGTGAAGGAATCCGGCCCATCAGAAAGGGGAACGCCTTCCGCATCGGCGATGCCGAACGGGAGCCGCTCGGGTCGGCCGGCGAGATGGATCTGGTCTGGGAAGTAGCGGATGATGACGAGTGGTCCGTGTCCCGATGAGCTGCGCGCACCGCTGAAGGAGTTCGAGCCGCCCGAGCCGGAGGTGCAAGCAAACAGCAACCCACCGGCGGACACAGCGAAGAAGCCCCGACGGCTCAGCGGTCCCATAGGGCCAAACTAGGCGCGGTGCCCCGGCGAGACGCAGCGGCATCGCCGGTGCGCCACTGGCTACGGTGACAAACCGTGACCGAACCACGAGCCGACCTCATCAACATCGGCCGGGGTGTCCGGCTGCACGTCCGGCAGTGGGGTGAGTCCAACGACGACGCCCGCCCTCACCTGTTGGTCCACGGCCTGGCCTCCAACGCCCGACTGTGGGACGGGGTGGCTGCTGCCCTCGCGAATGCCGGCCGACGAGCCGTCGCAGTCGATCTGCGCGGTCATGGCCGTTCGGACAAGCCCGACGACGGCTACGACATGGCCTCGGTGGCCGAAGACCTCGCGGCGCTGCTCGCGGTCCTCGGATGGGACCAGGCGGTGGTGTCCGGCCAGTCGTGGGGGGCGAACGTGGTGGTCGAACTTGCGGCCCGACATCCGCGCCTACCGGCGGCGGTGGTCTGCGTGGACGGCGGCACCATCGATCTGGCCGAACGGTTCGAGAACTTCGACTCCTGCTGGGAACTTCTCGCGCCGCCCCGATTCCGGACCGATATGACCCGCGCCGAGCTCGAGACCAACATGCGTGCTCACAATGGCCACTGGCCCGACAGCGGCATCGAGGGGGCCCTGTCCTGTTTCGAAGAACTGCCCAACGGTACGGTGCGGCCATGGCTCACCCGAGAGCGTCACCGCCTGGTACTGGCCGGACTCTACGATCACAAACCCCTAGAACGCATGACCGACATCGAGGTCCCCCTGTTGTTCATCCCCGCCGACACCGGCGAACAGGCCTGGACTTCAGACAAGCGAGCTTCGATCGACGCCGCCCTCACCCGGCTTGGCGATGGCCGGGCCCAGTGGTTCTCCCCTGCTGATCACGATGTACACGCCCAATACCCCCGGGAGGTGGCCGAGTTGTTGATGAATCTGGCCGACGAGACAATGTCGAACCGAGACGGCGGACGATGAGCGCCGCTCGCATCTTGACCATCATGGGCTCTGGTGAAACCGCGCCCACGATGGTGAAACTGCATCGCGAGGTCATGGGACGGCTCGGCGCCGGTCAGCATCGGGCGGTGTTCCTCGACACTCCCTTCGGCTTCCAGGAAAACGCCGACGAGTTGTGTCAGCGCACCGTGGAGTACTTTCGCCAGAGCATCGGCCACGACCTCGACGTTGCTGGCCTCCTGCGCCTCGTCGGCATGGACACGATGCAACTGGAATCGGCCTTGGCCCAGCTGCGCCGGGCCGAGCTGCTCTTCGCCGGTCCTGGCAGCCCCACCTATGCGTTGCGACAGTGGGCGGGCACCCCGGTGGCGCAGATCCTTCGCGACCGCCTCTCCCAGGCCGGCGCCGTGACCTTCTCCTCCGCTGCCGCGCTGACGCTCGGAGTGAAGACCGTACCGGTCTACGAGATCTACAAATCTGGTATCGACCCATTTTGGCTCGATGGGCTCAACGTGCTCGCGGCGGTGGACCTTCCCGTGGTGGTAATTCCTCATTACGACAACGCCGAAGGTGGACACCACGACACCCGGTTCTGCTATCTGGGGGCAAGGCGGCTCGCAGAACTCGAGTCTGCGCTGCCCACCGACGTATTCGTCCTCGGCGTTGATGAGCACACCGGGGTGTTGTTCGACCTTGAGGCCGCGACGGCCAGCGTCTGGGGCCGCGGGGCAATGACCCTTCGCCGCGACGGCGAATCCACGGTGGTACACGCCGGGGAGACCGTCTCGATGGACTTCGTCCGCGCCGCGGGGGCCGCCGGCTCGGGGAGCGCATGGGGGCCTTCAGCGGCTGCTCTCGCCGGGCTGAGCACCGCCCCTGCGGCTCACGACGACGGCTCGGCAAGCGCCTCCAACGACGCCGCCTCGCTCGGTGTGGCCACGAGCCAGGCCGAGTCGGCATTCGAGACGGCCATGGCCAACGGCGATGCCACCGGGGCGGCACAAGCCGCGCTCGGCCTAGACCAGACCATCGTCGAATGGTCACGGGACATGCTGCAGTCCGACGAGATGGACCGGGCCCGGGCCGCGTTGCGCGCCATGATCGTGCGACTCGGCGAGGCGGCGGTCGGCGGCCTACGCGACCCCCGCGACCTGTTGGCCCCCGTGGTGAACGCGGCCCTCGCGCTACGTCGGGTAGTGCGGGCGGAGAAGCGCTACGACCTCTCTGACTTGTTGCGGGACGAACTCGCCGCCGCGGGGGTGTCCGTTCGCGACACCGCCGACGGGGTGGTTTGGGAACTCGGCGGCTGACTCAACCGGCGAAAACCTCGGCCACCCAGAGCAATCCGTCGGCGGCGCGCACCACGGCGATGCCCAGGTGGGTGAATGCCGGGTTGACCATGTTGGCATGGTGGGATGCGCTGGTCACGAGGCGGTCGTGCACCCAATCGAGGCTCGGTCCATAGGCGACATTCTCGCCACCCTTCGACCAACCCTGGCTCAGCAAGACGGACAGGTCCTGGTGCAGCAGCATTCCAGCCGCTTCGATTCGGCTGCTTTGGGCCTCTGCCAGTCCCACCAAGCCCGCGTCAGCGATGAGAGCGGGCAGACCGACCGCGGCTCGTTCCTGGTTCACCAGGCCGAACAGGAGGCCGGGCAGGGGCGGGGGTGGTGGGGCCGTGGCGGTGACCGGTAGCACCGATGGGGGGGCGGGAGGCGACATCGAAGCGACGGGGGCTTGGGGCCCTTGTGGGTCACCGGTCCTCGCGCCGACCGCGACCTCGGCCGTGGCACCGACCACCACGGTGGCCAGCGCGGCCGGTAGGTCGAGTTCTTCGAGACCGATATCGGGACGATTCCCGGCGGAAGTTTCGGTCCTCATCACGGCCGCGTCAGCGGCCGCCGAGTCCGGGGGAGACTTCGCCGCCGACTGTGCCGCCCCTGCCGCCCCCAGCAGGACGAGGGCGCAGGCGGCGAGGAGGACAAGCGGCGCGCGATTCACGGTAGGTATATCGGTGCAGAGAGACCCGAACCCAACCGGAAACTCCAGCGCGACGTCGATGGGTTAGCGTCGGCGCCCATGGCAGCTTGTTTCAAGGCTCAACGTTGAGCACTGAGGCCACCCCCCGGGACCGCTACGTCACCATCTACGGACGGATGCCCGTCGCCGAAGCGCTCGAGGACACCGCGGTGCCGCTGGCCCGGGTTTTCGTGGCCGACACCGCTCGTGGCGACGTGATCGACCGTATCGGCGCGGCAGCTCGACGACGTGGCGTCCCCCTCGAACGGATCACCGAGGCCCGCCTGTCCATGCTGGCCCACAACGGTCGCCACCATCAGGGCGTCGCCGCGGACATCGCCCCTCCTGGCCTCGGTGCGCTCGGGCCGTTCCTCGCTCAGCGACGCGGACGCCGCCATGTCACCTCGCTGCTACTGCTCGATGGGGTGCACAACCCCGCCAATGTCGGCATGATCATCCGTTCGGCCACCGGCGCGGGCATCGACGGCATCGTGGTCCCCCACCGCGGTACGGCCGAACTGGGACCACTGGTGCTCAAGGCATCGGCCGGGGTGGCATTGCGGGCCACGCTGCTGCGCGTGGACACCGCGGCGGAGGCGGTGGTGCGGCTGCATCAGGCCCGATTTAGCGTGATCGGTCTGGACGGCGCTCACCCCGATGCCGAGAACCTCTTCACCGCGGTGCTGCCGGAACGAACGGTCTATGTACTCGGCAACGAGACCGAAGGGTTGTCCGTTGAGGTACAGGATGCTCTCGAGCGTCGCTTGGCCATCCCCCTGTCGGGCGGGGTCGAATCGCTGAACGTGGCCTGTGCGGCCAGCGTGATGGCCTTCGAACTCGCCCGCCGACGGCTCGACGCGCCGATCAGCGCCGTTCGAAACGGGTAACGACCTCGGCGTGGGACGTATGTGGAAACAGGTCGAGCACCGTGGAACCGGCATGGTCATAGCCCAGCGCCGTGAGATCGCCGCTGTCCCGACCCAACGCCGCGAGGTCGCAGCTCACCAGCACTACCACCGCCGCGCCGGTCCCGGCCAGTACCTCAGCCGCGTCGCGACCCAGCCCGCGCCGGGCCGGGTCGGCCACGGCGACGTCGAACGTTCCAGGCTTGCATCGCTCGAAGCGGGCCCGCACCACCTCGGCATCACGATCGGCGAGGTTGACCATGGCATCCGCGACCGAGAAGGGGCTGGACTCCACCGCGACTACCGAGACGTCCGCGTCAAACGCCGCGCTGAGCAACCCGACCCCGCAATATGCATCCAGCACCCGGTGTGCGCGCCCCGCACCAGCGGCAGCGGCGACCGCGGCGACGAGAGCTTCCGCCCCGACCGCACTGGTCTGAAAGAAGCTCCCCGCGGAGATCTGCCAGCGTCGACCGGCGACCACCTCGTGGATGGCGGGCACCACCGCCAGCCCCGACGAGCCCGCACGCAAGTCGGCGGCGTCCACCACCTGCACATCGTCTGGTAGCAGCGGGCCGAGCGCGGGGCGCGATCGGCCTCGGGGGGCAGCGTCACCGTAGTCAAGCACCACGAGTCGCTCGCCGCTGGCGGCAGAAGTCCGCAGCGTGGCCTCACGCGCCGACCCAAAGCGCCCGGCCGCGATCAACTCGACCAGCGCCGGGTGGGTCACATGACAATCCCCGACCTCGATGAGGTGGTGGGTTGCCCGGCGTCGAAACGCCGCCCGGCCGTGGTGCACGGCCACCCGGACGGTGGTGCGCAGCGCGGCCGAGGGCAATACCGAGCCCGCGAACACCTGTGGATCAGCCAACCGTCCGATGCGTTGCAGGGCTTCGCGCGCCAGTTGCACCTTCGCCGAGTGCTGGGCGTCAGGCCCCAGGTGCATCAGATCGCAGCCACCGCACCCCGCCCGGTGCCAAGCACACGGTGGCACCACCCGATCCGGGGACACGACGAGCAACTCCGCTAACGCGGCGCGGGCGTATCGGGCCTTGAACTCGGTCAGCTCGACGCGGGCCGTCTCTCCCGGGAGCATTCCAGCGACGAAAACCGCCCGCCCATCGGCAAGTCGGCCAACGCCTTCGCCGCCTTTGGCGAGGGCGTGAACGTGGACCACAACATCGGTGTTCGTCCCCGCGGCCACACCGTCACGGTACCGCGGCGCGGCCGACACGCCGTGAGCACCTCGATTTGGGTACGTTTGATGACCGTGACGGACGCCTTCGCAGCCCCCGGTCCCCGCATCGTGCCCTCGGTGCTTCCCGCAGACTTCTCGCGTTTCGGCGAGGCCTGTGTCGAGTTGGCAAAGGCCGGGGTTGACCGGCTGCAGTTCGACGTGATGGACGGCCGATTCGTGCCCAACCTGACCTTCGGTTCTGACGTCATTGCTTCGTTGCGTTCGTGGGTAGACCTGCCCTTCGAAGCGCATCTGATGATCGAGGAACCGGACCTGCTCGCCCCCGGGTTCGTCAAAGCCGGATGCGAGTTGGTCATCATCCACGCCGAGGCCACCCGCCATCTGCACCGCAGCCTCTGCGTGATTCGCGATGCGGGCGGCAAGGCGGCCGTAGCCATCAACCCGGCCACGCCGGTTGAGTCGGTGTCCAACGTGATCGACCTCGTCGATTTGGTGTTGGTCATGACCGTGAACCCCGGTTTCGGCGGTCAGACGTACCTCACCTCCATGGAGCCCAAGATCGCCCAAATGCGCAAGTTGATCGATGCCAGCGGTCGTTCCATCGACCTTGAGGTGGATGGCGGCATCGGCCCGTCCACCATCGCCGGAGCGGCAGCGGCTGGCGCCAACGTGTTCATCGCCGGCAGCGCTCTGTTCCGGGACCCCCTTGGTCTGGAGCATGCGGTGTCAGACCTGCGCCAACGCGCCCGCGCCGCCGGCTCCGAAACAGCCTGACCAGCCCGTCTGTGGTGGGACCGATGAACCCCGCGCCGCTGACGCGGCGGGCCAGCGTGGTGCTGGTCGCGCTCGTGGCGTTGGCCGGGGGGTGTCGTGCACCCGCAGGCGACCGCGACGCCTTCTGCGCGCAGCTTCGACGGGTTCCCGTCATCACCGAAAGCGACGACCTGACCGTACCGGACACCGCGACGGTCACCAATCAGTTAGTCACGGAGCTGACCCGCCTCCAGCAGGCGGCGCCGACACCGATCCGGGGCGATGTCAGCGTGCTGGTCGGGGTGGCCGAGGACCTCGAAGTTGCCCTATCCAACGGCGACCAGGCCAGCGTCGAGGCGGCCAAACAGCGGGTCGCTTCCTCCGCCGAAGCATGGAAGGCGGCCAGCGACAACGTCGTTCTTTTTGCCTCGACGACGTGCGGTGTCGACCTCTCGAATGGCCGCACATCATGACCGACCCAGCGCTGCCGACCCCGACCGCGCTGGCCCCATCACGAGCTCAGCTTGGTTTCACGCTCAGCGCACCCGCTTGGCCGTCACCTCGTCGATGAGGCCGTAAGCCTTGGCTTCCTCGGCGGTGAACCACCGGTCGCGCTCGGAGTCGGCCGCAACCTGTTCCACAGTCTGGCCAGCATGGAACGCGATGCGCTCCGCCAAAAGCCGCTTGATGTACTTCATCTGCTCCGCCTGAATGGCGATGTCAGAAGCCTGGCCGCGGACACCACCGAGGGGCTGATGCATCATGATGCGGGCGTGAGGCAGGGCGAAACGTTTGCCGGGTGCACCCGCGCACAGCAGGAACTGGCCCATGGATGCTCCTAGGCCCATGCACACCGTGCCCACATCGGGGCTCACGAACTGCATGGTGTCGTAGATGGCCATGCCTGCGGTCACCGAGCCGCCCGGGCTGTTGATGTACAACCAGATGTCCTTCTCGGCGTCATTGGCCTCGAGGTAGAGCAACTGGGCGATGATCCGGTTGGCTGACTCGTCGTCGACCTCGGAACCGAGGAGCACGATCCGATCGCGTAGCAGCTGGTTGAACACGAACGCATCGCCCATCATCGGGCCGAGGTCGTTCATGCGGGGGTCGAACCGGGTGGTCATAGGGTCCTAGGTTACCCGCGAGAAGCCGCCTCCCGACCCCTTCGGGGGAGGCGATTCTCCCTGCGGTCGACGCTGAGGGTCCGGCTCGGCCAAGATGGGCCCTGCGCCGACGTAGCCCAACGGCAGAGGCACGACGTTTAGGTCGTCGTCAGTGAGAGTTCGAATCTCTCCGTCGGCACAGGCGAAGCTCACCGCCGGTGAATCGAGTTCGATTCACCGGCGGGGCGCGCCCACCGTCCAGCGGGCTGATTCGACCCGATAGCGTCAGGTGCCATGCAACTACCGGCGCTCGCCACGCCCGCCCTCGTGGTGGATGCCGGAGCCTTCTTCCACAACGTGAGCACCATGGCCGCGGCGCTGCCCGCCCATCGGTGCCGCCCTCATGTGAAGGCGTTCAAGTCCACCGCGCTCGCCGCCAAGTTGCGCGACGCCGGCCATCACGGATTTTGTGCCGCCACACCGCGCGAGATCATGGGCATGGCCCACGCTGGCCTCGGGGCGGACCTGCTGCTGGCCAACGAGACACTCGACGCGCGCCGCCTAGCGGCAATGGCGGCGCTCGAGGCGAGGGTAACGGTGGCGGTTGACTCCGACGAGACAATCGCTGCTGCCGCCCGGGCCGGTATCGCCGCCGTGCTGATCGATGTCAACGTGGGCTTGGCCCGCTGCGGCTGCGATCCTGCCGATGCTGGCCGTCTGGCCGATGAGGCCCGCCGTGTCGGCCTTGAGGTTCGCGGGGTGATGGGCTACGAGGGCCATGTGATGGGCAACGCCGACCGGGCGGAACGCGCCCGCGGCGTCGAAGTGGCCATGGCGGCTCTGACTGCCGCTCACCGAGTGGTCGGCGGTGATGTGATCTCGGGGGGTGGCACCGGCACCTACGATCTCAACCACTGGGTGAGCGAAATACAGGCGGGCAGCTACACCTTGATGGACGGCGCCTACGCCAAGGCCGGGTTGCCCTTCCGAGAGGCGCTCGCGGTCGCGGCCACGGTGTTGTCGCGCGGTACACGCGATGGGCGGGAGTACTTCGTGGCCGATGCCGGGCTCAAGGCGCTGGGCATGGACCATGGCCTACCCGAGTTGGAACTCGCCGCTGGCACGCGGGCGAAGGTTTGGTTCTGCTCCGACGAACACGTGACCTTCGCCTTACCGCCGGACAGCTCGAGCGCGGCGCGCCCGAGCATCGGGGACTTGGTGGCGCTACGACCGGCGCACGTCGATCCTACCGTCGCCTACCACGAGCGTTTCACGGTCCTGCGCGACGGCGTCGTGGTCGACGAGTGGGAAATCGACCTGCGCGGCTGGTAGCCGAGACCAATCAGTCGGTCTCGCCCGCGAGGCGATCGCACAGCGCCCGCATGGCGCGACCCCGGTGGGAGATGGCGTCCTTTTCGCCCGGGACGAGCTCAGCGAACGTACGCCCGTTGGCCTCGTCGGGCTCGAAGACCGGGTCGTAGCCCCAACCTTCGCCGCGGCGCGCCGTCGTGATGTGGCCCTCCACGACACCCTCGACGGCCGCTTCCCGCCCGTCCGGCCAGCGTACGACGGCCACCGTGCGGAACCGGGCCCGCCGCTGCGCCGGCGTGGTGGCACCGACCCGCAGCAACTCGGCGAGAAGCTTGTCGACGTTGTCCCCATAGCTCGCATCCGGCCCGCCATACCGAGCCGCATGGATGCCAGGAGCTCCGTCGAGGGCGTCGACCTCGAGGCCGGTGTCCTCGGCCACTGCGGCATGTCCGCGAGCGGCGGCGAGCACCGCTACCGCCTTGAGGCGGGCGTTGGCCAGCAGGCTGTCACCGTCCTCCACCACATCGGGCACCGATGCTGGCCGGGCCAGCAACTCGATGCCCGCCACGGCGAGTAGAGCTTGGAGTTCCACCAGCTTGTCTGGATTGGCCGTAGCGGCAACCAGGGCGCGCACGCCGCTCAGCGCACCGGGACGGGGATGGCGAGGTAGGCCTGCTGCATGGCGACGATCTCGGCGATGCCACCGGCGGCTAGGTCGATGAGCGCATCGAGTTCGGACCGAGAGAAGACGGCACCCTCGGCAGTGCCCTGTACCTCGACAAAGCGACCCGCGCCGGTCATCACCACGTTGAAATCGACCTCGGCCTGCGAATCTTCGACATAGGGCAGATCGAGCAGCGCCACGCCGTCGAGCAATCCCACCGAGATAGCGGCGAGGGCATCGGTGAGCGGATGGCGTCGCAACTTGCCCGCGGCCACCAGGCGGCTGCACGCGTCGTGCAGGGCCAGGTAGGAACCACAGATCGAGGCGGTGCGGGTACCGCCGTCGGCCTGCAACACGTCACAGTCCACGGTGATGGACGTTTCGCCGAGGGCCACAAGATCGGTGACGGCGCGTAGCGAGCGACCGATGAGTCGCTGGATCTCCTGGGAACGACCATTGGTGAGCGACCGACGGATGCGCTCGTTCGAGGAACCGGGAAGCATGGCGTACTCGGCGCTGACCCAACCCGAGCCCTTGCCCTTGAGCCAGCGAGGGATGTCTTCCTCAATGGACACGGTGCACAGCACGCGGGTGCGGCCGAAGGTCACCAGGACCGAACCGGGCGTCATGTCGGTGTAGTCACGGTCAAAGCGGATGGGACGTAGTTCGTCGGGGGCACGGCCGTCGGGGCGCACAGGGTCTCCAGGGTTCATCGGGTCGGATCGGTCGAAATGGCCGGGATTACCAGGTGTTGACAGTCTCCGCGATCTGCGCCGCCTGCTCCAGGCTGACGGTGTAGATGCCCGTCGAGAGGTACTTCCAACCACCGTCGGGTGAGATCACCACAATCGTGGCCTCCTCGCCCGGGTCGAGACGTTCGGCGACCTTGACTGCGCCCGCCACGGCAGCGCCGGTGGAAATCCCCGCGAAAATGGCACATTCAGCGGCCAGACGCCGGGTCCAAGTGACGGACTCGAGCGGTCGGACGATGCGCTTGCCGTCGAGCAGATCGGCCCCACCCCACTTCTGGAAGATGGGAGGCACGAACCCGTCGTCGAGGCTGCGCAACCCCTCCACCTTCTCTCCGGCCGGCGGTTCGATGGCGAACACCTTGACCGACGGCTTGTGTTCTTTGAGGTAGGTCCCCACGCCCACGATGGTGCCACTCGTGCCGAGGCCGGCCACGAAGTGGGTGACCTCGGGAACGTCGGCGAGTATCTCGGGACCGGTGCCCTCGTAGTGGGCCTGAGGGTTGGCCTCGTTGCCGTACTGATAGAGAAAGGCCCAATCGGGGTGCTCGTCGGCGAGTTCCTGAGCCCGGCGGATGGCCCCGTTGGAGCCTTCGACCCCCGGTGTGTAGACGATGTCGGCACCGTAGATCTGCAGGAGCTGGGTGCGTTCAGCCGTGTTGTTGTCCGGCATCACAATGGTGATTGGATAGCCGCGCAATTGAGCGATGAGGGCCATGCCGATGCCGGTATTGCCCGAGGACGGCTCGACGATGCGACGGCCGGGATACAACTCGCCGTCGGCCTCGGCCCGCTCAATCATGGCCTTGGCGATACGGTCTTTGACCGAGCCGCCCGGATTAACACCCTCCAACTTGACCAGGATTTTTGCCCGGGGACGGGGCGACAGGTTCGAGATGTCCACCATTGGCGTGTTGCCGATTAGGTCGACGACCGAACCGACGCGGACCACGGTCAGGCCAGCCCGCCGGCCACTGCAGGCAAGATCGTGAGCTCGGCACCGTCGGCGACGACCGTGGCGGCCTTGTCGAGGTAACGGATGTCTTCCTCGTTCACGTAGATGTTGACGAACCGCTGCAGCTCACCGCTGTCGGTGAGCAGATTGCCCTTCATGCCCGGGAAACGCCCCACCAACTCGGCGACGATCTCACCGACGGTGCCCGCACTGGCGTCGACGACGGACTGACCCGCCGCATGGGGACGAAGCACGGTTGGTAGGCGAATACTGACGGGCACGGGCACACTCCGAAATATGAGAAACCTGGTCAGGAATATACCCACCGGCCCTCGGCATTGCCCAGCCCCGACCTATTTTCGCACCGCGACGCGCTTAGGCGGGGCGCACGATGACCCGCTCCTCCACCACGACGGCGTTGTCGATGCGGAACGAGCGCAGTGACGGCTCGGCGTCGGCGAGGGAGATGATGGCGTAGTGCCATGTTGGGTCGGGGGCCGCGTCGATGTCGGTTTGGGACGGGTAAGGCGGGGTGTGAGTGTGCGAGTGCAACACGCCGATGACCTCGAGCCCATCGTCTTCGGCGCTTCGGGTGGCCCGCAGCTGGTCACGGGCATCCACGGTGTAGACGCGGGCCGAAGCGGCCGAATTGCTACAGCGGAAGTAGCGGGCCACCTCGCCGGTTTCGGGGTCGCCCGCGAGAAGTCCACAGCATTCGAGTGGGGCCTCGTCGAGAGCCTGGGCGACTAAGTCCTCATACACGGCCCGGGGCAGGGTCAGCACAACCCGAACGCTAGCGCCGCCCAGGGCCGTCAGCGAGGGTCGGCTAGCGTCGGCGTCGATATGGCCCCGGCCAAACGCCCCGACGATCGCAACCGGACCATCGCCGTCAACAAGGCCGCGCACCGCGAGTTCGACATCACCGACACCATGGAGTGCGGGCTCGTGCTGCACGGATCGGAGGTGAAATCGCTCCGCGAGGCGAAGGTCCGGCTGAACGACGCCTTCGCCCGGGTGGTACGGGGCGAGTTGTGGCTGGTCGGGTTACATATCGGCCCCTATGTGATGGCGCAGGGTTTCGGCTCGCACGAACCCGAGCGGCAACGCAAGCTGCTGGTGCACCGGGCCGAGCGCGAGCGCTGGCAGTCCATCGCTGACCAGCAGCATCTGACCATGGTGCCGCTGCGGCTGTATCTCAAGGACGGCAGGGTGAAGGTCGAACTCGGGTTGGGTCGAGGCCGCAAGGACTACGACAAGCGCCAGGTGATCGCCAAGCGCGACGCCGACCTCGACAAGCGCAAAGCCCTCGCCGCCGCCATGCGCCACAACGCGGCGGCGCGAGCAAGCCGCTGAACCCATGCGGCGCGGCCACCCGAGCCGCTAGAGTGGGCAACGTACGGGGCTGACCGGTTTCGACGTTGGGACCGGAAATCGAACGTGCGACCCGAGTTGCTCAGACTCGTGAAACGGGGCAACCAATGAGACGCCAAAACTGACGATCTCGCTCTTGCCGCCTGATAACTCAGGAGACTAGAGGAACATTGCGACCGGTGACGGTACGCGGGGCCTGCTCGCCGCAGCCTGGCAACAGAAGCGGTGGGGGACGGCGTGGAGAGACCGCTGACGGAAGGAAAGAACTCTGACCCCGGAGAAAGTTCCGGCGGACGATCCGAACACCTCGGTGCGACGATCACCTGACCCGGCAGGGTGGCGACCGTAAGGCACATCTCGGGAATGGTCGTAACGCGAACGACGACCGCTCAGCGGACGGGAGTTCGATTCTCCCCAGCTCCACACAAGGCAAGCGAACCCGGGTCCGATGAGGGCCCGGGTTTGTTCTCGCCCTTCAGAATCCCCGCCAGCCCGGTTGGTCTGCGGCCTGTCGCACCCACCCGAGAAGCAGTTGATCATCAACGTCGTCCTGCTCGTGAAGGTGCAGAGCGCGCGTTCCCTCAACCTTTGATGGCACCGGCGGCATGGGTTCAAGCGAGGTACCAGCAAAGAAGCTCACCTTCACGTAGCGGGTGAGACAGTGCACACCGAGGAACCAGCCCCCCTCCTCGGTGCCGTAGAACGGCGAGTTCCAGCGCACCGCCTTGGTCAGGTCGGGCACCGCCTGCTCGATGAGCGCGTCGAGGCGGGCCACGACGTCGTGCTTCCACCCCGTCAACGCGCCCAGGTAGGCCTGCACCGGCGGGTCGCCGTCGCCCTTGGCGATCTGAGGGTTACCCCCCGAAAGCAACACCACGCCCGGGCGAGTTTCCCCCAGCCCGACCGGGTTTCCGCTGCGGTCCCAGGTCTTCCACTCGCCGGCTTGCTCCCCCATGAGAAACCCGCCGGTGCGCAACAGCGACCCGTCGCGTCGGTACCAGCGCCACCCGCCATGGAGCAGACCGTCCTTCATCGAGCCTTCGGCCTTCACCGTGGCGTCGTCGAAGAACTCGATTCGTTTCCCATTGGTCACCGCCGAGATCTGATCGAGACGCAACCTGATCAACTGCCGGAGCAGCGGCTTCGCCAGACGCCGGCCGATCGGGAAGCGCAAGGTGCCACCCTGCGCATCGGCCCAAGGTGGCAGGCCAGCGACCTCGGGAAGCACCGAGCCGCTATGGGGGAAGTACGAGCAATGAGCCTTGAACCCGCCGAATCCAGCGATGGCCTTGCCGCGCACCGCGAAACACGGCATGGCGTAGCTGATCCGCTCCTCCGCCCCCGGCAGCAGCTCACGCAAGGCGTGACACAACGCCGTCAGGGTCGCCCGCTGTGACTCGGGCAACGTGTCGAGGTACTCGTCTATCACGCTCACCGCGCCGACCCTACCGGCCACGGTGAACAACGCCGGTCGACGTCGATCACAGCAACCAACGCAGGAGGCGGGATTTCAAACGCGTGTAAGGCGGATAGGCGATCGCGAAATCGGGGCGGCTGGTGCGGGTGAGTACCGACTTGTGGTGCTGAAACAGCCGCACCCCGGCTTCGCCGTGGTAGGCGCCCATGCCGCTCTCGCCCACACCACCGAAGGGCAGGCGCGGGTTGAGCAGATGCAGGATCGTGCCATTGACCGTCACGCCACCGGCGCTGGTACGAGCAATGACGTCACGTTGTACCGAACGGTCCTGCGCGAACACGTACAACGCCAACGGGCGCGGCTTGGCGTTGACAATGGCCACCGCCTCGTCGAGCGAATCGACGGTGATCAGTGCTAACAACGGTCCGAAGATCTCCTCCGCCATGAGCGCACTGTCAAGGCCGACGTCGCGAAGGACGGTCGGCGCAAGGTACAACTGCTCCGCCACCGCCTCGCCCCCGACCACCACCGTACCATCTGGTATGAGACCCACAAGCCGCTCCAAGTGGCGCTCGTTGACGATGCGCCCATAGCTCGTGCTGCGCATCGGATCTGGTCCATAGAAGGTGGCAATGGCCCGACGTAGCTCCTCGATAAAGCCATCGAGCACGCGGCGATGCACGAGCACGTAGTCGGGAGCCACGCAGGTCTGCCCGGCATTGAGCCATTTGCCCCAGGCGATGCGTCGAGCCGCCACCGCCACGTTCGCCGAGGCGTCGACAATGACGGGGCTCTTGCCGCCAAGCTCCAGGGTGACGGGGGTGAGGTTCTTGGCCGCGGCAGCCATCACCACGCGTCCCACCGAGGCGTTGCCGGTGAAGAAAATGTGATCCCACCGCTGCTCGAGCAGCACCGTGGTCTGCGCCGCACCACCCTCGATGATGCCAACTGCCGTCGGGTCGAGGTACTGCGGCACCAATCGCGCGAGCAGCGCGGAGGTGGCTGCGGCCACCTCCGACGGCTTGAGCATCACCGTATTGCCGGCGGCGATCGCCCCTGCCGCCGGCACCAACAGCAACTGCACCGGGTAGTTCCACGGAGCGATGACCAGCACCATACCTAAAGGTTCGGGAACCAGACGGGAGCTCGATGGCTGCAGGATCAACGGGGAACGTACCCGGGTGGCCCGGTTCCAGCGGCGGAGGTTTCGGATCATGGCCCGAACCTCGTCAAGCACAAAGGCGACGTCGGCGAGATACCCCTCCGTCGTCGGTTTGCCGAGATCGGCCCGTAACGCCTCGGCAAAGGCGGCCTCGTTGTCTCCCAACATTCTGACCAAGGCCTGTAGCTGGGCCCGTCGCCACGGCAGTGGCCGGCAGTGACCGGCAGTGGCTGTGGCGCGCAACTCGGCCACCCGCTCGGCAATCGCCAACCTCTCGCCCGGCGGTGGGACGACACCGGGCATCAGAACACCTCGGGCGCGGGCTCGACCGGCGTCAGTTCGTTGGCCGCCACTAGCGAGGCGGGCAACTCGGCGCGGTCCACCGGGCGAATAAGGTCGCCCCGGGCGATGGTCCCACCCACCACCACGCGGGCGTTGAGTCCCGAGCGGTTCAGCAACGGCCGGAACACCGGCTTGTCCAGCAGGTCCTGCAGGTAGGTGCAGGGCACGTTGAGCCTCCCGCCATACAGCACACAGGAACCGACCCGGAAGTAGCGGCCAACAAGGTGGCCCAAAGCGACGTCACGCGTCGTGAGGTTGCGCCGATGCTCGGACGGGTCGAGCGCGATGGCCCGGTCACGCTGCAACGCGTCGAGGGTCTCTGCTTCGATCAGGGTCACTTGGCGGTCGACGTGATGGCGTTGCGAGTATGTGCCGGTGCGCAGCGCGTAGCGGTCGCCACGGATGCCGACCCCGGCGTCGAGTACTGCCGCCTCGAGCGGCTGCATCGGCGCGCCAGCCTGGGCGCATCGGTGGATGTGCAGCAACGAGCCGGTAAAGGTCATGGACGAGCCTTGCACACGAACCTGAAGGACCAGCCGAGTTGGTTAGTTTGCGTTCATGACTCAGCCGTTAGCGGGAATCCGGGTTGTGGAGTTCGCCGAGGGCATCGCCGGGCCCTATGCCGGCAAGCTGTTCGCCGATTTCGGTGCCGACGTCGTGAAGGTCGAACCTCCCGGCGGGGACCGCTCCCGACACCTCGGCCCCTTCCCTGCCTCGGGCCCCGACCCCGAACAGAGCGCGCTGTTCCTGCATCTCAACACCAACAAGCGCTCCGTGGTCGCCGGGGTTGAGGACGACGTGGTTGCCCGCCTGCTCGCCCGCGCCGACCTCGTCATCCAGAGCGAACCGTCGCCCGACCCCGCCCTGCTCCGGGAGCGTTTCGGGCACCTGGTCGTGCTCACCGTCACGGCCTTTGGGTTGAGCGGCCCTTATGCCGGTTACAAGGGCGAGGAGATCGTCCACTATGCCTTCGGTGGGCCGATGGCGTCGACCGGCAACCCCGAACGCGAACCGCTGAAGCTCGGCGGGGACCTCGGCCAATACCAGTGCGGTTCGGTTGGGGCCACCGCAGCCATGGCGGCGTTGCGGATGGCGACACAGAGCGGTCAGGGCACCCACATCGACCTCGCCAACACCGAAACGCAGGTGTGCTCCATCGATCGGCGCATGGCCTACCTGCTGCACGGCTCCTATCGCGGATCAAACACCCGGCGCAGCGGTGGTTACAAGACGTTGCCTTTCCCGATCGGCGTGCGGCCCACTCTGGACGGACACATCCAAGTTTCCACCTTGATCAACTGGATCCCCCGCATGTTGGCGGTCATGGACGAGCCGGAAATGAGCGCGGTGTACGCCGACCCGTCGTGGCTCACCGATGCTGACACCCCCGAGCGGGTCGATGCCCAGATCCTGCTCTGGGGCCTCGGTCGTACCCGCCAGCAAGCCATGGAACAGGCCCAGGCCGGGGGCTGGCCCATCACCGCCATCAACGCACCGGTCGACCTGCTGCACGACGCGCACTTCGCCGAGCGAGGCTTCTTCGTTCCCGTCCACCATCCCGTCGCTGGCACACTGCGTCAACCCGGGCCGCCCATCCGCCTCGATGACGGCTGGGCCCTGCGGCGTCCGGCCCCGCTGCTCGGCCAGCACAGCACCGAGGTGGCCGCTGAGCTTGGCGCCCCGAGCACGGCCGGCCCGACCGCTTCGCATGTCTCGCTCAGCGAACGGCGCTTGCCCCTCGAGGGGCTACGAGTGCTCGACCTCACGGTGGTGTGGGCCGGGCCGTACGTCACGATGTTTCTCGGCGACCTCGGCGCCGACGTGATCCGCGTCGACAACCCATGGGTGTTCCCCTCCGCCACGCGGGGGGTCATGGCCCGCCCGCCCAAGGAAATGTTGCACGAGGGTGATGGCATCTTTGCCGCCTATCCCGACGGCGAGCCGGGCGAGCGTCCGTGGAACCGGCTCGGCCTGTTCAACAGCCATGCCCGCAACAAGCGCAGCGTCACCCTCGATCTGCGCCAGGAATCGGGCCGCGAGGCGTTCCTGCTGTTGGCCGAGCGGTGCGACGTGTTGGTCGAGAACAATTCGGTCGACCTGCTCGAGAAGCTCGAAATCGGCTGGGACGTTCTCCACCAGCGCAACCCCCGCCTCATCGTGCTGCGCATGCCTTCGACTGGCCGTACCGGTCCGTATCGTGATTACCTCGGTTTCGGGGTGAACTTCGAGGGCCTGTGTGGACTCACTGCCCTGCGCGGCTACCCAGACCTAGACCGCACCGAGTCAGAGAGCGTCTACCACATGGACGCGGCGTCAGGATCTGCCGGCGCGTTCGCGGTGCTTGCCGCGCTGCGACGGCGAGAGGAGACCGCAGTAGGCGAGCTCGTCGAGCTGTCGCAGTCGGAGAACATGCTGGCGCACATCGGTGAGTACCTCATCGACGCCGAACGTACCGGTACGGTGCACCACAGTCTGGGCAACCGGCATCGGGTTCGGACCCCGCAGGGTTGCTACCGCTGTCAGGGCGAAGATGCCTGGGTGGTGATCTCGGTGGGTTCGGACGAGGAATGGGCCGGTGTCGGTCGCGCCGCGGGATCGCCGCCGTGGGCGAGCGATGCGCGCTTCGCCACCGCCGAAGGCCGCCGGACCCACCATGATGAACTCGACCGGCTGATCGGCGCCTGGACCGAAGGTGTCGATGGGTACACGATTTTCGCCCGATGCCAGCAGGAGGGTGTGCCCGCAGCCCCGGTGCTGCACGACCTCGAGGCATTCCGCGACCCGCACCTGCGCGCCCGCGCGATGTTCGCGCCGAACAGCTGCGAGGACACTGGCACCCATGACTACCCCACCCATGCCTGGCACTGGGATGGCCCCGCCATGCGCTTCGAACACCTTCCGGTGATGGGCGGGGACAACGAGGCGGTTTTCAAAGGATTATTGGGTCTTAGCGATCACGAGTACGCCCGACTCGATGCCGAGGGTCATCTCAGCACTTGGTACCTCGGCCCGGACGGTCAGGCGCTCTAGGACCGCCGCCGGCCGAACACAAGAGCCAAAGGTCCGGTTATCCGACGAACATCCGGCGCATATGTTCACGTAAGTCAATCGCCTGATTTTTCCAACGCGCCCCCCCCGAAGGAACCCGTGACAGAAACGCTCACTGACGTAGCGCGCAACGTAATCACCGAGGCCCTCGTGGCCGAGGCGCGACGTGCGCCAGACCGCATTGCGGTCAGCGACGCATCGGCGAGCATGACTTATGGCCACCTCGAAGAACGGGCCGGATCGCTGGCGGGGGCCGTCCTGGCGGGTTTCGAGGGGATTCGGGGGGCTTCAGTCCCCGTGGTGCCGGTCCTGGTGGGCCGCAATTGCGAATCAGTCCAAGCGATACATGCCCTCATACGAGCTGGGCTGCCCTTCTGCCCGCTCGACGTGGCCCTGCCCCCAGCCGAGCTTGAACAACGCTGGGAACGCCTGGGGCGCTCGCCCATTGTGCTCATCGGAGCGCACGGCGCCAACCCAAAGCTGCCCGAGGGCGTCACGGCGATCGACTCGTCCCAACCACTCGGCCCGAGCCAACCGGTGCGGCCCGTGGACCGCAACTCGATCGCGGCCGTGCTCTTCAGTTCGGGTTCGACCGGCAGAGCCAAGGCCATTGTGCTCGGCCACGACATATTCGAGGCCCAGGCGCGTATTGCGGTGCAGCTCGGGCCGCTCCTTGACTGCCGCGAGCCTGCAACTTCGGGCCTCATGCACGTCGGTTCGCTCCGTCGCATCGTACAGCTTGGATTTGGCAGGCCAATCGATCTGATTGATCCCCTCATGCTCAGCAGCGACGAACTGTTGGAACGCATTGCCGCCACCCGATGCGAGACCCTCTCCGTGACGGCGTCGGTGGCCCGCATGCTGGCCAGCGCCTCAGGGGTACGACGACTGAACCACGTGAAAAGATTGCGGTCTGGCAGCGAGCCCCTCTTCTGGGCCACGATCCCAGGATTGCTGCGCCAGATCGCTCCTGGCGGCGCAGTGGTGAACGGGTACGGCGGCACAGAGACCGGCGACGGTGGCTACTTCGAACATCCAATCACCGAACATGACGCGGTCGAGTCTGGCCAGGTCTGCTGGGGCGAACCAGTCAACGCCGATCGCGTCCGCCTCGAGCCCTACGGCGAGCCCGCCGATGGCCTCGTGGAAGTGATCGTCCGAGGCACTGTGGCACGCGAATACCTTGGCGAAGCGGAACTAAGTGCGCAGCGCTTCGGCGTCGACCCGGACGGGACGCGCTTTTGGCGATCCGGCGATCTCCTGGTGGCGCGACCCCAGGGCGGATACCGCTTCGCCGGCCGGACCGACGAACTGATCAAGATCAACGGTAAAATGGCCGAACCGGCGGTCACCCAGAGTCTCCTGCTGCGCCTGCCCGGCATCCGCCTCGCTGTCGTTCTGGCCCAATCGGTGCCCAACGGCGCGGCGCGCCTGGTGGCCCACATCGAATTGCAGCCCGGCGCCACGATCAGCGCGTCCGAGGTCCTCGCCGCGCTCAGGGCTGAACTTCCTACCCACCAGATGCCAACCTTGCTGGTGCGTCACGACCACCTGCCGTTGAACGCCAACCTGAAGTTCGACCGCCAGAAACTCCTGAACTCTCAATTCGAGCCGTGGCAGGACGTCGCGGCGATCGCTCCTAGCACCCACCGCGAGGCATTCGTCATCGCACTGTGCGAAAGCGTCATCGGGGTCACCGGTCTCGGAATGCACAGTGACCTGTGGGAAGTGGGTCTGGACTCCATCGCCGCGGTTGAACTCGCCGCCGCTCTGGGCGAAGCCACCGGGAGCGCCTTGCACCCCGATGATCTGGTGTACGCAACCACCCCCTCTCATCTCAGCCAAGTACTGCTCGGTGCCTTGACGACGGACCATTCAGGTGTCGTACTGCTCAACCCCCAGGGGGATAGGCCAGTTCTCTTCTGCATCCCTGGCGCCGGGGGCACCGCACTGCGCTTCGCCTGGCTCGCGAGATCCCTCGATCCCGATCAGCCGATAGCGGTCATCGAAGCCAGAGGCCTGCACGACCACCGACCTGCGGACCACAGCATCGAAGCGGCGGCGAACTCCGCGCTCGAGGTTCTACGACGCATTCAACCCGATGGTCCGGTCATGCTCACTGGACATTCGGCGGGCGGGACCATTGCCTACGAGATGGCCCAACAACTGCAACGCGACGGCCGAGACGTGACGTTGGTTCTGCTCGACACTCGAATTCGCCGGCTCGAACGAAAACAAGCGCGCGCTCCGCAAAGCGCGGTGCAGAAGCTGCGAGCCTATCGGCCCTCAAATGTGACCGCTCACCTTCGACGCCGGTCCATGGACGCAGCGGCGCGGCGCGATGGTATCAACGCGCCCATCGGATCCGCGGCCCGATACGACGGCTTTTACGCTCTAGGCCGAGAAGCGGCGCACCACTATGCGCCGTCATCGGCGGCATTTCCCGTGGCGCTCGTGCAGCCTGCACGTCGGGGCGCGACGAGCAAATGGCAAAACTTCGTACCGGGCCTCCATATCCTGAGCTGTGAGGGGGAACACCTCACCATGCTCGAGCGACCCCACGTCGAGCAGCTGGCCGACAGCCTTAGCGCGCTCATGGGGCGGGCCTGGGTGCCCAAGCTGGGGGCCACCGCCGGGCTGAGCCCACAGGCTTAACCTACGGTCAGCTTGCCAGCCTTGATCGTGAGGCGCCGACTGGCGCGCTTGGCCAGCGCGCTGTCGTGGGTAACGGTGATCATGGTGAGTGAATGCTCGGAGCACAACGCATCCATCATGTCCGCAATCTCGTCGCGGGTTTCCTCGTCGAGATTTCCTGTTGGCTCATCGGCGAGCACCACCGATGGGCGCTTCACCAGCGCACGGGCGATGGCCACTCGCTGTTGCTGACCACCGGACAACTCCGCGGGCAGGTGACGGGCCCGGTCGGTGAGCCCGACCGCGGCGAGAACCTCCTCGACCGCCTTGCGTCGTTGATCGGCCGGCCAGCCCAACGGCATCAGACCGGCGAGCACGTTCTCCTCGGCAGCCAGAGTGGGAATCAGGTTGTAGCTCTGGAAGATGAACCCGATGCGACTCGCCCGGAGCGCAGCCCGCGCCGCTTCGTTCAGACCAGCCAGCTTCTGGCCCTCGAACCAGATCGTGCCGGTGGTCGGCTCATCGAGCAGGCCCAAGAGTTGCAGCAAGGTCGACTTGCCGCCACCAGTTGATCCCTGAATGGCGATCCGCTCGCCCGCTTGGATCTTCAGCGCTACCCCGTGTAGCGCCCGAACCTTCTTTCGGCCCTGATCGAACACCTTCGACACGTCTTGAAGTTCATACAGGTCCATCACGCCACACTCCGCAACGCGTCCGCCGGCCGCAGCCGGGATGCCCTAAAGCCGCCGAAGGCGCCGGCAAGCAACCCGCCGACCAGCGCCAGGCCGATGGCGGTGAAGATGACCCCTGGGGTGACGACCGCGTGCAACGCCACCTCGAACGTGTTCGGCTCCGCCCCCCCGAAGGGGCCGCCACCACCCATGAGTGCACCCCGGCCCCCGGCGGCGGTGCCATTCGCCAAGCTGGCGCCATTAGGGCCTCGCGAGAGGGCGCCACCGCCAACGAACCCGCCCGGACGGCCTGTACTCGTCGCCGCGCTGGCTTGCAAGGCCGGGGCGACCGCGCTCACGACGGCCGCACCCACTAGGCCGATGAGCACACCGACCGCGCCGCCGAGCACGCCCTGAACGACGCTCTCGCCGGCCACCTGGCCGACGATGCGGCCCTTTTTCCAGCCCAGGGCCCGCAGGGTGCCGAACTCCTGGGTGCGTCGCGACACACCCGAGGTGGTGAACAGGATTGCGGCAAGAAACGCCGCGGCGAGTACCAGGATCGATAGCCAGCGTCCCAGCTTGCCCAACAGGTCCGACGCCGTCTTGAGCGAACCGGACACCGATTCACCGAGTTCAGAGGACGTGCTCACGGTGGCGTCGGGCAGCACCGTTTGCACTGCTTCAGCCACGCTGTCGGTCTGGTCGCCGCTTGTGGTGGAGATGTAGAGGTTGGTCACCAGTCCCGCTTGGTCGGCCAGCCGCTGGGCCACTTCAAGCGGCAGGAACACATCGGTGGCGGTCTCGGCAGCTTCGGTGGCCGAGCCCACCAGGCCCACAATGGTAAAGGGCCGCTCGGCGATAGTGACCGTGGCACCTACCTGTAGCGATTCCGACGCCGCATAGCCATCATCGAGGACGACCACATCCTGGCCGACATCGTGGGCAGCAAAGGCCCGGCCCTCAGTGACCCTGGTGGAGCTGAGCGGACCGTGACCAAGATCGGCGAGATCCACACCCATCAAGTCGAAGGTCGTGACCGAGAAGTTCGAGTTGCCGGTGCGGAACGCGCCACGTCCACCTCCAGGTCCGGCTTGACGCTCATCTACAGCCCCCAACTGGAGCCCCTGACCACCCTGGCTGGGCTGGGGAAGCTGACTGACATCGGGAAGCTGACCATCAAAGGTCAGGCTCGTGAGGCGCAGTGAGCTGGCGACGTTGTCGACCCCGTTCACCGCCCGCACCGCCGCGACGTCCTCGGCGCTCAAGGTACGCGCCCCCCGATTGAGTCGAACCTGGCTTTGGCTGAACTGGCGAGCCTCCCCGCCGCTCTCCGTGCCCTCAATCCCGAAGCGCTGCGGGCCTCCGCCACCCTGACCAGGTTGCGGAACTCGGGTGACCGAAATGTCCGTTCCAATGCCATACAGCGAGCCGAGCACCTGGGACTGAGCTTCATCGACCCCGGCCGACAAGGCACTCACCACGACCACCAGCGCGATCGCCACCCCCAGCCCGAGCGACACCACTAGCGTCTGTCGCTTCCGGTTGACTAGCTCGCGCCGCAGGTAGAGCAGAAACATCGGGCCAGGCTACCCACTCGACCTGGCAGGCCGCCGCAGGCGACCTGTGAGTTTCCGCAGAGCGCGGACTCCTGACCGCGTGGCATTCGAGGAGCCCAGCAGGCTCAGGCCGGGTCGGGCTCCTTGACTGAGCTACCGCTTCGGCCGACGGCGACGATTGCCGCCGCGAAGGCCATGACCCGCAAGGCCGCAGCGGCGACGGGCGTACCACGGTCGTGGATATTCGACACCAGGTTGCGATCGGCGTCGGTGCAACCGGGCCGCGGTCGCCAGGCCATATATGCGGACAGACTCTCCGCCGTGGCCAAACCCGGCCGTTCCCCCACCAGCAGCACCGCCACCCGAGGGTCGGTGGCCGCCCCGATGTCGTTGAGAACCCCGACCCGGCAATGACGCACCACGAACGGGCGTCCCCAGGTCCAACCCCAGTCTGCAGCCAGCCGCTCCAGGGCCCGCAGCAGGGCCGGTGCCTGGGCGTGGAGCGCCGCTGCGGACAGTCCATCGCCCAGCACCACCTGCAGGTCCGCGCCTCGGGTGGCCTCCTCCGCCAAGCGTGCGAGCGCGGCCGGACCCAGCCGACGGCCAAGATCGGGGCGACGCAAATGCGTCGAGTGGTCCGGCGCCTCGGTGCACACTTCAAACAGACCCAACGGGGCGAGCGTCGGGTGATACAGGTCAACTTCCGCCGCCACGGCATCACGTGCCGCAGCGTGGTCGGCCCGCAACGTCAAGGCGTCGGTGCTGCGATGGGACAATCCGGCCGCACCCAAGAAGAGCCGGGCCGGGGTCACGGCAGCGGCGGCCCGGCGCAGTTCGAGCCAACTCGTGGTGTCCGCAGTCGGTGCCGCCTCGAGGTCGCTCACCGACCCAACGCCGGCCGGCTCGACTCGTACAACGCCCGCAGCCCGCCACCGGACGGGGCCACCATCCGGCCGTCTCGCCACAGGCCCCGACTGGCCAGCCAGGCTTGGAACTCGGGAGCGGGGCGCAGGCCGAAAAGGTCGCGCACACTCGCCGCGTCGTGGTAGCTCGTGGACTGATAGCTCAACATCACGTCATCGGCACCCGGTACGCCCATCACATAGTTGCAGCCTGCGGCGACGAGCAGAACCAGCAGATCGTCGGCGTCGTTCTGGTCGGCGTCGACGTGATTGGTGTAACACACGTCCATACCCATCGGTATCCCGAGCAGCTTGCCCACGAAATGGTCCTCGAGACCGGCCCGGCGTATTTGCCGCCCATCCGCGAGGTACTCCGGCCCGATGAAACCCACCACGGAGTTCACCAAAAACGGGTCGAACAACCGGGCAAAGCCCTGCGCCCTCGCCTCGAGAGTCAGCTGATCAACACCATGGTGGGCCCCAGCCGACAGGGCACTGCCCTGTCCGGTCTCGACATACACCACCTGAGTTCCCACAAAACCAGGCCGATCGGCATGGGAGGCCAGCACCTGCTCGCGGGCCTCGAACAGCAACGCCGCACCAACCCCGAAACTATCGTTGGCCGCGGTACTGCCCGCCACCGAGGAGAACAGCAGGTCCACCGGAGCACCGCGTTCGAGCGCCGCCAACTGCGTGGTGACCTGAGCCAGCACACAAGCCTGGGTGGGCAGTCCCAGCACGTCGATCACCCGATGCAACGCGCCCAGCTGGCCCGCAATAGTGGCCACCGAATCGCCCGCGGGGTTTACCCCTATGACCGCGTCGCCACACCCATAGAGCAGACCGTCGAGTACGGCGAGCAGCATGCCCTCCGTGTCATCGGCCGGGTGGTTGGGCTGGATGCGCACACCGAACACGCCTGGCTCGCCCATGGTATTGCGACAGCGTGTCACCGTCCGCAGGCCCGCGGCAGCCACGATGAGGTCCTTGTCACCCATGATCTTGGCCACCGCCGCCGCCATCTCGGGCAGAATGGCCCGCGGCCGAGCGGCGAGAAGTCTCCGGGTGAGAGGATCGAGCAGGCTCTCCCGCAACTCGCCGACGGTCAACGACGCGATCGCCGCGAACGCAGCCTGATCGTGCTCGGCCACCAGCAACTCCGTGAGTTCGTCCTCGATCACCGGTTGGGCGACGAACTCGGCCAGCGTCACCTCCGCCAACGCCACCTTGGCCGCGACCCGCTCGCGAAGCGAACCGGCAGCAAGGCCAGCCAGTTCGTCTCCGGACTTGGGCTCATTGGACTTAGCCAGCAACTGGCGCAGGTCGGCAAAGTGGAACCGCTCACCACGCAGCGTCGCCCGATAGCCCACGAGCGGACCCTACTTGGTCGTCGGTGGCGCCCCGAGCGGCGATCAGGGCAGGGTTACCGTGTTGTGCACGCCCTGGGCACCAATGTACAGGGTGAGAATTCGCACCGGCACGCCGCCGAGGTTGCGACCGTTGTGCGCGGTGCCGACGGCCTCCATGAACGCCGTGCCAGCCGAGTAGGCCTTGGTGATCCCACCGTCATACTCGACGGTCACCGTGCCCTCGAGCACATAGGCGTAAATAGGCGCCTCGTGGCGGTGAAGTCCCGTCTGCGCGCCCGGCGCCAGCGTGACGATCCCCGACGACACCTGAGCAGGCAGCGCCGCGGGGTAGGCGACCGCTTGGCCCAGCACCGTCAAGGACGCCTTGTCGAGCAGGCTGAGCGAACTGACCGCCAGCGTGGTGCTCGAGGGGGCCGCAGTGGCCTGGAGCTTGTCGCTCTCAGGCGCCGCAGCCCGGGTCGACCCCGCCCCACAGGCCGCCAGCAGCCCAATGCCCAACCCGGCCACCAGTAGCAGATGAGCGCGCGAGCGCGGACGGGGACAACGGGGGGCCATGACTTGGGTTCGCATGAGCCCGACCCTAGGCGCACATCGAAGTTGGGTACCAGCCGCCCGAGGTCGCGAGGCCGGGGCCGTTGAGAGCCTCAGGACCGGCGATCCAACGCCACTACCGTGGTGGCGGGACGGGTGGAGGCGGCGTTCACGGCGCTCTGGATAGTGCTGAAACTGTCTCCCTCGGTAAGCCCGATAACGAACGCTTGTGGGCCGGTCAACATCGGGCGGAAGGTTCCGGACGGGACACCCTTGGTTTTGGAGCTGAGACGCCCGAAGCCGAAAACGGTCATTTTCTGGTCCATCAGCCAGTACTCCTCGGAGCTGGGGTCCTCGGCCAAGTTGCGCACAAACAGCGAGCGATGCCGCACGGTGTCAGCGAAACCGACCCACTCCGGACCGGGAAGGTCACCCGTTCGCGATCCCGTCAGCGGGATGTTGATGCCGTCCGAGAAGATGACCCGATCAGTGCTGAGGTCGATCTGGCCGCCCGGTGTTCCCTCGTAGAGAAACCAATAGGCCCGCGGAGTCTGCTCCCAAACCATGACCGTGTGGGTGGAAAAAAAGTCCCACCGGTACCGCCAGCCGTCGGCAGTGACCGAACGGAACGAAGCCTTGAGCGGACCGCTACTCAGCTCCGTCGTCGTGGCACCCGTGAAGCCTGGATGGGAGTATCCCTCGGGGAACACGGAGTTGGGCATGCCGCGGTAAGCCCCACCGGCGCCGGCCGAGGTCGGGGAGTAGCTCAACCAATCTTGGTTGGCCACATCGAGCAGGCTCGACAGGCCACCGTTCGCCGGCTGCAGGAACCACGAACTACCTGGCGTGGTGATCCTGAAAGCGGCCATGCCCGCATCGACAGTGGCGCTGACGGCGACCTGCGACGGGAACGTGGCGGCGGCGATGGCGGCGTTGACGGTGTCGAAATACACATGCAAGGTCCGCGCCGATGCGGGGGCAATGGGACCGTTCAATTGCACCACGACCGTGCCCACGGCGTAGGTGTCAGCATCGAAACCTGGGGCCTCATCGAACTGGAAGACCACGTTGGCGTTGGTCACCACACCCGACCCGTTGACCTCGACCACCCGGATGCTGTCAGGATCGAAAGCATTCGACACACTCAACTCGTCGAGGGCCGAGGTGAAATCGAGACCGAACTCCACCGTGGCAGAGTCCGCCACCGATGTCGGCGAACTCAACGTCACCGGCATCCGGTACCCCCAATCGGCGTCCCACCACTGAGCTGAACTCACGGATGGCGTCCCGCCTGCCTGCACAGGGCCCGAAATCTCCGCCGGTGCGAGCCAGGCCACGGCGGCGTCGAACAGTTTCCAGCCGTTGGTGTTGAGCTTCGGCGCGGCAGCCGGCGCCAGGAAGAAGCCAACCCTGCGGGCCGCAGCGGTGCCACTGACCAGCGCCGCTCCGGTCTGCACCCCGAAGATGGCGATACGGGTCGAGCCGACCAGCCTCGCTACCACCGTGGCCCCAGGGGCCACTGCGTTCACCGAGCCGAAGCTCGTCAACCCCGAGACGACCTTGTTGCCGGACAGACCAGCGGCCAGCGGATGGCCCCCAACGGCTATGGCGAGCGTGGTCTGGTCGGACACGACTTGGGGCGCGCTACCCAGCCGAAGCGTCGCCTGAGCCCCCCATTCGTTGGACAACACCGGCACCGCCAAATCGGCCAACCACGACGGAACCAACGTTGCGTTGACCGAGGCAGAGACCACAACCAGGTCGCTGCCGCTCACCGTCGACGACGAGCTGAGGGCGTCGTCATCGACCAAGGTCACGTCGAATCCATTGGCCACCAGACGGGCGCGCAGGGACGAGTCGCCGCCCACGGGGCTGGTGGCATTGCCGACCAGAAGATGCGCCGTTCGGTTCTGCGGCGGCGGCGTCCCGCCGGTGGGGACCACTACGAGCACCGTGTCGGAATCGGCATACTTTCCGTCGCTGGCCCGATAGGCCAATTCATACGTTCCGGTCTGGCCGAACGTGGCTGAGGTCGCGGCGCTGTTGGGAGCGGAAAAGGTCACCGTGGCAGGCCCGGAAACCTTGCTCCACGTTCCGCTGATCGTGTTCGACGGAAGGCCGTCGTCTTCGACCCTTGCCTTGAGAGCCGTGTGAAAGGCACCTGGTGCCACCGTGCGATCGGGGCCGGCGTCCGCAGTGGGAGCCCGATTGCCGACGCCACCAGTGCACGTGTTCGTCCACGACGACGGGCAACCAGTCCACCCCGGCGCGTTCAGCGTGGCGTTCTTGGCCACGACGATCGACGTCGCACGAAACACGATGGGCGTGTGCGCGGCCACATCGAGCGGTCCCTCGTAGCAATGCACGCCGCACGAACCGTCCATGAGCAATGCGCCACTGGCCCGGTCCTTGACCATGATCGCGGACACATCGAAGGGTTGGGTCCAGTTCCAATTAGCCGTCTTCCACCAGGTCGACGGCGTCCCGAAATCGATCCAGTAGGTGCCAATCGTGGCGACCGGGTGGGACCCGCTGCAAGTCTCGTCCACGTAGCTGTTGCGCCACAGACACAGTTGCACGAGCGTGTCGAGGTCCGACGGTTTGGCGGTCACCTCAAGGCGCAGATAGACCCGACCGTCGCTGTAGTTCACCGGCGACATCCAATTTGACGGGGCCGCCGCGTTCGCCCGCGCCGACATGTCGATCTTGTGGGTGAGCACCGAATCGAACAACGTGAACTGCGTTGCGTCCGCACCCACCGGTGGCGACCCCGCAACCAACATCGCCAATAACACCACACACAGAAAAAGGCCGCGCCGCCGCCTCATTTGACCCCACCTCTCGCATTCCGCCGAGGCCGAGATTACACGACCGCGCCAAAAGTCAAGGGCCGAGGCAGGTACAATCCAGCCTGGACGAGAAGGCCCACCGCGGCGGACTGGCAAAGAACGGAGACGCCATGGCCAGCTCCAGGGTCGGTCAAGCCCATCGCTCGGCGACGCCAGGGGTGGCTGTTGTCGCCCTCGGCGGCAACGTGCTGATCCGTGACGCCAAGCATCAGGCCATCCCCGACCAATACGCCACTGTGCAACAGCTCGCGCCTCACCTTGTCGATCTCGTGGCCAGCGGCTTTCGCTTAGTGATTACCCATGGCAATGGCCCCCAAGCCGGTTTCATCATGCGCCGTTCGGAATTGGCCCGCCATGAGGTGGCCCCCGTTCCGTTGGATTACGTCGTCGGCGACACCCAAGGGGCGATGGGTTACATGTTTGTCAAGGCGTTGGGAAATGAGATGAACCGTCGGGGACTAGCCGCACCCACGGTGGCGGTGATCACCCAAACAGTGGTCGGGGCGAATGACGCGGCCTTTGAGCACCCGACCAAACCGGTCGGCTCCTTCATGGACGAAGCGACCGCCAGGCACTACTCCACCACCCTCGGATGGAGTGTCGCCGAAGATTCCGGCCGCGGCTGGCGGCGGACAGTCGCCTCCCCGCTACCGATCGAGGTGGTCGAGATGGCTACCATCGCCTCGCTCACCGAACAGGGCGTGGTCGTGGTGGCCGGCGGCGGCGGCGGGATCCCCGTCGCTCGCGACCACGATGGCCAGCTCCACGGGGTGCAAGCGGTCATCGACAAGGACCTGACTTCGGCGCTCATCGCCGACGGCATCGGCGCAAATCTGTTGGTGTTGTGCACCGGCGTGGAGCGAGTAGCGGTCGATTTCGGTACGCCTCGGCAACGTTGGCTCGACCACCTCAATGTCGAGGAGGCCACGGCATTGGTCGATTCCGGTCAGCTTGGGGAGGGCAGCATGAAGCCCAAGGTGCAAGCGCTCGTCGACTTCGTGCGCCGCCGACCCGGCGCCGCCGGGGTCATCACCACCCCCGATCGCCTCGGTGGGATTGCCAACCGCAGCACCGGGACCTGGGTTACCGCCTGAGCCGCATCGTTGGCATTCACCGGCACCCGTGGAAGAATCCTGCCGCGATGCCGAGCCTGTTCAGCCCCCTCACCATCAAAGACGTCACGCTGCGCAACCGCATCGCCATGTCCCCAATGACGATGCACCACAGCGTTGAGGGCCATCTCGACGACTACCACGTGATGTACCTCGGCGCCCGTGCCGCGGGCGGATTCGGCCTGATCTTCCCGGAGCAGGTCGCCATCACCCCCGACGGCCGAACCTCCACCCGCTGCGCTGGCATCTGGGACGACGCGCACATCGCGGGCCATGCCAGGGTCACGTCCATGCTTCGCCGCATGGGGGCGGTGGCCGCCATCCAACTCGGACATACCGGCCGGAAGGGAAGCGAACTTCCCCCCTACGACGCGGCACGTCTGGGACGATCGAAAGCCTTGGCTCCCGACGAACCTGGCGGCTGGACCTGCGTTGCCCCCTCCGCGGTTCCCTATGGCGGTGGTCACCGCTATCCGGTACGAGAACTCGCCGTGGCCGACATCGCCGAGCTGCACCGCAGCTACGGCCAAGCCGCTCGCCGCGCGCTCGATGCCGGCTATGAGTGGCTCGAATTGCATTTCGCCCACGGCTACCTCGGCGCCAGCTTCTTCTCGCCGCTGGCCAATCGACGTACTGATATGTATGGCGGCTCGCTACGCAACCGCGCCCGGTTCCTGCTCGAGGCCATCGATGCGGTCCGCGCCCATTGGCCAGAACGACTGCCGCTCACCATACGGCTCGGTTCAGACGACTTCCATCCCGACGGGGTGCAGTTCGACGAATCGGTGGAGGTCATAGGTTGGATGGCCGAGCGAGGCGTGGACCTAGCCGACCTCAGCTTCGGCATGAACACCGACGCCATGATCGATCCCCCGTTTACCGAACCAGCCGCATTCGTGACACGAGCGGCCCGGGTACGGCGCGAGGTCGGTATCCCGGTTGCCACCAGTTGGAACCTCGGTGAGCCCGCACGGGCCGATGCAGCCATCCGCGACGAACTGATTGACCTCGTCATGATCGGCCGACCGGCGTTGGCCAACCCCCATTGGCCGCTATGGGCTGCTCGCGAACTACGTCACGACGATCCCTTTTCGCTCGTTCCGCAGGACTGGAGTTGGTGGCTGCAAAACTTTCGCGGCCACGCGGGGAGCATCGGGCTACCCCCCGCGCCGCGGGCCTGAGGCCACAGCCACCACCGAGGCAGCTACCCTTTGACGGCGGCTCAGGATGGTGCTTGCCTGGCGACATGATGATCGCGCTGCGTCTCGATTCTCGTTTGGCGCGACGTGTTCTACTCCACATCGCCGTCACCCTCACCGCAACAAGCTTCGCGTTGGGGGTTATCGCCAAGGCCTCGCCTATCGGCCGCACCTTGCCGCTCGAACGGTTGTCGCTGCGGTTGCTGCGCAACTTTGATGCGCGAGTCGAACGCAGCGTTCCCACCGCATGGAGCATCGTGTTGCTCCTGGGCACCTGCGCCATCGCGGCATTGATAGCCCGGCTGCACCAGCGACGCGAGTTGCCTCACGGCAGCTCGTGGTGTGCCATCAGCGCGATGTTCCTGCTGTTCGCGGTTGACGACTTCCTCGGTATCCATGAGCAGGTCTCGAGCCCCCTTCGACAGATGCTCGGCAGCCCGGCAGCGGGCGTTGTGCAGTTTGAGTGGGTGCTACCGGCCCTCGTCGTCGTCGCGCTTGGTGCGGTCATCTTTCGCCGCCTCGCGACCCTGCTGTCGGCCTCGATGCGACGGCAGTTCCTCCTGGCCGCGTTACTACTCGTCGGATCAACGCTGGGGTTGGAGTTGATCCTCGGTCTGGCAGCCAGCGCGAACAGCACGGGCGCGGGGGCGGGGGCGGGGAACCAGAGCTTGACATTCCTGTTTCTCGCCAACATCAGGGAAGGGGGGAAACTGGTCGGCGAATCGCTGTTCGTGGTGGTGACGTTGGACTACCTGTTTACGCTGGCCGACGTCGTCACGGTGTCCGTGCAGCGCGGGCCCCGCTCTCAGGACAGCCACACCTCGGGCCAGGGCGCGGGGCCATGTTCTGAAGCGTCGAGCGGCGGAGGTCCAAGTCCGGCTGGATCGGAAAGGCCGTAGGCGTACGCACACCGGTACCCCATTTGGGGGAAATACCGCCCTATGCTGCGCGCAACATCAAGGGAAGGCGCCAGGAGCCCAAACGGCATGAGTGACGTGCACGATGTCCACGACCTTGCCTCAGCACGCCCTCCGGCCACGACTAGCGATCAGGCGGAGTTACTCGTCTCCTTCGTGGCCGAGGATCGGGATTGGGCCGATTGGGTCGCGGACCAACTGGGCGAGTTTGGCCGTCGCTACTGCATCCTCGCCCCGCCCGTCGAGCCCGGACCGGCTGCGTTGGAGGCGGTGGCACGGCTTCGCCGCGCCGGCACCGCCCAACTGGTCATTGCCTCCGATGGCCTACTCCAACACAGCGGAGACGTTCTCGACCTCGACCAGGTGGATCCTGACGCGGCGCCGTTGGTAGTGGTGCTCATCGAAGACCTGACCCTGCCCGCGGAATGGGGCGACGCTTCCTGTGCCCCGATGTTCGAGGCTCGTGACGACCACACCGCCTCCCGGCAGATGCTGCTCCAGGCCGTAGCTACGGCGCTTCCCGGGTGGCCCGCTCCGAACAGAGATGACAGCGAGCCGTTCCCGCCTCCCTGGCCAGGACTAGCGGTGCTCTCTCCCCACGCCGCAATAGACCTGCCCCCGCCGAGCACCCACCCTCGGGCCGGCCTCCTCGGTCCGGGCGCTCCCACCTCACCCCAAAACGGTGAATCCGGCCGCTCGGCGCACCCTGAAGACACCAACGAACGCGCCGGGCCAACGATCCCACCGGCCCTCGAATGGTCAGAATCTGCGTCGGTCGCGGTGACTCGGCTGGAGGAACTCGTCCGAGGAGCCAGCCTCGCCTACGGCACCGATGATCTGCGCACGCTCGCAGCACGGACCGAACTGGCGGCGCTGATGCGGGCCACGGGAAGTTTGCTCCGAGCCAACCAAATGCTCGCTGACGTCCTCGAGGACAGCGCCCGCCGCTACGGCGAGGCGGACCCTGCAACCATCTCCGCGAAGCACCATCTCGCCAACAGCCACGTCGATCTCGGGCGGCACGACGCGGCATTCGATCTCCGACGCCAGGTGGTGGCCAGCCGCGAGGCCGTGCTCGGGGCGGACCATCCCCGCACCCTCAGCGCACAGGGCAATCTTGCCAATAGCCTGGCCGCTCTCGGTCAGAGCCGCCAGGCCCTCGAACTGCGTGAGGCGGCCGCACAAACACGATTGCGGACCTTGGGCCCCGACGATGCCGCCACACTGAGCGCCTTGAACAACTTGGCCAACAGCTACGCCGACTTCGAGCGACATGAGGAGGCGCTCAGCCTTCGCCAGGAGGTGCTGCGTGGCCGCGAACGCCTTTTCGGCCCGGACAACCCGCACACCATCGCCGCCCGCAACAACCTGGCCAACAGCCTGGCTGCGCTCGGGCGACATGACGAGGCCGACGAAGCCCGGGCCATGACCGTGGCGGATTGCGAGCGGGCGCTCGGGCCAGAGCACCCCTACACCTCGACGACTAGGGCCAATCTTGCCTTCGGGGGCACGAGCGCGGCGAGACGCTCGCCAGAGGGGCGATGGACCGCCACCGCCGTCACCGACGTCGAGGCAACCCTGGCGGAGCTCAACGCGCAGCGCCACACCGACGGGCACCTCGCCCTGCCTTCAACCGAGGCCACTGCGTCGAGCCCGCCGCCTAGCACCGACGTGGTTGACACCGAGGTTGAGGGTGGTGTTCCGCTCACCACGGGTGTCGAACGGCGCGACACGGTCCACCGTCGTGCCCAGCGGCGGTTCCGGTTCCTTCCTTGGCCGCGCTGAGCGACCCCAGTGGGCATAGGGTTTGGTGGCCTGGGGCGGCTAGGCGTCGGGCCGGGGCGCTGCCTACGCTGATGTGCTGATGCCGCTTCCCCCTGTGCTCGATCGCATCCGACACGTCCTCGGCGAGGATGTGCGCGGGCTCTTGGGGACACAACCGCTGAAGCCGGAGTCATTCCGGCGCAGCGCGGCCGATCCCGGATTATTCGGACCAAACGACGTGGTGTGGCGGGTCCACGCAGATCGCTGTGGTCTGATCGGGGGCCTGCGGGCGTTACTGCTTCAGACGCTGCACCCGCTGGCCATGGCCGGGGTGGCCGAGCACTCAGACTACCGGCATGACCCGTGGGGGCGTCTGGGACGCACGGCAGCTTTCATTGCCGTGACCACCTATGGATCAACGTCCGCGGCGGAGGCGCTCATCAGACGAGTTCGCACCATTCACGACGCTGTCGAGGGCGTTGCCGCAGACGGACGGCCCTACCGGGCCAACGACCCACACCTACTGGCCTGGGTCCACGCCTGCGAGGTCGACAGCTTCCTGCGGGCCTACCAACGCTACGGCGGCAGCACGCTCGAACCCCTCGACGCCGACCGTTACGTCGCCGAGACGGCCCAGATCGCCAGCCGGCTCGGCGTCGTGGACCCGCCGCAGGACCGCGCCGAACTGCGCCAGGTCCTCCTCGACTTCCGGCCTGAGCTGCAGGTCACCGCCAGCGCCCGCCAAGCGGTGCGCTATGTGGCGTGGCCGCCGCTCCCCCTCTACCTGCGCCCGGCCTACGGCGTGTTGATCTCTGCCGCAGCCGGCTTGCTACCCCGCTTCGCCCGCCGCGAGCTTCGCATTGTGCTCGCCCCGCTCTCCGATCCGCTGCTGGTCCAGCCCGCGGCTCGGCTGGTACTCGGTGCCCTCGGCCTCACGCTCGGCGCGCAACCACCGGCACTGAAGTTGGTCGAGGAACAGTCAGCGCAGGCGGAGCCGGGTCCGGCCGCGTCCTAGCGACACCGGCCAGTCGTCGAGGTCACTGCCGAGTTGCGGCGAGAGCTTCAGCTGAATTCGCGCTCAGTCCACCACGGGAAGTAGCCGGGCAGATCACTACTGGGCTTGCCGGTGAACTTCGCCGGGCGCTTTTCGAGGAAGCTGCTGACCCCTTCGGCAGCGTCGGGACCGCGGCCGAGGGACTGCACCCCCCGCGAGTCGAGCTTGTGGGCCTCCATCGGATGATCCGCACCGAGCAACTTCCACATCATGTGGCGGATCAGCGTCACCGAGAGCGCCGAGGTGTTCTCCGCTATCTCCAGCGCCATCGCCCGGGCGGTTGGCAGCAACTCGTCCTCGGACACCACCTTGGAGACCAGACCACCTTCGAGCGCCTCCTGAGCGGAAAAGACCCGACCGCTATAGGTCCACTCAAGGGCCTTGGAGATGCCCACCACCCGGGGAAGAAACCAGCTCGAACACGCCTCTGGCACAATGCCCCGGCGGGAGAATACGAACCCGAACCGAGCGGACTCCGAGGCGATGCGAATGTCCATCGGCAACTGCATCGTCACGCCGATTCCGACGGCAGGACCGTTCACCGCGGCGATGATCGGCTTGTTGATGTCGAAGATTCGTAAGGTCAGCAGGCCACCCCCGTCACGGTTCCAGACCTCCTCACGCTCCCTGCCGTCGTAGTTGAACGTGTCCTTGCCCCGGCCGAGGTCCGCGCCAGCACAGAACCCACGCCCAGCTCCGGTGATGATGATGGCCCGCACGTCATCATCGGCGTCGGCACGATCGAAGGCGTCGGTCATCTCGACACGCATCTGCTCGTTGAACGCGTTGAGCCGGTCGGGGCGGTTCATGGTGATGGTCAGGACGCGGTCACTCACGTCGTACAGGATCGTTTCGTAGGCCATCCCGACGGCCTACTCCTCAGAACAGATCCTTCGCCAGTCGGGCGAGGACAACTCGACGCTCACACGTCGAGGAAGCGGCTCACCGCGATACCCGAACCCAACGCCCCAATGAGACACCCCAGGCCAACCAGCAGCAAGGTTGTAAAGCTCATCTGGCTACCGCTGATGACAAAACCCTGGAAGATCTTCAGGTCGCGGTTGTTCGACAGACCACGATCGAAAGCCCAATTCAATCCCTGTACCCCGACGATGGCGACCGCGGCGCCAACGATGCCGTGCACCAGACCCTCGATCATGAATGGCACCCGGATGAACCAGTTCGTGGCCCCGACCAGCTTCATGACCTCAATCTCGCGACGTCGGGCAAACATGGCCATGCGGATCGTGTTGAGGATCAGCAGTACCGCTGCCACCAGCAAGAAAACGGCCACGCCCACAATGACGATTGAGGCAATACGGGTGATCCGCTGCATGGTGCGCACCGTCTCGAAGGCGAACACCACCTCCCGCACCCCGGCCTTCTTTTGGAAGGCCTGCCCCAGAGCCTGGATGACATCGGCATCAGAGGTGGCCGGCGCAACCCGGAACGACGGTGGCATGGCGTTCTCGTCAACTGCCTCGACCATGTCCTTGGAACGGGCGAAAAGTTGTTTGAACTCTTCGTACGCCGCCGGTTTATCGACGTAGGACACCTGGGTGACCTCGGGGTTGTCCTCCAGAGCCCGCTGGACGCTGTCGAGTTGCTCCTGGGTGGCCGAGGGCTGCATGAAGACGATGAACTCGATGCCGCCCTTCCAGCGCGCCGTCATGTTGCCGACCCCTTGGGCAAATACCAACGCGGCGCCAAAAAGGGTCAGCGACACCGCCACCGTGACGACCGACGCCAAGGTGAGGCTGAAGTTTCGTCGCAGGTTGGTGCCGGTCTCACGGGCGACGTAGCGGATGTTCATGGCCATGGTCGGACCGCCTACTCGTAGACGCCGCGCGACTGGTCGCGGACAATATGGCCCTTGTCGAGCTCAATGACCCGGCGACGCATGGTATCCACGATGCCGCGGTCGTGGGTGGCCATCACCACGGTGGTGCCGGTGCGGTTGATGCGGTCGAGCAGCCGCATGATGCCCACCGAGGTGGCGGGATCGAGGTTGCCGGTGGGCTCGTCGGCGAGCAGGATAAGTGGCCGGTTCACGAAGGCCCGAGCGACGGACACCCGCTGCTGCTCACCGCCGGAAAGCTCCCCGGGGAAGCTGTCGACCTTCTTGGTGAGCCCGACGAGTTCGAGGATCGCAGGGACCTGCGACTTGATGACGTGAGACGGACGGCCGATCACCTCGAGGGCGAACGCCACATTTTCGAACACCGTCTTGGTCGGCAAAAGCTTGAAGTCCTGAAAGACATAGCCGATATTGCGGCGCAGGTAGGGAACCTTCCAACCGTTGAGCGCACCGATGTCTTTGCCCGCGACGAAGATACGACCTTGGGTCGGCTCCTCCTCCTTGTTAAGCAGGCGGATGAACGTTGACTTACCCGATCCGGAGGCACCGACAAGGAAGACGAACTCGCCCTTGTCGATATTGACGTTCGCATCGCGCAACGCCGGGACTTCGCCCTTGTAGATCTTGGTGACGTTTTCGAGCTTGATCATGGTGAGCGTCGTTGCGCTTCGAGTCGGGCAACCAAGGTGGCACCGGTCGGCAAAGCTCCATCAATCCGTTTCGAGAAAGGCTAAGGGAAGGCGTCCGACCCCCGGTGGATGGTCCTGATCACGCTACCAACGCACCGCTCGGTAACAGTCCCCGCCCGGGCTGGCTTTGCCCGTCAGCGGCCCGCACGGCGAAATCGGCGCAGGACTCAACCGCTCAGCGCGGCTGCTCTTTGCCACTGCAGGTATGCGTCGATAAAAGGTTGAACGTCGCCATCGAGCACCGCGTCGACCCCCGAGGTCTGGTGTCCGGAACGCTCGTCCTTGACCATTTGATAGGGCTGGAGCACATAGGAGCGGATCTGACTGCCCCACTCGACCTTCTTCTTCTCCCCGGCGAGGGCGTTGATCTTCTCGTCGCGCTCCTGACGCTGACGGTCAGCGAGTCGGGCTCGCAGCGCATGCATAGCGCGTTCACGGTTTTGGATCTGGGAGCGCTCCACCTGACAGGACACCACGATGCCGCTGGGCATATGGGTGATTCGCACCGCGGAGTCGGTGGTGTTGATGTGCTGACCACCGGCGCCGGAGGAACGGTACACATCGATACGGAGGTCCTTCTCATCGATGGTGACCTCGCCATCGTCCTCGATGAGCGGCACCACGGTCAGCCCGGCAAACGCCGTTTGGCGGCGGGCATTGTTATCGAACGGCGAGATCCGTACCAGCCGGTGGGTGCCGCGCTCGGCCTTGAGCATGCCAAAGGCGTTACGGCCCTTGACCAAGAATTCCGCCGACAACAGGCCCGCTTCTTGGCCTTCGCTGACACTCTCCACCTCAAGGCTGAACCCGTTGTCCTCCGCCCAGCGGCGATACATCCGCAACAACATCTCGGCCCAGTCCTGCGCATCGGTCCCACCGGCGCCGGAATGGATTTCGCACACCGCGTCGTACCCGTCGTACGGCTCGGTGAACAACGAGCGCCGCTCGAGGTCATCAAGCTTTGCCCGCACCTGCTCGATGATGGCGTGCACCTCGGCCTCGACGGAATCATCCTGTTCCTCGCGCCCGAGTTCGTAGAGCGTTTCTGCGTCCTCGACCCGCCGCATGAGCGCGTCGTAGCTATCGAGATCGTCCATGACCGAGGCGAGTTCGGTCTGAACCTTACGGGCGTTCTCGGCGTCGTCCCACAGGTCGGGGCGGCCCATCTCGGTCTCGAGTTGGGGCCGGCGGGCGCGTAACTCCTCTAGGGCCAAGTAGCGCTCGGCATCGCCGAGACGCTTGCGTAGCTCGGCGAGAGCATCACTGAAATCGCGCACGGTCAGTTCGCCGACATCGTGGTGGTACCGGACGAGGCGCACCCTGGGGTACCGAAACAGTTCTTGTACTTACGACCGCTACCACATGGGCAAGGATCGTTCCGTCCAATGCGCTCGGTCGGCGCAGGACGCGCCGCGACGTTGCTCACGACCTTGGTCATGGCAGCCAGATTCGGGTTGGCCCTCGCGCCCTTGCGGGGAACCGCGAGCGGCGGTGGTGCATGGTCGCTATCGAGGTCGTTGCCGGACGAACGATACGTGACGTTGCTGACCGCGGGCAGCGTCTGGGGCGCGGCCGTGGGCTCCTCGGGCGCTTCCTCCACCCGCACGTCAGCATGCATCACCAACCGCACGAGATCTTCGTTCACCGACTGCATCATTTGGGAGAACATATCGAAGCCCTCGCGCTGCCACTCGGTGAGCGGATCGCGTTGGCCCATGGCCCGCAAGCCGATGCCTTCGCGTAGGTAGTCCATCTCATAGAGGTGTTCGCGCCAGCGCTGATCGATCAGAGAGAGCAACACTCGTCGCTCGACCTCCCGCATGAGCTCCGGTGACAGCACTCGCTCCCGCTGCTCGTAATAGGCCGTGGCCTCACCGGCAAGGCGGTCATACATCTCGTCCGTTGAGAGCACGTCCGCGAGGTCCTCCGCGGTGAGTTCCGTCGGCCAGAACGTGTTGGCGTCGGTCAGCAGCTTGTGACGCTCCCACTCATCGGCAATGGTTCCGGGGCAGTAGGTGCTGAGCAGATTGTCCACCACTTCGGCCAACGCAGACAGCACGTCGGCCCGCAGGTCGCCTTGCGCCAAGATTTGGTCACGTCGGCCATAGATGACCTTGCGCTGTTCGTTCATCACCTCGTCGTACTTGAGAACGTTTTTGCGGATCTCGCCGTTCTTCTGCTCGACGGTGGACTGCGCCCGCTCGACCGCTTTGGTGACCATCCGAGACTCGATAGGCACGTCCTCGGGCAAGGCCGCACCCATGACTCGTTCCATGATCCCGGTGGCGAACAACCGCATCAGGTCGTCCTCGAGGGAGATATAGAAGCGACTCTCGCCCGGGTCGCCCTGGCGTCCCGAACGCCCGCGTAGCTGGTTGTCGATACGGCGGGATTCGTGCCGCTCGGTACCCACGACGAGGAGACCCCCGATGGCTCGCACCTGCTCGCCCTCGGCCTTGGTCCGTACCGCATGGGTGCCGATCAACTCCTCGAGCCTGGCTGCTTGCTCCGCCGCCACCTCAATGTCACCGGCAAGCGCGTCGAGTTGCTCGGGATCGACCCCCGCTTCGGTCATCTCCTCGTGCAGGCGACGGCCGGTGATCTCACGGCGGCGCAGTTCGTCCGGCGTCGCGGCATCGACCCCGGAGGCCCGCAGGTCGCTGAGCGCAAGCAATTCAGGGTTGCCGCCAAGCAGAATGTCGACCCCACGGCCAGCCATGTTGGTCGCTACCGTCACCGCTCCAAGCTTGCCCGCCTGGGCGATGATCTCGGCCTCACGGAAGTGCTGTTTGGCGTTGAGGACCTCATGGCGGACGCCGCGGCGGGTCAGCAACTTGGACAGCTTCTCGGAGTGCTCCACACTCGCCGTGCCCGCCAAGACCGGCCGGCCGATCTCATAGGCGCCGACGATCTCCTCGACCACCGCATCGAACTTGCCGCTCTCGGACTTGTAGATCAGGTCGTTGTGGTCGTTTCGTATCATCGGACGGTGGGTCGGGATGGGAACGACCTGTAGCCCGTACGTATTGGCCAGCTCCGAGGCTTCGGTCTGGGCGGTGCCGGTCATGCCCGACAACTTTTCGTACATGCGGAAGTAGTTCTGCAAGGTGATGGTGGCGAGGGTCTGGCTCTCCTCTTTGACCCGCACCCCCTCCTTGGCCTCCACCGCCTGGTGCAAGCCCTCGGACCAACGTCGCCCTTCGAGCGTTCGACCGGTGAACTCGTCGACGATCTTCACCTCACCGTCCTCGACGATGTAGTCCTTGTCCCGGTGGAACAAGGCCTTCGCCTTGAGGGCAACCTGCAACTGGTGCACGAGGTTGGTCTGCACCGCGTCGTAGAGGTTCTCCACCCCGAGGATCTCCTCAACCTTGCGGATGCCCTCCTCGGTGGGGGCGACGGTGCGTTTCTCTTCCTCGAACTCGTAGTCGATTTCGGCTCGTAGTTGCCGGGCGATCGCGGCAAAGCGCTGATAGAGGGCGGCCGCGTCCGCGACGCGCCCACTGATGATGAGCGGGGTACGGGCCTCGTCCACGAGAATGGAGTCGATCTCGTCGACGATGGCGAAGCAGTGCCCCCGCTGAACCTTTTCTTGGGCCGACATGGCCATGTTGTCGCGCAGGTAGTCGAACCCGAACTCGTTGTTCGTGCCATGGGTGAGGTCCGCGGCGTACTGCTCACGCTTGAAGGCAGGATCGCTGTTACCGGGAACGACAAGTCCGACGCTGAGACCCATCCAACTGTAGATCTGGCCCATCCACTCGGCATCGCGACGGGCGAGATAGTCGTTGACGGTGATGACGTGCACGCCCTTGCCACCTAGGGCGTTCAGATAGACGGGCAGGGTAGACACCAGCGTCTTGCCCTCACCAGTACGCATCTCCGCTACCCAGCCGAAGTGCAACGCCGCGCCACCCATCAACTGCACGTCGTAATGACGCTGGCCGATGACCCGGAGCGACGCTTCACGCGTGACGGCGAAGGCCTCGATGAGCAGATCGTCGAGGCCAGCCCCGCGGCCGATCCGCTGGCGAAATTCCACGGTGCGATATTGCAAGGCCTCGTCTGACAACTGCTGCAACGAAGACTCTTGCGCGGCGATGTCGGGCACCATCGCCTGAAGGGACCGGAGCATCTTGCCCTCTCCGGTGCGGAGGATACGATCAAAAACTCCCATGCGAGCCTGGAGTCTACTGGCGCGAAGGACCAAGGCTCCCGCAACCGGACCGGCCGGACCGCTCGGCCAGGGTGCCGCTCATGCCTGGTCGATCAAACCTAGCTTTGCATCCTCGCGGCGATACAGAACGGCTGCACGTCCGGTCTTGGCGTTGGTGAAGAAGTAGAAGCTGTGGCCCACCAACTCCATCTGGAGCACCGCGTCGTCTATGGACAGCGGCACGATGGCGAAGGACTTCTGCTTGACCACCAGGTCTCCGGCCCGGGTGACGAAAGCGTCATCGGCCATTGAGTGATCCTCGTCCTCGTCCCCATCGAAGTCGCCCTCGCCCACGACAATGGCCTGATGGGTGCGGCGACTTCCGACCGCCGCCTTACCGCGCAGTCGAGTCTTGAGCCGGTGTAATTGCTGTTCGAGCTTCTCGACCGCAATGTCCACCGCAGCGAAACTGTCGACTGAAGCCACCTTGCAGCGCACGACATGGCCGTGACCCTCCAGCGTGACCTCGCAAATCTCCTTCTCGGCGATTCGCGGGTTGGGCTGATGGTCGAAATGCACCTCGGCACGACTCATGCCATCTAGAAATCGCTCCAGCCGACCAATCTTCTGCACCGCGACGTCGCGAAGGGCCGGAGAGAGTTCAGCATGACGACTGCTCACGATCACCTGCATAATGCGCTACCTCCTGCCCGTCAGCGGTTCGATGCGATCGGACTGCGGGCTGGGCCCGACCGACAACGGCAGCGTACGGACCGCCCTAGTCTGCCCATCAGTGCCGATGGACAGTGTCCGGCGGGCCGATCGCCCCTCCGGCACGGGTACCCCGAGCCGAGTGGAACGACGCCGTCAGGCTACCGCATGAAAATCGTGCCGTCTGCTGCTCGGTGGTGGCGTCCAGGCCACAACAAGCGCATCGACCCTGGTGCAACCTGCGGCGAGAAGGACGGCGGCAGCGGCCGCAAGCGTGGCACCAGTCGTGACCACATCGTCGATGAGTACCACCCGTGAGGGCACGACGGACGCCGCCCGCCACCAGGGGCGACGCAGAGCAAAGCCCGCGACCTCCGCTCGCTGCTGGCGCGGCCGACCTGTCTGAGCTGGGCCGGGCTCGCGACGCAGCAGCGCCACCGGTCGATCTGCCCGAGCGATACCAGCCGCGGCACCCACGCTCGCCCAGGCCAGCAATTCAGCCTGATCGAAACCGCGACGTCGCGCCCGAGCCGCGCCGGTGGGGGCCCAACTCCGCGTGCCCGACAGGCCGGCAAGTTGCCAAGCAAGGGCCAATTCGGCGCCGAGCCATCCCAGCGCGGCCCGCTGGTTGTCGTACTTCAAGGCCCGGAGCAAAGGCCGCAGCGGACCGGCATAGGCGAAGGGGGCCACGAGGCGAGTGATGCCGGGCGGAGCGGGCAACGCCCGGTCCGCGACACGACGCATGCCGGCCAGGCACGCCGCGCAGGGCGCCGCCCCCAGCACACCGCACCCAGGGCAGACAATCGGGAACAACATGACAGGAAAACTATGTAAAGGGTATGACATTTCGGCCTGGCCAGACGACAGATCTGCCATGACCACGAGCGACACGTCGCCTGCGCCACGCCGCAGCCATTTCTCCTGGACCGGCAATCAGTCCCACAATGGCGGACTAGGAAACACCCCCTCCTCGGTCACATAGCCAGCCACGAGGGCGGCGGGGGTCACGTCGAACGCCCGGTTCAACGCCGCCACCCCCAGCGGGGCGATGCGCACCCCAGCGAAGCTGGTCACCTCGTCCGCACTGCGTTCTTCCACCTCGATGGATGCGCCGTCAGCGGTCGCGGGGTCGAAGGTCGAAAGCGGCGCCGCCACGTAGAAAGGGATCGCGTGATGATGACAGAGCACGGCGAGCTGGTACGTGCCGATCTTGTTGGCGACGTCACCGTTGGCGGCAATGCGGTCGGCACCGACGATGACCAAGTCGACGTCGCCCGATGCCATCAACGAACCGGCCATCACATCGGCCACGAGGGTGGCGGGAATGCCCAACATCTGCAGCTCCCACGCCGTGAGCCGAGCCCCTTGCAACCACGGCCGAGTCTCGTCCACCCACACCGACAGATCGGTGCCCGCCTCCCAGGCGGTACGGATCACCCCCAGCGCGGTTCCCCACCCCACGCAGGCCAAGGCACCGGTATGGCAGTGGGTCAACACCCGTGAGCCCGCCGCGATGAGGCCGGCGCCGTGCCGACCGATCGCCATGTTCCGCAGGACGTCGTCAGCGGCAAGACGCAGCGCTTCCGCCACCGGGTCCAGCGCCGACAGTGCCTTGTCAACACCCCAGGCCAGGTTGACCGCCGTCGGTCGAGTGGCCTTGAGGATGGCCCCCGCGGCAGCGATATCCTCCCCCCGCACTGCGGCCAGCGCTACGCCCATGGCCCCGGCCGCGCCGAGCGCAGGCGCACCACGTACGGCAAGGGTGCCGATGAAGCCACACAGCTCAGCCACGGTGGTGGCCTCGACCATCGCTAGTTCGTGGGGCAAGCGACGTTGGTCGATGAGCCGAACCCGGTCTCCCAGCCACTCAATGGTTGGAGGCAGCCCCCTAGCCCGCTGCGCCCTTGTGGTCCGCTCATTCGGCTGCTGCACGTCAAGGAACGCTAGTTGCTAACGTGAGACGCACCTGCTGGGGGTGCCTCGTGTCGAGGCTGAGACCAAACCCCAGGAACCTGATCTCGTTCATACGAGCGGAGGGAACGCAGGATGATTGTCGAAATTCAAGTTTTGCCGTTCCCACCCGGGACCGAGAAGGCGCACTACGCCCATGTCGAGGCGGCGATCGCGGTCATCCAAGCCTCCGGCCTCACCTACGAAGTCGGGCCCCTCGGCACCAGTATCCAGGGTGCCCCTGATGCTCTTTGGGCCTTGATGAGGGCCGTGCACGAGGCCACCCTGGCCGACGGCGCCACGGCGGTGGTCAGCGTGATCAAGGTCGAACAAACCGCCAGCCCCGCCACCCAGCCCACGATCGAATCCCTCACCGGCAAGTTCCGCTCATGAACACCGTGCGCGCCGCCATGCGGGAGACCGCACCGCCCGCGCTGTTCGTTGTCGTCCTGCTGGCTTTGTGGGAGCTCTGGGCGGGCCAATCCACCAGCCGCAACCCGGTCCTACCCGCACCGTCACGGATCTGGCACGCGTTGGTCGACACCGCCCCGCTGCTGCCCAGCCACGTGCGTACCACGCTCACCGAGACCGCCGTCGGGGTGCTTCTCGGTGTCAGTACCGGGGTGATCGTTGCCGTGGTGGTGTCAGGCTGGCCCCTCGCCCGCCGGGTGCTCCATCCGCTACTGGTCGCCAGCCAGACCGTCCCGATCCAGGTGCTTGCGCCGCTTTTGGTGCTCTGGGCCGGCTTTGGCCTTGCCCCCAAGATCATCGTGGTGGCCTTGGTGGTGTTCTTCCCCGTCACGGTGTCCACCACCGCAGGCCTACAAAATGTCGACCTCGAGTACATCGAGCTGATCCGTAGCTTCGGTGGGGGCCGTGCCGTACTGCTTCGTATGGTGATGATCCCCGCCGCCTTGCCCCCACTGTTCGCCGGACTGCGCATTTCCCTCACCTATGCCGTGGCCGGCGCGGTGATCGGCGAGAGCATCGGGGCCACGAGCGGTCTAGGCCTCTACATCGCCCGATCCCAGCGGGCCTTTCGTTACGACCAGGTCTTCGTTGGGGTCGCGGTCGTAACCGTGTTGTCGATGGTGTTGTTCTCATTGGTTTCGGTGTTGGCCTGGGTGCTGTGCCCGTGGCAACGTCAAACAGATCGGAGTACCTGATGCGTCGTATCCTTTTCTCCTTTGCCGCTCTGGTGGTGTTCGGCTCGTTGGCTGCGGCCTGCGGCGACGAGGACGCCACCCCCAAGCTCACCCCGGTGAGCGTGGTGTTGGACTGGACCCCTAACACCAACCATGGCGGGCTGTACCTCGCCCAACAGCAGGGCCTGTACAAGAAGGCTGGCCTCGACGTCACCATCATCGAACCAGGCGCCAACGGGGGTCTGCCGATGCTCGTCGCCGGCGAGGCCAACTTCGCGGTGTCCGCCGCCGAATCGCTGCTGGCGGCACGAGTTGAAGGCGCCGATGTGGTTTCCGTCGGGGCGATATTGGCGCACAACACGTCCTCGCTGGTCATACCGGCGGATCGCGGGGTTCGATCGGCCAAGGACCTACAGGGCAAGACCTACGGCGGCTACGGCAGCGAACTGGAGAAAGCACTGGTCGACGAACTGGTGCGCTGCGACGGAGGCGACCCAGCCAAGGTGAACTACGTGGAAGTCGGCAACGTCGACTACGAAGTGGGCTTTGCCCAGAACCACTACGACGCCGTGTGGGTGTTCGACGGCTGGGACGTCATCCGCATGCGCGACCTCGATGGTCTCGCCATCACCACCATCCCCTTCCTGGGCTCAACGGGCAAGCCCGCGTGCATCCCGGACTGGTACACCCCGTTGCTGGCGGCCTCGGGCACAATGCTCAAGGAACAGCCGGAACTCGTGAAGTCCTTCCTCCAAGCCACCGCGGCCGGGTACGAGAAGGCCCGGACTGATCCCAAGGCGGCGGCGGCCGCTCTGCTGGGCACCGTGCCCGAGTTGGACCGGGAGTTGGTCGAACGCTCAGCGGTGTACCTGGCCACTCGTTTTGGCCATGAGACCAAAGCGTGGGGTGTACAGGACCCGGTCATCTGGAACCAATTCGGCGCGTTTCTGAAGGAACGCAAATTGCTGCCCGCAGACATCAAACTCGACGCCGCATTCACCAACGACTTCCTGCCCCGCAGCTAGTTCTGGCACCCAACGGGCAGCGGTTGCGTAGGCACATGATCCTCGTCGAGGGACTCCAGCATTCTTTCGAGTCCCTCGACGTCATTGCGGACGTGTCCTTCAGCGTTGACCGCGGCCGTTTCTGCGCGGTGGTGGGGCCGAGCGGATGCGGCAAATCGACGCTGCTGCGGATACTGGCCGGCTTGTTGGCCCCCAGCGACGGCCGAGTCGACATCGACGGGCACCGCGCAGTCGGCCGGATCGGCCACACCGCCTACATGGCGCAACGCGACCTTTTGCTGCCATGGCGGCGGGCATTGGCCAATGCAACGGTCGGCGCCGAGGCCCGAGGCCTCGATCGTCGGGCCGCCCGCACCCAATCTCTCGGCCTGTTCGAGCGGTTCGGGCTCGCAGGCTTCGAACGGTCCTGGCCCCACCAAATGTCCGGCGGCATGCGGCAACGTTTGGCTCTGTTGCGCACCTTCGTGGCCGGGCTCGACGTGCTGCTGCTCGATGAGCCCTTCGGAGCCCTCGACGCCATCACACGACGTGACCTCCAAACCTGGCTCGACCAGTTTCTGACCGAAAACCAACACACCGTCGTGCTGGTCACCCACGACGTCGACGAAGCGCTGCTCCTTGCGGACGAGGTGCTTGTCCTTTCTCCTCGTCCTGGCACCATCAGCGCCCGGGTGCAGTCGCCCTATCCACATCCCCGCCCTTCTCGACTGGTGACCGACGCCGACTTCATCAGCCGGAAAGCGGCGGTTCTTGAGGCGTTGGGTCAGGCCGGGCCGCGGACCGGTTGAGGATCGGCAACAGCACGAGACCCAGCGCCGACAACGCCGCCACCGCACCGAAGCCGAGGCCGAAACCGCCACGATCGACCAACATCCCCACTCCGTAACCGCCGATGGGTGCACCGAGGTCGTAATAGAGGTTGAACGAGCTCATGGCCGTCCCACGCTCGGCCTCGGGTGCTTCATCCACCACCATGGCGAACAACGCCGGGAAAGCACCCGAGAATCCTGCCCCGAACAGGACGAGGCCGACCACGGCGAAGGTCGGGGTCCGAAACGCGGCCAGCACGGTGATGCCCACTACCAGCAACGCCACCGATGGGAGCGCCACCTGCATTCGCCCCCGCGTGTCGGCTAGGCCGCCGGCGAAGAATCGGGTCGCCATTACCGTCAACGCCAAAACCATGAACAAGCCCTCGGAGCTGTCCATGCCGATGTCGCGGGCGTACAAAGACAGAAACGAAGCCACCGCGGCCCAACCAGTGCCAATGCACAGCCAGACGATCCCGGGGCGGGTGGTAGACGGGTGGAACACCCGATGACGCAACGGCAACGTGCTGCGAGCCCCACTGCGAACCCCGGTCTCCGGCACGAACAAGGCCAGCACCAACCCGGTGACCGTAAACGCGCCCACCGCCCACCAGACCGCCTGGTATCCCATTTCGCTGATGAGCAACTCGGCCAGGAGCGGACCCACCGCGATGCCGATGTAGAAGAACAGGCTGTACAGCGCCAGCATCGCGGCGCGGCGCGGCAGCGGAGCGACGTCGGCCACCACCGGGCTCGCGCCGCTGTAGGCGAGCGCCGAACCCGCCCCCTGAAGCAGTCGCAACATCAGCACCGCGGTCACGCTGTGCGTAGTCAGCAGCCCCACGGCGGACAGAACCATCAGAAACGGGCCGACGACGAGCAACGGACGACGCCCGAAGCGGTCCACGAAATTGCCGGCAAAGGGCCGCACCACCACCGCGGACAGCGACATTGAGGACACCACCAAGCCCGCGGTGGCCTTGGTCGTGCCGAGTTCATCGGTCAGGTACAACGGCAAGGTCGGGTAGAGCAGGCCATGCGCGATGAAGGTGCCGATCGTCGAGGCACAAACCAGCACGAAGATCCGCTTCCAGCCGGGCACGGTCTCGCCACCGCCAACGGCAGGGTCAGCCACCAAAGTCCCGACGGGCCTGATCGCGTAGTTCCACCTTACGGACCTTCCCGGTTGGGGTCATGGGCAACGATTCGACCACCTTGAGATGGCGGGGCCGCTTGAAGCTGGCCACCTTGCCGTTGAGATGTTCGAGCAGCACCTCGACATCGAGGACCACGCCCGGCTCGGCGAGCACGTAGCCCACCGGCACTTCACCCAGACGCGGGTCGGGCAGGCCGACGACCGCCACATCCGCCACACCCGGCAGTTCCCGCAGCCGACCTTCGATCTCCGCTGGAGCCACGTTCTCCCCCCCGACCTTGAGCATGTCCTTCAGCCGACCCATGAACACCACATGCCCGTCGGGACGGATGCGGGCCAGGTCACCCGAGTGCAACCAGCCGTCAACGTCGATGGTCTCCGCCGTGGCTTCCGGCTTGTTGTAGTAGCCCAACATCGTTGTGTAGCTCCGACACAGCAGCTCGCCCGGCACGTCGGCCGGCTGATCGGCACCGGTCTCGGGGTCGATGACTCGTAGCTCCACGTCGAGCATCGGATAACCCGATGCCTCACAACGCTGTTCCCGCGTGGCGGTGACGTGGCTGACCACCAGCGCGGTCCACACCTCGCTCATGCCCCAGCCCGACACGGTCGGGCACAGCTCGTCTTGGACCCGCAGGGCAATCGGTGTGCTCGACTGCATACCCGCGGCGAGAGTACCGAGCCGCAATTTCAGTTGACGAGGCAGTCGCCGCTGGGCTCGTAGGAAATCGGACCAATGGGTGTCGAACCCATGGAAAAGGGTAATGCCCTCGCGTTCTGCGACGTCGAGGATCTCCTCGGCGTCGAAGGTCTCGAACAGCACCTGCTTGGACCCAGTAAGCGCGGTGTACAGCGCCACCTCAGTGAATCCGAAAGCATGGAACAGCGGCAGATACCCCGCATGCACGTCGGTACAGGTGACGCCATGCATCTGCGCCCGTTCCGCCACATTTCGCACCACCGCATGATTGTGAACGGCACCCTTGGGCATGCTCGTGGTCCCCGACGTGTAGATGATGATGGCCGGATCTGCGACGTGCACGGCATCGGCCCGACTGGCCAGGGTTTGCGCCGACACGGCTTCGCCGGCCGCGAGGAGTTCCTCCCAGCCCAATGCCCCTTCGGGCCGGTCCTCCCCCAAGACCACCAGCCGCTTCAGCTTGCGCCACCGGCGGATGTTGGCCCGGACCATGTCGCTGTAGTCCACCGGTCCGGCCCGGTCCTTGATCAACAGCGTGGCCGCATCGGACTGATCGACGGTGTAGCCGACATCCTCGGCCCGATAGCGGGTGTTCAACGGCACCAGCACCGCGCCGATCTTGGTCACCGCGTACAGAGCGAAGAGCCACTCCGCCCGATTGGTCATCCAAATGGCGACCTTCTCCCCCGGCTCGACCCCGATGGCGATGAGGCCCTTGGCGACGCGGTCCACCTCGACGGCAAAACCGGCGTGAGTCCAACGACGCTCACCGTCGACCACCGCTTCGCGGTCCGCCCAACGCCGCGCCGCCTCGTCCGCCAGGTCGCCGAGGCGGCGGCTGAAAAAGGCATTGCGTTCATCCGGAGAGGCCATGGGCGGGAGACTAGGCCGTCCCCAGCACCGCAACGCCGCCTGAGAGGGGCGGAGGAGGGCCGGATCGGCCCGGGCCTCCGCCCTTGGCGCTCAGTACCGGTAATGGTCCGGTTTGTAGGGGCCCTCAGCTGGCAACCCGAGATAGTCCGCCTGCTCAGAGGTGAGCTTCGTCAGCTTCACCCCAAGGGCATCGAGGTGGAATCGGGCCACCATCTCGTCGAGTTGTTTGGGCAAGGTGTACACGCCGCTGGCGTAGCTCTCGGCGTTGCGGTGCAGCTCGATCTGCGCCAGGACCTGGTTGGAAAAGCTGGCCGACATCACGAAGCTGGGGTGGCCGGTGGCATTACCCAAGTTCAGCAAACGGCCCTCGGAGAGGATGATCACCGAGTGGCCATCAGGGAACACGTACTCGTCGACTTGGGGCTTGACATTGACCCGCTGCACGTCGGAAAGGCGGTTGAGTCCAGCCATATCGATCTCGTTGTCGAAGTGGCCGATGTTGCCGACGATGGCCCCGTGCTTCATGCGTCCCATGTGCCCAGCGAGGATGATGTCCTTGTTGCCGGTGGCGGTGATGAAGATGTCCGCCCGGTCGACCACGCTCTCCAGCGTGGTGACCTCGTAGCCGTCCATCGCGGCTTGCAGGGCGCAGATAGGGTCGATCTCGGTGATGATGACCCTTCCACCTTGGCCCCGCAGCGATTCCGCGCAGCCTTTGCCAACGTCGCCGTAGCCCATCACGACACAGACCTTGCCGCCGATCATCACATCGGTGCCACGGTTGATGCCGTCGATGAGGCTGTGTCGACAGCCGTACTTGTTGTCGAACTTGGACTTGGTCACCGAGTCGTTGACGTTGATGGCAGGGAAAAGCAGCTGGCCCGCCTCGTGCATCTGGTAAAGCCGGTGCACGCCAGTGGTGGTCTCCTCGGACACCCCGCGCACCGCCTGGCCAAGGCTGGTGTAACGCTGGGGGTCTTCGGCCAAAGACCGGCGAAGCAGGTCCAAGATGACCTTCCACTCCTCGGGGTCGTTGTCCGCTGCGTCAGGCACTGCGCCGGCCGCCTCGTATTCGGTCCCCTTGTGCAGCAGCATGGTCGCGTCGCCACCATCGTCGAGGATCAGGTTGGGACCGGCGCCATCCGGCCAGCGCACGACCTGCTCGGTGCACCACCAGTACTCCTCTAAGGTCTCGCCCTTCCACGCGAAAACCGGCGTACCGCGCGGGTGCTCGACGGTTCCGGTCGGGCCCACGGCCACCGCGGCCGCAGCATGATCCTGGCTGGAGAAGATGTTGCAGGAGCACCAGCGAACGTCGGCACCAAGCGCGGTGAGGGTCTCGATAAGCACCGCGGTCTGGATGGTCATGTGCAGCGACCCGGTGATGCGGGCGCCGCGCAATGGCTGTTCATCGGTGTGCATGGCCCGAATGGCCATCAGGCCGGGCATCTCGTGCTCTGCGAGTTGGATCTCCTTGCGACCGAAGGCCGCCAGCGACAGGTCACGCACCGCGTAGTCTCCGCGGCGGTCGATGTCAGGGTTGATCCCGGTTTCGGCGAGGGTCACACGCTTCCTTTCGCGACAGCTCGGCCAGAGCAGGCCAAGCAGCATCGTCTGCTAGGACGCCCAGGCGTCCTAGCTGGGTCGATTTCGGGCTGGGGTCCACAGACCCTGTCAATCCAGCCTCAAGTGTAGGAATGACAGCACCTCACACCGAGCCACCCCAAGGCCATAGGCCACCGGTCACCCCGCCGGACGTTCGAGCAATCCGACCGTGGCGCGGTATATCCCCCCGTCCCCGTTGAGCCAGTAGCGGTCCTCGGCCGCCGCCACGAACACGGAGTCACCTCGGCCGAGCGCGAGCCGCCTGCCGTCCGCGGCGATGACATCGGCGCTGCCGTCCACACAGAGCAGAATTTCAGGTCCTGGTGACTCGAGGGCGACCGGGGTCCCCACCAGCCGGAAGGACGACAGCGAGAACTCCTCGGCCATGACCGGGAAGCGCAATTCCCCCGTGCGGGCATCGGCCGTTGCCTGCAGCACCCCGGAACCAGCGAGATCAGGCACCACGAGCCGGGCGAGTTCGTCGACGTCGACCGCCTTCGCCGTGAGCCCGGCCCGCACCACATTGTCCGAATTGGCCATTAGCTCCAGGCCGAAACCACCGAGGTACGCATGCAACAGGCCGGCGGGCGCGAACATCGCCTCGCCTGCGGCGATCTGGAGCCGGTTGAGGCAAAGGCCGACCAACACCCCGATGTCGCCGGGATAGCGGTCCGCGGCCGACCGCACGAACGCCGCCTCCCGGGGTACGCGCTGCTCGGCCGGGCCACCACGACCGGCGGCGACGGCGAGGGACCCCGCCAGCGCCGTCCGTTCGGCGGAGGAAAGACCCCACAGGGCGGCGCACAGCTTCCCGACGTCACCAGCACGGGCCCGCTCCACCCAGCCTGGAGGCAAGCCGAAGGCCCCGAACACCGCCGCAATCTCCTCCGCCGGGCGGAATCCGCTCAGCACGTCGAATCCGTCCAGGGCGCACAGCAACTCAGGCTTGTGGTTGGGATCGCGGTAATTCCGTCGAGGATCGGTGGAATCCAGCCCTGCGGCCTGCTCCCGGGCAAAGCCCGCGCGGGCCTGGCTCGCATCGGGATGCACCTGCAGCGACAGCGGCTGCGCCGCGGCAAGCACCTTGAACAGGAACGGAAGCTGCTCCCCAAATCGAGCCCGCACCGCCGCTCCGAGCATGCGTTCCGAATCGCCCGCTATGAGCTGCGACAACGGGATCTCCCCACCCGCCGTAAGGGCCAGCGATGGCGCCGAGAGGTGTGCACCCATCCACAGCTCGGCCTGAGGGGTGCCATCGGGCTGCACACCGAGAAATCGGGGCAGGAACTCCGTCGAGCCCCAGGCGTAGCGTTGGATCGGGTTGCGCAACCGGAACATCATCGATACGCCCTCATCGTTGAGGCCTAGGACGCGAAATTCGGCGACAGGTTCTCGGCCACAGCCTTGGCGGACAGACGAGCGTGTTCCTCATCATCGACCGTCTCCGCTTCATCGACCAACATCACCGCGATGGCATCGTCAATCCGGTAACGCTGCTTAAGCCGCGGGTTGTACAAGGCGTTCTCGTCGGCGAAGTACAGCAGGGGGCCCTTGTCCTGCGGGCAGGCCAAGATCTCCAGCAGTTGCGGGTCGAGCGGCACGTCAATTCTCCTCGGCAGGTGGGCGACTGACCAGTTTTACTACGGCCGCGGACCTTGCCCGACACAACGACGTCGCAGGCTCGACTCAGCGTTGAGCCGCCGCTCACGCATCGAAGAGCCCACGGACCTCAGCCACCCGAGCGTCCACGTCGGCCGCAGTGGCGGCCTCAAGGTTCAGCCGCAGCAACGGTTCGGTATTGGAGGGCCGCAGGTTGAACCACCACCGGTCCAACTGAACGGTCAACCCGTCGAGGCGGTCAATGCCAGCCGCGGGATGGTGAGCCGTGATCCGGCTCGCCACGCGCTCGATCACTGCCGCCGGGTCCGGTACCTCGGTATTGAGTTCCCCCGAGGCGGCATAGCGCTCAAAGGGCTGGCGCAGTTCGGACAGAGGAACCCCCGCCCGACACAGTTGCTCAAGCACGACCACCGCGGCGATCAAACCCGAGTCGGCGCGGTAGTTGTCGGCGAAGTAGTAGTGCCCGCTGTGCTCGCCGCCGAACACCGCTCCGCTGTCAGCCATGACCTGTTTGATAAAGCTGTGGCCGACCCGGGTCCGCACCGGTACCCCACCGCGCTCGCGGATGATCTCCGGTACGACCTGCGAACAGATCAGATTGTGCACGATGGTGGCACCCGGATAACGCTCCAACATGCCCGCGGCGACAATGGCGGTGGTGAGCGAGCCTGACAGCGGCTGGGCGAGTTCGTCCACGAGGAACACCCGATCGGCATCGCCATCGAAGGCCAAGCCGACGTCGGCGCCGGTCTCAAGCACTCGCCGTTGCAAATCGCGCAAGTTCTCCGGTTGAATCGGATCGGCCGGATGGTTCGGAAAGGTCCCGTCGAGCTCGGCGAAAAGCATCTCGAGCTCGAAGGGCAGCGCGGCGAAAACTTCGGGAACGACTAGGCCACCCATGCCGTTGGCGGTATCGGCGACGACCCTCATCGGGCGCAGCACCGCCGGGTCCACGAAGGAGTGGACATGGGCGGCGTACGCCGCCAACAGATCTTGCTCGCTACGGGTACCGGCCAGTGCCCGTGGCGCCAACGCCGCACGGCTCGCCTCGCAGATCACCTCGAGGCCGGTGTCCGCCCCGATCGGCCGGGCCCCTGAGCGGCACATCTTTATGCCGTTGTACTGGGCCGGATTGTGCGACGCGGTGAACACCGCACCCGGTGCGTCAAGTTTCCCCGCCGCGAAATACAGCAGATCGGTCGATACCAACCCGATGTCAATCACGTCGAGGCCCTGTTCCAGCGCGCCCGCAGTAAACGCCGCGACCAACTCCGGGCCCGAGGGTCGCATATCGCGGGCCACGATCAGGCGGGTGGCACCATCCTGATCGGCCACGAACCGGGCGAACGCCGCCCCAATTCGATAACAGGTAGGCCCATCGATCTGGTCGGGATAGATGCCCCGCACGTCATATGCCTTGAAGATCTGCTCCAGCATGCATCTTCAATGTAGCGAGCACAGCGATTTGCCCCACATGGCGATCGACTCATCAACGTCACTGCCCGTCAGCGGCGGAGGTCATCCACCCCACCGCGTTCGGCGTCCTCGGCATACACGCCCTGTTTCGCCCAGCGTCGCACCCGGATCAGATCCCGGGTCAATCGCAGCGCGTCACGAGCAACTTTGACCGTAGATCGCTCGGAGTTCTCGACGCGGACCGGCACCTCGAGCACGGAGAACTCGTAACGCTCGGCGAGGTGGAACAACTCGATGTCGAAGGCAAACCCGTCAATGCGGCTTTGGCCGAACAACGTCCTGGCGCCGTCGGAACGGAACGCCTTCAAGCCGCACTGGGTGTCACGGTACTGGCCGAGCAGCAGCGTCGTAGTAAGCACGTTGATGACCCGTCCGCCGACCTCTCGCAGCCGACCGGCCTTGACCAGCGTGGTGGTACCGGTATGGCGTCGACTGCCTACGACCATGTCCCAGCCCCGCTCTACCTCGACCAACAGGCTGAGGATTTGGTCCGGAGAGTAGGCGAGGTCGGCGTCGGTGAAGGCCACCGTCCGTCCTCGGGCCGCCAACATCCCGGCCCGTACCGCCGCGCCTTTGCCCTGGTTGGCGGGCAACTTCAGGGCTTGATCAGCCCCTGCCCGGGCCGCTTCGCCCGCGGTGTCGTCGAGCGAGCCGTCATCGACGACGATGATCTCGAGCCCACCGTCCGCGGCGACCGATGCCCACCAGGCCCGAAGTCGCTGCACGGTCGTGGCGATCCGCTCCTGTTCCCCAAAGGCCGGTACGACCACCGAAAGGCGAAACTGACCTGGTGCTGGATCGCGTCTCGGTTTCAGCTGTTGGGTCCGGCGGACCCGCCCGAAAAGCACCCACCGATATGCCACCAGACGAAGGACCGCCGCCAGGGCCAAGGCCCCGAATTTGGCGCCGAGGAGTGCGACGAGCCCCGGGGCGGGCCCGGTCAACGTCACCAATACCGCGAGATCCGCCAGCCCCGCCGCGGTGACCACCACCGCCACCGCCCCGGGCTGATAGACCCAGCGGACGAAGGGGTCATTTCGGAAGGTCAAGATGCGGTTCGCCGCATAGGACGTGACCGCCGCGACCGCGACCGCGACCAGATCTGCGGCGACCAACGCCCACCCCAGCCCGAGGTACAGGCCAATCAGCAACAGCAGGTCCACCGCGGTGACCGCGACACCGACTCCCGCGAATCGACCCAACGCGCTACGCATGGAAGCCGAACCCAGCCGCTGGTCTGCGACCTGCCGCCCACCACCGGCGAGCGACTCGTTCACGCCATGGTGTCCGGGTCGGCGCTACCCGCGGGGGTGGCGACGTCTGGGGGCGAGAAGCCAGCGGATCTGCCACCGTCAGATATTCGATCGAACCGGGAACCCGCCAGGCCAGGATCTTTCGACTCCTCCGCGGCATCCACCGTGGCGGCATCCTCCAGCCCCGCGGTGGGCCCAGGGGCCTCCACCGCCTCGGGGTGACGCCCAGACAATGACGTCGGTGTCACCACCGACAAGGGCGCATCGTCGGGTTCAACGCTGGACTCGCCCGCCCCGACAGGGGCACCCCAGAGGACCTCGTCGGGGTCCTCCCACGGTGGCGTCGCGAAAGAGAACCCCTCCATGGCCGGCAACCCAGGGTCCTCGGGGAACACGAGCAGGTAGCGCGACACATCGAGATCAGCGGCGGTGAGCACGACCGAAGCACGCCGGGGAACCCGGCGCAACTCGAGCCGAGGCGCCTTCACCAGCAACACCAAGCCAGCCAAGCCAGCCAAGCTCATCATGATGCCCAACCAGTCCGTCATGGTCCGGCCGTAGGAAAGCTCGACGTGGTAGCTCGTCGGCACCACCACCATGAGGTTCGGCATCACCCGATAGGGGCCCTTGGCTCCCTCGACCTTCCAATTGGGAAAGTAGGAGGTCTTCACCAAGACCGGCCGACCGATCTCATCCACATCGAAGTGGATGTTGTCGGTGCCTTCCACGATGTTCGTCACCGTGAACGGCGCCACGGGGCGCACGTCCGGCTCCACCGTGGACGCTACCCGCTGCCAGTTGGCGGGACCGTCGCCGGCCCGCGACACGTCCCAACGTTCGGGGTCGTTGTAATACCGCGCGCTGGGGACCAGCCAACTGCTTTGGGCCGGGCCGACATCGGTGAGCACGGCGGGCTCATTGGCGAGCGGGGTGACCAACTCGCTGCCGGTCACCTCATAGATGGACCACGGTCCGGCGTCGCGGATGTAGCTAAGACTCGCGTTCTGGTCGGCCTGGTCCTTGGCCGATTGGGACAAGACCATGGAGTACTTCACGCCGAGCAACTGCAGGTGCTTTACGCCCAGATCAACATTCAACGGCGAGTAGGGCAAGTCACGCTGCGCCCGCGACGGCGCCGCAGACAATTCGGACTGGTTGAGAAAGTGGTACGGCGTGCTGGCCGAGGACTCGAAGTACAGCCCTTCCATCGAGCCGATACATCCCTTGGTCCAGTACGGCAACAGCATCAGGGCCATCGGCGTGCCGTAGGAGTTGAGGGTCTCGGTCTGGTACTCCCACATGGCCCGGCCGCACCCGCGCTCCGAGCCGATTTCGCTCATCGCCATGATGATCGACTCGTACTCCGGCCACTTTGGCTTGCCCTGGTAGCCGCTGTAGTTCCAACGCGCCCAATCATCCACGAACGACGATGGGGCATCGAAGAGGTTCAGGAAGTTCCACTGACCGTCCTTGAGCTGGGAGCCGGGGACAACGCCGAACGGAAGGGCCGCAGCGAACAACATCCCCAGCGCACCCAGGAAAGCCCCGAGCGAACGCAGGCCGAGACCAGGAACGACATTGATGAACAACGCCAGGCCGACCGCCGCGAGCAGGTACAGCGACAGGTAGTAGAAGGGCAGGAACCTGGCGTTCCACATCTGGCTCTCCGGCCAGCTAACGAACATCACGGCCATCGTCAGCGCGGACGAGGCCAGGAAGCCCCCGATCAGCTGTCGTTCGATGAGGCAAAGCACGACCGCGAGCACGCAGAGCATGAATACGACGTACCAGACCATCGTCAAGGAATGGGCCGGGGCCAGGCTGTCCCGATAGTTCTGCAGCCGTTCCCAGCCCATGTCGTTGAAGTAGGCGTGATTACGCACGAACGGGAAAGACCAAAAACCGGCGATCAGCGCACCGACCAGCCCCACCGGTGCCACCCAGAACATCGTGGCCCGCCACGCCGGCTCGATGGCGAACGCCATGACGATGATCAGCACCAGCGCCAGCACCGGTAGCAGCACCGCGACCGGAACGGACAGTGCCCCACCGAATCCACCCCACGCTCCAGCCACCACCGAACCCACGAACGCGGCGATGAAGACCCCGCTGAGCGGCTTGCGGGTATCGGAAGCGAGCCGCCATAGCCCCAGCAGCACCGTCGCCACGACCGCGAACAGGGCCGGGATGAGGTGGTTGAGCATCACCAGGGCGAACAACACCGCCGCCCAGGCCCGAAATCGGCCGGTTTCGAGGCCGCGTGCCACCACACCGACGTACACCAAGCACACGGCGAGGCTGATCGAGAAGGAGAACTCGCCGGCCAGCGTCGACGCCGCGTTGCCGCCGATGATACGGAAGCGCTCATCGAAATCGAAGATGAACGGCAAGGTCCCAAAGGCCATCAGAACCGGGCCGGGGAACGGCAGGCGGAACATCTTGCCCATGAAGAAGGCCGCACCCGGAAGGGCCACCAGCCCCAACACCGTCACCATCTTGAAGGCCACCGCATAGCTGACGAACGGGATCAAATCGACCAGCACGACGAGCAACGCCGGGGCCACCATGTAGAACTTGTAGGCCGGGAACCCTCCGTACCAGTCCTTCGTCCAACCAGACAGACTCAGATGGGGAAGGATCTCGCGCCGCAGGTAGTCCGGACCCCAGACGTGGGCTCCCATGTCACCGCCGGCGGTGAGCGTGTCACGGAAGATCTCCTCCGGCTGCAACTGCAGCAGGACGAACACCGTGGCTACCAAGAGGCCAAGCGCAGAGAGCGCTCCGGTCACGACCTGCTCGGTGGTCAGGGTCCGACGAACACGGAGATGTCGCCCGCCGCGGCGCAGCCTTGAGGAGGAGACGTCGGCCCCTTGATCGGCGAGCCAGATCAGCGGACGGCTCGCATCCGGCGTCGGTTCGGTCGAGCCCGCGGCGGTAATCGAGGAGGGGTCGTTGACGGGTTGAATGGCGTGATCCATCGTGCAGTCGGCGGGTGAGTGCCCGTTTCAGGGCTCTCGGCCTACGCTAACCGCGCGCCCACCGTTGCTGGAGGATCAGCCGGCCCGGCGCAGCACCGGTGCAGGGTTGATCCGCTGCGGCTGGGCGGCCTTGATGTCTTCGAGCAACGAACGCAACTCGACCGCTTCTCCGCCGCGGTTCCAGGTCCGCCGGTCACAGGTCGAACACGAGGTCATCGTGACCGAATCGCCGTGCACGAACATCGTGATGGTCACCAGGTTTCCGCGGCAGCCGCTGCGGCACTGTCCGGCGATAACCGCCGGGGCGCCCGCACCGGCGGCGCTTGCCGCTTCTACCGCTGAGATCGATTGTCTACCCATGGCCTGCCCCTCGTGAGATGTCGCCGGGTCCTGGGACCTACCCAACCCAGGGTGATTCGGCGGTTTTGCATCGACCTTCTGGGGGATTTTATTGAAGCTTCGTCATCTAATTGACACATAACCGGAGGGTCGGGCGAACCGCTCATCGACTCATCAGGTACAGCACCGTGCTGGCGTTGAAGCAGATGTGCGCCACAAGTGCTGGCCCGAGTCGACCGAATGCCAACGCCAAAGCTCCGAAGGTCAGCCCTGCCACCAACAACCCGACGAACTGGACCGGCTGGAAGTGCACGGCGGCAAACACGGCGGAGCTGATGACCAGGGCGGCCCACGTCGGCAGGCGTCGGCTCAGACCGCCGAGCAGCAAGCCACGGAACATCAACTCCTCCACCACCGGAGCGGCCAGCGCCAGCAGTAGGACCAAACCAAGCAGCCCGCCGAGGCCGGAGCCTTTGCTGATCAAGGAACGAGCGGGACCCTCGACATCGATCCCGAACAGGGCGTAGCCCCCACCTACCAACAGCTGTGCCCCAAGACCGGCCACCAGACCGACCGGAAGGTCAACGAGCCGCAGCCGCAAGCCAAGATCGGTCCGCCAACTGCGCCCGCGGCCCGTCGTACCCAACGCCACCGCCGCCAACTCCGTGGCCCACACCGGTATCTGCCACACGGCTATGGCGATCAGCGGTGCCCCAGCGGACAGTGCCACCACACGATCTTGGAGCACGCCTCCCGCCGCGACACCCGACGCCTGCCCTCTGACCAGGAAAGCGGGCGCGGACAGGGCATACACCAACGCGCCCACAACTTGGCTCGCCAGCCACCCACCGACGAACAGTGACACCCAGCCTGACACCCGCCGCGATCCACGATCCTGTCCGGATGCGCTGAGGGCGCCAAGACGACCAGCAATATCACTCACAATCGCGAACTTAGCCACCTCACCAGGACATCAACGATCCGCATTGCGGCCAGGTGAGACCTAGCATGAGCCTATGGAACCCAAGGCAAACCCGCCCGGCGGCCCCGATGGGGGCAAGAAGGCGGGGTCAGGTGCCCGCGGCGAACAAGGATTCCCCAAGTGGGCTATCTGGGCGCTGGTCGGCCTAGTCGTCCTCGTGCTGATTGTGCCCACCCTCATGCGTGGCCAATCTGGCGACAAGATCACCTACACCGAGTTCACCACGGCGGTAAAGGATGATCGGGTCGAAAAGATCGTCTTCGACAACACCACCGGTGGCATCGATGGCGTCTACACCAACGGCGACAAGTTCCACACCACCGGCTATCTCGGTTTCACCGAGGCCGATCGGTTGATGTTGGAGGAAAACAACGTCATCCAGGAGCCGGCAACACCCCAGTCGGGTTTCCTCGCCCAATTGCTCCCGATCCTGCTGCCCTTCGCCCTGCTCATCGGATTTTTCTGGTGGATGCAGCGGCGTGCCTCCGGGCAGATGGGCAACATCATGTCGATCGGGCGCAGCCGGGCGAAGACGTACTCCAGCGAACACCCTTCGACCACATTCGATGATGTCGCGGGCTACAGCGGGGTCAAGCAGGAGATCCGCGAGGTCATCGACTTCCTGCGCAGTCCAGCGAAGTTCGCCGCCATTGGTGCCCGTATCCCCAAAGGCGTGCTGCTCGTCGGCCCGCCGGGCACCGGCAAGACGCTGATCGCCCGGGCCGTGGCCGGCGAGGCAGGGGTGCCGTTCCTGTCCGTCACCGGTTCGGACTTCATGGAGATGTTCGTCGGCGTGGGAGCCTCCCGGGTTCGTGACCTGTTCCAGTCGGCGCGAAAGATGGGACGAGCGATCATCTTCATCGACGAGATCGACTCCATCGGCCGCAAGCGTGGCGCTGGTCTCGGCGGTGGCCATGACGAACGCGAGCAGACGCTCAATCAGATGCTCTCCGAGATGGACGGCTTCGAGGCCACCGAAGGTCTCGTGATCATCGCCGCCACCAACCGACCGGACGTGCTCGACCCCGCGTTGCTGCGGCCGGGCCGATTCGATCGCCAGGTGATCGTGCCCCTACCGGAGTTTTCCGAACGTCTGGCCATCCTCAAGGTGCACAGCAAGCACAAGCGCATCGCCCCCGATGTCGACCTCAACGTCGTGGCCAGGGGAACGCCCGGCATGGCTGGCGCAGACCTCGCCAATCTGGTCAACGAGGCCGCGCTGTTCGCCGTGCGCAGCGGCCAGGACGTGATCTCCGCCAGCCATTTCGAGGAGGCACGAGACCGGGTAATGATCGGGCAGCGCCGCGAATCGGTCGTCATGAACGACCATGAGAAGGAGATGACCGCGTATCACGAGGCCGGTCACGCCCTCGTGGCGGCGATGCTCCCGGGGTGTGACCCAGTGCACAAGGTCACCATCCTGCCCACCGGGATGGCCCTCGGGGTCACCATGACCCTGCCCACGGAGGACCGCCATTCCTTGTCCCAATCGGGGATCGAGGACCGCTTGTCGATGATGCTCGGCGGCCGCATTGCTGAGGACTCCGTCTACGGCGAGGTCACCAACGGGGCCTCCGACGACCTGCGCAAGGCGACGGAGTTCGCCCGCAAGATGGTCCGCGAGTGGGGTATGTCCAAGCGAATCGGTCCGATGGCCTGGGGTGCAGGCGCCCCGGTGTTCCTGGGTGAGGATTGGATGCAGACCAAGGAATACTCCGAGGAAACGGCCCGGATCATCGACGAGGAGATCGAACGGATCCTGCGCGAGGCCGAGGACCGTACCCGCCAGTTGCTCCACGAGAATCGCAAGGCTCTGGAGATGATCGCTCGAGCGCTACTCGAACGCGAAACCGTCGATGGTCGCGAAGTCAACCGACTGATCGAGTTGTCCCAGGCCCCCGCAACATCGGTGGGCGTCGCCGCCTCGGCACTCCCGCCGCCGCCTCCGCCGCCGCCCCCGCCGCCGGTTCCGCTCGTCTGAACGGCGCCAGCAGAGCGCTCGGGCGGGGCCGTCGCCCGTTTCTGCGTCGCACCTTTGGCCAATCCGCTCTCAGCGCAGATCGGCGAGCGCACCCCACAAATCGGCGGCAACCACCGGACCTAGGAAGTGCTGGCGCACGACTCCGCTGGCGTCAGCGATAAGTAGGAGCGGAACGGCGTCAATCCGGTAGCGCTGGTGCAGCGCGACGTCGGCCTTGGCCTCGAGGATCTGCACCACCACCTCGGCGCCCTCAACGACTTGGGCTCGTTCCCACACCGATGCACAAACCTCGCAGGTCGCCGAGCTGAAAAGCACCACCAGCCACGGCGCTTCGGGGCGGGCGAAATCCCTGCGATCAAGTTGTGCCGGAATGTTCCAGGCCCCGCTGGACTGCGGGGCCGGACGGGTCCGCTTGGCGATGAGGGTCGCCACAATCGCCGCCAAACTGGCAAGGGAGACGACGACCACCAGACGAATGAGCATGGATCAGCCGCTGCCCTGAGAGGCTGTGGTGCTCGTGGCAGTGAGTGTCGCGACGGTGGAAGGCGCCGCCGTCGCCGTCGTCGTGGACCCTGCCACCGTGGTCGTGGACCCTGCCACCGTCGTGCTGGCACCAACGAAGGATTTCGTCGTCGGGGTGACAGCGCCCGTCGAGCCCACCGCGGTGCTCGTGCTGAGAGCCATGCGCCGAGGAAATCCGCCAGGAAGCACGATGTCGCCCAGCGGGCCGGGCACGACCACGCCGACCGCCAGCGGGACCGCAGGGCCAAAGCTGGTGTCAGGCAGCGAGGCGAACACCGCCACCGTGTCGACGACGATGGGGCCGCTGGCGCTGACCCGGACCAACAACGGGCCTGAGGCGGCAGCAAAGGCCAACGGGACCTCGGTTCGGGCTCGGGCAGCGAGCTGGCGAGATGCTGCCGGCAACTCGATGGGGACCGCACGACCGTTGCCCCAGGCGGTAATGGCGAGATCAACCGGCTGATCGGTCAGGGCATTGGTGATCACCAATGTTGCCGCACCAACGTCGGCCCTCGTCGCCATCACCACAATCCAATCGGTGGCCACGACGGGGCTTCCGAGGCTGGCTGACAGCCCCGCCGGCAGTGCGCCCAGCGTCGTGTCATCGCCGCTGGATGGGCTGCTCGCTGAGGCCGGTACCTTGGTTCCCAGCGCAATATCTGCCGCCAACGCAACAGCAGCCACAACGGAACCGCTGAGCTGAATGCGTTCGGCCACTACCGGCACCCGATTGAGCGAACGGACCGTGGTGCTGTGCCGCAGTGGTTTTGGAATGCGGCCCTCATCGTTGAGGACGACCTCGCCGTAGGACTGGGCCGGGATCTGCAGGACGAAGGGCTCGATGCCTATCTCCCGCCCCGTCTGGGGTCGGTCCACGGACACCTCGACCTCGGCCATCTCGGCCGATGGGTTGAAGATGGCAATGCGCTCGAACGTCGCGGCATCCACCCGACCGTCGGCGAAGTACCACGAGATGGCCGGCGCCACAGCACCGGGCGTGACATCGAGCGTCACCTTTTTGTCGGTACCGGTCAAGCTTTGGATCCGATCGACCACGACGCGACCGCTGCGTGCCACGACCGTGGTCGAGATTCGCTGCCGCACCGGCACGATGGCCGTCACGTCGACGGTCACCAGACGTCGGGCAGGAACCAGGAAGCCCTGCAGCGCCTCGGGGGCGCGGTACCCGTCGTCGGTATCGAAGGTGATATCGAGCACCGCTTCAGCCGGGAACGGGTTGAACAAGGCCAAGCGGAGCGCCGATCCATCCTGGGGTGAGGTCTGCCCCCAGGGGAAGTACCACTGGGTTGAGGCACGGGAACTGCAGCGGTCGCTGTCCCATCCGCCAACCCCGCGCACCTCGTGGCTGACCACCACCCCGCCGTGGTCGAGTTCGACGAGCGCTGCGGCCCACTGCCCTTTCGCAACGCTGGACAGCACGACCTGGCTCTGGTCGTGAGCACCGACGGACACCGGCACGCGCTGAGCGTCGAAACCCTCGACGAAGACCTGGAGCACTCCTGCCACCCGATCAGCGGTCGGATTGGCGATGGTGACGGTCTGTTCCGCCGACCCAGAACCCGTCGCGGACCCTCCGGCGCAGAACCAGGTTGAGGAGCCCGAATCCTCGGGCGTGGCCAGCGGCCCCAGCGCGGCTGCGGTGAGGGCGACGGACTCGGGGGCCAAGGGGGCTCCAAGGGGGTCGAGCAACAGCGCGGCGCCGACCAGTGCGGCGAGTCCGACGAGGACAGGTATACGGCGAAAGATCATCGGTCACCCGAGCCATCGAGATCGAGGCCGCCCGCGGCATCGGTCTCAGCGGCGGGGGACAAATCAGCGGCGGGCCCCGCAGTGCCACCCACCTCATCGAAGCGGCCGATCGTCTCCAGCGCCGTCCGGTCTTGGCGTCGCCGCGCCGTGCGAGCGGAGCTACGCACGGCGGCCGTCGCCACCATGACCCAGCCCAGAGCCTGGAACACCCACACGAATCGCCCACCGCTCGGCGAGGCGAAGCGCAACGTGGCCGATCCGGCCGAGGTCACCTCGTAACGGTTGGTGCCGTCGAAGCCTTTGCCGCTCACCATCGACGCATCATCGACCTCGAGTTGCCAGCGATCATCGAAAGAGGCCGCGAGGTGCAAGACATCGCCACCGGACAACATCCCTTCGAAACGTCGCGGCCCAATTGGGTCCAATGCAGCCTCACCCGGCGTTACCGTTTGGGCTAGCGACAGCTCAGATGACCGGTCCGCAGCCACCGGGACCAGCACGGTCATCGGCTGCCATGCGGTATTGCGATAGACCCGAATGGCGCTGTTGAGATCGACCTGGGCCAAGTCCAACTGACTGGACAGGGTGGGATCGATCCAGCCGGCCGCGGGCCGCTCGTGGCTTAGGAACGGTGTAGGGGCGAGGCGGTCCACCACCACGACGTAGCGCACCGCCATCAGGCCAAGGGTCTGACCGAGGCGGCTGTTCCCACCGTTGCGGGCGGCATCAATGGCCTCGGGAATGGCACGGGTGGCGTCGGTCCGCGGACCGGCCCACAAGGCGTCGAGCTTTGGGTAGCCCACCGTGGTGGCGTAGCTAGTCACCCCGTCGCCCAGGGGCCACCCCGCGACAGGAAGCACGTCCTGCGCCCCCAACCACAGCACCCGGAAGGGTCCCACGGTGGCCGCTTCGGTTTCGACGAAACCGAATACCCGGTCATAGCCCCCGCGGGGCATCTTCCAACGCCCATCGATCGAGATCAGCATGATGGGCAACACCGCAACAAGCAACGCTCCCGCACCGCTGACGCTGGCGAACTGTCGCCACCCGAAGCGATACCCCCGCAGGTCGAGATCGAACGCGGCCACGCCCGCGCCAACGGCCACCGCCAGACCCAAACAGGATGGCGCCAGCAGGACCTCGGCGGGCGGCAGACCAAGATCGACCCACCCCGCCTGCACAACGGCGATCCCGAATAGCGGGAGCGCATACAGACACCAGCCACGTAGCGCCCAGCCCAGGCGCCAGGACCGACCGATGGCCAGACCGACAAACCCCGCCACCAACACGCCCCAGGTCACCCAGGCGCCACCGAAGCGGCCGCTGTAGAAGTGCAACAAGTCCCACAAGCGGTGCTCGGCCGCGCCGCCGACACCGCCGAGACTGCGCACGTCGGGGACGTCCCCGTTCCAGGAGGAGACCAGCCAGGGAGCGTGCAGCACCAGACCAACGAGTACACCGCCGGCGCTGCCCACCACGAGACGCCACAGGCCGCGAAACTCGCCTGTGAGCATCGAGCCCAGCCCAAATGCCACCGCGGTGAGCCCAACGATCACGGCGCTCACTGGTGCCAGGGTCACCACTGCTGCGCTGGCGAGGGCGATGACCGCGGTCCCGTGCAACAGCGAACGCCGCGTCGCTGGCCCGTACGGTTCGTTACCAGCGAGTTCAGCCATGGCGCGCACAATCCACGGCAACACCCCGTACAGGGCCAGGGCCGACCAGCGACCCGCGGCCAACGCGTTGTACAGCAACGGGTTGACGCTGTAGGCGAGCAGCATGGCGCTCTTGGCCCGGCCGTGGGGCGTGAAGGAACCAAGCCTCCAGAGCCCTATCAGCCCAAGGGGCACGAAGCCCAAGATCGCTATCGTGCGCAACAACTCGATCGAGCCCGCAAAGGCCAGACCAGCCAGACCGATGATCCACACCCCGGTGGCTCCGGGTCCGGCCGCGCCGAGGCCGCCGAGAACCCAGCCTCCCCAACTTGAATGCAGCAGATCGGTACCCGAAGCGGGGAACGGGACGAACTCACCTACGGCGGGTACGCCCTGGCTGAGCAGGTGACGACTCCCGAAACCCAGCAGCAGTGCAATGGCGCACGCCAGCAGCACGTTTTGGGGTTGGGCGGTTGCACCGCGGTTGGCCAGCCACTGGCGTGCCGCGTCGCCGAAGGACGAGGTCGCGTCATGATCGCCGAGTTGCCCGCGCACGAAGCCGGTGAGACGCGCCGAGCCTCGAGACTGCAACCGTCGTAGCTCCAAGTCGGTGATCTGTCGGTGCTGTTTGACCAGGCGGCGTTTGGTCCAAATCGAACGGGTGCGGCGAAGGTTCCAGGTCCACGCCGCAGCCACATCACGGGCATGGGAGAAGCGACCGACGAGTAGGACCGCCAGCACCTCCAGCAACGACAGCACGGCTTGCTGCGCAAGTTCACCGACGAGGTAGAACCAGCCGTAATTGGTGCAGATCATGCGCAGCCGGTGGCGGAGTTGCGCTCGACGACGCTCGTCGCGGCGATATTCGTCGCCGTGACGCTCGTCGAACGCCTCGACATGGCGGACCCGGGCGGAGGGCGCCACCAACACTCGGGCCCCCACCAGATGCGCCCGCCAGCACAGGTCGGTGTCCTGGCCATGCATGGTGATCACCTCGTCGAAGCCGCCGAGGGCCCGCAGCAGGTCGGTTCTAACCAAGAAACAGGCATCGGGGACAAAGAACACGTCTCGGACGGCGTCGTGTTGTTCCTGGTCGAGTTCGCCGCGCTCGCAACGCGGAGACGGCACGCCGAAACGATCGGCACCCATACCTACCGCCAACAACGAAGTGGGCTCACCCCAGCGCACCATTTTGGGACCGACCACGGCCGCGTTCGAGCGATAGGCCTCCTCCACCAGAAGCCTGACCGCATCGGGGTCCAGTGCCACATCGTCGTGGCAGACCACGAAGAACGGCGCTCCTTCCACCATGGTGAGGGCCGTGTTGACCGCCGCACCCACGCCGCCGTTGGTCTCCAAGCAACGCACGTAGGCCCGGGGGGCCACCGCCGCGATGCGCGGCGTCGGGTCGCGGTCGCTGGCGTTGTCCACCACCAGGATCGACAGGTTGGGATAGTCCTGCCCGACGAGGGCTACGAGCGCCTCCTCGAACCACGGACCTGGGTTGTGGGTCACAACCACCGCAACCACTGCGGGCAGCAATACCGCACCGGTGCGTGTCTCGTCCGCACCGTCGTGGACGGACTGCTCCAGTTGCGCATCCGGATCGAGGGCGAGGCGCTCATCCACGATGGCGAGAGGTTACTCGGCCGCTTCGAGACCAGCGGCGATGACCCAGGGTTCGGCTCGTTGACCGGCGCCGGGCGAACGCGGCCAAGCGGTACGGTGGAGGATCATGGACACACCGGCGCGCCGCGCAGCGCAGATAGGGGTCGGCCTTGTCCTACTCGGTGTCCAGCGTTGGATGATCCTTCGACCGGACCTCGAGGCCGAACTCGACCGGCTCGGTCATCACAGCGTGGCCGACACCAGCCGCCAACTCGGCAATGCCGTCTCCCGCCTCGTCGGCCGCCTGGCTGGCAGCTCGTCCCCCCCTGCCGCATGATCGGGCCGGGATGGAGTACTTCCCCCCTACCCCAGCGGCCGCGAGTGGCTGTCGACCTCACCCCGCTGTTGGGTCGCCCGACCGGCATCGGAGTGTTCACCGCTGAACTCGTCGCCGGCCTCGACAAAAGCGACGAGTTTCAGCTCATCGGCTATGCCGTCACCTGGAGCGGCCGGGCCCAGCTGGCGGAACTCGCCCCCCGATCGGTTCGCGTCATCCGCCGACCGTTGCCGGCCCGACCGTTGCGGGCGTTGTGGAGCCATGGATCCTTTCCCCCTTTGGAGTGGCTGACCGGGCCGTTCGATCTCGTGCACGGCACGAACTTTGTGGTGCCCCCGACTCGTCGGGCGGCGCGACTCGTCACCGTCCACGACCTCACCCCCGTTCGATACCCCCAGCTGTGCTCGGCCGACAGCTTGGCCTACCCCCGACTCATTGAACGGGCTTGGCGCGATGGCGCCTGGATCCACACCGACAGCGCCTACGTGGCCGACGAGGTCCGACAGTGGCTGCGGGTCCGCGACGCGGACGCCCACCGGGTTGTCCCGATCCATCTTGGAGTGCGCCCGGGCCAACGCGGCGACCCCGACGCTGGTCGACGCCTCGCCGGTGCAGACCGTTACGTGCTCGCGCTGGGAACCGTGGAACCGCGCAAGGGCCTCGTCGACCTGGTTCGGGCCTTGGACACCCTCGCCGCCCTCGATGATGGCGACCGTCCGCCCAGCGAAAGGGTCCGCCTTGTCGTGGCCGGGCCGGATGGCTGGGGCACCGACGCGTTCGATCGTGCGGTCCAGCGGTGCCAGCACCGTGACCGAGTCGTGCGCCTTGGCTGGGTCGACGACGGCTGCCGCGCCGACTTGCTCGCTGGAGCGGCGGTTCTGGCCTATCCGAGCCTGTACGAAGGGTTCGGATTGCCACCCCTGGAAGCCATGAGCGTCGGCATACCAGTCGTGTGCAGCGATGCCGGGCCTCTGCCCGAAGTGACGGGCGGTGCGGCGCGGCTCGTTGCAGCGGGAGACGCGGAGGACCTCGCGGCGGGCCTCGCCGAGGTGCTAGCGGACGAGGCCGGGCGCGCGGCACGAGCCGAGGCAGGCCGCCGCCACGCAGCCGGTTACCGCTGGGAGCAGTGTGTGGCGTCAATGGCTGCGCTCTACCGACAGGTCCTGGCCGTAGGCTGACCCGGTGGCCTGCAACACCTCGATTCCTGCCCACTGGGCTCAAGCAAGAGCCGGGATCCGCCCATGAGGGCGCTCATCACCGGCGGTGTCGGCTTCGCCGGCACACACCTCGCCCGCCATCTTGAAGCGAGCGGCGATGAGGTCGTCCTCACCGATCGGCTCATCGATGGGCCCGATCTGTTAGATGCCGAGGGCTGGACTCGTCTTCTCGCTGACGTGCGACCTGAGGCGGTGTACCACCTCGCGGCTCAGCCCAGCGTCGCCGCATCGTGGGAGAACCCGGTGTTGACCCTACGGGTCAACACCGAAGGCACCTTGCACGTCCTGCTGGCCTGCCGCGATGCGGGGGTGCGACGGGTACTGATGGTGTCGAGTTCGGATGTGTACGGCGGAGCGGGGTCCAGCGACCGAGCGCTCACGGAGACCGAACCGCTACGACCGGTCACCCCGTATGCGGCGTCCAAGGCGGCGGCGGAGCAGCTCGCCGTTCAGGCCTGGCTCGGCTGGGGCCTCGAGGTTGTTCGGGTCCGGCCGTTCAACCACATCGGTCCGGGCCAGGACGACCGATTCGTCGCCGGCGCGCTCGCCGCCCGAGTCGCCGCCGCCGAGCGGGGCAATGGCGAAGTGGCGGTCGGGAATCTCAGTGCCCGACGCGACTTCACCGACGTCAGAGACGTCGTGCGGGCGTACCGGTCCGCCGTGGAACACGGCGAAGCGGGCGAGGTCTACCACGTGTGCTCCGGTCGGGCAGTGGCCATTGCCGAGCTGGCCGAAACCATGGTTGGCTTGGCCGATCGCCCGGTGCGACTGGTCACCGATCCGGAGCTTTTCCGCCCGGTCGACGTAGCCGTTCTGGTGGGTGATGCCAGCCGTTTGCACCACGCCACCGGCTGGTCGCCCACCATCGCCCTCGCCCAAACCTTGCGCGAACTGCTCGAGGATCACCGGGAACGACGCGACAAGGCCTGACTCAGCCATCGGGCGGACCCTGCTGGTCCGCCTCGGATCGCTGGCGCACCAGAACCGCCGTTGCCTCCGCCAAGCGCGCCTGTTCGGCCCGGTCGGCCACCCGTGTGCTCAGCTCATGCAGCCGCTGCACCCATGCGGCCAAGGTGTCGATTCGGAGACGGGCGGCAGCGGGCCAGGCCAGCAGCGGGCCGACGGTCTCCAGCCAACGCAGGTCGTGGGCGAACAGGGCAAGTTGGAGGTCGACCTCGGTGTGACGAGCTGCGACCAACGGCAGCCGGTCCGACTTCGCCTCGGGATAGTCCGTCCCCGCGACCAGTTCGTAGGGGTCAAGACCGAAGGTCGCCGCCAAGAGAACCACGGTGCGCTCATTGGCCACCGACATGCCGGCTTCGAGATGAGACAACGCCACTCTGGAAACGGCGATTCGTTCCGCCAGTCGCGCCTGGGTCCAACCCAGCTGCGCCCGCCGCTTGGCTATTCGTCGACCGAGCGGTTCCACCCCACCAGCGTGGCACGCGAGGCACCGTTACCCTCGATCCTGGCGAAGAGCTGCCTTTTTGCCGTAGTCGTCACGGCTTGCCAAGTCACCTAGCAGACAACTGCCCGCCGCACCGCTACAACGGACCCATGTCGAAACGACGCGCGCTGATCACGGGAATCACCGGCCAGGACGGCTCCTACCTCGCCGAGTTCCTCCTCGCCAAGGACTACGAGGTGATCGGCATGGTGCGCCGCTCCTCGACCGTCAACTTCGAGCGCATCGCCCACATCCAAGACGAGGTGACCTTGGTGTCGGGCGACCTGCTCGATGAGGGCTCGATGATCGGGGTCATCGCGGAGCACCGTCCTCATGAGGTGTACAACCTCGCCGCCCAAAGTTTCGTGCAGACCAGTTTCGGCCAGCCGGTGCTCACCGGAGATGTGACGGCCCTCGGCGTAACTCGCCTCCTCGAGGCGATCCGGGTGGTGGACCCCGACATCCGCTTTTATCAGGCCTCGAGTTCGGAGATGTTCGGCAAGGTGGTCGAGGTGCCTCAGACTGAACGCACCCCGTTCTACCCCCGCTCCCCCTATGGGGTGGCCAAGCTCTACGGCCACTGGATCACGGTCAACTACCGGGAGAGCTACGACCTGTTCGCTGCCTCTGGCATCTTGTTCAACCACGAAAGCCCGCGTCGCGGGCTGGAGTTCGTGACCCGCAAGGTGACTTACGGGGTGGCGCAAATCACGCACGGCCGCGCCACCGAGTTACGGCTCGGCAACCTCGATGCCCGCCGCGACTGGGGCTTCGCGGGCGACTACGTCGAGGCCATGTGGCACATGCTGCAACTTGACGAGCCGGCTGACTTCGTGGTCTCGACCGGGGAGACCCACTCGGTTCGAGAGTTGGTCGAGGTAGCCTTCGCCCGGGCTGGCCTTAATTGGCAAGACTTCGTCAAGGTGGACGAACGCTTCTACCGGCCCGCCGAGGTCGACCTACTCATCGGTGACCCCACCCTCGCCCGTGACACCCTGGGCTGGAAGAACCGCACCAGCTTCGTGGATTTGGTGCATCTCATGGTCGACTCCGACCTCGAGTTGGTGTCACGCACGCCACCGCGGCGCAGGACGGCCACCGGGAACTGAACGGCACCGCCCCGGTCAGGAACCCGGCTTGAAGACCATCAGCGCGATGCTCAGCACCATAAGCAGGTGGCTGATGCCGAGTCCGGCCATAAGCCTGGACTGCGACGCAGCACTGGTGGACTTCATCGAAGGCAGGATGACCGCTCCGGCCACCGCGACCATGCTCAGCCACGCGAGCAGCGACAGCACGATCCACGTCTCGCTCATGGCGATCTTCTCACCGGCGGACGCCGACGAGCCGACCACACCCATGCCGAGCACCCAAGTGAGGATGAGGGCGGGAAGGCTGACGCGGAGGTATATGCGCGCCGCTCCGGCCGGGTCGCTCGAAAAGAGTCGTCCCATCACCAGTAGCGGACCGAAGGCGGCCACGACGGCCAAAAGATGCAGAAACAGCGTGATGTTGTAACCGACAGAAGCGGAGAGCACGACCCAGACGCTAGCGAAGCAAGACGAAGCGCTGGTGTACCCCTTTCAACGAGCGTCGCCGCCGAACATCGCGCGACGAGCGCGAGCAGCCCGCAATCGGTCGAGGTTGCCCGCCGCGGTCAACGTCAAGGCATGGGTCCGGCCGAGTGCCGAGTCGCAGGCCCGTAGGAGTTCGACCCTGCGCTCTTCCAGATCGACCAAGGCCGCTTCATCGAGACCTCGATGGACCTCGGCCAGGGTTGAAACCGCCTCGACCACCCGCTCGTCACCGGGGCCGAACGGCGCGACGCAGTCGCGTAAGACCACCTCGGCCACCACCGCCGCCTGCGTCGCTTCCGCCGCGGTGGTCAACGCCGCAATGACCGCCGAGGCCAATGTCGGCGCACCACCAGCGGTGTCGGCCGGGCCACTCAGTTTCGACGCCACGAGACGGCCGATCTCTTCGGGGGGCAGCATGGCCACCGCCCCGATGAGCAGTTCTCGGTCCTGGGGGCTGGCCGAAGGGACCTCGCTGACCAAGTCACGTCCCAGCCGGTCCGCATCGAGCCCTTGTCCGGCCACCGCTGCCGACGCGCCGGGCAGAGCGGCCGCGACAACCCCTCGACGGTAGGGCAACAATGCCTCCACCAACGCCACGCCGGGCGCGGCGTGGCGCTCGACATCGGTCGGCGCGGGCGGAAAAAACAAGATCGGCGGAAGACCAGACCGACCCCGAGGCAGCGTGGGCGGATCCGTGGTTCGATCCGGCCCGGGCGGGGCGGATGAGGGCGCCACACCGCCAGCAGGTCCCCATGGGCTTGCCGCTACTGCCGCCGGCTCGACCTCGGCCGATTCGACCCGCACCTCGCACGGTTCATCCGGCGTGGCAGTCATGGAGCCTCCCTGATGGCGTGGATGCCAAGTCTGCTTTCCGAGCACGGTGATGGCAAGCACCGGGGGTCTGACCGGGCGCGCTCCCGCGGCGAGCACGGCCGCGGGGGACAGCTCAGAACTGCCGTGCATCGGTGGGCAAGCCGAGCCGCATCCGACCGAGCGGTTCGAGCGTTCGTGGGGCCACCATCCCATGTTGGGTAGCCACATGGATATCCCGGAAACAACGCTGCAGGGCGCTGTCCTGCCAAATCGCGGAACCGCCTGCGGCGTGGTAGCAACGATCCACAGCCGCGGCCGACTGCTGCATGGCAAAAGTCGCGGCCAGGCGCATTCGACGACGCTGTTCGGCGCTGGGATCACTGCCGCGCAACGCCTGCTCCCAAGCAAAACCGGCCAGCTCCCGCAGGTAGCTGCCGGCTGCGCCCAACTCGGCTTCGGCGGTGGCCACCGAGGCCTGCACCGCGGACCGCTCGGCCAAGGTCCGGCTGGACAACGCCGGCTTCTTCGTTCCCGCCAGCGAAACGAACTCGTCTTGAGCTCGACGCGCCAAGCCCAGGCCCACGCAGGCCGTGCCGAGCGCGAGCACCGCAGTGAACGGGAGCCGGTACAACGGCCCGTCACACACCGGGGCCGCCCGCAAGAACTCCCCCCAGCGCCCTTCGGGGACGAACACGTCCACCACCTGATAGTCGTTGCTCGACGTGCCGCACAGGCCGCTGGTACGCCAGACATCCACGATTTCGACTTCCTGGCGTTCGAAAAAGACATAAGGCGTCCGCAGCCCATCGGCCCGTGGCGTCGGGTGCCCGGCGTCATCGACCACCACGACGCCGCCGCCAATCCAGTTGCAATGGTCAGTTCCTGAACCCCAGGGCCAGCGGCCACTGACCAACAGGCCGCCGTTGGGCTGGGGCCGGGCCGTACCTTGTGGCATGGCGTAGCCCCCGACCACCGTGGCGGGGTTCCCGTAGATCTCTGCCGCCCAATGGGGATCCAAATAGCCCGACAACAGCGACGAGGTGGCGCCGATCATGACGCACCAACCCGTCGAACCGTCGTGATAGGCCATCGATTCGATATCTCCCATGACCTCAAGCAGGCTGTGTTCACTGCCGCCGTAACGCTGCGGCACCCAACGGCGGAACACCCCGGTAGCGATGAGGTCGAGCACCAAGTCCGGCGGCAGACGTCGTGCCTGTTCGATCTCGACGGCCCGCTGGGAGGCATGACGGCCGACCAATTCCAGCGCCGGGTCGACCGGCCCGAAACCGGACACCGACATCGGCTGGCTTGTGCCAGCCGCGGCTTGGTCGTTCCCCGTGGTCATGAAAGCGCAGTGTAACGCTGCCGTTGGAACGTTTCGGCCGCCCCAGTCGCCGAGGCAAAACAACCCGTCGCCCAGCACCCCAGCACCTCCGCTCCGCCGGGGATCAGCCCAGCGGCACGCCCCACATCGTGACCGCCAACGTGGGGCGGACTAACGTCCGCCGCTGTGATCTGTGTCCTTGCGGGTGGTGTCGGAGCGGCCAGGATGCTGGCTGGTTTGCAGCAGGTGTGCACTCCCTCGGAGCTGACTGCGATAGTCAACATCGGCGATGACACCATGCTGCATGGACTGCACATCAGCCCCGACCTGGACACCTGCACCTACACCTTGGCTGGTGCCATAAACCCTGAGACCGGCTGGGGCCTCGTCGGCGAAAGCTGGAACGCCATGGCGGCGCTGGAACGCTACGCCGGACTGACCTGGTTCCGGCTCGGCGACAAGGATCTGGCCACCCACCTCTACCGCACCCATCGCCTCCATGAAGGGGCCTCGCTGTCCACCGTCACCGAGGAGATCACCCGAGGCTGGGGCCTAGGCCTGCGGATGATTCCGGTCAGCGACGACCCGCTCTGCACGATGGTCACCCTGGCCGAGGGCCCAACGGTGTCCTTCCAGGACTATTTTGTGCGCTTGTCGCACAGCGTGCCGATCAGCGGAGTGGACTTCGCCGGTGCGGACTCGGCTCGGCCCGCCCCCGGGGTGATTGACGCCATCACCGAGGCCGCCACCGTGGTGATCGCGCCGTCGAATCCGATCGTTTCCATCGGCCCGCTACTCGCCGTGCCTGGCGTCCGCGACGCCATCGTTGCCCGACGCGAACGCACGGTGGCGGTCTCACCCATCATCGGCGGCGCGGCGTTGAAGGGACCGGCGGACCGGATGTTGCGCGAGCTCGGCCACGAGGTCTCCGTGGTCGGCGTCGCCCGGTTGTACGCCGAGATCGCCACCGCCCTCGTCATCGACACGCTCGACGCCGAACTCGCCGACGAGGTCGCCGCCGCGGGCATCCGCCCGGTGATCGCCCCCACCATCATGTCCACCCCCGAGCGCGCTGCAGCGCTCGGGCGCACGGTCTTGGAGTGCTTGTGATGAGACTCGACATCTTCCCCATTGAGAGCGTCCCCGAGGTCCGCCCGGGCGACGACCTCGCCGCTTTCATCGTCGAGGCCGCAACGCGCGAAGGCAACCCCCTCGCCGACGGTGACGTGGTGGTGGTCACCCAGAAGGTCATCTCCAAGGCCGAGGACATGCTCGTGCCCATTGACCCCAACGACCCGTTGTCCCATAAGCCGCTGGTGGAGCAGGAGTCGGTGAGGATCTTGCGGCGCCGCGGGGAGCTGATCGTGTCGGAGACCAAGCACGGCTTCGTCTGCGCCAACGCCGGTATCGACCTGTCCAACATCGACCGCGGCTACGCCGCGCTGCTGCCCGAGGACTCCGATCGATCGGCCCGACGCATCCGCGACGGCATCAAGTTCCGACTCGGTGTGCACGTCGCCGTCATCGTGTCCGACACGTTCGGAAGGCCATGGCGGCGCGGCCTGACCGACGTCGCCATCGGCGTGGCCGGCATCCAAGCCGTGGTCGACCTGCGCGGAACGGAAGATTCCAAGGGCCGGGTGCTCCAAGTGACCGAAGTGTGCGTCGCGGACGAACTCGCCTCCGCGGCGGAAATGGTGATGGGTAAGGCTTCGGGCGTGGCCGCAGCGGTGGTGCGCGGCGTGAACCCGGCGTGGCTCGGCGAAGGCTCGGTGCGCGACCAAGTGGTCCGTCACCCCAGCGAGGACCTCTTCCGCTGACCCCTGGCCAGCCGCACCGGCTCCCACTGGCGATCAGGTCCGTGGCGGTCCGTCGACAAAGCCGTAAGGGTGCTTGGACTGCCAGTTCCAATGGTCCCGACACATGTCGTGCAGATTCCGGGTCGCCCGCCAGCGCAGCACCGCGTTCGCCCGCGATGGATCGGCCCACACCGCCACCGAATCACCGTCGCGCCGACCTACGATCTCTAAGGGAATCGGCCGCCCGATGACCCGCTGGGCGGCCTGCACGAGTTCCAAAACGGTGCTTCCGGTCCCGGTGCCCAGGTTGAACGGCTGACAGCCCGGCTCGAGTTCGTCAAGTACCCCGAGCGCAGCCACGTGACCCAACGCCAAGTCCACCACGTGGATGTAGTCGCGGATGGCGGTACCGTCCCGCGTCGGGTAGTCGCCGCCGAAAACCGAGAGCTTGTCCCGGCGGCCCACCGCGACCTGCATCAGGTACGGCATCAAGTTGTCGGGGATTCCCCGCGGGTCTTCCCCCAGCTCACCGGACGGATGGGCACCTACGGGGTTGAAGTACCGCAACAACACGACCTTGAAGCGAGGATCCGCCGCGCACAAGTCGCGCATGATCTCCTCGCTGACCAGCTTGGACCGGCCATAGGGGTTGACCGCCTCGAGCGGCGCGGTCTCGTCGATGGGCACCACCTGCGCGTTGCCATACACGGTGCAGGACGAGGAGAACACCAGGTTGCAGCAGCCGGTCTGCTGCATCACCTCGAGCAAGTTCAGCACCGAGCCCACATTGTTGGCGTAGTAACGCAGCGGCTCGGACATCGATTCCGCAACCGCCTTGAACGCCGCGAAGTGGATCACCGCCCCGAAGTCGTGCCGGCTGAAGAGGCGCTCCAGGGTGGGACGATCGCTGACGTCACCTTCGAGGAAGGTGACCTTTCGGCCGGACAACGCCTCGACCGCCTCGAGTGCCTTGGGCGAGCTGTTGGCGAAGTTGTCGATGACGACGACGTCATAGCCGGCACCGAGCAACTCGACACAGGTGTGGCTGCCGATATAACCGGCGCCGCCCGTCACCAAGACCGTAGACATGGCCTCAGCGTATCGACGGTCCGATTCAGCTCGACGGGTCCGGTACGAGTTCGGCCCGCAAATGACGGCCGGGCTCGATGTGCACCGCGTCACCAATCACACACAACGACTCAAGTCGACACCCCGCGCCGATTTGAGCGCCTTCGCCGATGATGCTGTCCTCGATGATGGCGGCGCGGCCGATGACCGCTCCTCGGCCCAGGACACTGCCCCGCACCGTCGCCCCGGCACCAACGACAACTCCCGATGCCAGGACCGAGTTGTCGACCACGGCCGACGGGTCGATCTCGACACGGACCGCCGTCCAGCCGGTTCGACGGGCTAGGTCCAACTGCACCGAAAGGTAGGTCGCCGCCGTGCCGGCATCGACCCAAGCGGCGTCTGACTGCAGCGCATACAGCGTGCAGTCCGCCACCAGGGCCGGAAACGTCTCCCGCTCGATGGACACCCGGCGACCGTCGGCGATGCGCTGCACCACCGACGGTTCCAGAACGTAGGTACCCGCATTTATCCAGTTGCTCGGAGCATTCGCTCGGTCGGGCTTCTCGATGAAGGCCTCCACGCGCCCGTCAGGGCCGATCGGCACGACGCCGTAACGCGACGGGTCCTGAACCGGGGTGAGTGCAATGGTGGCCTCGGCGCGGCGAGCACGGTGCAAGGCCACCAACTCGCCGATATCGAGATCGGTGATCACATCGCCGTTGACCACCAGGAACGCCTCGCCCGCGTCGTGCAAGCCAGCGGCGCGAGCAGCGAAGCGAATGGCCCCGGCCGTATCGAGCGGTTCGGGCTCGACTGCATAGCGCAAGCGCACCCCGGCGCAGCGGCCATCGGGATAGGTCTCGGTGAACGCCTCCGGCCGATAACCCAGGGACAGCACCACCTCATCGATGCCATTGGCCCCAAGCCAGCCCGCGACCCACTCGATCATCGGCTTGTCCAGCACCGCAAGCATCTGCTTTGGTCGATGCAAGGTCAAAGGGCGAAGGCGAGTCCCAAACCCGCCCACGAGCACGATGGCCCGCATCTCCCTCAGCCCTTGACGGTGGTCGTCGGGCTGAGCGTCGTGGAAACCGCCGCCGGCGCGGATGTGGAAGCGGCGCCACCCGCCGCCGTGGTGGTCGCCGTGGCCGCGCCATCGTTGATGGTGGTGCTGACCATCGGATCGGTGGGCAAGCTGGGCGTGGAGCCCTGAACATCGGTGAGCTGGTCGAGGTTCGGGATGCTCTCGGGCTTAGGGATAGCGGCGAAAGCGCCCTCGGGCACAAACGCCAGGGTGAACGCCATCCGGTCATTGACGAAGGGCACCGAGGCGATGTCTTTGGTGATCAGCCGCGGCGTCGCCGCCGGGTCATTGGCGTTGTGCCACTCGACGAGGGCGAGCTTGCCGACCTGGCCGTCGGGGCAGGTCGTGACCCCATTCTCCCACGTCGTCCCATCGGACATGACCAGCTTGTCGCCATCGATCTTCATGCCCACCATGTCGAAGAACTTGCCGATCGTCGCCCGCTCACCGGCCGCGGCAGAGCTGAACGGGTGGATGTGGATGACGCCATCTTCGTGAGTGTGGATGCCGATCTTGTCCGATCCGGCGTCCGTCGGCGGCGCGGCGAAGCTGTCGCAGGTGTAAAAGCCATACGCCGCGTGCCAGTGGTCAGACAGCTTCGGCTGGACGCTCTGGGCGTCCACGCGTACAGAACGGCCCCAGAAAACCATTAGACAGCCCACCACGACGATGGCCGTAATGGCGAGTGGGTAGGTACGGTCGCTGCTCTCACGAATGGTGCGCTTCTTGCCTGAGCGCGCCACCTTGGCCAGCTTCTTCGTTGCGGAGTTGGACGGTGCCATGACGCCAGTCAGGCTAGCCCGCGACGTCGCGTTACTGACTACGCGGTAACCGGTGACAGCCAACCCCCCGGCTCACACCACCGCCTGCACCCACTCAGGTCGCTCGCAGGGAGACCTGTGGGCCATCGTCTAGCGTCTTGGGATGCTGTTCGCGCCATCGACCATGCCCGGCCAAGAGCGAGCGAGCCACGACCATGCAATGGTCCCGAAGAACCCACGCAGCCGCTTTGACCTGCCCACCAGTGGGGTCCGAAAGGCGTGAGGGTGCTGGTGGACGCAACCGCACTTCCGCCCGATCGCGGTGGAGTCGGTCGCTATGTCGATCAGCTCGTGGGTGAATTCTCCGCCCTCGGAGTGCAGCCGATCATCGCCTGTCAGGACCGCGACGCCGACCATTTCGGCTCGATTGCGGGCGTCACCGTACGGTCAGTCGGCCGATTCGCCGGTAGCCGTGCAGCCCGTCTGGCTTGGGAACAAACCGCTCTGCCGCGATTGATCCGCCGCACCGACGCGGAGCTGCTGTTCAGCCCCCACTACACCACCGCAGTGTGCACCGCGATCCCGCGGGTGGTGACGCTGCACGACGCAACCTTCTTCAGCGACCCGGACTTGCACCATTGGGGCAAGGGGCCGTTCTTCAGGGCCTGGACCCGACTCTCGCTGCGCGTCGCCCGAGTTTCCATCGTGCCTTCCCAAGCAACGCGGGATGAACTCGTAGCCCGAGCCGGTGCCGATAACGGGCGGCTGATCCTGGCCCACCATGGGGTCGACCATGTCCGCTTCCAGCCTCCGACCGAGGCCGCCGTCACTGACCTTTGCGCCCGACTCGGGGTGCGGCCGCGCCAGTACGTTGCCTTTCTCGGCACCCTCGAGCCACGCAAAAACGTGCCTGCCCTCATCCGCGGCTGGGCCGCCGCGGTGGCGGACCGGCCCGATCCCCCAGCGCTGGTGCTCAGCGGAGGGCCGGGCTGGGATGAGAATCTTCCCGCCGCTCTGGCCGCGGTGCCTGCCCATTTGCGGGTGGTGCGAACCGGCTATCTCGACGCGTTGGACCTCCCCGCGTTGCTGGGCGGAGCCATCGTGGTCGCCTATCCGTCCCTCGGGGAGGGATTCGGCCTTCCGGTGCTCGAAGCGATGGCCTGCGGCGCCACCGTGCTCACCACCCGTCGCCTGGCCCTACCCGAAATCGGCGGTGATGCCGTTGCCTACACCGAGCCGGATTCCAGCGCCATCGCCGCCGCGCTGAGGGCCCTGCTGGAGGACGGCCCACGCCGGGCCGCGCTCGCCACCGCGGCGCAGACGCGAGCGGCCACGTTCACCTGGCGGCGCAGCGCCGAGGCCCACGTTCGTGCCTTCGAGCAGGCCCGGCAATGATGGACGAGACGGCGTTGAGGGTCGTGACGGTCACCTATTCGCCGGGCGAAACCCTGGCCACGTTCCTCGACACGCTCGAGACCGCCACCGGACGTCCTTACCAGGTCATCATGGCCGACAACGGCTCCACTGATGGTGCTCCCGAGGCCGCTGACGCCAGCGGACGAGCCCGGCTCCTGCCCACCGGAGGCAACGTCGGGTACGGCAGCGCGGCCAACCGCGGCCTGAGCGGGGCTGACGGCCTGTGGGTCATTGTCGCCAACCCCGACATCGAATGGACCCCGGGCTGTATCGACGAGCTGCTCGAAACAGCTCAACGCTGGCCCAACGCCGGGGCACTCGGCCCGCTCATCGTCACCATCGATGGTCACCTCTACCCGTCATCGCGATCGTTGCCGTCCCTCGGGCGGGGCGTCGGCCATGCGCTGTGTGGCTGGTGGTGGCCATCCAACCCGTGGACCCGGAGCTACCGCCGCGAGACTGGAGAACCTTCGGAGGGCAGAACCGGCTGGCTGTCCGGTTCTTGTCTGCTCCTTCGACGGGAGGCGTTCGAGGCGATCGGCGGCTTCGACGAAAGCTATTTCATGTTCTTCGAGGACGTCGATTTATGCGAGCGGCTCGGCCGAGCCGGCTGGGATGTGGTCTACGCGCCAACTGCCCTGGTACGTCATGTCGGCGGCCATTCCTGGCGAGATCAGCCCGCCATCATGATCAAGGCCCATCACGCCAGTGCCATTCGCTACCTCAACCGGCGCTACGCCGCACCGTGGCAACTACCGCTGCGGCTCGCCCTCACCGTCGGCCTGGGCGCCCGTTACCTCGCCTCCAAGCTTGTGGCCCGCATCGGCCACGGCGCCAGCCCCACCCGAGTGGCGTGAGAACCACGGCCCTCAAGCCAACAACTCGGCGTACGCCTCCAGGGTGAGCTCCGCCGTGGTCGACCACTGGAACAACGCCGCCCGCTCACGGCCTGCCTCCTTCAGTTCGTTGGCCAATGCCTCGCTGCCCAGCACCCGATCCAAAGCCGCGGTGACCTGGGCCACACTCCTGGGATCGACCAACACCGCGGCATCTCCCGCCGCCTCCGCGGTGGCGGTGCCCAACGAGGTCACCACCGGCGTCCCCGCGGCCATCGCCTCGAGAACCGGCAATCCGAATCCCTCAAACAGGCTCGGGTAGCAGAACACCTCCGCCCCGGCATACAGCGCGTCGCGATCCGCGTTGGGTAAAAACCCCAACACCCGGACCCGGTTACCGAGCGGGCGTACCAGTTCGTCGACCTGCGTGTGCCAACCGCTTGCCCCGACCAGCACCAAATCGACATCGTTTCGGGCGATCTGGGCGAAGGCCTCAATCAATGTCGGTAGGTTCTTGCGCGGCTCCAAGGTGCCGACGGACAACACGAAGGGGCGTTCGAGCCCGTATCGGGCGAGCGTCGTGGCTACTTCGCCCGGTGCTATCCGCACCTCTCGCACCCCGAGGGGCACCAAGCGCAACTTGCGCTTCGGCAAACCGGCGGCGGCGCAATCGGCCAGCGTGGCGGCGGAGGAACACAGCACCAGGTCGGCGTCCGAGCGCCACAGCCGCAAAGCCTGGTTGAAGAAACGGCGGCCCTTGGCGGTGAACTGCGCCGGATCGTGCAAGTACGCCAGATCGTGCACGGTGAGCACCAGCGGCGCGGAATGCGGAGGCACCGCCACACCTGTGGCGTGGATAAGGTCGACCGGCCCCGTGGCGCGCTGCACCGCCGGGCGGCGCATGAGGTGCCACGCTTCGTAGAGCGCCAGCCGGGGAAGGGCCAACTGTCGGACCGGTATCGGCGGAACCCACGGCGGCGCCGGCGGGTGGCGGTGTAGGGCCGAAACCCCGACCAGATCGAGAACCGAGCCGGCATGCAACTCAGCGGCCACCTCGAGCGCGGCCCGAGCGGTTCCCCCTGGCACTTCATGCCAGCACTGTTCCAACGTGTAGGCGACCCGCACGACGCCCCACTGTGGCACACCGCGATCCGCCGAGCGGGGACCGGGCGTTAGACCCCGATTTGTTCGGCGAAATAGGCCGCGGTGCGGGTGAGTCCCTCGCGCAAGGACACCAGCGGCTCGAAGCCGAGCACGGCCCGGGCCAAGGCAAGGTCCGGCCGGCGGCGGGTGGGATCGTCGATGGGCAGCTCTTCGTGGACGATCTCCGAGGACGAGTTCGTCACCTCCAAGACCAGTCCGGCGAGCTCATTCAACGAGTACTCGACGTCGCTGCCGATGTTCATCGGCCCGACATAGCCAGAATCGAACAGGCCGAGGATGCCCCGAATCTCATCGTCGACGAAGGTGAAACTGCGCGTCTGCGCGCCGCTGCCGTAAATGGTCAGGGGCTGGCCAGTAAGCGCCTGGATCAGCAAGTTCGACACCACCCGACCATCGTGGGGTCGCATACGCGGGCCGTAGGTATTGAAGATGCGCACGATACGCACGTCGATACCGTGGCTGTGGTGATAGGCCATGGTCAACGCCTCGGCGAAGCGCTTGGCCTCGTCGTACACCCCCCGCGGGCCCACCGGATTCACATGGCCCCAATAGGACTCCGGCTGGGGATGGACCTGGGGGTCGCCGTAAACCTCCGACGTGGAAGCGAGAAAGAACTTCGCCTGTTTCACCCGGGCAAGACCAAGGCAGTGGTGCGTTCCCAAGGAGCCGACCTTGAGCGTTTGGATCGGCAGTGTCAGGTAATCCCGGGGCGAGGCCGGTGACGCGAAGTGCATGATCGCGTCGACAGGACCGGCGACATCGATGAACCGGGTCACATCGTTGGGCACGAACACAAACCCGGGCTGTCCTATCAATGGCTCGATGTTGGTGAGCGCGCCGGTGATGAGGTTGTCGATGGCAACCACCTCCTCACCGCGGGCGAGCAGCGCCTCGCACACGTGCGACCCGAGAAAGCCGGCGCCGCCGGTCACCACAATCCGGGACATTCCAACCGCCTCCGGGGGTGCACAGCACCCGTTTCGGCCAATCGCCGACCGGAATAGGTAGTCAGAACACCGTTCAACCTGTCAACTCCGCCCGATACCTTCGTAGGTAAACCCGCGTCGTATCAGCTCGGCGCGATCGAGATGGTTCCGACCGTCCACCACACGCGGCGAGACCATGAGCTCGCGTACGCGTTCGAAGTCGAGCCACTTGAACTCATCCCATTCGGTGAGCACGACGAGCGCATCCGCACCCGTGCAGGCGTCGTAGGCGTCCTCGCACACTTCGATCCCGGCCAATGCCTCCGAGCCCGCCGATGCCGGGGAGATCGCCGGATCGTAGGCCCGCACCTTCAGCCCGGCTAGAAGCAACCGGCCGATGACCTTCAGCGCGGGGGACTCGCGCAGATCATCGGTGCGGGCCTTGAAGGTGAGGCCCCAGACGGCAACGGTCTTGCCCGCTACGTCGCCCGCCGAACCCGCTATGGCCTTGCATACCTTGTTCGAAACCCGGCCGAACTGCTCCTCATTGACCGCGAGGACCCCCCGCAGCAAATGGAAGTCGTAACCGTGGTGCTCGGCAATGGCAATGAGCGCGACCGTGTCCTTGGGGAAACAACTACCGCCCCAACCGGGACCGGGCCGCAGAAACTCGTGACCGATGCGCTTGTCGTATCCCATGCCGAGGATCACATCGTTGATATCAGCCCCTACCGCCTCGCTGACCGCGGCGACGGCATTCACGAAGCTGAGCTTGGTGGCGAGAAAGGCGTTGCACGCGTACTTGATGGTCTCCGCCGACGCGGGGTCCGTCACCATGAGCGGGGCTGGCACATCGGCATACAGTGACGCCACCCGCACCGCGGCAGACTGATCGTCCGCACCGATCACCACCCGGTCTGGGCGCAGGAAGTCGTCGACCGCGGAGCCTTCTCGGAGGAACTCCGGATTGGACACCACCGCCACGTCAGGGCGGGCCAATGCTCGCTCGACGACCTTTGTGGAGCCGACCGGCACCGTCGATTTGTTGACCACGATGGCATTGGCGTGCAAAACCGGGCCGATCTCGCGGGCTGCGGCCTCGATGTAGGAAAGGTCGGCGGTACCGTCAGCGCTCTGCGGGGTGGGAACACAGAGGTAGATGAACTCGCACTGCGCTGCCGCCTGTGCCGCACCGATGACAAAGGACAGCCGTCCTGCGGCTCGGCCCTCCTGGACAACCTGATCAAGGCCCGGTTCAAAGATGGGCACCTCGCCCCGGTTCAATCGGTTCACCTTGTCCACATCGATGTCGGCGCAGATCACCTCGTGGCCAAGACGGGCGAAGCACGCACCGGTGGTGAGACCGACATAGCCCGTACCAATCACGGCGATTCTGCCCATAAGTCCATTCTTTCTGGTAAACGGCGTGGCAACCCTTGCCGCGATATCACGCCGCGGGGTCGACTACGCCGACCCTGGCTAGCCCGCGCCACCGACGCCGCTGAGAACATCGGCTCGAAGCGCGCCGATATTCGCGCTTTTCTCCCCATCGGGTTGCCTCAGCCGGTGGTCGGGTAACTCCGCGCTTGGTGTTTTCGCCCACCCGGCACCCGATCAACGACAACCAGCGGCAGCGTGGCCCGTACCCGGCACAACCCCGTAGCGCGTGGTGGTGGTCACCGCGAATGTCGAAGCGGTGGCCGGGGAGGGGCCGGGACCAACCGTGGTCGTTGTCGCTGGCAGCGGGGTGGGCAGCACCCCGCTGTAGTCCACCCCAGTGGTCAGCTCGACCAGACCGTCCGTCGCCGTCGGGTCCTCTACCAACACCGCACCCGCAGCGAGATAGCGCACCAAGAGCTCAGCCCCGGCCCGCTGCTTGGGAGCGAAGCGGATACGGCTACGGGTGACGTTTTGGACTGCGGCGTCGCCCACGGCGGCGAGGTCGAACCCGACGCCGGCCAGGGCCTCGCCCGTCGTCCTACCTTCGAACGAGCGGCCGGTGCCGTTGAGCACCCTGATCGCGACCTCGGCCGGTCCGAACTCCTCGGGTCGGCGGCCGCGAAACAGGTCCAGAATCGGTTCCGCTTCGTCGTCAATGATGCGGACCACCGAGGCGTCACCGACACTGTCCAAAAAAACGGGCAAGGCGTAGGTCTCGAGTCGGTCCGGTTCGAAGTTGCGGAACTTCGTGCCTAAGGCGATCAAGTCCATGGTCGAGAGGCCGTCGTCAAGAACCACTGCCTGCAAGCCGGTGTTGACGAGTTGATTGAGGGTGAAGGGGTTGCGAATGCCCTTGACCACCGCTCGCCCCAACGCTCGCTTGATGAAGTCCTGCTGTCGGCTGATTCGGCCGAGGTCAGCGGTGGGGTCAGACACCCAACGCCCGGCCTCCTCGTCGTAGTACTCGTAATAGCGCGAGCGCGCATAGGCGAGGGCCTGGGGTCCGCTGAGATTTACGCAACCAGGCTCGGCGACATCGAGGCCGGTGTACTGGTCACGCGCCGCGGCGTCGAAGTACACCTTGACGCCACCCACAACGTCGACGAGTTTCTCGAACTGGGCGAAGTCGACCTGCGCGTAATGATCGAGCGGGATGCCGTAGTTCCTCCAGATGGTATCGATGAGGGCCTGCGGGCCGCCGTAGTACATGGCGGCGTTGATCTTCTCGCTGCGGCCGGTGGCGGCGATCTCAACCCACAGATCCCGCGGGAAAGACACCAAGGCCACCCGACCCTCTTCGGGCATGATCCGCATCACCATGATGGTGTCCGAACGCATTCCGCTCACACCGTTGGCGTCGCGTTCGGAGCGAACCGGATCGTCGGGGTCGAGACCGTCGGCGCTGTCCACCCCGACAAGCAGGACGTTGATGGGGTCGCGGGACACGTCGGCGTCGGGCCGACCGGTGAGGACATTGGACAGGCTGATGTGCTGGATCTGGCTGGTCTTGTTGTCGACGTACAACAATGCGCCGGAGGCAACGAAAGCGCATCCGACGAGGACCACGCCGACGCTTAGCATCAGCCGTTGCGGCCAGGTGCGACGCAGCTTCACGCCGGGGGGGACGGCAGACACAGCGATCGACGCTAGCAGCGCCACACGGCGCGTCTGACCGGTCGGGCAGGCCTGAACCGCCTCCGACGCCCAACCAACGGGCCGCCTACAGTACGCCGATGGTCATCCAACCAACCCGGTCCGAGGAGTCCTTCGCCGGTGGCGGGCTGGTTTGGCACGATGGTCGGCTTCGTCGCCGCGAGGAGGCGATGGTGTCCTTCGACGACCACGGCTTCGTCGTCGGTGACGGGGTCTTCGAGACGATCGCCACAGTGGACAGGGTCCCCTTCGCCCTCCGCCGCCACCTCGATCGGCTCCGCCAATCAGCCGCGGGATTGCACCTGCCCATAACCCTTGACGACGCCACCGTCCGAGCGGCAGTCACTGAGGTCATTGCATCGCATGACGGTGAAGGGGAACTGCGTATCCGCATCACGGTGACCGCCGGCCGTTCTGCGCTCGGGTCAAGCCGCGGTGACGGGCCGCTCACCGTAGTTATCGCCGCCCTCCCATTGCGTAGCGCCGCGGCCACGGCCCGGGTCGTTGTGGTGCCGTGGACCCGCAACGAGCACGGCGCCCTGGCGGGGCTCAAAACGACGTCCTACGCGGAGAACGTGGTGGCGCTGCAAGTGGCACAACGCCACGGCGCCGACGAGGCCATCTTCGCCAACACCGCAGGCGAGCTGTGCGAAGGAACTGGGTCGAACGTGTTCGTGGTCCTGCACGACGAGGTAGTGACCCCGCCGTTGACCTCGGGCTGTCTGGCCGGGGTCACCCGAGCCCTGGTGCTCGAAGCTGGCCTCGCCGTTGAGCGCCGCATTCCCCTCGCGGTCTTCCGCGATGCCGAGGAGGTCTTCCTAACCTCGACCACCCGGCTCGGACAGCCGGTCGCGGCGATCGATGATCGGCTGCTGGCCCCGAGCGGGGCACGAACGGCGGAGATCGCGTCGTATCTGAGCACCCTGGTGCAAACCACGTCCGAGCCCTGATAGGCCCCGGCGGATCAGCCCATGCGCAAGTGGGTCACGTCGGCCGCGGCGAATTGGTGATGGACCCCGGCCACGAGCACGACGAGGAGGCCCTCTTCGGTGACGTCGACGGCCTCGCCCAACAGCGGCCCGCCGGGCAACTCGACCCGCACCCGACGCCCCAGCGTCGCCGATTGTCGGCGATAGCGTTCCAGCAGCAGCGCCCCTCCTCCGTTCTCGGCGAGGGCGGACAACTCCCCCTCGAAGCCAACCACCAGCGCCGCCGCCAACTCAACCCGGTCCACGTCCCCACCGGCTAGCTGGTTGAGCGCAACCGCAACCTCACCGAGCTCCTCCGGCAGCGGCGACGGCCAGTTGACGTTCATCCCGATGCCGATCACCAGGGCATCGACCGAGGCGCCCCGGACGGAAGACTCCGCCAGGACCCCGGCCAGCTTGCGCTCACCGACGATCAGATCGTTCGGCCACTTGAGGCCGACCTCGACTCCGGCCACCGCGGCGCAGGCGTCCGCGGCCGCCACCGACAACGCCGTGGTGAACAGGTGCAACAGCGCAGGCTGCACCGGGGGGAACAAGCGAACCGAAAGCAGCAGCGAGCCGCCCGGGGGGTCGAACCAACTCCGGCCCTTCGTGCCGCGTCCCGCCGTCTGATGGTCCGTGACCAGCACCGCCGGCTGGCGACCGGCGGCGGAGGGATCGTCGCGATCTGCGATCGCCTGCTCGATCAGGTCCCGGTTCGTGGAGCCCGTCTCAGCGACCCAGTCCACGGCCTGGAAGCGGGTTGCAGCCACTGCGGTACGCAACTGAATGGCGCGAACAGAGTGATTGTCGGCACTCGGTCTCGCCTGTGGGGTACCCGAGCGACTATCCATAGTGTCGTGTTCTCCAAGGTGCTCATTGCCAACCGCGGCGAAATCGCCGTCCGGGTCATCCGCGGCTGCCGCGAACTCGGCGTCAAGACCGTAGCGGTCTACTCCGAACTCGATCGCGACGCTCTCCATGTTCGCCTCGCCGATGAGGCCTACGCGCTCGGCGGCAAGACCGCCGCCGAGAGCTACCTCAACACCGATGCCATCCTCGACGTCATTCGCCGTTCCGGCGCCGACGCCGTGCACCCCGGGTACGGGTTCTTCTCCGAAAATGCCGACTTCGCCCGGGCCATCACCGATCTCGGCGTGACCTTCATCGGCCCACCGCCCGAGGCCATCGAGGTGATGGGCGACAAGATCTCCGCTCGCCTCGCGGCGGAGCGCGGTGGAGTCTCCGGGGTACCCGGCACGACCGTATTCATCACCGACCCTTCTGAGGTGGTGGAGTTCGGGCGGTCGCACGGCTACCCGATCGCCATCAAGGCCGCCTATGGCGGAGGCGGCCGAGGCATGAAGGTGGTGACCGATGAAGCATCGATCAACAGCGCCATCGAGTCGGCCCAGCGTGAGGCCAAGGCCTACTTCGGCCGGGACGAGATCTACATGGAGCGCTACCTGGAGAATCCGCGCCACATCGAGATCCAGGTGTTCGGCGACCAACAGGGCAACTACGTGTACCTCGCCGAGCGGGACTGCTCCGCCCAGCGTCGTCACCAGAAGCTCATCGAGGAAGCCCCCGCGCCCGGCCTGGGAGACGAAATCCGGCGCCAGATGGGCGAGGCCGCCGTCGCCGTCGCCCGCGCCTGCGGCTACTTCAATGCTGGCACGTGCGAGTTCCTTTACCAGGACGGCGGGTTCTTTTTCCTCGAGATGAACACTCGCCTTCAGGTGGAGCACCCCGTGACCGAAATGGTCACCGGCGTGGACCTCGTCGAGTGGCAGCTGCGCATCGCCGCCGGTGAACCACTGCCCATCAGCCAAGATCAGGTCTGCGTCACCGGCCATGCCATCGAGGTCCGCATCAATGCCGAGAACCCCTCCGGGGGCAAGTTCATGCCCTCGCCCGGCCCCCTCACCAAGCTACGCACACCCTCGGGCTACGGCACGCGTTGGGATGGTGGGTACGAAGCCGGCGACACGATCAGCCAGTACTACGACAACCTGGTCGGCAAGCTGATCTGCTGGGGCAAAGATCGAGACACCGCCATCGCCCGCACCCTGCGGGCCTTGAACGAATTCGATGTCGCTGGCGTGCACACCACGATCCCCGCCGATATCGCCATCCTCGAACACCCCGATTTCGCCGCCGTCGAACACTCCACCAAGTGGGTGGAGGACGTGTTGGATCTCAAGAACTTGGTATCGAGCAAGGGCGACGCCCCGGCGCCGGTTCCCGGTGAGGACGGCGAACCGGCCACGGTCCGCCGCACCGTGGAGGTCGAGGTCAACAGCAAGAAGTTCTCCGTGGCGATGTGGGTACCGGAGACACCCGCCACCGCCCTGCCCGCCGGTGCTGCAACCAAGGCTCCGCGACCGAAGCGGTCCGCGACGGCTGGCGGCGCCAGCAGCGGGTCGGGTTCAGTCGCCGTCCCGATGCAGGGCACGATTGTCAAGGTGCTCGTCGCCGAAGGCGACGTCGTTGAGGCCGGGCAGACCGTGGTCGTACTCGAAGCCATGAAGATGGAGAACAACATCGCGGCGGAGAAGTCGGGCACGGTGAAGACCGTCAAGGTCAAGCCGGGCGACACCGTCGGTTCCGGCGACGTCGTCGTCATCATCGAGTAGAGCACTCATCTCGACCGCTATTCGGCGGCGTCGGCCAGCAGTTCCGACAGCGAGGGGTGGACCAACAACGAGTCGATGATGTCGGCGACTTTGAGCCGGTTGGTTACCGCCAAGGCGACGACGGCGATGAGTTCGGCCGCATGACCGCCCACGATGGACCCGCCGAGAACCACCCCGGTATAAGGGTCGGACAGAATTTTGACAAAACCGCGGGTGTCGTTGTTGATCCAGGCTTTCGGCGACGCCGCCATCGGCACCTTGGTCACGCGGATCTTTCGTCCCAGGTTGAACGCCTCGACCTCCGGCAGGCCGACATCAGCGATCTCCGGCTCGGTGAAGATGGCCGATGCGGCCATGTCGTAGTCGAGGTGACGATGGTCGAGCGCGTGCAGTCCCATGGCGTGTTCGGCGATCTTGCGCCCCTGCATCGAGGCCACCGACGACAACGGCAGCTTGCCCGACACGTCTCCACCCACGTAAATGTGCGGCACGTTGGTCTGTAAATGATGACCGACATTGACCGGGAATCGCCGCTCATCGAGCTCGACCCCGGCCTGCTCGAGGCCGAGTTGATCGACGTTGGGGACCGACCCGATGGCTAACAACGCGTGCGAGCCGAGCACGACCCGACCGTCATCGCACACCACCCGCACCCCCGTTTCGACCCGGTCGATGCCAATGGCCTTGGCCCCCTTGAGCAGATGCACCCCCCGCTGGAGGAAGTTCTCCTCTAGGGCAGCGGCGACCTCAGCGTCTTTCTTGGGCAAGACTTGCTGGCGGGAGACGACCAGGGTGACCCGGCAGCCAAGAGAGCTGAACATGTGCACGAACTCCACCCCGGTCACCCCCGATCCGATCACCACCAGGTGTTCGGGCAGCTCGGGCGGCGGATAGGCATCGCGTGTGGTGAGGATTCGGTGGTGGTCGACCTCCGCCCACGGCGGGATGCGAGGCCGGCTGCCAGTGGCGATGAGCACCCGATCCGCGGCGAATTCCTCGCTGCCGTCCACGGTGTCCGCCACGACCCGGTTGGGACCCACGAAACGGCCCGTACCGTGCACGATCCGTACCCCTTGGCTCTGCAACAACTCGGTGGTAGCACCCTCGAGACGGGAAGTGATGGTGTTGACACGAGCGCGCAAGCCATCGAGATCGACCTGGCCTTGGGCGCGTTCGAGGCCGAAGCCCTGCACCCGTTGCAGGAACGACATCGCTCCACCCGTGGCGATCATGGCCTTGGAAGGCACACAGTCCCACAGGTGTGCCGCTCCGCCGACCACGTCTCGCTCGATCAGGGTGACCTGGCCACCGAGCCTCGCGCCGTAGGTCGCCGCCTGGTGTCCCGCCGGACCGCCACCGATGATCACGAAGCGCAATGTCATATCGGCAGGCTATCGACCAACTCCTCCGCTGAAACGCCCGGCACCAGCGGCGGAGCGATGACGCTGACCGCGGTCGGCGAGCCGCGGCTACCATGCGCCATGCCCCATGCCGGGCGACCGCACGATTGTCGCTAACCCACCATGCCCGCCGTTGCTCTGCCCCATTCGTCTCTGAGCGCCTCGAGGACCTTGGCGCGAGTCGTACCGGGCGACGTGGCACCCGGTCCCCGATGAACGCCAGCGGCGCAACCATCCCCGGCGCGCTGGTGCGGGAGGCGGAGTCGCTGTGGCGAGCAGGCCGGCGACGCCTGGCCCGCCGCGGACGCCAGCCCACGTCGTGGACCGTCCCGGGTTCCAATCCTTGGACCATCCTCGAGGAGGCGGGACGGCGTCAGTGCAACATCTGTCGCTGGTCGGGCGAGGCGTTCGACGGTCCCGTCCATTGCGAGGCGGCGGTGTGTCCCCGATGCGGGTCGATAGGCCGCGACCGCTTCCTGTTCTGGGCCCTACAGCAGCGGGTCACGCCGGGGGGCCCGACGCAACGGCTGCGGGTGCTGGAAACCAGTCCCCGCCTCGACCAGCGTTATCGGCAGGCCATGGCGAGTTGGTTCGATTACCTGTGCTCCGACTTTGACGAGCGGGCGCATGCGGGCATGATCCGCATCGACCTGGAGCACATCGACCTGCCGACCGACAGCCTCGATGTGGTCCTGACCCCCCATGTGCTCGAACACGTCGCTGACACGGCCAAGGCCCTCGACGAGCTGTATCGCGTGCTGCGCCCTGGTGGCACGCTCCTCCTGCAGGTTCCGGTGCTGCAGGGTCAGACTGCGCCACCAGCCCAGCCCGAGTTTCACGGTGACCACACCCCGGTCTTCTGGCGCTTCGGCCCCGCGTTGGGCGACGCGTTGGCCTCCCGCGGCTTCGAGGTCACCCTGCTCGCTCCCCAACTGCTGCTTGCCGTCGCGGCAGGGCCCCTCGATCCCGCCGCGTGGCCTTGGCCAAGACCGGTTTCGCCCGAGTTCGACGTCGCTGCCATCCTGCTTGGGCTGCGCCGCGATCGGCTTACGGCGATGCACCGCGGCGAGCAGTCTGTCGCCTTGCGAGCAGAGCTTCAGGCCGCCGCAGACCAAGAAGCGGCGCGGCGTTTCGGCTTCGAGCCGGCGTACATGTTCCTGACCTGGGTCGCCAAAAAGCCTCTCGCCGGTTGAGTCCGTCAACGGCGCCGGGCACGAGCCTCCTCAGCCGGTCAGGACATCGAGCAGCGAGCGCAAGCGTCGCTCGAACGCCGCCTCGCTGTACCGTTCGGCCCGAAGCACCCCCGCTTGGGCCATCGCCGCGCCGCGTGACGGATCGGCGATGAGTTCGGCGGTACGAGCGACCAGCCCGTCGAGATCGTGGAAGTGGAACCCTTCTACGCCGTCATCGAACACCTCGAGCTGTCCGGCCACGCCGATGGCCACGGGCACGGCGCCGGCGGACATGGCCTCAACGGTCGCTATCCCGAAATGCTCCATCCGCTCGGGATAGGCATCGGGATCCACGCCGAGACCGGTGCCATGCCAGTAGATCGTGGCCCGGGCGAACAGGCCACGCAGCTCTTCTCCCGAGGCGTTCACGTGCAGCACGACGGGCAAAGAGCCCACCTCGGCCCTCACCTGATCGAGATAGCCCCGGCCGTCATCGTCGCATCCGCCGACCAGATGCAGCGTCCAGCCGGGCAGGTCTCGTTGGGCGAGCAACTCGCGCCATGCCCGCACCAGCTCGAGCTGACCCTTGCTGTGGCCGACCTCGGGCGGAAAGAAGCGCCCCACATGCAAGATGACCGGCTCTTTGTCTCCCCTGGGCTGCGCGCTCACCGGTGGGTTGAGGATGTCGGACTCGACGCCCCAAAGCTGGCCCACCCAACGGGCGGTGAACGCCGAATTCGACACCACCTGCTGATAGCTGTCGAGAAAGGACAGGTCCGCGCCCGGGGCCCGCAACAACTGATCGAGCAGCTGCAGCACCCTTTGGTACCACGGCCCGCCCAGTACGGCGAGCACCGAGACCCCGAGCCGTCGCCGATCGGCGGGCCGGCTTGACGATTCTCGGGTCGGGCTGACGAGGCGCAGAGCGGACCCTGCACCGCTGGGGGCGGGCTCAGCCAGCTTTAGCGAAAGCACGGCGAAGGGCAGAGATCGTCCGGCTCTGCCCCGCGCGAGCGATTTCCGGCCCAGGACCTCACCCTTCGCCGACTCCACTGCCGCGGTGACCGGCGTTGCGCCCGCCGCCCTGACCGTGCCCAGTACGAGGCGCAGTTGGCGAACGGGCGGAGGCTGTAGGACCGCGTCCCCGTCGCTCCAGCGATGGCTGAAGCGGCCGTGCGGTTCCGGTGCGTACATCCCGGCTGTCCAATGACCCACGTCAAGTGACGCCGCGGTGATTTTGGCCAGTCGACCTACCACCCGCAGCCCGAAGCGGCGCCAACCACGCGGTCGGGGGGCGCCGATGGTAGGAAAGTGCACCACATACAGCCCGTGACGGGCTCGGTTCCTCACGGAACTGCCGTAGCTGACGTTGATGAACACGTCGTAGTCCGCCGATGCCGCTTCGACTTCGATCGACGATGGCCCCACCGTCCGCCAGGCCACCCCGCCCAGGTCGAGCTGCAGGCGGTCGGCCAGCATCGCCAGCGTGGTGGCGTCGATGTCGTCGTGGCCGACCAACTCCACATCGTGGGCGTGGCACAGCGCCGTAGCGATGGCACCGGCGAACTTCTCACCGCCGCCTGCGGTGGCCCAAAAACGGTTGTACACCCCCACTCGCAGCGGGCGAACCACGCCGGATGCGCCGTTCACGGGCGGTCGAACAACGGTCCGTGCCAGTGTCCACCAAGCGCGGTGATGCCCCGCGTTTCGCTTTGACCCTCGCCGGTTACCTCGAAGCGAACCAGGCGGAGCTTGCGGTCGATGGCGTGTTCCCCCGAGGAGTCGAACACGGCTGCTCCCAGCGTGTAGGCCCCCGGTACCAACATCAGGGACGGAACCTCGAGTTCCACCGTGCCCTGAGTTTCGATGCGGGCCGGGCCAGCGACGCCGATGGTGCACGGGTTCGCGGCCAAAGTGCCGTCCAGGGTGTGGATCGAAAAGGCGAACACGGGCAAATCGTGTGGCTGATCGGTCTCGTAGCTCATGCGCAACCGGGCGGTCTCGCCGGTACGCAGCTGCGCCACCTGCTCACCAACTTCAGTCACCGTGTTCCTGCGCTGGGAGCCCTCGATGGCAATGTTGGAGAGGCGAACTCCGGGGCTGGCGGACACCGCCACCGACGCCGAGCGTCCGAAGTCCAGCGTGGTCAGATAGGCGTCCACCACCTGCTGGGGTTGGCCAACGTGCAGCAGCTTCCCGCCTTCGAGCCAGGCGACTTGATCGCACATCGCGGCGACGCTCGACAGGCCGTGCGATACCAGAACTACCGTGCGCCCATCGGCGGAGAACTCCTCGAAACGTTGGTAGCAGCGCCGTTGAAATTCCTCATCTCCAACGGCGAGGACCTCATCGACGAGCAGGACCTCAGGTTCGACATTTACCGCGATGGAGAACCCCAGCCGAACGTACATGCCCGACGAGTAGGTCTTGATCGGCTGATCGATGGCCTGGGCGACCTGGCGACCGGCGAAGTCGATGATGCGATCGAAGCGCTGGTCGATCTCCTTGCGGCGCAGTCCGAGCACCGCGCCGTTGAGATACACGTTCTCTCGCCCACTCAACTCGGGATGAAACCCGGCGCCAAGCTCAATGAGGGCGGACAACCGTCCGTTGACCGTGATGGAGCCCTTGTTCGGTTTGAGGATACGGGCCATGCACTTCAGCAACGTCGACTTGCCCGAGCCGTTCGACCCGATGAGACCGAAGGTGGAACCGGTGGGGATGTCCAACGACACGTCGTCGAGGACCCAGTTGTCCTCATAGGTCCCTCGGCTACCCCGGAACAACGCCGCCTTCACCGACTGGTTGCGCACCGAGTAACGCCGGAACTCTTTGGACACGTTGCGAACGGCTATGGCTACCGAATCGGGCAGGGGCGACAACGGAGCGCTCACAGTTCTTCCGCCAGGCGCGGTTCGAAACGGTTGAACAACCAGCCACCGAGCACCAGGAGGACCGCCGCCCAGACCGCGACATAGCCCAGCCACCTGAAATCGGGCCAGCGGAGATCGTAGAGGACACGGTGATAGGCCTCGATGAGGTCTACGAGGGGGTTCAGCCGGTACACGAACAGCCCTCGGGCACCGAATCTTGCCTCGATAAGGCTCGTTTGGTACACGACGGGCGTGCTGTAGAAGAGCACCTGCAAGGCAATGCTGACCAGATATTGGACGTCCCTGAAGTACACGTTGGCAACCGCCAGCATCAGACCGATGCCCAAGGCCAGACATCCCTGCAGGGCCACCAGCACGACCACCGCGGGCAACCAGGGCAACACCATGTTGCCCGCGACGAGCAACAGGACGACCGCCACGGACATTTCCATCAGGGTGGTGAAGCCGACCGAGCCGATCTTGGACAGCACCACGATGCCGCGAGGGAAGTAGACCTTGGTGACCAGCGAACTTTGGGCCACAACGGAGCCTGCGGCGCCGTTGATGGACATGGCGAAGAAATTCCACGGCACCAGACCCGTGAACAGATACAGGGCGAAAATCTTCAACCCCGACGGGTCGCCCACCGGTGCCGGCACCCCAAGCACGGCGAAAAAAAACGTGAAGACCGCGACCGTGGTCAGCGGATTGAGCAGGGACCAGAACCAACCGAGGATCGAGCCCTTGTACTGGCCGCGGATATCGCGCATGGTGAGCGCCTTGGCGAGTTCCCGCGCCTCCACATACTCGGCAATTCTTGACACAGATCTTCGTACCAAACTCTGGCCCACCTTGGGCGTCGCGGCCCGAGTCTAACGAACTACGCCCCGGTGGCTGGCCCACGGGTGACCTCGAACCGCAATCGGCGGTGCCGGGGTCCTGCCCTCGGCGCAGCTCCGGTACCATCGTGATAGTGCAGGGCCGACGATTGCAGCGATGGCCGTCGGGCCAACCCGTGCCTGACAACCCGGCCCGGAGTGTCCCGTTGCGGCTTGTGGCCCTCGCCATGTCGGTGCTGCTGGGCACCATGGCCCTCTCCTGCGCGGCAACGCCTGCCGCGACCTCCACCACGTCGCAGGCCGCGAGCGCCCGACGGGCCACGCCGCAAAGCCCCACCAGGGCCAATGCCGCCTCGCCCGCCTCGCCCGCCTTGCCCGCATGGCCCGCGCCGTTCGCCACCGCGGTGGCCGAGGTCACCGCCGGGGACACATCCCCGCCGCCGGTCAACAACCGCCCCTCCGTCCAAAGCGACATGGTCCCGCCCGCGGCGCCAGCGGCGGGCCTGGCGGACCGCTGGCGTCAGGCCGTCATGCGGACCACCAGCGTCGAGGTCGCTTTACAACCGCTGTCCACCGTTGTGGTTGCCGACTCGGCCCGCCACGTTGGCCTTTTGGACCCACAACGCTCGGCCGACGTTGCCCCGAACCCACCCCGCGCGCTGGCCGAGCAGCACGATCTCGAGCTGTTCCTGTTCATCGGCTTCACCTGGCAGGGGCCGGAACAGACCGACGCCCGGTTCCGGGTTCACCACACCACCGGCTGGTCGGACTGGCGGCCGGTCACCCGCAACGCCGATCACGGCCCCGACCCCGGGTCGCCCGAAGCGAGGCGCCAGAGCATCGACTCAGTGGCGGTCCACCTAGCCTCGGACTCGGTGTGGGTCGGCGAGGCCGACGGCTGGCAACTTGACGTCGACCCCGAGGCCAAGAGCCTCGTGGTCCGCTTGGTGGGACCCGACGCTGACCTCGCCGCCATCGTCGCCGCCCCCGGTCCGCTCCCACTCGACCCCCACCAAGCCGCGGCACCGGCGTTCGAGACCCAAGCGGTGACCCCTTTGGCCAGCCCCTTGTCGAACGTTCAGGGCGGCGGCACAACAGCCGCGGCGAGTGGCACGGGCTTGACGGCGCTCACCCCGCGGCCGGCAATGGAACGCCCGGCGGTGATCAGCCGAGCCGAGTGGGGCGCCGCGCCGCCGACCGCGGTCGCCGATACGGCCACCCGACTGCACCTCGCGGTGCTGCACCACACCGTGGGTGATTCGGCCCACGCCGCAGAGGACGTACCGCAGATATTGCGGAACATGCAGAGCGAGCACATGACCTCAAATCTTTGGGACGACATCGGCTACAACTTCTTGATCGATCGCTTCGGTCGCATCTTCGAAGGCCGCAATTCCTCGCTGGACGCGCTGGCCCAGGGTGCCCATTCCGGAGGGGTGAACTACGGCTCGGTCGGGGTGGCCCTTCTCGGCAACTTCATGCACGACGAGCCCAGCGAAGCCGCGCTGGACGCGGCGGTGGAGTTGGTCGCCTGGATGTTGTTCCGCCACGGTGCCGACCCTGGCGTTGAGGCCACCATGCTGCCACGGGAGGAGGAGCCGTGGTTTTTCCCTCCCCTCGTCCCGGTGACGCTGCCTCGCATCGTCGGTCACCAAGATGTCAACGCCACACTATGTCCAGGCGACCTGGAAGACCGGCTGAGCGAAATCCGAGAGCGCGTGCAGTTGCGTTACGACGAGTTGGTGGCCGCCACGAGGTTCCTCGCCGATGGCGCGCTCACCCGCACCGGGCACGGCCAGCCGGCGGTTGGCGACTTCAACCGCGACGGCCGCGACGACGTGTTCTGGTATCGACCGGGGCCGGACCTCGATGAACTCTGGCTGGCGAATGACCACGGTGGTTTCGCCTCTTCGAGTTTCGCCGTGCCCGACTACGGCGGGGTCAACACCAAGATGACCCAACTCGACTGGGACGGTGACGGCAGCGCAGATCTGCTCTTCTCCACCCCTGGACGCTCGACGGTGAGCTTGGTCCGCGGCAGTCCGTCGGGCACGTTGAGCACCTCCACCCTGGCGGCGTCGGGCAGCGCGTTACCCGTCGTCGGCGACTTTGACGCTGACGGTGACGAAGAGATCCTGTTCTACCGAAGCTGGCTCAGCACGCTCCCCCTGATCGAATTCGATCCCGAGGTCGGCTCCCACCGCACCGACTGGACCATCACCGGTGGCCCCTACCGAGTGGTGGTGGGGGACTTCGACGGCGACCTGCGCTCCGACGTGCTGTGGTACCAGCCTGGCGCCGCGGCCGATTCGGTATGGTATGGCCGCGGTCCGGACCCCTTCCTACAGACACCTATCACTATGGGCGGCGATTACCAACCGGTCAGTACCGACCTCGACGGCGACCAGCACGACGACATCGTGTGGCTCAACCAATTTGGCCGCACCGGGGCGACATTGCCCATTTGGTATGGCGGCTCGGTTTTCCGCCCGACGCTGGTCACCCACTACGGCGCTGACACCACCATGGTCCTGACCGACATCGACGGCGGTGGAAGCGCCGACGTGGTCACCGTCGACGAGAACTTTGTGGCGACGGTGTGGCTCCGCCAAGGCGCGTCTGAGCGCCTCGTTCGCCGCGCCCAGGTTCCGCTCGGCGTCGCGGTGTTGTCGATCGACTCCGACGGCGACGGCCGCCATGAACTGTGGTGGTGGAGCCAGGACCAGCCGGTTTTGATGTGGCTCCCCTTCTAACCCGAAACGCCTCGCCTGCGCCCACACCGCTCAGCGATGGAGTTGGAACCAGGTCACCAGCACGGTGTCTTCGACGACCTGGTTTCGGCGCAACGCCCGTCGCTCCCGCAGCAGCGAGGGCAACAGCCGGAGATAAGACCCGAAGGACTCCAGCCGCAGGCCCACCACCCCGAAGCGGGGCCGATGGGCCCGCCTCAAGGGGCCCAGAATGTCACGCCGGGCGTAGGACGCGGTGCTCAGCAGATAACGCCCTACCGCCTGCGCCACCAGCCGGCGCGGGGCATTCTTGGTCAGCATGATGAGTCGGTTCCGTTCGACGTAGCGAGCGAAGACGGCCGAACCTTCCACGGTGGTGGTGGCGTGCTGATGACGTAGGACCGACGTGGGCACGTAGCGATAGCGCCAGCCGAGTGCCCGCCCCCGCCACGCCAGATCGGTGTCCTCGTAGTAGGCGAAGAACCGCTCGTCGAACAGGCCCACCTCGCGCAGATACCCCGGCCGCAGTAGCACCCCACCACCGCACCAGGCGAAAACCTCGTCGCTGCTGTCGTACTGACCTCGATCGGGTTCCAGAAAGCCACGATCCGCGCCATACCCGCCGACCAGCACGATGCTGCCGGCATTTTGCACCACATCGAACGGGGCGCCGCTGACCTCGATCTCGAACCAGGCCGCCATCGGCCCGACTTCCACGGTGAGCTCCCGCTCCCCACAGCGCAGACTCACCGCGGTGGGCTTGGGCGCCGCCAGGCGAACTCGCACCATACCGTTTGGTGTTGCACCAGGCTCGAAGGGCACCCGCAGAGCCGACTGCCCGTTCGTCCAGCAGTACATCGCCTCTGGCCCCGCGCCGCGTTCGATGCCCCAAAATCCCGGCGGAGGGAACTGCGCCGCCCGCCAACGGTCTACGCCGTCCACCTCCACCCCACTCAAGCGGACGCCGAGGTCGCGAGCGTCCCCCGGTGCTCGAAAGGTGGCGCAGGACAGGGCAAGTTCCACAAAGGCGGGGGCGAACAACAGCTTGGGACAGGCCGCTCCAAGCGCCGGGTCTTCTTCGAGCGCCTCTACCAGGGGCGCCAACCAGCCGGGGGTGACGAACGCATCGTTGTTGACCAACGCGACGTAGTCGACACCGTCGAGGTCACGGAGCGCCTCGTTGTTGGCCGGAAAACCCGTATTGGTGCCCATGCGGCGCAACACCACGTCGGGGTAGTCCGCCGCGACCTGTTGCACCGATCCGTCAACGGAGTTGTTGTCCACCACCACCAACTCGAAGCGATTCGGGGGCCACTGGGTTGCGGCCAGCGCATCGAGACAGCGGAACAAGTGCGGGTCGCCGTTGTAATTGAGCACGACAGTCCGAACGAAGGGCACGGCCGCGGTCGCCTCGTCCGGCGTGGCTGGCTGGACCACCGGCTCGATCATGACGCTTGGAGGTGGGCGACTAGACGGGCCAACGGCACCCGGAAGTCCTCGAGCGGGGCGATGGCAGACAGACGTAGGGCGGCATTGTCGAGTACCGAATTGGCCGGACGGGGCGCCGGTCGGGGTGGATCGAGTTCTGCGGTCGTGATGGGCAGGACTCGACTCGGATCTCCTCCGGCAGCTTCCAGTATCGCCCAGACGAACTCGAACCACGACACCGCTCCGGCGTTGGTCACGTGGAAGGTCCCCGGCCGCCGTTCGATGCCCAGCCGCGCCACCATCACCGCGAGGTCATCGGCAAAGGTTGGATGGCCGATCTGGTCCTGCACGAAACGCAACGGCCCAGGATTGGCCGCAGCCCGAAGAACGGTGCGCACCATGTTCGGGCCGTAGCGGCCGCACACCCACGAGGTGCGCACAATGGTGGCCTCCGGCCCGCAGGCCAACTCGCCGCCGAGCTTCGAACGTCCATAGACCGATTGTGGATTGGGGCTGTCCCACTCGTGATAGGGCGTGGGCTTGGTGCCGTCGAACACGTAGTCCGTAGACACGTACACCAGGTGGGCGCCGATGCGCCGACAGGCATCGGCGACGTGGCGAGTTCCCAGGGCGTTGACGGCGTAGGCCCGATCTGGCTCGCTTTCGCAACGATCGACAGCGGTGAACGCACCGACATGGAAGACGACCTCGGGCTCGACGCTGCAGATGGTGCCGAGCACGGCGTCACGATCGGCGAGGTCCATGGTGGCATGGTCGGCGGCGACGATGACATCGTCTCGGCGATCACGCGCCATGAGCAACTGCACCAGTTCCTGGCCGAGTTGACCGCCGGCCCCGGTCACGAAGGCCCGCACGTCAGCGGACCACGCCGGGGCGCGCCTTGAGCGGCTCCCACCACCAACGATGGTCGCGGTACCACGCCACGGTCTCCACGAGGCCAGCCTCGAAGTCGCGGGCCGGCACCCAGCCCAGAGCACGCAACTTGGAACAGTCCACCGAGTAGCGGCGGTCGTGCCCGGGCCGGTCCGCGACGTACTCAATGGCGGATTCATCCCGGCCGCACAGCGCGACGAGGCGATCGGTGAGCTCGCGATTGGGCACCTCGTTGCCCCCTCCGATGTTGTAGATCTCGCCCGCGACACCGAGACGCAACGCCGTGTCGATACCGCGGCAGTGGTCCTGTACGTAGAGCCAGTCCCGCACGTTGAGCCCATCGCCGTACAACGGGACCCTCAGCCCGTCGAGCAGGTTGGTGACGAACAGCGGGATGACCTTCTCGGGGAACTGGTAGGGCCCGTAGTTGTTCGATGCCCGCGTCACCACCACGTCGAGGCCGTAGGTGGTGCCGTAGCCCAACGCGATCAGGTCCGAACCGGCCTTGGCCGCCGAGTACGGCGAGCGTGGAACCAGCAGGTCGGCCTCGGTGGAGGACCCCTCCTCGACCGAGCCATAGACCTCGTCGGTGGAAATGTGCAGCACCCGCTCGACCCCATGCTGGCGGGCGAGGTCACACACCACGTTGGTACCCTGGCAGTTGGTCAACACAAAGCTGTCGGGATCGCTGATGCTGCGATCGACGTGGGTCTCGGCCGCGAAATGCACGACCCGCTGACAGCCCGCCATCGCCGCGCCCACCGCCTCGCGGTCGCGGATGTCACCGTGCACAAAGCGAAACCGCGGGTTGTCCTCGATGCCGCGGAAGTTCTCCCGATTGCCCGCATAGGTGAGTGCGTCGAGCACCACAACGTGGTCCTCGGTGTTGGCGAGCAGCCAACGTAGGTAGTTGGACCCGATGAATCCGGCCCCGCCGGTGACGAGAAGCTTCATAACGACCGCTAAGGCTAACGGCCCCGACCATCACGGCCTGCCATGGCGTGACCAGCGGACCCCATGAGGGACCGTTGCCCGCTCAGGTACGTAACGGCCAGCGCGGTACGCCGTGGGGCGGGAGGGCCGAGCGGCGCGGGTTCTCGGCGTCACGGGCGGACACCACGGCGTGCTCGAGGCCCCAATCCGCCCCTATCTCGGGATCGTCCCACGCCACCCCCAACTCGTCCGCCGGGTTGTAGTAGCCATCGACGAGGTAGGTGATGGTCATGTCCGACAGCGAGGCGAACCCGTGGGCGACACCGGGTGGGATATACAGCCCGCGCTGGGCAAACGAGCCGTCGGCTTGTTCACCGAGATCAACCATCTCGGTGGCACCGTCGGTTGGCGAACCGACGCGAAGATCGTGCAGCACCGCCCGGCACCGCCCGAAGGGGATATACCAATAATCGGCCTGGTGCAGGTGGTAATGCAGACCGACGACGCAGCCCGCCTTGCGGTCACCACGGTTGGACTGGATCATTTCCCGAGCGCCGGGAACCCACTGCCGCCGGTACGTTTCGACAAAGACGCCACGTTCGTCGCCGAAGGTCTGCAAGTCGACGTGAACGACGCCGTCGATGCGTCCGGATGGGGTGACGATGGCCATGATTTCGGCTCTACTCCAGGTCGACGAGGCTGTGATCGCCCAGCATCAGCCGGGTGGCGTGGGGACGATATCCGGAGCGGAACACCTCGGTGTTACGGCCCAGGAGGCTTTCAGTGAGCCGGGCGATGCCGATGATACGACTCGATTGCAGTACCACTGAGTTCTCGATCTCGGAGCCGACGATCTCGCAATCAGCAGCTATGGAGCTATAAGGACCGATGTAGCTGTCGCGCAGCACCGTGCCAGCACCGATGACCGCAGGGCCGCGCACCCGGGACCGCTCCAGGCGAGCCCCGGCCTCGATGATGACCCGACCTTCAACGCTGGAATGCTCATCGACCTCGCCCCGCACGGCACCGACGATGGTGTCGAGTACCAACCGGTTGCATTCCAGCAACGGGTCCTTCTTACCGGTGTCGATCCACCAGCCCTGCAACACCTCATGGCGGACCCGGTGGCCTTGGTCGATCAGCCACTGGATGGCGTCGGTGATCTCCAACTCTCCCCGGGGTGACGCGGCGATAGCGCGTACCGCGTCGTGGATGTGCGGATCGAACAGGTACACCCCCACCAAGGCCAGATTCGACGGTGGCACCTCGGGCTTTTCAAACAGATGCACAACTTCCCCGTCGGCACCGACCTCAGCCACCCCGAACGCGGCGGGATTGTCGACTTCCTTCAGGAGGATCTGTGCCACCGCAATGCGGTCCGAACCGACCCCACCGAGGCCCACGCGCCCGACCGCCGCCCGCTCAGCCTCGAAGTTCTGCACGAACCCGGCGAGACCGGCCTCCAACATGTTGTCGCCGAGGTACATCACGAAGTCTTCCTCGCCGAGGAAGTCGCGGGCGATGAGCACGCAATGAGCCAGGCCCCGTGGCGCGTCCTGGGGCAGGTAGGTGACCCTGACACCGAACTGCGACCCGTCGCCGACCGCAGCCATGATGTCGGCCCGGGTGTCGCCCACCACGATGCCGATCTCGGTGATACCGGCTCGGGCCATGTCCTCGATGCCGTAGAAGAGAATCGGTTTGTTGGCAATCGGCACCAGCTGCTTGGCGCTGGTGTGGGTGATGGGCCGCAGGCGCGTACCTGCCCCGCCGCTGAGGATCAAGCCTCGCATAAGTACCAGAGCCTACCCATCGCGGCGTGAGGACTGATCAACGCGACGTGAGTTCGAGTTCGAATACGAGTTGGTACCCGAAGAGACAAGGCCACAGGCCAACCCCGATTCGATCGATCCCCGTAACCAGACGCCGAAGGGACCCAGGGCGAATCGTTTGGCCGTCCTGGACCGAGGCCTGCGCCATGACGTCGAGAGGCAGGCCCGTCGCCTCGAACCGGCGGCATTCCAGCCCGGCTTCGCGGGCCTGGGCAAGGAAACTGCGGCGAGTGAAGAACCGCACGTGGGTGTCGTCGAGGATGCCACGCTGGTCATAGCCGAAGCGACCCGAAGCCACGCGTAGGCGTGGGTACCAGTGCGAGATGTTCGGCACACTGGCCAGCACGAAACCACCGGAGCGGACGCAGCGGCGCATATCGGCCAGCAGCCGGGCGCCGTTGCGCACATGTTCGATCACGTCAGCCGCGAGCACCACGTCGAAGCCGCGGCCGACCTCGGCCGGGATGCCTTGCTCCAGATCGGCCACGTAGAACGCGTCGACCCGCTGCTCCACCCCAGCGAGTGCAATCGTGTCCACGCCGGTGACGTGATGGCCCAACTGGCGCAACTGTTCGGCGAGCAAGCCAGATGAGCACCCGAGATCGAGCACCTTGCACGGCGCCTCGTTGGCCATGCGCCGCAAGATCGCGTTGTGGCTGGAGTGGCCGCTGGGTTTGAGGTCGTAGGCCTCCCCGGCGCGGGCGAGTTTGCCGGACCCGAACCCCATCTTCTGCAGCCGATAGCGCAGGGTGTCGCCGATGATGTCCCGGGCGTACACCAGGCCATTGACATGGCAGATCTCCTCGCCGTAATACGTGGGTATCGGCACCTCGACGATGCGCTTATGGGCGTCGAGAAACTGCAGGATGATTTGCGTATCGAAGTTGAACCCATCGGAGTTGGCTTCGAAGGGCACCGACTCGAGGGCTTGCACTCGATAGGCCCGATAGCCGGAATGCCACTCGGACAGCGATGCACCCATGAGCGCGTTCTGCGTCGAAGACAAAATCTTGTTGCCGACGTATTTATACAACGGCATACCGCCCCGACGAGCAGCTCCCGGCACGATCATGCGCGAACCGAACACGGCGTCGGCCTCACCGTTGATCAGCGGCTCGAGGATCTCCGGTAGTGCTTCGGGCGCGTACTGCCCGTCGCCGTGGAGCATGACGATGATGTCAAAGCCTTGGTCGATGGCGTAGCGGTAGCCGGCCTTTTGATTGCCTCCGTAGCCGAGGTTGCGCTCCCGACGGATCACGGTCAGCGGCAGATCGCTGCCCCGGCTTTGGTAGCCCAAGCCCACGAGGTAGGTGGAGTTGTTGTCCGGGCTGGCGTCGTCCGCGACGATGACCTCTTCGATCCGATGACGGACGGACTGCGGGATCCGATCGAGCACCGAGGCCAGGGTGGTGGCCGCGTTGTAGGCCACCACCAGGATTCCGATACGAGGTTCGGGCATAGATCCTCTCTCGGGGCTACCGGCTTCCGGGGATTGAGAACCAGGCGAGAGTACTGCCCACCGTCGTCACGGACCTGTCAGGCGCCACCGTGCATCACCGCGCGGCGAGAAGCCAGCGCGGCACTCAGCGCGACACGTGGGGCATGCAGAGACCCTCGAGGTCCGAAATGCCGATGCGATCACGGTTGGCGTAGGTGACCTCGTTGTCGGGGTCGACCCGAAGCTTGAATTCTCGGAAACTCAACTCCAGGGCGTCGAAGGCCAAAATACGGCCCGACAGGCTGTCTCCGAGCCCCAAGATGAGCTTGATGGCTTCCAGCGCCTGGATTGAGCCGATGATGCCGGGCAGCACACCGAGCACGCCCGCTTCAGCGCAGCTAGGGGCGAACTCCGCCGGCGGAGGCTGCGGGAGCAGGTCACGGTAGGTCGGGCCGTTCCGGGGGTCGAAAACCGTGACCTGACCTTCGAAGCGGAAGATGGAACCGTGCACCACCGGCACGCCGAGCTTCACCGAGGCGTCATTGAGCAGGTAGCGCGACGGGAAGTTGTCCGCGCCGTCGACCACCACGTCGTAGCCGCCCAAGATGGCGAGCACGTTGTCAGCCCCGAGACGGGCGTCATAGGTGACGACGTTCACGTCCGGGTTGAGCAACGTCAGGGTCTTCTTGGCCGAATCGACCTTGGGCTCGCCGACGCGATCGATGTTGTGAAGTATCTGCCGCTGCAGGTTCGACTCGTCCACGATGTCCATGTCGATGATGCCAATCGTGCCCACGCCGGCCGCGGCGAGATACAACGCCGCGGGCGAACCGAGACCACCGGCACCGAGTAGGAGCACCTTCGCATCGAGCAGCTTGCGCTGCCCGTCCATGCCAACCTCGGGCAGCAGCAGGTGTCGTTGGTAACGGTTGCGTTGGGTTGCGCTGAGCGTGGAAGGCACCCGCCAGGCCCGACCCTCATCCTTCCAGCGGCCAAAGCCGCCCTCGACAGACACCACATCGGCGTAGCCAAGTTCTCCGAGGGTCTTGGTCGCAAAGGCCGACCGCACGCCACCAGCGCAGAACACGATCACCGGGGTGGCCCGGTCGGGAACGCGGTTTTCTATCTGGGCTTCGAGATGGCCCCGCGGGATATGGATTGACCCCGGAATCGCACCCTGCTCCCACTCGTCAGGCTCGCGCACATCGAGCACGACGACGTCGGATTCCGACTCCACCCTCTGCTGGGCGATGGCCGTGCTGATCTCACGGATCTCCGCCTTGGTCTGGCTCAGCAGCTCCCGGAAAGTAGCCATGGAATGTGCTCCTCTGCTGGCTCGTGACGCGGTCCGATCAGGCCCGAATAGCCAGCCGAACTGCTGTTCCTAAACCGTAGTTGGCTAGTCAACATAGGGTCGAGAACAGATAGGGTCGAGAACAGCCTATTCGACCGCGGCGCCCACGATGATGGGCAGCACATCGGCAATCGAGCCGCGCACCAACACATCGGCCAAGCTGTCCATGGCAGTCGGCTCGCCGTTGACGATGATCACCGACGCGCCGTTTCGCCTGGCCACCGGCACCACGTCGGCAATGGGGTACACCGACAACGTCGTACCCACGGCGAGCATCAAGTCACACTGCCGAGCGGCGTGCTCGGCTCGAGCGAGGTCATCCATGACCAAGGACTGGCCAAAGCTGATCGTGGCCGACTTCAAAATGCCTCCGCAGCTACGGCAGGCCGGATCGTCCTCGCCCGCTTCGACACGGGCCAAGGCCCGCTGCATGGGCGCCCGCTCGTCGCAGGACAAACACATCACCTCGCGGACCGTGCCATGGATCTCCACGATGGAGCCAGGATCGCTTCCCGCCGCTTGGTGCAAGCCGTCCACGTTCTGGGTGATGAGGGTGTGCAAACGACCCGTTTGACCAAGCGCGGCGAGGGCGCGGTGCCCGAGGTTCGGTTGGGCCGACCAGTTGGGCGAATGCAGGCGGTTCTGCCACGCCGCCTTGCGCACGGCGGGATCGGCCACGTAGTTCTGGATCGTGGCCGATTTCTCGGCGGCGGGGTTCTTCGTCCACACCCCGTTCGGACCTCGGAAGTCGGGGATCCCGCTGTCCGTCGAGATACCGGCCCCGGTCAGCACCACGATCCGCTGGGCGCTAGCGACGAGCGCAGCAGCACGAGCCAACAGTTCAGTGTCACCCATGTCGACACGTTAGCCACCGCCTCCGCAGCGCGTGGGCGCCCGCCGGTTGCAGTATTGAAACATACTGATATATATTGAAATATCTTCCCTGCAACTGGTTTCTTGCTACCAGGAGTTCCGGTGCGTCCCACCCCTTTGTCGCCCCCGCCCACGGCCGATGAGCTGTTCCCGTCCCATTTCGTTCGGCCCACCGAGACCGTCCCGCCGGTCGTCGAGAACCCGTCGCGGCCCGCGGTGACGCACTTCACCATCCTCCCGTGGCCCGACCCGGTCATCGATCGGGTCGGTATGGATCCGCGATCGTCCTACGTCGAGCAGTTCTGGCTCGGCATCGTCGGACCGGCGTCGGTCCTTCTGGTCCGACACCTCGCGAGCCGATTCGACGAGGAGGCCGATGGTTTCGTGCTCGATCTCACCCACACGGCCAGAATCCTCGGCCTCGGCACCGGCCTGGGTCGCTGGGGTCCGGTTCAACGTACCGTGCATCGTTGTGTTGGATTCGGGTTCGCCCAACGCTGGGGTGAGGATCGGCTACTGGTCCGCCGAAAGCTGCCACCGGCCACCCGAGCGCAGCTCACCCGGCTACCTGAAGACCGCCAGGCCGACCACGACCGCTGGCGCAACGCGGCGCTACACGGCGTGGTCGGACTACCGGGGCGAGGCTGACCTATTCGGTGCCGGACTTTTCGAACCGTTCGAACCGTTCGACGAGCTCGACCAGCAGCCGCACCCCAAAGCCGGTGCCGCCCTTGGTCACCTCGGCGTCCTCGGCCTCGGTGAAGGCAGGTCCGGCGATGTCGAGATGCGCCCAGGCCAGGCCCTCGCCAACGAACTCGCTGAGCAGGAGCCCGGCCACGAGCGCACCGCCCGGGCCGCTGCCGATGTTCTTCATGTCGGCCACGTTCGACTCGTACTGCTTGCGGTATTCGGGAGGCAGCGGCAGCCGCCACACCGGCTCGCCACTCGCCGCGGCGGCGGCTTCCACCTGCTGCAGCCAGTCGTCGTTGTGGCCCATCAAACCCGCCATCTTCGTTCCCAGCGCCGTCACGCAAGCCCCGGTGAGGGTGGCAAGATCGATGATGGCGTCCGGACGGGCTTCCGATGCCAGCGACAGAGCATCAGCGAGAATCAGCCGACCTTCTGCGTCAGTGTTCAGCACCTCGATCGTCTTGCCGTTGCGCAGCCGAAACACATCACCGGGCCGAGTGGCATCGCCACCAGTCATGTTGTCCGTCATGGGCAGATAACCCCGAACCTCCACCGCGGGACGAAGGCGGCTGATGGCCAAGAAGGCTCCGAGCACGGCCGCGGCCCCGGCCATGTCGCACTTCATGGTCATCATGCCAGCCGCGGTCTTGAGGGACAGCCCGCCGCTATCGAAGGTGATGCCTTTGCCAACCAGCGCCACCGTGCCCCGGGACTCGCCGCTGGGCTGATATCGCAACTCCACGAACCTCGCTGGCTCCGTTGAGCCCCTGTTCACGCCGAGCAGGCCACCCATTCCCATGTCCACCAGCTCTTTGTGCTTGTAGACCGTGGCCTCGAACCCACCCTGCTTGGCCAAACGCCGGGCTCGGTTGGCCAAGCGGCGGGGGGTCAGCGAACCCCCAGGCTCGTTCACCAAGTCTCGGGTGACGAACACCGCCTCCGCCAAGACCCGGCCCCGCTCGGCTCCGGCCCGAGCACCGTCGTCGGCGACGACTAGTTCAATCGTTTCCAGCGCCGTCTTTGATGGCCCCGACTTGTGCCGGGTGAACTCGTATCCGGCGAGCAACAGACCCTCGGTTAGGGCCTGCGCCTCCGCCGATGAATCGCCGGCCAAGGCCGACCCATCGGACTCGCCACCACGCGGCGCGCCGCGCCGGGCGGCGTCAAGATCAGCCAGAACGGCCACCGAGATGCGAGCGTGCTTCTTACCGGCCCGAGTGATTTGGGCGCCGACCCGACGCAACGTCGCGGGCTGTACTGCTTCGAGGTCGCCCAGACCCACCAGCACCACGACCCGGCCATCGACGGGGACGACTTGCAGTTGGTCGGCCTTGGCCTCGAAGTTCAGCGCCGCCAGCAGCTCAGCCGACACCGCAGCAGGGCCAACCAGGCCCGAGAACCCAACCGGGCCCGAGAACATGGCATGGACGGACACCGCGGCATCGGAAGGGACTTCCGCCAGGAGTTGCAGCTCGATGGTCACACCTGCACGCTAGCGAGGGTCGAGGCCGCCGCGACTAGGCAGGGAGCCTTCATCAGCCTCAACCCAACGGGCCAAGGTCCAGCACAGGTCGGATAACCGATTCAGATAGGCCACCACGACCGAGGATCCGCCTACCGCGGTGATGGTCAAGCGCTCGGCCCGCCGCACCACCGTGCGGGCCACATCGAGCTGCGCGGCAACCAAGGTCTGGCCGGGTATGACGAACTCGGTCGGCGGGCTGAACCGTTCGCTCAGCTCATCGATAACCAACTCGAGGGCCTCGACCATCGCCGTTGTCACCGAGGTGGTGCCAGGAGTGAGCTTGTGGTGATTTTCCTCCAGGGTGGCCAACTCGGCCATCGCGACATAGAGATCGCGACACAACGACACGAGGATCGAGTCGATCTCGCTGCCACGCACCACCAATGCCCGGGCCACCCCGAGAGCGGCCTGCGCCTCGTCCACCGTGCCGTAGGCCCACGGCGCCGCCGCATCCTTGCCTACCCGACCGCCGAAAAACAGCCCCGTCGTTCCGTCATCACCGCTACGCGTGTAGATCTTCACCGAACATGCAGGCTAGCGACCACGAGTTCAGCGCACGTCGTCATGGCTCCGGGCCGGACCGTACGAATGGGGCGAATAAATCAAATGACGCCAAATGACCCGTCGTGAGGCCACCAGAACCTTCGCTACCCTGATGGCATGGTCGATTTCCTGTCAATGCTCGAACGTGGCGTCGTGATCTACGACGGAGCGACGGGAACACACATCCAGACCCTCGGCCTCGAAGCGGACGACTTTGGTGGCGCGGCCTATGAAGGTTGCAACGAGCTGTTGGTGATGACCCGGCCCGACCTCATCACCAACATGCACCGCCTCTATTTCGACGCCGGGGCCGACGTGACGGAGACCAACACCTTCGGCAGCTTCGCCGTCCCGCTGGCCGAGTACGGGCTGAGCCATCGCTGTTACGAACTCAACGCCCGCGGGGCAGAACTAGCCCGAGCCGTCGCCGACGAGTTCACCGCCGCCGACCCAACCCGGCCCCGAGCCGTCGCGGGGTCGATGGGACCGGGGACCAAGTTCGCCTCCCTAGGCCAGATCACCTATCGCGAGTTGCGCGCTGCCTACGAGGAGCAGGCGAAGGGCCTACTCGATGGCGGCGTCGACCTCCTGCTGATCGAGACCCAGTTCGACCTGCTCGGCCTCAAGGCCGCGATGGCCGGATCACGCTTGGCCATGCGCTCCTGCGGACGCGAGGTTCCGATACAGGCCCAAGTCACCATCGAGATGACCGGCCGCATGCTTCCCGGAACCGAAGTCGCGGCGGCACTCGCCGCCATCGACCCGCTGCGACCCGACGTGATTGGCATCAACTGTGCCACCGGACCAGCCGAGATGTGGGAGCACCTCCGTTACCTCTCCGAGCACGCTCGTATGCCCATCTCGTGCCTACCCAACGCCGGGCTTCCCTCCGTCGTGGATGGACGCATGCATTACGACCTGACCGCGGAGCAGTTGGCCGAGTACCTCCGGCGCTTCGTCACCGAACTGGGCGTGCAGGTCATCGGAGGCTGTTGCGGCACCACACCGGAGTACATCCGCACCCTCGAGCAGATTTGCCGCCCCCTCACCCCGGCCCCCCGCAACCCGGTCCACGAGCCCGCGGCGGCGTCGATCTACTCCAGCGTGCCCTTCAAGCAGGACACCTCGTTTCTCATCATCGGCGAGCGAACCAACGCCAACGGCTCCAAGAAGTTCCGAGATCTGATGATCGAAGGCGACTGGGACGGGTGCGTGCAGGTTGCCCGAGACCAGATCAAGGAAGGCGCGCACGTCCTCGATGTGTGCGTCGACTACGTCGGCCGTGACGGCACCGGTGACATGGATGAGCTGATCCGCCGGCTCTGCACGCAGTCCTCGGTGCCGTTGACCCTCGACTCCACCGAGCCTGAGGTCATGGAAGCTGGCCTGCAATGGATCGGCGGCCGAGCGGTGCTCAACTCGGCCAACCTCGAGGACGGCGAAGCCCCCGGATCGCGCCTCGACCGGGTTTTCTCCCTGGCCCGCGAGTTCGGCGCCGCGGTGATCTGCTTGCTGATTGACGAAGAAGGCCAAGCCCGCGACGTCGAGTGGAAACTGCGCGTCGCCCATCGGATCCACGACCTCGCGGTGAATCGCTATGGGCTCGAATCCTCAGACCTGATCTTTGACGCCCTGACCTTCCCCCTGTCCACCGGGGACAACGACCTGCGACGCGACGCGATGGCCACCATCGACGCCATCAGGCGGATCAAGGCGGAACTGCCGGGTTGTTTCACCACGCTCGGCGTATCGAACGTGTCCTTCGGTCTCTCGCCGGCGGCCCGCCACGTCCTCAACAGCGTGTTCCTCAACGAGTGTGTGCAAGCCGGCCTCGACTCGGCCATCGTTCACGCCAGCAAGATTCAGCCCCTCAACCGCATCCCGGACGAGCAACGTCAGGTCAGTCTCGACCTCATCTACGACCGCCGCGACCCGGAGAAGGGGTACGACCCTCTCCAAGCGCTGCTCGCCGTGTTCTCGGGCGTCAGCGTGACCAAGGTCGACAAGCCCGACCGCAGCGATTGGCCTGTCCAACAGCGGCTGTCTCAGCGCATCATCGACGGTGACCGCGACGGACTCGAAACCGACCTCGAGGAAGCCATGGCCGAGCCGATGGCGCCCCTCGACATCATCAACGAGCCGTTGCTGGGCGGGATGAAGGTCGTAGGCGAGCTCTTTGCCAGCGGCGAGATGCAGCTTCCCTTCGTCTTGCAGTCGGCGGAGACCATGAAGGCCGCGGTGCGATACCTCGAGCCCCGGATGAGCAAGGCTGATGCCGCGTCCACCAAGGGCAGCATCGTGCTGGCCACCGTCAAAGGCGACGTTCACGACATCGGCAAAAACCTGGTGGACATCATCCTGACCAACAACGGCTACGAGGTCCACAACCTCGGCATCAAGGTCGGCATCGCCGACATGATCGACAAGGTGACTGCGACCGGCGCCGATGCCATCGGCATGAGCGGCCTGTTGGTGAAATCGACGCTGATCATGCGCGACAACCTCGAGGAATTGAACAACCGCGGGCTCGCCGACATCCCCGTGCTCCTCGGTGGCGCCGCGCTCACCCGGTCCTACGTCGAACGTGACCTGCGCGAGGTGTACGCCGGCCGCCTTTTCTACGGCAAGGATGCCTTCGAAGGCCTCCGCGTGATGGACCGCCTCGGCGAGCTACGCCGTAGCGGCGAGAACGACGACGACTTCGGTCGCACACCGACGGGCCGAGGCCTGCCCGAACGCTCCCGCCTGCGTTCGGCGGAACCCACGGCAGACGGGCCGCGACGCTCGGCCCAAGTCGATGCCGCGAACCCGGTTTTTACCCCGCCATTCCTCGGCTCCAGGGTCGTCAAGGGAGTCGCCCTCGACGAGATCGTGGCCTACGTCAACGAAACCGCGCTGTTCCGCAATCAATGGCAGTTCCGTCCGATCGCCGCGGTGGACGGTGCCGGGGACCAGACCATGGAAACCGACCGTGACTTCAAAGACCGGATACGTCCAATCCTGCGGGAGCAGCTCGCCTTGGCCAAGGAAGAGAACCTGCTCGTGCCCCAAGTCGTCTACGGGTACTTTCCCGTCAACGCGGACGGCAATGAACTGGTCGTGTGGACCGACGAGGACCGACGCCACGAGCGCATGCGCTTCAGCTACCCGCGCCAGAAGGAATCGCCCCACCTGTGCATCGCCGACTTCTTCCGGCCGATTGAATCGGCCGAGAAGGACTATGCGGCGTTTCACATCGTCACCATGGGCGCACGCGTCTCGGAACAGACCGCCGCGCTGTTCAGCGAAAACCGTTACCAGCACTACCTGCTGCTGCACGGCCTCGGGGTCGAGATGACCGAGGCCCTAGCTGAGTACTGGCACCAACGAATTCGTTCCGATTGGGGGTTCCCCGACCAAGACGGCACCACGTTGACCGGACTTTTCCGTCAGGGCTTCCGAGGCGGCCGCTACAGCTGGGGCTACCCGGCATGCCCCGATCTGGAAGACAACGCCAAGGTGGCAGAACTTCTCGAGGCAGGACGGCTCGGCATTGAGGTCGGCGAGGAGACCGGCTGGCAGTTCCAGCCCGAACAGACCACCTCGGCCATCATCTGCCATCACCCCCAGGCGAAGTACTTCGTGGCCCGCTGAGGGGCAATTGCTGCACCAGCGTCGCCGTCTCGGCGAACAGATCGCCGATCGACCCAACCCGTTCGAGCACGTCTTCGGCCCGGAAACGCAACGGGCTTGAGCCGGCCGCACCCTCGGCGACCTCGTCCCAGCTCACCGGCGTGGACACGGTCGGCTCGGCGCGTGCCCGCAGCGAATACACCCCAATCGTTGTCTTGTGCCGACTGTTCTGGCTCCAGTCGATGAACACCTTGCCCGTGCGCACGGCCCGACTCATCACGCTGGTCACCAAGTCCGGCCGGCGGCGTTCGAGCAAGCGCGCCACCGCGTGGGCGAAATCACGAGCATTCTGGTGGGTATAGGGCTGGTTGAGCGGCAGGTAGAGCTGCAATCCCTTTGATCCCGAGGTCTTAGGCCACGCCCGCAAACCGACCGCGGCCAGTACCTCGCGCAATTCCAGGGCGACCTCACAACACGCGGCCATGGCGGCAGGCGGTCCTGGATCGAGGTCGAACACAACCATGCACGGGTGATCCACGTCGGCCGCTCGCGCCATCGGAGCATGCAGTTCGAGCGCGGCGAGGTTCGCCGCCCACACCAGGGCCGCGACCGAGTCGAGCACGCAGTAACCGATGGGACCACCGTTGTCCCCCGGACCAATCGCGGTGCGGACCCAGTCGGGCCGATGGGCCGGGCAACGCTTCTCGAAGAACCCGACACCGTCCACACCGTTTGGATAGCGCCGCAGCGTCAGCGCTCGGTCGCCGAGGTGGACCAACGCGACGGGGGCGATGCGCACGTAGTAGTCCAGCACTTGGGCTTTGGTGAACCCTGCGTCTGGGTACAACACCTTCTCGAGGTTGGAAAGGCTGAGGACTCGACCGCCGATCTCCACCAGTGCCATCAGCGGAGGCTAGCGATCGCCCAACGGCCAAAGAAGCGCCACCGCCCCTGCTAGGCAGACTTCCGGCCCTCAGCCTCCGACGAGGCGACGACATCAGCCTCGGTCGAACCCTGATGCTCAGCACGCTCGGCATGGGAGCCAGTGGGGTGTCGGCGGCGGGCCGCTTTCGCCGCCGCGACGGAGGCTTCCAGCGCCGTCAGCAGGTCGACCACGCGGGTGTCTCCGAGGGGAAGCGCCGGTACCAGCACCTCCGTGTCGCCCGCCGCCTTGCGCTCAATGATGTCGAGCAGCTGCTCGCGGTAGGCATCGTGATATTTCATCGGCTCGAACGGCGCGGCCAATGACTGCACCAACAACTCGGCCATGGCGCGCTCCCGCTCGGTCAGTTCGACCTGCCCCGATGCCTCCAGCGTCGGTAATTCATCCACCGCGGTGAGCTCATCGGCATACACCATGGTGTGCAGCATCAGCTTGCCCTCCCGCACGCGCAGCGCGGCAAGGTATTCCTTGGAGCGCATGACGAATCGAGCGATGCCGACCTTCTCTGCCCGTTGCATGGCATCCACCAGCAACGCGTACGGCTTCACGGCCGCTACGTCGGGCACGAGGTAGTACGCCGAGTCATAGAACACCGGGTCGATGTCGGCGAGATCCACGAACTCCTCAAGGTCGATCGTGCGTTGTGCCGCGGGCATGATCGACGCCAACTCCTCGTCGGTCAGCGTCACGTAGGTGCCGACGCCTATCGGATAGCCCTTGACGATCTGATCGCGGATCACCTCTTCGCCGTCGACGGATGAGACCAACTTCTGTCTGACCCGGGCGCCGGAACGAACATCGATCCGGTTGAAGGACAACGATTTACGACTCACCGCGCCGTACAGCTTTACCGGGATGCTCACCAGCCCGAAGCTGATCGTGCCGCTCCAGATCGCCCGAGCCATGTCATCCTCCAAACGCTGTCCACTGTGAGGGTACCGCCCGGATCAGCGCAGGACTGCCCTCGCCACCAGATCCATGCCGAAGGCGGTCAGAATGGCCAGGTACAACAACCCCGTCGCAGCCATCACCGCGGCGTATTGACGTTCCTTTAGTGCCGCCCAGGTGACGCCTTCCAGCACGATGGTCCCCACCACACAGGCCGCCCAGAACCACCCCAACAGCCCCCCGTAGCCGTCGTTGATATCCCCGTTCAGGACCGACACCATGCCGACGGGCAGCAACAGCACCAGCAACTCGGCGGGCCACGTGTACATCGTCCAGCGGACCATTTCACGCAGCGGCGCACGAGCGAGTCCAGGCTGCACCAGATACCAATGGCCCAGCAGCATGGCGTCGCTGACGGCGCCGAGAAAGGCCGCTCCGACCACCAGTCGCAGCGCGGCCGTCAGCGGGGAGCCACCCAGCCCGCCCGCCGCCGACAGCAACCCGACGATCCCGACCGCGGGCGCGATCAGATCCAATAGGGGGGGAAACTCCCGCGCCGTGCCATCGAAAGTCTGCGCCTCTCGGTCGATACCCGTCATGGCCGCCACCCGGGCGGAGCTGCGCTGCGCTCGCCCACGTTGCCCCGCGACCCCCGCCCGACGGCACAACACCGACACGACGAGGGCCACCGCGCTCGCCACGAACACGCCGAGCGATGCGATATCGCGACCCCAACTCCGTTCGGTCAGTTGGGCCACCCAGAATGCGCCCAAGGCCATGAGCCCGAACGTCGAGCGCATCATCCAGCCGTAGCCGAGTCCGACCTCGCGTCGACGCGTCGTCAGCCAGAGAAAGGCCAGACCGCCGGTGGCCCATTGCAGCAGCACCGCGGCGGCATCGAGTCCCATCGACGATCTCAGGCCTCGACGATGACGAGGGAATGATCGGCGCTATTCAAGGCCCACGGCCCATCCTCGGTGGCCACGACGATATCTTCCAGGCGAGCTCCCCACCGCCCCTCGATATAGATGCCCGGCTCGATGGAGAACGCATGGCCCGCCTCGAGTAGCACCTCATTGCCCTCAACGATGTAGGGATCCTCGTGTTCGAACAGGCCGATGCCGTGACCGGTTCGGTGGATGAACTTCGGGCCGAAGCCACCATCGGCAATGACCTGGCGCGTGATGCGGTCTACCTGCTGCGCCGAAGTCCCCACGGTGGCAGACGCCACCCCCGTCGCCTGGGCGGCGAACAGCACGTCGTACAGCTCACAGAACTCCGCCGGTGGCTGACCGGTGTAGATCATTCTCGTCATGTCCGAGCAGTAACCCGGCTCACCGTCCACGACGGACAAGCTGCCGCCGAAATCGCACAGCACGACCTCCCCGGCGCGGATCACCCGCTCGGAGGCGTGATGATGCGGCGATGCCGCGTTCTCGCCCGCGGCGACGATGGCGAAATTGACGTGCGAGTGCCCCTCGGCCAGCAGCCTCCGGCTGAGATCCTCGGAAACCTGAGACTCGGTGCGACCAATCAAGGCGATGTCGCCCCCTTGCAGCTGACGGGCCACCCGGTCTGCTGCGGCCGCGGCGGTCTGCAAAGCCGCAATCTCCGCCGCGTCCTTGCGGGCCCGCAGAGGACCGACCAGTTCCACCGATCGACGCCACTGGGTCGCGGGCAGGAACCCCATCAGGTCCACCAGATGCCGGGCCCAGGTCTGGTCGCCAATAGCTGCAGTGCTGGGCCGCCCGCACAACTCGGCGACGATGGCGATGGGGTCCTGGGTCTCCTCCCAACCGAGGATGGAGAAGCATTCGGGGCGCTCGACCACCCTGGCCACTTCGAGACGGGGAATAACCAGTGTGGCCTCGCCATCACGCGGCACCACCAGCATCGTGAGACGGGGCAACGGCATCGCCTGGTAGCCGATGAGATAGGGCAGGTCCGCGCCAACGGACACCATAAGGACGTCCACTGCTTGCGCGGCCATGGCGGAACGAACCCGATCGAGACGTGCGGCGTACATGAGTGCAGGCTATGCCTCGCTTAGGCTTGAGTCCGCATGCAGGACTGGCAACGTAGATTCATCGATTTCCTGGTGGACACCGGAGCGTTTCGGTTGGGGAGTTTCACGCTCAAAAGCGGTCGACTCTCGCCCACTTTCGTCAACACCGGCCTGGTCGAGGACGGCTACGGTTTGAACGAGCTCGGAGCGGCCTACGCCGCCCGTATCGTCGCAGCCTGCGGGCTTGACGGGTTCGATGCCGTATTCGGACCCGCCTACAAAGGGGTGCCGTTGGCGGTGTCAACCGTCATCGCCCTCGCCGCGCAGGGTCGTCGCGTCCCGTACTTGTTCGACCGCAAGGAACGCAAAGACCACGGCGAGGAGGCAGCGGGCGGCAATGACGCCGCGGCGTTACTCGTTGGCCACCGGCCCCTCCCCGGCGAGCGCTTGGTGCTGGTCGACGATGTGCTGACCACCGGTGCCACCAAGTTCGAGGCCGTCCAATTGTTGCAACGGCTGGTACCCGAGGTGCGTTTTCCTGCGCTCGTCATCGCCGTGGACCGCCAGGAGGCTGACGACCGAGGCGACGACGCAGCCGGCCTGTTCACCCGCGAGACCGGCATCGCCGTGCACGCCGCGGTGACCATGACGGACATCCTGACCCACCTCGACACCAGCGGACGGCTGAACGGACCGGCGCGGCTGGACTGCATCGGTTATCTGCGCACCTACGGCACCGCGCCGGCGAAGGCGTGGGCCGAACACGCCGCATCGGCGTAGTCAGCGAGCCGGACGGCCGAGGGTCGGTAGCGGAACCGCCACGGACACCGAGGCCGTCGAGGTCGCCACAGCAGCCGCCGCCGCCTGACGGGCGTGATAGGAAGACCGGGTGAGCGGGGAGGCCTCGACATGGCCGATCCCGAGGGCCTCGCCCTCGGCCTTGAACCACTCGAAGGTCTCCGGCGGCACCCAACGGGCGACGGGTAGATGGTTCGACGTTGGCCGCAGGTACTGACCAACGGTGACGATGTCCACGCCGATGGCGCCAAGATCAGCGAGCGTCTGCACCACCTCGTCGTCGCGTTCGCCCATCCCGACGATGATCGAACTCTTGGTCACCAGGTCGGCCTCGGTAGCCGCAGCCAGAACCCCGAGTGAACGGGCATAAGACGCCGAGGGCCGGGCGGCGCGCTGCAGGCGGGCCACCGTCTCGATGTTGTGGTTCAACACATCGGGTCGGGAGGCGAAGAGCAACCGGAGCGCCTCAGGGTCGCCCTTACAATCGGGGACAAGCACCTCGACCTTGCAGTTGGGAACCGCGACGCGGATCGCCGCCACGGTCGCCGCGAACGCGGCGGCGCCGCCGTCGGCCAGATCATCGCGTGCCACCGCGGTCACCACGGCAAAACGCAGGCCCATGCGCTGCACCGCAGCGGCGACCCGCCGTGGCTCATCGGGATCGAGCGGTCCGGGCCGGGAGGTGTCCACAAGACAGAACCCACAGGCCCGGGTGCACTGTTCACCGTTGATCATGAAGGTCGCGGTCCCATCGGCCCAGCACTCCGATTGGTTGGGGCAACCGGCCTCCTCGCACACGGTGACCAAATCGTGCTCGCGTAGCAGCCGCCGTAGTTCGAGCACGCCCTGGTCATGGCGGAGCTTGGGACGCAGCCATGCGGGCTTGCGTTCGGCCAATTCCAGGCCTCCCTGCACCCCCGCCGCGGCCAGACGGCCAGTCAGGCGGACTGGCTCGCCGGCGCCTTCGCCCCGGCTGAAGGGAGCGAGATCAGTGCTCGAGGTCCGCCACACCACGTCGGCGCGATCGACGGGCTGGTGCCCGTCGGCCGAACCCCACCGTTGCCAAGCCCGCGGCGTCAGGGCGTCCACGACGTCGCGCAACGAGGCCGAAATTCCCTCCTGGTGCAGGGAGGTGACCCCACGATCATGCAACCCACAGGGCACGATGTGCTGGAACCAAGCCAACGGTTCATCGGTCACATTGAGCGCAAAGCCGTGCATCGAACGACCTCGCCCGAGACGCACACCGATGGCGGCAATCTTGCGCAGGGGCTCCCCCGGCGCCCATACCCCTGGGTATTGAGGGTCGAAGGTGCAGCCAGGCAGACCCAAATCGGCCAGTACGTCGATGAGCAACGACGCCACCGTCGTGACATACGCCGCGGTATCGGCCATACCGCCACCTCGTTTGGTGGCGACGTCGAGCACCGGGTAGCCCACCAACTGTCCCGGGCCATGGTAAGTGACGTCGCCACCTCGATCGGCCTGTACCAGTTCCGCCCCGAGGTCGGCGGGATTGCGCAGCAGATGCGCCCGGTCCGAGCGCACCCCGAGGGTGTAAACGGGTTCGTGCTCCAACAGGAGCAAGTAATCGGTGCCCGCACGTCGATACAGACCGCGCTGCAACTGCAGCGCGTCACCGTAACGAACGCGGCCGAGCCAGCGCACCCGAAGCATCACATCACCTCGGCAGACCAGTCCCGGGTCTCGATGATGTCTCGGAGGCGGTCCAGGAACGCGGCCGCGTACGCGCCATCGAAGGCCCGGTGGTCCCAGGCGAGCGCCAGCAGCCCGATGGGGCGAATGGCGATGGACTCAGCGCCGTGGGCATCGGTCACCACCCACGGCTTACGGCGTATTCCATCGGTGGAAAGAATCGCTACTTGCGGCTGGTTGATGATGGGGAACTGCATCATCGTGCCGTACTGGCCGGGATTGGTAAGCGTGAACGTACCCCCCGTGACATCGTCAGGGCGTAGTTGTCGCGACCTCGCCCGACCGGCGAGGTCAAAGATCTCCCGCGCTATGGCCCGCAGGCGTTTCCCATCGGCCTGACGAACGACGGGCGCGACGAGGCCCTCGAAGCTGAGATCGACCGCAATGCCGAGGTTGACATCACCGTGGACGACAAGCTCCCCGTCTCCCACCGAGGCATTGATGAACGGGTACTCCGCAATGGCGTCCGACGCGGCGCGGGCGATGAAGGGAAGGTAGGTAAGGCTGAACCCTTCGGTCGCCTTCCATTGGTCACGCAACGTTCGGCGCACCCGGTCGACCCCCTCGAAGTCCACCTCCATCACGGTGAGGGTGTGAGCCGAGGTGGCTTGGGACATCACCATGTGATCGCCGGTGAGCTTTCGAATGCGGTTGAGTGGTACCCGCTGACCGCCACGCGCCATGGGGACCGGCGCGGCGATCGGCGACCGCGACGGCGGCGCGCTCGCGGTGACCACGCTCGCGACCGGGCCAACCGGCGCCGCGGCCGGAACATCCATTGTTACCGACCGGCCCATCGAGGGGCCATTGGTCGAACTGGCCGCTTCGGCGGGCGTGCCCTTGTCAATGGCGCGCTGCACGTCGCTGCGGGTGATCCGACCGCCCACGCCGGTGCCCTCGACCTGGTCGATATCGACGTCATGTTCTCGGGCGAGGCGGCGCACGATCGGCGAGAGCAGTCGCCCATCACCGCCATCGGTCTCTTCCTCGTCCCCCGCTACCTCCGGCTTAGAAGAGGCCGACGGCGCAGCAACCACCACGGCCGGAGCGACCGCGGCTGCGATGGGTGCGGCCACCGACGGCGTAGCGACGGTTGCGGCCGGCTCGGCCGCGCCGAGTATGGCGAGAATCGTGCCCACTTCCACCGTGACGCCCTCGGGCACGCAAATCTCGATGAGAATGCCCGCCGCGGTCGCCGGCACCTCGGAATCGACCTTGTCAGTGGACACCTCGAAGAGGATCTCGTCCTCCGCTACCGCCTCACCGACCTGCTTGAACCACTTGGTGATGACGCCTTCGGTAACGGTCTCGCCCAACTGGGGCATCACGATCTCGGCCATGAATGAGCAACCTCACTGTGGGTTCGGACGGGTGGTGGTAGGTGCGACGAGCCGATCAGTGCAAAGACCGACCGGTCAGGGAGAGCATCGACTCACCGAAGAGCTCACTGATGGTTGGATGGGGCTGAATGAAGTGGGCAACCTCGGCGACGGTGGCTTCCCAGTTCACGGCGAGATAGCCCTGGCCGAGTTGCTCGGTCGCCCACGGACCGACCATGTGGACGCCGAGTATCCGGCCCCCCGTCCCGTCAGGCTGCTTCTCTGCGATGACCTTCACCAAACCGTCGGTGTCACCGATGATCATGGCTCGGCCGTTTCCTGCATGGCGATGCTGGGAGGTAACCACCTCATAACCCTTGGCCACCGCCTGTTCCTCTGAGTACCCCGCGAAGGCCACTTCAGGATGGCAGTAGATGGCCCACGGGATCCGCTCGTAATCGACCGGTAAGGGCGACTCGCCGAGGATGTCCTTGATCACGGTCATGCCTTCCACAAAGGCGATATGGGCCAACTGCGGCGTGGCGATGAGGTCCCCAATGGCGTACACCCCCGCAGCGGTGGTGCGGCACAGAGCGTCGACTTCGACGAAGCCGCGTTGATCGACCGTCACTGCGGTGGCCTCTAGGCCCAACAGGTCCGCGAACGGTCTGCGGCCGACGGAGACCACGACCGTTTCCACCTCAATCGACTCGGCCGCGCCAAAGTCAACCGTGGTGGTACGACGGTCGGTACTTGGTCGATGTCCGAGTACCGGCACCCCGGTACGCACGGTGATGCCCCGCTTCTTGAAGCTGCGGGCCACGACCGCGGCCACATCCTTGTCACAACCGGGGAGGATCTTGTCCAGCGCCTCCAGGACCGTCACACGGGTACCGAGGTCAGCCATCATCGACGCGAACTCGCAGCCGATGGCCCCACCACCGATGACCACCGCTGAGGCCGGCAAGCGTTCGATGGAGAGCATCTCGTCGGAGGTGGTCACCAGATGCCCGTCGAGTTCGAAGCCTGGAATCGTGCGCGGCACCGACCCCGCCGCCAGCACAACGTGTTCCGCCCGCAAGGTGGTGGCGGACCCATCGGCGCCGGTGACGGTGACGCTGGAGTCCGCGTTCAGCCGACCGGCACCTTCGTAGACGGTGACCTTGCGTCCCTTCAGCAACGCCGAGAGACCGCGCCACAGTTGGTCGATGATGCGCTGTTTGCGTTCGAGGGTGACCGACCAGTCGAGCGTGGGCGGCCCGGTGTTGATGCCGAATTGCGCCGCATCGCGGACGTGGCGGAACACCGCCGCTGTTTCGAGCAACTCCTTGGCCGGGATGCAGCCGACGTGCAAACAGGTACCACCCACCTTGGAGCGCTCAACCAGCGCAACGTCCAGGCCCGCCGATGCACCGTAGAGCGCGGCTGCGTACCCACCGGGGCCGCCACCGATGATCACGACATGATGGTTGTTCACCTGGTCGGACACTCGATCACCACTTCCATTCGGTCCCGGGGGGCATGCTACCGACCGTGTCCGACTCGCCGCGCCCTGCCACCGAAGTAAAGGCGCCGGTCCGTGGGCTTCATCCTGCCAGCAGCATCTGCAAGGCGAAAGCGACGAGGATGGCCAATCCAAGCGCAAGGGACACCACCAACAACATGCGGGTGCTCACCAATGCGATCCAATCGTCGTCAACCGTTGCTCATTGCAGCCAACGCGAAGCGTCAGCACCGGCTCGTTGAACCCCTCATGGTAGTAGCCGTCTCGTTCGGCGAGGGTCACGCCACTTTCTCCCCGAGCGGGAATGACCTGACCGCCACGGCGCTTGACTCACTGCAGACGAGCGGACTTTGCCACCCAGGTTGGAGCCGTCGCCCGAACCTCCCGGAGAAACGATGCACGTTGCCGTTAGTGGAGCCAGCGGTCTGATCGGTACGGCCTTGTGCGAGTCACTCAGGCGGTCCGGCCATGAGGTGTCGCGGCTGGTCCGCCGAGTTGGCAACGGGCCCGGTGAGATCTTCTGGGACCCTACTCGTGGCACCCTCGACCCCAGCGCGCTGGAGGGCACCGACGCCGTGGTGAACCTCTCGGGCGCCCCCATCGGTGCCCACCGTTGGACCGATGCCTACAAGCTTGAACTGCTCGATAGCCGGGTGGCCAGCACGTCGCTGCTGGCCACCACCATCGCGCAACTCGACCGCAAACCCGCCGTGTTGCTGTCCGCTTCCGCCGTGGGCATCTACGGGGAGCAAAACGACCGGGTCCTCACCGAGTCCTCTGCTGCGGGCCGCGGGGGACTGGCCGACATCTGCCAGCAATGGGAGGCCGCCACCGCCGCAGCGAGCGAGGCAGGCGCACGCGTGGCCCATCTGCGCACCGGGGTGGTACTCGCCCGTGGCGGCGGTGCTCTGGGCAAGATGCTGCCGCTTTTCCGGCTCGGACTGGGAGGGAAAATGGGCCACGGTCGGGCTTATTGGAGTTGGATCTCCCTCGCCGACGAGATCAGCGCCATCGAGTTCCTCCTGCACCACCCGCTCTCCGGCGCCGTCAACCTCACCGCCCCGGCTCCGGTCACCAACGCCGAGTTCACCCAGGCGCTCGGTCGGGCACTGCGTCGCCCCACGCGGCTGCCGGTGCCGTCCTTTGGGCCGAAGCTGCTACTGGGCGCGGAGCTGGCCGACGCGTTGCTGTTCACGTCGGCCCGGGTCATGCCCCAGGCTCTGCTCGACGCGGGCTACCAATTCCACCACCCCGACCTCGCTTCGGCATTGCAGGCCGTTCTCCACAGCCCCGCCGCGGTTGGGAACTGATCGGCGCCATGACCCCCAGGGCATCTCAGCGCGCCACCAAAGTCTCGGTGGTGCGGACGGATCAGGCGTCGGGCGAGCCCCAACCACCGCCGCCAGGGGTGAGCATCCGCAGCACATCACCGGCGCGCAAGTCGATGGTGCACTTGTCGGCCAAGCGTTCCGCCCGGCTTTCGTCACCGCCGGGCAGCAGCCAGTTCTCCCCCACCGCCCCCGGCGCGCCACCGGCGAGCCCCCAGGGCTGGCTCACCCGACGCTCCGTGATCAGGCTGACCGGGTGCTCGCCGGCGAGTCGGTGTGGAGCATCTGCACCCGCTGGAACAAGGGTGGCGTACCGACGGTGACCGGCAAGTCGTGGACGGTCCAGACCCTGACGTCGATCCTCTCGTCGCCGCGCATCGCCGGCTTCCGCACGCACCGGGGCACGGTCGTCGGTGAGGGCCAGTGGAAACGGATCGTCGACGAGGACCGCCACGACGCTCTCGTCGCTGCTCTCGCTCCTCGGAAGTCGAAGCCGAGGCAGGGGCGGACCTATCCCCTCGTCGGGTTCCTCGTCTGCGGCAAGTGCGGAGGACCGCTGCGGTCGCTCGCTCGGGAGAACGGCGGCAGGTCGTACGCCTGCCGCAAGGGCCCGGGCATGGGCGGCTGCGGCGGTATCCGCATCCAGACCAACGGGCTAGAGAACTACGTGCGGGATCTCATCTGCGGGATGCTCGCCGACCCGGTGACGCGGGCGGCGATGGCGGAGCTGACACCTGCGGCAGCGCCAGGGGCGATGTCGGATGCGCTCGCCGATCTCCATGTGCGCCGGGAGCGCCTCGTCGACCTGTACACCGAGGGCGACATCGACTGTGCGACGTTCCGAACCCCGCAGGCCAGGCTCGACGACCAGATCAAGACTGCCAGCGAGCAATGAAGCGATAGCCGAGCGGGAGAGGTGCCGACGATGCCATCGAGCTTCGAGGAGCTCGTCACCACCTGGGACAAGTCCGGCATCGACTTCCAGCGACGCCTTGTCGAGGCCTTGGTCGCCACACTCACGGTTCGCTCTGCGACATCGCGTCGCAGGGCCTTCGACCCCACACGCGTCGGCGTGCAGCTCCGGGCGTGAGGCAGTTCATTCCTCCATAAAGTAGGAGTCGTTCATCTGGGGATCAGGCCGCAGAGGCGACTCCCTGATGGCAATGCCTCCTCCTTCGAGCCGACGATTCTGCTCGTTCTCGTAGAGGTCGTTCACCACTTGGCACTGTGACGGCCGTCCCGGGACCGGGACAAGCGTCCCGATGTAGGTCACCACCGACCGGGACACGGCACGGCACCATCCGGTGCACCTGTGTGGACCATGAGAAGGAGTGGGTGTGGCGCGGACCTGGCGGCGTCACTGCTCTCTCTGCACGAGGTCGATTCGACTGAGGTCCAGGATCCATGGTCGTTGTCGGGCTCGACCTTGAGTTCGGGCTCGGCCGGGTTCTCGAAAATCAAGTTTCGATTGAGTTCGAAGGACGCGTCCTGGTGGCCACCGGCTCCGGACTGCTTGGTCATCCATCTGACAGACTTCGCCGCCATGACGCTCAAAGGGACGACAATCGCCGATCTTGCCCTCCCTGGGAGGCTCGCAAGGATCCTCGATGCCAATGGGCTGACCACGCTCGAGGCTCTCCTGGGTCAAAACGAGCGGGAGCTACTCGCACTGCCAGGTGTCGGGCCAGGGTCGCTCCGAGCGCTGCTCGATGCGCTCGGTGACCGCGGGCTCTTCCTCGCCGTCGACCCGTGGGCCCCATATGAGTGCGCTCGCCACGGTGCAGCGCAGTGGGACGTGACGCTGTGCACTCACTTTCTCTGCGAGGAATGCTCCAACTCCTTCACCGCCGATTCCTTCGGTGGTGAGCAGCCGATCTTCGTTGGCTCGCCGCACGTGGGTCATTGCTCACACTGCAACCTCATCCTCGAGATCCGTATTCGGCAATGGCTCCTGTGCACATGGTGCGACCGAGTCCTTCGCTCGCTCGGCCGGAGCATCGCGTCCTCGCGTTTCATCGTGGACACGTGGGCCGAGACTATTGCCCCCCATGTCCCTGCAATCGAGCTGCGCGAGGTGGATGAACCACGGCTGGTCCGCAGGAACGCTGCGACAATCGCCGCCAAGGTTGCTTCCGCTGACTTCGAGGGCGTGGACATCGACACCGGTGAGCTTCTGTTCGCCATCGAACTCAAGACGGGGAAGAGCTACATCACTGGCGACGCCATCGGCGCCAAGATGGGAACGTTTCAGCTCGACCAGGGCGACTGCGACGACATCACAACCGTTGCCGAACGGGATGCCGTCCCAGTCTACCTCTTCCACGCCCAGCTCATCGACAGGGCTGCGCCGCCCACAGTTCGGTTCGCACCGGTCGCCTTTTGGTGGACGGATTTGTTCGCCATGAACGAGTACTTCATCGAGTCCCGGACTCGCCCGCGGGAGACCAAGATCGCCGCATACTTCAATACTGCGATGTTCAGAACGGTCCCAGAGCTGATCGAACACCTCCGCGACGGTGGGCCAGCACGGCTGAAGGAGCGCATTGCCAACGAAGGACTGCCGCGCCTGTACTGACCGAAGCAACCGTTCGCCTCGATCCCTCGACCTCAGTTCCAGCGGGTTGAGCCGGAACCGGCCAGATTCGGCGGACTCGTAGGTTCGGATCGTCAGGCGGACTTGGCGATCGGAACCGATGCGAACGTCGGGAGAAGATCGGCCGCGATCTCATCGAGCTTCTCCTGCTCCAGGTCAAAGGTGGCCACGTCCCCAAGCGCCTCCAGATCCTCGACCGATGGGTACCGGAGGTTGCGGAGGTCGGTGGCGTTCACCTGCGTGTGGCCGTTGAACTGACGGAAGAACTGGTCAACAGTCGTCGTGTTCAGGAACGCGGCCAGGCCGTCGGCCAGGCGACCGGGCAGCCCTCCGCCCGATCGGTGGAAGACGTTGAGGTGATTCTCGAAGGCGAACTTCTCGCCCGGGAGATCGGCAGACGAGACCACTGTCGCCGTGATCCGGCGACGTTCCTCCTTCGAGCTGAACCGCTTCACCACCACATAGGTACCCGACGGCATCAGGCTGCGCTCGGTCTCTTCGCACCTCACCAACGCGTTCGGCTTCTTGCCGTTCGGCTGCGGCCACACGACACTGCCGTGACGAAGGTGCGCTGGGAAAATTAGAGGGACGGTGTCGCTGCCTGGAACCTGTCGCAGATGCTCCTTCGCACGGAAGTCGACGACCGGACCCGTCGAAACGCTGAGGTCGAGCGTCGGGAGTCGGCATGGCAACTCAAGCACCTGTCGAGCGAACTCAGCCGAGGCCTCATCGAGCGTGATGTGGATGAAGGCCTCGGGGTCGTCGGGGCGGACCACCTCCACGTAAGGAACCTTCCGGACCGTCACTGGCTCGGACACCGAACGGCTCGAGGACACGAAGACCGCCGTCGGACGCTCGCCGCGGACGCCGCGGATGATCACGTTCTCTTGGAGTACTGCGCTATCGGCGAACGCGACATCTCGCGAATCCAGGACATGGATCTGTTGTAGGCCAATGCGATCCAACAGGAGCTTCCGGAAGCGCTGGAAGTACGGCCCGTTCGTGAAGCTGCGCGGGATGATCGCGACGATCTGGCCTTGGTCGTCAAGCAACTCTGCCGCCAGCGCGACGAACCCGGCGTACAGGTTGGGGACCTCGATTCCGGCAGCGGCGAGGGTCCTGCGCTCGGTCGATCCCGTGTGGATTTTCCGGTAAGGCGGGTTCATGACCACGAGGTCGAACTTCGGAGCGTCCATCACCCCGAAGCCGGAAACATGCCCCGCGGCCCACTCGATGAAGTCGCCCTCGACAACGGTCCCTGTCAGCTGGTGGACCTGGCCCAGGTCAGCGATCGTCTGCCCTAGGGGCTCCTGGAGCCTGGGATCTGCCTCGACCGCTGTCACGGCAAGAGGTCCACCCCCGTTTTGCTGCCATCGAGCCACCACCGCGGCGGTCAGCGACCCAACCCCGGCGCCAGGGTCGAGGAGTCGAGCCGGCCGATCGGTCACGTCGAGCATGCCAGCGATGAAGGCGGCGACCTCTGAGGGGGTAAAGAATTGGCCCAGCTCCGAGCGCCTCACCGGGTCGAGCGCATTGCCAGTTCGCTGGCGGCGTTCCTCGATGTCGACGATCACGTCCGATGTCATGGGGTCAAACGTAGCGAGGTGAGCGAGGCCGGCCGGCGATTGGCCGGCGATCAACGAGCCGTGGGGCCGGCGACCGCTGGCACTGGGCGGGACGAGCGTCATTGGAGATCCTTCCGAAGGCCGCACTGCGGCAGTCCATCTGTCGGAGGAGGCGCTGGGCCCCGAGCGCTCTGCGGAACGTGAGTTCTAAAGGGTCTGGGCGACGAGCAGATCGTGCGTCATCGCCGTCCACGCGACCAGGACCGGTTGATCACCTTGAAGAGCGCCTCGAACCGATCGAGAGTCTCCGGGGACAGGCCGACGAGTACCTCGTCGCGATGATGAAGGAGGTAGCGCGCCGGTCGGTTGTGATCTGAGTCTGCGGATGCTCACCCGATGCGGCTGGTGATGGCATCGTCGCCTTCCAGGTCGTCGACTGACAGCGTGGTGCTGTTCGCCAGGTTGTAAATCGCCAGGTAGTCACCCTCGGCGAAGACGTCGATGTCCGATGACCTTCTCCCTGTGACGGCGTCCGGTGTGACGAGTCGCTTGTAGTCCAGGAGCCCTGCCTCGATCATCTTGCGGATCTTCTGAGAGGAGGCCTCCCGACCATCGACCAGCACGGTCACCTCGAGGCTCGGGCCCACGAGGGACACGAACGTAGGGATGTTCGTGGCGCCACCCGCAGGGAGCACCCGCCAGCGTTCGTCCAAACCGCTTCGATCAAGCCCGCTGAGGTGGTCCGACATCACGGTGAGGTAGGTGAAGTCCGAAAGGCCCTCGACAACGAGGTTGTCGGGACCGACGAACAGGTTCTGGGCAATGTCGTGGCCGAGCGCCGCCTGGAGCGGGAACAGGGTGTCGGGGTCCTTGGACCCCCCGCCCGCCTCACTCACGGTTGCGCCTACCTCTGGGTCCGAGTACTCGACGACGCGCACACGCTCCAGATGTGCCAGGTCGGCCATGAACGGCGAGTGTGTCGTGAAGACCACCTGGTGGCGGTCGGAAACGCGCTCCTCGATGAAGCGCAGAAAGTCCGCCTGTGCGCGTGCGTGCAGGCTGAGACCTGGTTCGTCGAGAAGGACAATCACACCTCGGTCTGACTCGAACTCGTCGAAAGCGGCGACGAACGAGAGGAACCAGCGGAAGCCCGACGATCGATCGTCGAGGGAATCCTCGAACCGGGTACGAGTGTCCTCGACGTTGAGTCTCAGCTCTCTGCGAACGATTCGCTGACCATCGGGAACAGCCTCCTCGATCATGTTCACGTCCACGATGAGGCGGAGGTACGGGTTCTGGCGCCAGTACTCGAGGACCCGGTCCGTGAGATCGCCCGCTACGGCCTGGAGCTCAGCCTTGCGGGCCACGTAGTCATCGGCCACGAGTTCGTCGTCGGCGTAGCCCATCTGGAGTAGTGCCAGCGCCGTGCGTTGTTCATCATCGAGCCCGTCTGCCGTGCCGTCGCGAAGGGCAGCAACGATGGGCTCGATCGCCGTTGTCCCCGGGAGCATCGCATGGTCGTCGAAGTAGAAGAATCGAGGCATTCGGTCGGCGGCGAAGGCCCGGATGGCGTCCGCGACGGTCCCGTGGTCACCGAATCGCGCCGTGAGACGTTCCAGCGCGTGTTTCAAAGCAACCGCCACTGGTGCCGCCTCGCCGTTCGCGTCCACGACTGCCGCGTCAGTCGTGAGTCGGGCCCGTAGGTCCGCGAGCGTCGGTGCCAGTGCTACGGCCAGGTCGGTACCAATGGCGTCAGCCAACGCAGCTTGGGCATCGTGCCCGATCGCCGACCAGGTTCTACCGCCGCTGTCGTATCGGCGGCCCACCGTCACGGACTCCGCCTTGACCACGCCCGGACCGAAGGTGTCATCGAATGCCACTTGGTCGGCATCCTCGAACGCAAACGTGACGTCGACTGGCGTCGCGGATTCGAACTCACCGCTTCGCTCATCCCGCTTCTGGCGCCACCTCGGGTAGTCGTGGCGAGCGATCGCCCGCTGACCTCGTGCAGGCGCACGCGCCTCTAGCGCACGCAAGATGGTGGTCTTCCCGGACTCGTTCTTACCGACGAGCACCGTGATGTCCGGCTCGGCATTGACCTGGCCCGTATCGAGGATGTTCTTGTAGGGACCAACTCGGAAGGACAGCAGTCGCACGATCATCTCCTTCTTGGGACGTCTTCGATTGTCCCCGGGGGGTGTGACAGAAACGGCAACACGGAGGCAGCCCCCTCGTATCGGCCCACCTGTTCGGGCCGACACGAGGGGAGCGTGCCTACTTGCTCTTCTTGACGGCCTGCTTGTAGGTCGTCTTCGGGCTGCGGGAGACCTGACGATTCGAGACGAATCGCCCGGACACCGCGGACTTGTTGACGGTCGGCTTGGGGCCTTGGGCATCTTCCAACACCCCCTCTCCTAGATCGGGGCCGTAACGGGTCGAACCGTCGGGCAAGCTGATGGCGGAGCCCTACTTGGGCTATTGCGCATCTACGCAACTCCGACAGTAAGCCACACATTGAGGGATTGCGCAACCCCTGTCAGTCGAAGAGGCGGTCGAGCTCGGCGTCGCCGTAGTCATCGAGGACGCCAAGTCGTTCGAGCTTGATCCGCAACGTCTGTTGGGAGACACCCCAGTCGTGTGCTGTGCGCCGGACGTCGTCCAGCACAGCCCCAAGATCATGGGCAAGCACGAGTTGGTCCGGCAGGAGAATGTGCGCCGCGAGCGCATTGGCGTTCTGCTCGCGAAGCTTCGTCGTCTGATCAAGATCTGTGATGTCGTCGGCTCGACAGAAGATCTCGGTTGCACCCTCGAACGCCAGCGTGCCCTGATCTGGGTTCTCGGCGTCGTACACCCAGTGGGCCAGCTCGTGGGCAAGTGTGAATCGCTCGGGTCCGACCCAACGATCGAACCTCGCAAGGTGTCGCTCGTTCATCATGATCGTGGGCGTCGAGGGAGCAAGGGCACCGAGGATGCTGTAGCCGGGCGGCTCCTCGATGTCGGCCCACTCGATCGACAGGCCGAAGGTCGCTTCGACGATCAGTTCGATCGGGACCGGCAGCTCGATCGCCTGGCCGGTGTCGGTGGCGTGGCGATGCAGAATCCCTCCAGCCACGACTCGATGCCGATCATCGCTTCGACGATGCGTTGGCCGGGCCATCGCTACTTCGGCATCGTTCGTAGGAACTCGAGCGCCTTCTTGGGATCGGCGGTTAGCTGATTCATCACATCTTGAGGCACCCGCCCCGCTGCGAGGGTCAGTTCGTCGGCGTCTAGCCGTAGGGCTTCGGCGAGCCTGATGATCTTCTCCTCGGTGGGCGTCTCCTTGCCGGCCTCGATCTTGGACACGTATGGCACCGTGATCCCTGCGGCCTCCGCGAGGTCGCGCTGCGTCATCGCCTGAGCGAGACGCTCCTTCTTGATTCGTTGGCCGAGGGTCTCGGTTGTCATGACGATCAGTGTTGTCCGGAGTTGCGCAATCGCACAACCCCCGAGCCGCGCTGCCAACCGGGGACTACCCAATCGTGGACCCCTGGTTCCCGACTCGACCCACACGCAGGGGCTGGACTTCAGTCGACGGAAGGCGGACCCCAGCCGCCGCATCCTGGCGTAAGCATCCGGAGGACGTCGCCGGCCTTCAACTGAATCGTGCACTGTCCGGCAGACGCTCCGCACGGGCCTCGTCACCGCCGGGGAGCAGCCAGTTCTCTCCCACAGCTCCCGGCTCGCCGCCGGCCAGGCCCCACGGCTGGCTCACAGGGCGTTCGGTGATCAGCGACACGGTCGCATCGACGAGCACCTGGAGGTCGCGCTCGATCCCCTCGCCGCCGGCGGACCATCCCGCTCCGCCGCTCCCCCGCCGCAGCCGCTGCCGGAGCACCCGCATCGGGAACGCCCGTTCCAGCGCCTCGATCGGGGTATTTCTCGTATTTGTCGTGTTCGTGTGGATTCCGGACTGGCCGGGAAGGCCCGCCGCCGACTGGTGTCTTTCGTCGACGGTGTTGGTCATGCCCGTCTGAATTCCCGACTGGCCGGGCGTGCCGGGGCTGGGCTGACCGGTAGGCACTTTACTTGTGTTGGTCATGGCGGTGTGGACCCCGCTCATTCCAGGCTTGCCCGGCCGGCCGCCCTGCCCGCCAGCCACCGTCTCGTAGTAGACCCAGCCCCGACCACCGATGAGGAGGTTGTTCATCGTGCCCTGTGAAGCGGCCCCAACGCGGGCCGGACACGCCGCGGCGAGCGCTCCGAGACAGAGGTCGGCCACGCGCTGGCTCACCTCGACGTTGCCCGCGGCCACCGCCGCGGGCGCCTCGGCGGCCAGGACGGACCGGGGCGGAATGATCAGACGGACGGGCCGCATGGCGCCACCATTGGCCGGGATGGTGGGATCGAGCGCGCTGCGCAAGGCGAAGGCCACCGCGGACACCGTCACCGCCGCCACCGCATTGACGTTTCCCGGCGTCTGGGGGGCCGAGCCGGTGAAGTCCACCAAGACCTCGTCCCCGCTGATGACGATGCGCACCTGCAACGGCACGGCCTCTCCAGCACCAGCACCAGCACTGTCGAGTTGATCGGCGAAACGCCACTCGCCGTCGCCGACGGCCCGTAACGCGGCCCGCATCCGCCGTTCGCCGTAGGCGACGACCTCGGCGAGCGGTTGTCCCGCGAACTGCGCCAAGCGGGCCACCCCGAGCCGATTGGCGCCAAGCTGCGCGTCGAGGTCCCCGGCCCGCTCGTGCGGAGTCCGGCTGTTGGCCAGCAGGATGTCTCGCACCGACTCGTCCACCACCACCGGCGGCAGCCGCAGGCCCTCCTGGAAGATCTCGGTGGCCCGAGCAGGCATCGAACCCGGCGCCGGGCCGCAGTCGGCCACCGAACCGGTCGATGACCGCGGCCACCGAGGCGGGCATCGAGCCAAGGTGAACGGGAATGTTTTCGGCCTGTACCAATAGCTCCCCATCAGCGGTGAACAGCGCACAGGAGAAATCGGCCCGCTCCTTGATGTTCGGGCTGTAGGACGCCCGTCGGAGCACCGCGGACATTTCGCGGGCCACCCCGGACAAACGGGCGATGAGAATCTGTAGGGCGGCCGGGCCCAGCACGGGCGCCGCCGAATCGCTCATGAATGCAACTCGCGGCGCAATACCAACGCGCCACCACCGCCGGCTTCTCCCACCCAACCCGGCGGTATCCATACCGTACAGTCTGATTCCTCGAGCACTGCAGGACCACGCACCGTCGGACGCGATGGGGTTGGCAAGTCCTCGTAGCGAATGGGGATGGCGCCTGACGCCCGGGAGCGAAGGGCAATCACCTCGATCGGGGCATCGGGCCGGTCGAACCCGTTGAAGGCCCGATGGCGCTCGGCGAATGCCTCCGCCAGGGTCGCCGGGGTGACTATCGCCGTGCCCGCCGGACCAAACGGTACGGTGAGCTCATGGCTCTGACCCCGGTAGCGGGCGTCGACCGCAACCTCGGCCAGGGCAGCATCGCCACCCACTGCGGTCGCCGCGGCCGCGGCCAAACCCGCCAACGCCAGGGCCACACCGTGGTGGTCATTCGGAGCGGGCCAGGAACGCACCAGATCGCGTTGGCGGGGCGCGCTGAGCAGGCCCACCGCCGAGAGAACCCCCGCTCGGGCCGGGATCACCACAACTGCCATGCCCAACGCGTCGGCCAGATCACAGCCGTGCAGCGGTCCGGCTCCGCCGAACGCCACCAGCGCCAGACCAGCCGGATCGACCCCCCGTTCCACGGTCACCTGGCGGATGGCCTGCTCCATGTTGGCGTTGACCACTGCTACCAGGTCCGCCGCCGCGATCCCCGCCCCGTCCAGGGCCGAGCGGGCGGCGGCTAGATCAAGGCGGGCCAGATCGCCGAGCCTGGCCGTGGGGGCGATGCGTCCCAGCACCACATTGGCATCGGTCACCGTCGGTTCGACACCGCCCCGGCCGTAACAAGCCGGACCAGGCCAGGCCCCGGCGCTGCGCGGACCCACCTGCAGCGCTCCGCCGGGGTCGATGCTGGCCACCGATCCGCCGCCCGCGCCAATGGAGTGCACATCGAGCGATGGAACGCGCACCGCGAAGCCCGCGACCTCACGCCACGCGGCCGGTTCAGGGGCACCGTCGAGTACGAGACACACATCGGTGCTCGTGCCGCCCATGTCAAAGGTCACCGCGTCCGCAAACCCGGCGGCCACCGCAGCCTGCGCCGCAGCCCGAACCCCGCCGGCCGGACCCGACAGCAACAGCGCAACCGGCCGGTTGGCCGCCTCTTCGGCGCCGATGAGCCCGCCGGCGGAGGTCATGACCCGGATCTCGTCGGCTAGGAACGCCAACCGGCTGAGGTACCCCCGGCACAACGGCCGGAGGTAGGCGTTGATCACCGTGGTCACGGTGCGCTCGTATTCGCGGAACTCTGGGGACACCTCGTGCGAGGCGGTCACGTCGTGGCCCCGACGCCGCAACTCCTCGGCCACTTGCTGCTCGTGAGCAGGCTCAAGGTCGCTGTGATGTAAGCACACCGCCACCGCCGCCACGGCGGGGTCGATGGGGGCAAGGGTCCCCACGTCGCATGGTTCTAGTTCTTTACCGGTGGCGTCGAGTCGGCCCGCGACCCCGTACCGCCACCGGCGAGGCACGAGTGGTTCGGGCCGATCCACCAAGGCGTCGTACAACGACGGCCGGTCCTGCCGGGCGATCTCAACCACGTCCTCGAAACCCGAGGTGGTGACGAGGGCGACGGTGGCGCCACGCCGCTCCAACAACGCGTTGGTGGCCACGGTGGTTCCGTGGGCCAACACCGCAACCGGCTCGGTCGGGTTGCGGGGGCGGGCCAACAGCGCTCGTCGGAGGGCATTGGAGGGGTCCTGCGGATCGGAGGACACCTTGACTACCTCACCGGAGGCGGTGACAAGGTCGGTGAAGGTACCACCGGTGTCGGTGCCGACGATGGACCGTGGTTGGCCCTCGTCGGCATAGATCCTCCCCTCGCTACCGGGTGGGACCTTCGGCGCGTCGCCCATCGCGTCGCCGTTCATGAGTGGGGCTGCAACGCCGCCTCGAGGGCCGCTGCCACCCCGAAGGCCACATCATCGGTGGCGGCCTCGATCTGAATACCTACCGGTACTGGCAGGGCCGGAACGGGCACCGAGATGGCGGGCAAACCGGTCAGGTTCGCCAAGCGGGTGTTGGCGACCATTCGGGCCGCCAGCGCGGCATCGGTGCCTCGGTCCAGCGGTGGTGCGACGATGGCCAAGGTCGGGCTGAGCACGCCTTGCACGCCGTGCAGGACCCCCAAGCATCGGGCCCGCAGTTCCTCCTGTCGCCGTCGGGCCAACAGGTAGGTGCGCAGGTCGTACAGGCGTCCCTGTATCAACCGCGCCCGGACATCGGCTCCGTAGAACGACCCCGCCCGACTCAAGAGATCGCGGTGTACGAACGAGGCCTCGGTGAACATGATGGCGGTCGACACCGCGAAGGTCTCCTCCCCGCCGGGCCAGTCGACGTCCACCAGGTCCCAGCCGGCACGGCGGAGCGCCTCCAGGCCCTGTTCGAACGCCGCTGCGACATCCTCGTCGGCGGAAGCCACCGCGGCCCGGTGCACACCGAGGCGCGAGGTTTGCCGCCCGGTTACGGCCCCGACTCCGGCAAGCGAGCTCACCACACCGAGCACTTCGGCCACCCGCCGGGCCACGGCCACATCGGCGGCGAGCCAACCAACGTGATCGAGCGACGGGGCCAACGGGAACACGCCGCTGACATCCACCGCCCGATACTGAGGCTTCACTCCGACCACGCCGCAGCAGGCCGCCGGTATCCGGCACGATCCGCCGGTATCGGTACCGAGCGCCACATCGGCCTGCCCGGCCGCGACCGCGGCGGCGGACCCCGACGAAGAACCACCCGGCACCCGTCCCGGTGCAGCGGGGTTGGCGGCGGTGCCGTCCCAGGCGTTGATGCCGGTGACGCCGAAGGCGAACTCGTGCAGCTTGGTCGTGCCAACCAGCGTGGCCCCCGCCGCTCTCAGCGCCGCCACCACCGGCGCATCGGCCTGCTCCGCCCGCCTACCACCGAGCACCGCGCTGCCCGCTCCGAGCGGCCGACCGGCCACCGCGAAGATGTCCTTCACCCCGAGACGGACCCCGTCCAACAAACCACGCCCGCTCGGCGGACGGGCCGGGTCGGCCCGCCACGTCCACGCGCTGTCATTGATCCGTCCGCGGTCCAAGCCACTCGTTTGCGCCCCTGGTGTCGGCTCAAACGGTGCCGGCTCAAACGGTGGTTCAGCCAGATTCTCACTGACCCGTTGGACCATGGCCACCCAGGACGCCTGCACATCGGCCGGGACATCTATGCCGAGCGAACGCAACTCGGCCTGGATTGCGTCGGCGATGTTCATCGGACCTCCCGAGGGTCGAGCACCCACACATCATCGCCGAGGTGGTCCACCAGCGAACGGTGCAGCCGGCTGAGCCGCTGATCCTGTCCATCCCACACCAGGATTGCCTCGCTGGCATGACGGGCCAGCCAGCCGTCGCGACGGCTGAGCGCAGCGCCCGCTTGAGCGGGCGAATTCGGCCGTTTGTGCTGCAAGACCAGCACCGCCCGCGCCGCGGTCAGCAGCTCGGCAAATTGGGCCCGTCGCCCGTCAGGCCAAGCCGCATCGGCATCGGGGTAGGGCAACACCACCACGAGGTCCAAACCGGCGGCCACCGCCGCTTCGGCCGCGAGTTGCTCGCTGCCGAGCCGAAGGCCGCTCACCACCACCAGGTCATCGTGTAACACCGCCTTGGCCTGCAAGATCTCTCCCAGCCGGCGCCGCAGCGCATCAGCCCATGGGTTCGGTTCGTAGCCGCCGATCTCCGGTGGCTGATGACCCAGAACGACCAGCGAGTGACCCACCACCCCGTTGGCGTAGGACACCACCGCGTCGACAGCAGCGGGTGTGGCGTCGCGGTCCCTGGTCGTCTCGGCGGTGAGCGCCGCGTCCGACCCATTGGCCTGCTCCTCGACTCGGGCCGCGCCCCGAGGACGAGGCCGATCGGCGGCACCGAACGATGTCGGCGTTTCCAGCCCGACCCGCTCCGCTTGGCTGCGGGACGCCTCGACCGCCAGACGGTCCACTCGATCATTCCAAGGGTCTCCGCTGTGGCCTTTGACCCACTGGAAGGTGATCGCCGACCGAGACCGCACCAGGGCAATGAACGGCTCCCACAAATCGCGGTTGGCTACCGGCTTGCGTTGGCTGTTGTGCCAATTGCGGGCCAGCCAGCCTTCCCACCAACGATCACGGAAGCAGTTCACCACGTAGGTCGAGTCGCTGCGCACCTCGAGTGGCCCGTCGATGGCTTCCACTGCCCGCCAGGCAGCCATGATCTCCATGCGCTGATTGGTGGAGCGGGCCTCAAACCCGGAGGCGAACGCACCGTCGGGGACGATCCATGCCCAACCACCGGGTCCAGGGTTCCCAACGCAGGCGCCGTCGGTGTACACGACGGTTGATCGGCACGAGTTCACGGCCGAGCAGTCTGGCAGACCGCCGCCGTCCCGAGAGGCCCAGATAGCGAGGGAGGTATAGCCTGACGCCGGAATGAACCGGCTGGGGGTCAACGACGGGCACGACGTCGGGGGTGCGCATCGTGCCGCCTCCCCCGAACCGGTGACCCAACGCGGCCGTCGTACCCGTGGCCTGCTGATCAGCGCGGCGCGCCGGGTCTTCGAGGAGAAGGGTTACGCCGATACCCGTATCGGCGACATCACCACCGAAGCCGCCGTGGCCCACGGCACCTTCTACACGTACTTCGAATCAAAGCACGAGCTGTTTCGCGAGGTCGTGGGCATGTTGGTGAGCGACTTCGTGACCGAGGCGCGCAGTGTGCCGCTCTGTGGCCACAGCCCAGCCGCCCGCATCGAACGGGCCAACCGGGGCTATCTGTGGGCCTACCGTTCGAATGCCCGCCTCATGGGGGTGCTCGAACAAGCCGCGGTGATGGACCCCGACGCGCGCGCGATCCGACTCGATGCTCGCCATGCCTGGGTCAAACGGGCCGAGGATGCGATCGCGCGCATGCAGCTCAACCACGAGGTTCCCGCCCACATCGACCCGTACTACGCCGCCAACGCCCTCGGATCGATGGTCGACCGGTTCGCCTTCGTGTGGCTAGTTCTCGGCGAGCCGTTCGAGGAAGAGCAGGCCGTGGAGACCCTCACCCAGCTGTACTGCGGCGCCCTGGGCATTGAACGCACCCCCAAGGTGCTGCCCTGAGCGGTCCGTTCTTTCTGACCGGCAACACCGATGCCGATGCCCTATTGGCTCAGGATCGACTCGCGCTGCTGGTCGGGATGGTGCTCGACCAACAGGTCCCCATCGAATGGGCGTTTTCGGCTCCGGCCACCCTGCGCACCAGGCTCGGCGCCCAGTGGGGGGTTCGGGAGATCGCCGAGCTGCCGCGGGAGGACCTGATCGCGGCGTTCGTGACCAAGCCAGCGCTGCACCGCTACCCGGCGGCGATGGCGACGCGCATCCACGATCTGTGCCAGGCCTTGGTGGTGCGCTATGACGCTGACATCGAGGCGCTGTGGCAGGGACAGGACGCGGAGTCTGTCGTCCATCGGGTGCGCGCACTACCGGGGTTCGGCGACGAGAAGACCCGCATCTTCGTGGCCTTGCTCGCCAAGAAGTTCGGGATCTGCCCCGTCGGCTGGGAACAGGCCTGCGCGCCCTTCGGCGATGCTGCACCCCGCACCGCGGCGGATATTTTCGACCCCGCCAGCCTGACTGCGGTACGGGCGTGGAAGAAGGCCATGAGGGCCACGGGCCACACCAAGAGTGACTGAGGTCGCCCCCTGCGCCCTAACGGGGCCCCTGGGCTTGGAGGCTGTTCCACTGCCGATCCAACCAGCCAACCAATACCGCAATGGCCCGTGGATCGAGCGCCAGATCGTGCGAGGCGCCCGGGATGACCCGCAATTCGGCTGAGGTGTGGGCGTCGACGATGGCTCGAGAATCGCCCACCGGCACCTCGACATCGGCCAGACCGTGGATCACCATCAAGGTGCGAGGGTGGAGCTGAGCGGCGCCATCCACCGCTCGGATGCTGCGCAGTTCGGCGCTCCACTTGTCGAAGTGTCGAGGGTAGTTGGAGTCGTGCACGACCGCCGCACGACGGGCGAACTCCAACAGACGTCGAGGCTGGCTGGCCCAATCGTCGAAATCCGCCGGTGGGGCGAATGCAACCACGCCGCGCACCGACTCGTCGAGGGCGGCGGCGCAGATGGCGAGCGCGCCACCTCGGCCGAAACCAGCCAGCCAGACGTCTTGCACATCGGGCTGGCGACGCACCTCGGCCACCGCGGCTTGCACGTCGGCAAGCCACCCCGCGAGCGAGAACTCACCTTGAGAGGGTCGACACCCCCGGGCGGCGAACGCCAAGGCCACCCAGCCCTGCGAGATGGCCAACCGGTCGGCCAGCACCGGCAAGGTGGAGAGCACCGCCGCGCCGGCGCCGGCCACCGAAGGGAAGCCATGACAGAGCACGAGCGCGGGACGAGGCTGGTGAGCGCCCGGAGGAACCGCCAGATGACCGACCAGTTCGAGGTCGCCGGAAGGGAAGAGGATCTCGACGGACATGGGCCAAGAGCGCGTTCAGCCGACGCGCTGACCTTTCCAGAGGCGGTAGCCACGGTTGGCGGCCTCGGCGAGGGTGTCGGGACCGAAACAGAGGAAGGTTTCGGCCTCGAGCAACTCGTGAATCCGGTGGGCTTGGGAGGGCGCGAGAGCGTCGACGTCGTACACCACCTGGGTGCGCTTGTCGCCGAGATAGCGATGATGTTCGAAGCGGACAGGTCGTTCCATCACGCTCATTGTGGCTCACTTGCTGTCAGGCGCGACAGCGGGGAGGCCGAAACCTCCCCGCTTAATCGACTGGTGACACAACCTGACAGGTGTTTTGCCGGAAGGGACCAACTCCGACGGTCGGGTTGCGGGTGACTGGCTGAGATTCGCCAGGTGGTCCAGCGGCCGCGTTAGCGACCAGCCACCTCCGAATAGGTCCCGAAAAGACTTCTACCGCTCAGTTGGACCACCTCCTTTCCTCGGTGATGGCAGTCTGGCACGGCATCGGCGGCGTCGCGGCCCTTTCGCCAGGCTCGAGGCAGCCCGCGCGCTCAGGCTTGCTCGGACCCAGCATCATCAGCACGCGACCCCATGGGGGGCTCTGGGCCATCGGAGGATGGGGGGCGCGTCGCAGAAACCAACGGCGGACCGCTCGGACCCATGCTCAGATCAGGACCTTGCACCTCGTCCATCGCCCCGATGGCCTCGAAATAGGCCAACTGGGCGCTGATAACGGCGGCGACCTGCTCTCGCTCGGGGTGGAAACGAACGAGTGCAGCCCGAGCCAAGACATCCTCGACAGCGTCGCCGAAGTCCACGACGAGAGGTCCTTCGCCCTCGGGGAGGTCTCCCCCGCTGCGAGCCACGCCCTGACGGTGCAGGAAATCGAGATGCAAGCGCAGGATGCGCTCGACATCGTCGTAGGAAAGTTGCGCGGTGACCTCATCGGGCAGCACCGCGGCCACGAAGGCCAGCGCCTCGTCGGCATCGAACACCCGGCGAGCGGGTTCCGGACCGAGCCGGCGCACCACGACACCGACGGAGACGAGGGCGATTGCCACGACGGCGAAAGCACCGACCACGATCAGCAGGACCACCATGGCGCCTACGCTAGGCACCTCGTTGGCAGCAGAACCTAACGCGGTGCACCGGTGGAAAACAGAGCGAGGCCGACCTGACGGTCGGCCTCGCTCGTGACGGTTCGGTGGCCGCTCAGATACCGATGCGTTGAGCGAGCAGCTCGCGGTGATAGGTGGGATCGCCGAAGAGCAACTCCGAGCTCTTGGCCCGCTTGAAGTAAAGGTGCGCCGGGTGCTCCCACGTGAAGCCGATGCCGCCGTGGATCTGGATGTTCTCAGCCGCAGCGTGGAAATACGCCTCCGAGCAGTACGCCTTGGCCAACGATGCCACCGAGGGCAGTTCCTCGTTGAGCTCCGCCGCACACCAAAAGGCGTAGTAGGCAGCCGACTTGGCCGATTCGACTTCGAGCAGCATGTCCGCGCACTTGTGCTTGATGGCTTGGAAGGAACCGATGGGCCGACCGAACTGCACGCGGACCTTGGCGTACTCCACGGCCATGTCCAAGCAGCGCTGGGCCCCGCCGACCTGCTCGGCGGCAAGGGCGGCGGCGGCAAGGTCGAGCACGGTGGACCAATCGGCCCAGGAGAAGCCGTCCTTGGAGACCAACTTGGCCTCCACCGCGTTGAACTCGAGCTTGGCCTGCTTGCGGGTCTGATCCATGGTCGACAGCGCGGTCCGGGTGAGGCCAGGCGCACCGCCTTGAACCGCGTACAGCCCCAGGCCACCGCTGGAGGACCGGGCGAGCACCACAATCAGGTTGGCGGTGTGACCATCGAGCACGAAGCTCTTGGTGCCGGTGAGCTTGCCACCGGATTCGACCATGGTCACCCCGGCCTCGTCCCAGCGACCGTTCTCCTCCGTGAAGGCCACCGTGGCGATCGTGGAACCGGAGGCGATGCCCGGTAGGTACTCGTTCTTCGCGGCCTCACTTCCGCCATGAAGCAGTGCATTGGCAGCGAGCACCACCGTCGAGAAGAACGGCGCACACAACAGCGCCTTGCCCATTTCTTCGAGCACCACGCCCAGTTCGACATAGCTGTAGCCCGAACCGCCGTAGTTCTCCGGGATGATGAGACCTTGCAGGCCCATCTCCTCGCCCATCTGCCGCCACACGGCGGGATCGAACCCGTCGGTGGTGTCCATCTGGCTGCGGACCTCGGTCTCGGGCGACTTGGCATCGAGGAAGGCCTTGACGACCTTGCGCAGTTCTTCCTGCTCTTCGGAGAAAGCAAAGTTCATGGGTGTCAGGTTATGGCTCCGCCGAATCGACGTCGAATCGATATGTGTACACCTGTGCTACGTTGCCGAAGTGGACCCCGACGGCGACTCCAACGCCACGCCAGGCCCACACCCCGCGAGCGGACCGGTCGCCATCATCGGCGTGCGCGAACTGCGCAATCAGGTGGCCGCCGTGGTGCGCCGCGCCGCAGCGGGTGAGCGGATCATTGTCAGCGTGGACGGTCGACCGATGGCGCAACTGGGGCCCTTGAGCGCGCCGGGGCCGCCCACCTTGGCCGATCTCGCCGCGCAAGGACTCGCCGAACCCCCTCGGATCGCCCGCGCCGCGGCGGTGCCCGACCCAGAGGACCTTGCGGTTGATGTCCGGCTCGATCGGATCATCGAGGAGCTACGCGGCCGATGAATTCCCCGACCCGACGACCCCTACTTTTCGTGGACACCTCGGCGCTGGTGCGTCGTTACGTGCAGAATGCTGATCGCGACCTCGTGCTTGAGGCCATGTCCACCAGCGATGCGTGGTGCGCGTCGGCCCTGACCCACAGCGAGTGCTCCCTGGCCCTTCGCCGGCTCAGTTCGCACGCCGCGCAGCACGAGCGGCTCACCACAGCGCTGCAGCGCGACTGGGACGCGTTCTGGGTGATCCCACTCGATTCTCGCTGTCTCAGCCATGCCGCACAGCTCGGCGCCCACTTCGGCTTGCGCAGCGTGGACGCCTTGCAGCTCGCCTCGGCCGATCGACTGACCCGGCCCGCGGGCTATCTCACCTTCGACCGTCAGCAGATTCCGGCGGCAGCCGGACTCGGCTTCGAGGTCATCAGCCCGCTGGCCTGAGCGCGCCAAGCCGCGGGGCGTTGTCCGAGGACCTAGTCTCGCCCCATGGCAGCGCCCACCAACACCCTGCATTACCAGGACACCCAGGCCGAAATCCACAAGGTGGTGGTCGGCCCCTACGAGAACAACGTGTTCGTCCTTCGCTGCAAGCAGACCGGCGAAGCGGTGCTCATCGACGCCGCCAACGAACACGAACTACTGCTTGAGCTGTGTGTGGCGCTCGGGGTGACCAAGGTGCTCGAGACCCACGGCCATTTCGACCACATCCAGGCAGTCCCCGCCGTGCGCAACGCCGGGATTGACGTCGGGATCGCCGCTGGCGACCACGTGCTCATCAAGGAGACCTACGACTTCGTCGTGGCTGACGGCGACGTTTATCAGGTCGGCAAACTGAAGCTGCACACCATCGCCACCCCAGGCCACACCCCTGGCTCGATGTGTTTCCGCCTCGAAGGCTCCCCCATCCTCTTCAGCGGCGACACGCTCTTCCCCGGTGGCCCGGGAGCGACGAAAAACGAGCACGGCAACTTCGACACCATCATCCGTTCCATCGAGGACCGACTGTTCCGTCCGCTCGATGCGGGCACGCTGGTGCTACCCGGCCATGGCCTCGACACCACGATCGGCAACGAGCGGTCCCAGCTCGATGCCTGGGTGGCCCGGGGCTGGTGAACGGTCACCGCCAACGATGACACCGCGTCGGGACCGACCGCTCGACCTGAGTCCCCTTTCCACCGAAGCGCTGCCCGCCACCCCTCCGGTTGGCCACAACATCCCCGCCGAGGCCTGGATCGACGCACCAGTCGAACTCCTCGCCCTTGGCGATGACCTGGGCCAAAGCGGGGTGCTGTACCTCCGACGGATCGGCCCGTGGCTGTTGTGGCGGGCGGGGCCGGGCACCAGCGGGCGGGGCCGGTCCGCTGACGTCGCCGCGCCCTCACGCTGGATGGCACTTCACTGGGACGACCTGGCGGTGCAGTACACGTTCACCCTCCTGGCGGACGGAAGCGGCCACGGAGTCGGCCCCAGCGGGCAGGTCCACGACCGATTCCGGGTCTGGAAGGAAGACCTCCACCAGCACCACAGCTGAATTCGCCCCGCCCTCGGGTCGGAACTCAAGACATTTCCACTATCGCCGTCGTGCGAATTATCATGGCGCCATGGCCGAGCCGGCGCTGTTCTGCATCGAGAACCTCCACGTCCGTACCGTCGAGGGCGAGACCCCAATTCTGCGGGGCGTAGACCTGACCGTGGGCGAAGGCGAAATCCATGCGCTGATGGGTCCCAACGGGTCAGGCAAATCGACCCTGGCCCAGGTGCTGCTCGGCAGCTCGCAGTACGAGATCACGGCGGGACGCATCCTGCTGCGCGGCGACGACATCACCAGCTGGGACGTCGAGGTACGGGCTAAGGCGGGAATTTTCCTGGCCTTCCAATACCCCCAGGAGATCCCCGGGGTCTCCGTGCACAACTTCTTGCGCCAAGCCATGTCCGCCCGTAAAGGCATCGACCTGTCCGTGCTAGAGGTCCGTCTGGCCCTGATGGAGTGGATGAGCCGCCTCGAGATGGACCCCGCCTTTGCCGAGCGCTACCTCAACGAGGGGTTCTCCGGCGGCGAGAAAAAACGCAATGAGATCCTGCAAATGGCTTTGCTGCAGCCCGAGGTGGCCATCCTGGACGAAACCGACTCCGGTCTCGACGTGGACGCGCTGCGCATCGTGGCCCGAGGCGTGCGTGAAGTCCGCACGGAACGACCGAAGCTGGGCACGCTGGTCATCACCCACTACCAACGGCTGCTCGATGAGCTCACGCCGGACCACGTGCACATCTTGATGGACGGCCGAATCGTCGAATCGGGCGGCGCCGAACTGGCGCTGAGGCTGGAAGCGGAAGGGTACGAGCCATGGCGCCACTGAGCGACGCATCCACTGCCGAGCCGGATCCGCTCGACGTTGCTGCCATCAAGGCCGATTTCCCCCTCCTCACCGCACGCCAGGAACGTGGCCATCCAATTGTGTTCCTGGACTCCGCCGCGTCCTCCCAGAAGCCCCGCCAGGTGCTCGACGCCATGACGGCGTATTACGAAGCGCACAACGCCAATGTGCACCGCGGCGCCTACCAACTTGCCGAGGAGGCCACCGACGCCCTCGAGGGCGCCCGCGACAAAGTCGCTCGGTTCATCGGCGCCGCGTCGAGCCGGGAGGTGATCTTCACCCGCAATGCCACCGAGTCCATCAACCTCGTCGCCCAAACCTGGGGCCGCCAGCACCTGCACGCCGGTGACGCCGTGGTGCTGTCCCAACTCGAGCACCATTCGAACATCGTTCCGTGGCAGATCATGGCCCAGCAGAACGGCTTCGAGGTCCGCTGGATCGGGCTCACCAAAGACGGGCAACTCGACCTGAGCAACCTCGACCAACTGCTCGAAGGAGCAAAGCTCCTCGCTTTGTCCGCGGCGTCGAACGTGCTGGGCACCCTGACACCGGTCCGCCGGCTTGCCGATGCCGCCCACGCGGTGGGCGCAAAGGTGTTGATTGACGCCTGCCAATACGTGCCTCATCATCAATGCGATGTGTCGACCCTCGGCGCGGACTTCGTGGCATTCTCCGCGCACAAGATGTGCGGTCCGACCGGGATAGGCGCCCTGTGGGGCGTTGAAGCGATCCTCGAGGAGATGCCACCGTTTCTGGGCGGCGGCTCGATGATCCTCAATGTGACCCTCGAGGGGTTCACGACGGCGGCGCTACCGCAGAAGTTCGAAGCAGGCACACCAGCCATCGCGGAGGCCGTCGGTTTCGGTGCCGCGGTGGACTACCTGCTCGCAATCGGCATGGACCGGATCCTCGCCCACGAACAGGCTCTGACCGCCTATGCCTTTCGCCGCCTCGCCGAACGCTACGGCGAGGACCTTCACATCCTTGGTTCAAGCGAACCGGGCCAGCGGTGCGGCCTCGCCACCTTCGTCTACAAAGACGTCCACCCCCATGACCTCTCTCAGGTTCTCGACGAGCAGGGGGTGTGCGTACGCGCCGGCCACCACTGCGCCAAGCCGCTCATGAAATCCCTCGGGGTTGCCGCCGCCGCTCGGGCGAGTTGGTACCTGTACAACGACCGTTCAGACATCGATGCGCTCGTGGACGCCATCGGCGCCGCCGACGCCCTTTTCGACTGGTAAACCCATGCCTGGCCTCGAAGATCTCTACCGCGAAATCGTGCTCGATCATTACAAGACGCCACGCAACCGCGGCCAACTCGACACGCCACCGGCGGTGCGCATGGAGGGCCTGAACCCGTTGTGCGGGGACGAGGTCGTGGTGTACCTCGTTTTGGACGGCGACACGGTGGCGGACATCAAGATCGGCGGACAGGGTTGCTCGATCAGCCAGTCTTCCGCCTCGATGATGTCAGCCGCGGTCAAGGGCAAGAGCTTGGCTCAGGTGACAGAGTTGACCCATGCCTTCAAGGGCATGCTCAACGTCGGTGACCACGGCCACAGCGAAGAGTCCGAGCCACACGAACATCCCGAGGTGGTGCTCGGCGAACTCGAGGCACTCAAGGGAGTCATGAAGTTCCCCTCCCGGATCAAGTGCGCCATCCTGTCGTGGAACACGTTGAACCAGGCCATCGACGAATCGGGCGACACGACGCGCTGAGCGGTTCGAAACGCCGTTCGACTTCGATCGATCAGCCGATTCCGGCAAAGGCCGCGTAACCGTCGACTTCGACCTGCTCTGCCAACTCCGGCCCGCCGCTGCTCACGATGACACCTCGAGCCAGAATGTGCACCACGTCCGGCTTCAGTTCCTCGAGTAGCCGGTAGTAGTGGGTGATGGCGAGCACCCCGAGCCCGAACTCCTCGGTCGCCGCCTCGACCCGTTGGGCCACCGCCCGTAGCGCATCGATGTCCAGCCCCGAGTCGATCTCGTCGAGAATGGCGAACTTCGGGCGCAGCACGGCGAGTTGTAGCGTTTCATTGCGCTTCTTCTCGCCACCGGAGAGGTCGACGTTGAGCGAGCGCTGCAACAACTTCGCATCAAGACCAATGCGGTCGGCCTCGGCCCGAACGGCAGCGGCCACTAGCGAGGGGTCACGACCGGCGCTTCGCGCCGCTTCCACCAGCAGGTCGACCACCCCGACTCCGCCGACCTCGGTGGGGTACTGCATCCCGAGGAAAAGACCAGCCTGGGCTCGTTCCCACGGCGCAAGACACAGCATGTCGACTCCGTCGAGAGTGACCGTACCATCTAGTACCTCGTAGCCTGGCTTGCCCATGATGACGCTGGACAGCGTCGACTTACCGGCCCCGTTTGGTCCCATCACCGCGTGCACTTCGCCCGAGGCGATACGCAGGTCAATACCGTGCAGGATCTCCTTGCCCGCCACGGCGGCGCGCAGGCCAGTTATTTCCAACACCGAACTCATCGGTCTCGATCCTCTCGGTGGTTCTCCACCACGACGAAAACGTCACCATCGGCGACGACCACCTGGTAGGTCGGCACCGCCTTGAGCGCCGGGAGGCAACTCGGTACCCCGGTTTCAACAGAAAACGCCGAGCCGTGTTTCCAGCACTCAAGCTCCATCGAATCGGTGAGCACATCGCCGTCGGACAGCGACACGTCGGCATGGCTGCACCGGTCGCCCAGGGCGTAATAGTCCTCACCGATACGCACTAGGGCGATGCGCAGACCGGGCACCTCGAAGCGGCGGGCGCTGCCCGCCTCAAGATCGTCGACCCCGCACAAGCGGATCACGACGCCACGCCCAGCTTGGTGCCGACCAATGCCGCAATCTGAGCCCGCAACTCGTCGTGGGGTAGCCGAGTCGCGACATCGTCGAAGAAGCCGCCCACGATCAACTGCTCGGCCCGCCGGGTGGGCACCCCGCGACTCTCTAGATAAAACCGCTGCTCCTGGTCGATGGGCCCAACCGTGGAGGCATGGGAGCATCGCACATCGCTGTTCTCGATCTGCAGGTTGGGCACCGAATCGGCCCAGGCAGCATCGGAGAGCTTGATGTTCCGATTGGTCTGCAAGGCGTTGGTGCCGCGGGCTTCCGGCCGCACGTGGATCATCCCTGAGTACACCGAATGGGATTGGCCATCCACTACGCCCTTGAACAACAGGTCCGAGCGGCAGTCCGGGGCCTGGTGATCTTGCAAGGTGCGGAAATCGAACATCTGCGAGCCGTCGGCGAAGTACAGAGCCGCAAGGTTGCCAGATGCCCCGCGTCCGACCAGGCGCAGGTCGAGCCGCAGACGGGCGTAGTGCCCGCCAAAGGCCGCCGCCACAACATCAATGGTGGACTGCTGATGGGCCTCGGCGACGACCGTGGCGGTCTGCCAGGAGGCCACTCCAAGATCTTGCAGCACCATGTAGCCCACTCGAGCATCCCTCGCGGCATGAAGCTCCACGACGGGGGCAATCCAGCAGTTCTGGTCATCGCTGCGCTGCTGGTGCAGCACCGTGACCGCAGAGCCGGCGTCTGCCTGTACAACCAAACGACTGAACACGGCCGCTCCGCCGGCCGACACCCAGTCGACCACCATGATCGGCCGGTCGACCGTAACCCCACGCGGCACCACCAGGAGGAGCGGATCGCTACCGTACGCATCGTTGGCCACCGCCAACGCGTCGTCGCTTCGACCGATGACCTGACCGACATACGCTTCGGCATGATCCAGCTCTACCGCCGAAGCGAACTTCACTCCCCTGGCCGCTAGTTCGGGACTGAGCTCGCAGCGGATGACCCTGCCGTTCTGCACGACGGCGAGCCCGGCGAGATCCGCCAAGGTCGTATCGACCGTGGCAGGCAGGGAGGCCTCGGCCGCGCCTGGCGGGCCGAACCCATCGAGGTCGAGCTCGCCGATACGGCTGTAGCGCCAAATCTCCTGTTCGCTGCTTGGACGAGTCGCAGCGGCGAATGCTTCAGCACCCGAACGGCGGAACTGGGCGAACCAGTCAGGACCATCGAGCGCAGCAGAGGCTGCGAAGGTCAGCGTATTCACAGGGCGATTCCTCGGTAATGGGAGCTCGGGACACCCGATCCATGCCGATGCGATGACGTGGCCACCGATCGAATTAACCCTATGAGCGTAGTGCAAAAGGCCATGGAAAGCCGCAGGCCTCCACCACGATCAACCGGTCGACATCCGCCCGGTGGTTGATGTCCCGCCAGGCTGGCCCGTGGTTACGTTCGATGGCGTGGGCTCGGTGCTGGCATCGGGAACCACGCTTCGGACCGCGAAGAACGAGCCCACCGCGGCGGCAGCGGCAACCAACGTAACGATGGCCATCCGGCGCGCCCGACGCGGGTGTTCTACCGGCTCCGCGGGATGCGCCATGGCCTCCGTAGCCGGCGACGGCTCAGGATCAACGCCGCTGAACCCCACGAGCGGCGTGATCTCCGACGCCGGAGCGGACCCGTGGTCCAACCCGTTAGGGACCACCATGGTGCCCGGTCCGCCCAGAAACTGCTCGATCGAAAGCGCTTGGCGCCGTTGGGCTTCAAACCCGCCTGGTGCTGGGCTCGCCCCTGCGAGATGGCCCTCAGCCTGAGGCAATGCCGGCGCGACCTCAGCTCCAGGCGCCGGAGAGCCCGAGACGGCGGCGGTCGGAGGTGACGCCGACAACGCCGCGGTAAAGGCCGCCAACTGGGAGTGCAGGCGCACGGTTCCGGTGTGCAGTAGTGCCGGTTGGAGGTCAACCGGGGCGGCACCGAAACCCGCCGCCCCGAGGGCGAGCCCAAATGCTGCCGCGAACTCAGGCCGCGGAACCGGGCTGGTCGGACCAAGGCCCTCACCGGGCCCAACCAAACGGGCTGGCATCGCGGCACCTAGCCCGGCTGACCCCAAACCGGACACCGCAGCAGCCACCGTCTCGTAGCCCGCCTCCGCAAGGTCCCCGTCGAGTACGAAACGAGCCAGCGGTCCGACGCCCGCCGCCAGCCACGTTGGGGGAACCCGCCAACAGCGAACGGCAGTACCGGCCTGGAGCACCACCAGCATGAGCGGCCCGCTCCCACTGGCATCAACCAGCAACGAGCGCCCCGGGGAAGGGGCGATAGCTCGCTCGATGGCCAATCCGGACAGCTCAACGCCCGCCAGCCACACCCCGCTGCGACGCGCCGCCCAAACGGCGCTCGAAAGATCCTCCCGCCGGCAGGACACCACTCTGGCCATCTCGCCGCCGTCGGTTTCGAAACGGTCGGCGCTCCACACCGGTTCGGTGTCGAGTTCTCGGCGTCGGGCGGCCGCCGTCATGCGTACCTCTGGGGGCCATCCGGAGCGGGGCCAATGTGCGACCGAAACGACCCGCAGGTCGCCGTCGAGGGGATGCAGCCCGAGAAAGGTCGGGACCCCACCGAGGTTCAAGACCCGCCACAGTTCCCCGATACGCCCGGCCAGTGCAGGCTGATCCACTACCCGACCGTCAACGACGGTGTCCGCGGCAAGGTCCGCCTCGGCGGCATCGACCACCATTGCATTCCTACCGCGCTCGACCACCACGACGCGCAGCATGGCGTCATCCACCGAGAGCCCGGCGACAAGGCCCTTGGCCGTGGACTCAGACAATTCGGACATCGCCGCGGACCGTAGAACAGATCGCGCCATCGCCATAGGTGGCGATGGTCCCGATCCAGATCGACCCATCCCGATGCCGGTCAATTCAGCGCCGGAAAAGTCGGCGCCAGAACGAGCGAGAGGACGCGCTCCGTTCGGCCTCGATCTCGGCGATCACCCTGGGCCCAGCCGCGTTCACGATGTCCTCGGCCTCGTCGAGCAGCCGAGCCACCCGGTCATCCTCGCTGCCCAGGCCCGGGGGCTCAAGCGGCGTCGGAGGAGTCACCAGGCTGCCGTGCTGCCAGTTGACATCGGCCAGACGTCGTTCGTAGCGGGGACACGGGTCGGGGCAACGCCAAGGCGCTTCCGGTGCGAGGTCAAGGTTGCATTTTCGAACCGTCTCGCCCCCGGGATAGGAACGCGACTCAAAGTTCTTGCATTCCTCCCGCATAGGCATGGCTCCATATTGCCCGCTGCGAGCGAAGCCGCAAAGGCCAAGCTCGAAGCAGAGGCCACCCACGACACCTTCCTCCTTAGCCGACGCTGCCTTCCATCTGCAGCTCAATCAGGCGTGACCATTCCACGGCGTACTCCATGGGCAACGTTCGAGTCACCGGTTCGATGAAGCCATTGACGATCATCCCCATGGCCTGCTCCTCGGAGAGGCCCCGAGAGCGCAGGTAGAACAGCTGTTCATCGGCCACCCGGCTCACCGTCGCCTCATGACCGATGACGGCGTCTTTGGCGCCGATCTCCATGTAGGGGAAGGTTTCCGAAATCGACTCGTCGTCGAGCAGAAGGGCGTCGCACTGGACATGAGACTTGCAGCCGTAGGCACCGTCCTCGACACGGACCAGGCCTCGATAGCTGGTTCGGCCGCCGTCCTTGGAGATCGATTTGGACACGATCTTCGACGTCGTCTCCGGCGCGGCGTGGGTCATCTTGGCACCGGCATCTTGATGTTGACCGGCACCGGCGTAGGCGACAGACAACACCTCGCCTGACGCCTTCGGCCCGACCAGCACCACTGCCGGGTACTTCATCGTCAGACGTGAGCCGATGTTGCCGTCGATCCACTCCATATGGCCCTCGGCCTCGACTCGAGCCCGCTTGGTGACCAAGTTGAAGACGTTGTTCGACCAGTTCTGAATAGTGGTGTACGTGACTCGGGCAGAGGGCTTCACGATGATCTCCACGACGGCGGAGTGCAGCGAGTCCGAGCTGTACACCGGCGCCGAGCAGCCCTCGATGTAGTGCACCTGGGAGCCCTCGTCCGCAATGATGAGCGTGCGCTCAAACTGGCCCATGTTCTCGGCGTTGATCCGGAAGTAGGCCTGCAGCGGCATGTCGACCTCGACACCGGGAGGCACGTAGATGAAGGACCCACCCGACCACACCGCCGAGTTCAGGGCGGAAAACTTGTTGTCGTTGGGCGGGATCACCTTGCCGAAGTACGGACGCACGAGGTCGGGGTACTCGCGCACCGCGGTGTCCATGTCGCAGAAGATGACGCCCTGCTCCTCGAGCTCCACCCGATTCCGGTGGAAAACCACTTCGGATTCGTACTGGGCGGTGACTCCGGCGAGGTACTTGCGCTCAGCCTCGGGGATGCCCAACTTTTCGTAGGTGTTCTTGATCGCTTCGGGCAGGTTCTCCCACTCGTCGACCTGCCCACTGGTCGGCTTGATGTAATAGAAGATGTCGTCGAAGAAGATCTCCGACATGTCCCCGCCCCAGTTCGGCATCGGCCGACGCCGGAATTGCTCGAGCGACTTGAGGCGGAACTTCTGCATCCAGTCCTGCTCGCTCTTCATCCAGGACATTTCCTTGACGAGTTCCTCGTTCAAGCCGCGCCGGGGCTTGAAGACGTAGTTCTCCTCGTCAGACCAACCTAGTTTGTACTTGCTCAGATCGAGGTCGAACTCAGTGTTCGTCATGGCTGGCGTCTCCCAGAAGGTCGCGTACCGGGCCAATGTCGACCCGGGGAAGCGCGGATATCGATGCTCGGCGGCAGTGCATGCCACCAATTTCTCCTACGACGATAGTAACAAACCCTCCGTGGTGCGACAACGCGCGAATGGCCCCTGCTATCGCCTCCCGGGCGAGGCCGCACGCTGAAGCGTCAGCACCCGAACTGTGCTCCTACAGTGGACCCCGTGCAGCAACGGGCAGCGCGGATGATGGATCGGCCGTGGTCCGCGCCAGTAGCGGTCGGCGCCGTTGGCGTCACGGGTTGTGTTGCCCTCGGCCTGCTCAATCCCTCCGAGGCCGGTCCGCTGTTATGCCCGTTCCGAGCCATGACCGGTCTGGACTGCCCCGGTTGCGGCATGACCCGGGCCCTGAGCCGACTGACCCAAGGTCGTATCGGCACGGCACTGGACTACAACATCGTCCTGGTGATCGCCGTGCCGGCGCTCTGCTATCTCTACCTGCGCTGGCTCGCCTCGGCCTTCGGCCTGAACTGGCCGCCGCTGCGCCTCGGACGCACCGCAAATGCCGTGGTGCTGCTTACCCTCATGGCATTTTCGGTGCTGCGCAACCTGCCCATCGGGATTGGTCGCTACCTGAACTCCCAACCCATCGCGGGCTGAACTCAGTCGAGGCGGCGCAAGGCAGCCTTGTAGAGCCGAACTCGTTCCAGATAGGACTGAACCGAGTCCTCGATGTCCTCCCGACGCGCCGCGCCCTCTTTGATGACGCAGGGGATGCCCACCGCCAGAGCGCCCGCCGGCACGGCCTTGCCCGGCGGCACCAGCGCGCCGGCACCGACCATGGCCCATTCCCCCACGCTGGCCCGGCGCAACAACACCGAGGTGGAACCGATCAGCACGTTGTCCGCAATGTGCGCGCCCTCGATATGGGCCAAGTGTCCAATCACCACCCCCGAACCGATGACGGTTGGGTGCTCGACCCACGTGTGCAGCACGACTCCGTCCTGCACCGACGTGCGCTCCCCAATGGTGATCGGACCATCGTCACCGCGCACGACGGCACTGGGCCAAACGGAACTGAATGCGCCGATGGTGACGTCGCCGATGACGGTGGCATCGGGGTGGACGAACGCGTCGGGGTGGATTCGGGGTTGCAGATCACCTAGGGCGTAAATGGCCACGAGATGCGATCAGGCCTGCGCGTGAAACGTGCCGTAGGCCCCGGTGTAGAACAGCAGCGGGCCGACGTCACGTTCTTCGACGTCCATTTCCTGCACTGCCCCGACCACGATCCAATGGTCACCACCGTCATGGATCGCCTGGACCCTACAGTCCATCCAGGCCAACACCCCGGCTAGGCGCGGCGACCCGGTGACCGGTCCGGGCTCCCATTCGACCCCGACAAACTTGTCTTCCGATTTCGACGCGAAGACCCCGGTGAGCGCCTTTTGGTCTTCCGCCATCACGTTGACACAAAAGGCCTGCGCCTTCTCCACCGCCGCATAGGAAGTCGACGTCTTGGTCGGCAGAAAGGCCACCAGTGGGGGGTCGAGGGACACCGAGGTAAACGACCCGATGGCCAGGCCAGTCGGTTGGGACCCGTCCATCGCCGTCACCACAGTCACACCGGTGGGGAAGCGGCCGAGAACCTTGCGGAAATGGGATGGATCCGATGCCGGCGGGCGTTCGCTCATGTTCGCGAACCCTAGCCAGATCGACCGACCCAGGTCAGGCTGAGGCCCTCGGCGGCACCAAGCACCTCAAGTGGGTGACCGGTGGCCAGGACACGGGCCTCTTGGACCAAGGAATCGATCATGGCATCGTCGTGGTCGGGATCGTGATGGAACAACGCCAGCGTTCGGGCACCGGCACGGCGGGCGACCTCGACCGCGTAGGGAACCGTGGAATGTCCCCACGCCTGCTTGGCGACAAACTCCGCCGAGCTGTACTGAGCGTCGTGAATGAGCAGGTCGACGCCGTCGGCGAGCGCCAGCACCTCCGGGTCGATCCCCCAGCCGGACGGCGGCTGTTGATGATCGGGGATGTAGGCAATAGCGACGCCCCGCCACTCCAGCCGATAGCCGACCGTGGGGCCGAGATGGGGCACGTTGCGAGCGACAACGCCCAGGTCGCCGAAAGGCAAGCGCACCCCAGTTTCGATCTCGTCCAGTACGACCGTCGCCGGCAACTCGTCCAACGTGATCGGAAAGAACGGTGGATGGATCGCCGAGTCCAGGGCCGTGGAGAGACCGAGCCCACCGCCAGGGGGTGGAGCGAGCAATTCGATGTGGCTGCCCGACACCAGCGCGGGCCTGAAGAAGGGAAGGCCCTGCACGTGGTCCCAGTGCAGGTGAGTCAGCAGCGCCCGACAGGCGAAGGGCTTACCCGCGGGGATGGTCCGCCCGTATTCACGCGCCCCGGTGCCCAGATCGAGCAACAGCGGCACACAGTGGGGGGCCGTCACGACAACGCAGGAAGTATTCCCGCCGTAGCGGCCGACGGACGGGGAGCAACACGGGGTGGAACCCCGTACCCCATAGAACGTGACTGCCAACGTGTCGTCCGCACGAACCGGCAACTCGTGCTCCCCCGGCTGCATAACCAAACGTTACCGAAACGAAGCGACATCGGTCGACCGAGGTGACCAGGTTCACGTCGAGGAGGTGCGGCAACGGGCGCGGCTGCGGTCCGCGCTCTAGGGTGACCGCGATGGAATCTTCCGCGGCAGAGTTGACAGATGGCGTGGTCGCGGTGGTCAAACGTGACTGCCCAACCTGCGAGCTCGTCGCCCCCGTACTCAGCGAACTCCAACGTCGCGGGGTTGCGTTGACCGTGTACACCCAAGACGACCCGACCTTCCCCGAGGGCGTGACCCGGCTCATCCACGACGCTGACCTAGCCGTTTCCTATCACCATCAGATTGAGACCGTGCCGACGTTGCTCCGGATCGAGGCCGGCCAGGAAACAGCCAGGACCGAGGGCTGGTCTCGGCCCGCGTGGGAACAGCTCACCGGGCTGAGCGATCTCGGCGCTGGTCTGGCGGACTACCGGCCCGGCTGCGGATCGATGTCGGTCGATCCGGCCATCGTCGATCAGCTCCGGGTGCGTTTCGAGGGTGGCGTCCTGCAGGCCCGCCGGCTGGAACTAGCCAGCCTCGAGGACGAGATGGAAGCGCTGTTCGAGCGCGAATGGACCGACGGGCTACCGGTGGTACCTCCTACCGAAGCGCGGGTGTTGCGCATGCTTGAGGGCACCCACCGCGCCGCGGACGAGATCGTCGCGGTCGTTCCGCCACAGCTGGTTGCCTGCACTGTCGAGAAGGTGGCAATCAACGCGGTGATGGCCGGCTGCAAGCCGGAGTACCTTCCAATCGTGCTTGCCGCGGTTGAGGCCGCCTGCACCGACACGTTCAACATCCACGGCTTGCTGTGCACCACCTACTTCTCCGGTCCCTTGCTCATCGTCAACGGCCCGCTGGCGAGCAGGGTCGGCATGACCTCCGGTCACAACGTGCTGGGCCAGGGCAACCGGGCGAACTCCACCATCGGCCGGGCCTTGCAACTCGTCATCCGCAACGTCGGTGGTGGACGGCCCGGCCGACACGGCATCGACCGCTCCGCGTTCGGGGCACCGAGCAAGCTCGGCTGGGCGATGAGCGAAAATGAGGCCGACCTGCCGACCGGTTGGGTGCCGATGTCCGTCGAGGCAGGCCACCCCGAGGGAACAGACACGGTGTCATTGTTCGCCGGTCACGGCCCTTCGGCCATTGTGGACCAACTCTCGCGCCGCGCCGAAGACCTCATCGATGCCTTCGTCCGTAGAGTGTCCGCCAACATCGACCCCTTCTTCGCCCGCCGCCTCGACAACATGTTGCTGGTCATCGGACCGGAACACGGTCGGGTCTTCTCCCAGGATGGGTGGGACAAGGCGCGAGTCCGAGGCGAGCTCAACGAGCGGGTCTTCGCTCAACTCGCCAAGTCAACCCCCGCCCCCCGCTGGGATGGCCCGGCAATTGTGTACGCCGGCGGCGATGCCGGATTGTTCTCGGCCCTCATCGAGGGCTGGGTATCTGGGCCGACGGGAAGCCAGATGATCTGCCACCCAATCCAGACCAGTGCGCACAACGAAGGAGCGAACCGTTGACCATCGTCCTTGATCCCACCAACGAGCAAAGGCCGGTGACCCGTCAACGCAGCGAGCGACCAGCGGTCATCGACGGCATGACCATCGGTCTGCTCGACATCAGCAAGCCCCGCGGCAACGTGTTTCTCGATCGGCTCCAGGAGTTGCTCGAAGACCGAGGCTTCGGGGTGAAGCGCTACTCCAAACCCACCTTCACCAAGCCCGCGCCTGCGGACCTGCGCCATCAAATCTCCCAGGAGTGCAACCTGGTGATCGAAGCGCTCGCCGATTGAGGCAGCTGCACGTCGTGCAGTGTGCACGACACCGTTGACCTTGAAATCCGCGGCATCCCGTCGGTGTTCATCGCCTCCGAGGTGTTCATCGACGCCGCCGCATCCCAAGCCAAAGCTCTCGGACTCGAACCCGCCCGAGTGTTCGTCCCCCACCCGATTCAGGACCGCACCGACGCCGAGATGCAAGTCATGGCCGAGCAGTTCGTAGACCAGTTGCTCGGCCACCTCAGCGCCTGAGCCAACGCAACCATCAGCCCGGCAATCGGTAGCGTCCGGCAGCACAGACCACAAGCCCATCAGCCACCACGGTGCCAGCGACGCGCTCCGCCCGGAGCGCGTCGTGTGGCCACCCCATCACCGACGCCAACTCCGTCGCTGACCCCGACCGAGACCGCAGCGCACGAACAAGGCGACCGCGCCCCTCGCGGTCGCTGCCCGCGAATCTTGACTGTGGGCCAGATACCCCGGCAGAACCAACCGCAGGATCTGGCCCAACGAATCCCGAGTCGGCCCAACGACACCCCCGCCGCAACGGGCAAGCGTGGCACCGAGGGTGGCGGGCGGTACAGACCGTCGCGCCGAGATCGAGCATGGCCTGGTTCCACGACCAGCCGCAGCCTGGCGGCACGGAAACGTCGGCCAAGCGTTGTACCTCGGACCGGGTGAGGGCCCGACCACTGCATCGAGCCAGAACCCGCGCCGCGTTGGTGTCCACCACCCCGACGTCCTGCTCAAACGCAAACGCCAAGACCGCCCGAGCGGTGTACGGCCCCACCCCAGGTAAGGCCAAGAGCTCGACGAGGTGGGGTGAGAAGACTCCGCCCGAACACTCGCTCAGCGTCACCGCGGCTCGCCAAAGGTTGAGCGCCCTCCGGTTGTAACCGAGGCCGTCCCATCGCTCGATCACTGCGGATGCAGGAGACGCGGCACACGCCAGCGCAGTCGGAAACTCCACCACAAAAGCCTCGTAACGAGGCACCACCCGACTCACCTGGGTCTGCTGGAGCATCACTTCAGCCACCAGGACCAACCAGGGGTCTCGGGTGGCGCGCCAGGGCAGATCTTGGCGGCCGAGCGCGGCAAACCACCCCAACAGCGCCGCCGGCTCCCACCTGGTCGGACCGGCGAACTCAGCCTTCACGGGCCACGAACACCGGCGGCTGATGAGCACGCACCGGCGGCAACGCTGCGTTCCAACGCTCAACGTCGACCAAACAGCTCTGCGCGGCCGGTGCCTGGGAAAGCCCCGAAGCCGGTCGATTCGAGGTGAGCACATTGGGATTGCCGTGCACGCACATCGAGTGCGGATCGCCCGGTTCGAGCGGGTCGTACCACGCCCCCGTAGGCAACGTGACCGTACCGGCCATCAGGCCATCGGACAGGCGCAGCGCAGCCAGGCAGGAGCCTCGCCGGTTGAAGACCCTCACCACGTCGGCATCGATGAGGCCCCGGGCGGAGGCATCCGCAGGGTTCATGTGGAGCACTTCACGTTCGGAACGCTTCGCCGCCCGCGCCACCCGCCCGAAATCGAGTTGGCTGTGCAGCTTGGCCACGGGCTGGTTGGTGAGCAGATGAAGCGGGAACTCCGCCGCCAAGGGCGCACCGAGCCATTCCTGGGGCGACAACCACGTTGGGGTGGGCGGGCAATCCGCAACGGCAAAGGCTTCGATCACCGGCGAGTACAACTCGATGCGACCGGAGGAGGTGTGCAGGGGGTTGGCCACGGGGTCCGCTCGGAAGGCCTCGAGCAGAACCGTCGGCCGCTCCGGTCGGCCGAAGGTGGCAACCCCTTGTTCCCGCAATGCTTCAAACGTTGGCAGTTCCTCGCCCCGAGCACGGGCCCGCAGCGCCGTTTCCTCCCATACCCAACGGAGCCAGCCTTCCTCGTCCCGGCCCAAGGTCACCCGCTCGCGGAGACCGAAACGCGCCGCGATCGCCGCGAAGATCGCATGATCGCTGCGAGCCTCACCGGGTGGAGCGAGCACCGCACCCGTCGCCACCACTGCACCCATCCGAGCAACTGAGCCGAGGTCGCTGCGCTCGAGGTTGGTGCTCGCGGGCAGCACGATGTCCGCATGACGGGCCAACGGGTTCCACACCTGCTCGTGCACGATGATCGTTTCGGGCCGCTGCCAGGCGTCGAGCAGTGCGCCGATGTCCTGCTGATGGTGCAAGGGGTTGCCGCCGCACCAGTAGACGAGTCGGATGTCGGGGTAGCTGTACTCGACACCGTCGTAGGTGAAACTCGCGCCCGGTGAGCTCAGAAGGTCGGTGATACGGGCAACGGGAATGAAGGCTTGCACCGGGTTATGGCCGACCGGCAGGCGAGCCAAGGCCTGGGTTCCCTCCGCCGAACCGACTCGGTTCGAGGACCCGTAGCCCAGACCGAACCCACCGCCAGGTGTACCGATTTGGCCCAACAGCGACGCCACCGCCACGACGGCCCAATAGACCTGCTCGCCATGCTCCGCCCGCTGCAGCGACCATGCCGCGGTGAGCATCGACGGGCCGGCGGCAAGATCGCGCGCCAGCGCCCGGATCTGCTCCGCCGGGACCGCACAGATCGCCGCGGCCCACTCGGCGTCGTGGCCCGCCAGGCTGTCAATGAACCGATCCACGCCCGAGCAGTACCGCTCCAGGAACGCTTCGTCGTGCAGGCCCTCGGCCACCAAGGTGTGAGCGATACCTAACAACAGCGCGGTGTCCGTGGTCGGCCGGATGGGGATCCACGTCACGCCCGACCCGTCCTCGAGGTCGTCGCGCAAAGGCGAGACGTTCACTAGGCGCACCCCGGCGTCGCGCAGAAGACGAATACCGGCGGGGGCCAGATGACGAAAGGTCCCGCCGTAGTCGACCTGCTGGTTCTTGGCTGGCAGACCACCGAGAGCCACCACCAAACGGCCGTGGCGAGCGAGTTCCTCGAAGCTGGTGTGATAACCGAGCAGGTCGAACCAGTCGGCGATGACATGGGGCAGAATCACCTGCGCCGCGGCGTAGGAGTACGAGCACCGGCTCGAGACGAACCCACCGAGCACATTGAGAAAACGGTGCAACTGTGCCGGAGCGTCATGAAAGCGGCCTGCCGACGCCCACCCATAGCTGCCCCCGAAAATGGCCTCGTTGCCGTGATCCACCCGGACCCGCTCCAGCTCTGCGGCGACGAGGTCCACGGCCTCGTCCCACGGCAGTTCGACGAAGGGCTCCGCACCCCGCCGCCGACCACTTTGCGCCCTCGAACGGCGACCGGAACTGACCTCGTCAAGGAAGCCCCGTCGGACGGCCGGACGGCGCACGCGTAGCGGATGGTCGGCGAGATCCAACAAGCCCTGGCCGATGGGCGAGGGGTCGGGGTCCTCGGGGATCGGGTCCACCGCGGTCAGGCGCCCGTCCACGACGGTGAGCTCATAGGTGCCCCAGTGGGTGAACGCACGCGCCATGCGGCCAGTGTGCCAGCAATGGTCGCTCCACATTCGCCAGCCCGAGGGTGCTCACGCGTCGCTCCGGCTGGCGCGGGGGCGAAATCGGGCCGATGATTTCTGCCCCGGTAACGTGAGAACCATGACCACCGTGGATCTGCAAGAAGTCGCGTCCGTCATCGAGGTGGCAAGTGGGGTGGTCCGCAGCGCGGTCGCCGAACTCTCGACGCTGCCCGACCCCGATGCTCGCCAGGTCGTCGTGTACGAACTCGCCCACGCCGCCTCGGCCACCGAGACCGCCCGAGGGATGCTCGATTACGGCCAGAAGGGCGATTACGAGGCGAAAATCGCCGCTGCCTTTGTGGCCGATGCGGTAGCTGACATCGCCGCCAAGCTGTACGGCCGTGAAGCGCAGTGGGGTGTACAGCCCGGCGTCCTGGACGGCGTGCGTGACTTCGTGGCCCGTTACCGCCATCCCGATTTCGTGGCTGGCCTGGCGGACGATCCCGGCAACCGTCATCTCGACGTCGACTTCGAACTCGTGCAGGACACCTTCCGACGCTTCGCGGAGGAACAGGTCATGCCCCGGGCCGAACACATCCACCGTTTCAACCAGGACATCCCCGAGGATCTCATCGCCGGTCTGGCCGAGATGGGCCTGTTCGGGCTGTCGATCCCAGAGGCCTACGGCGGATTCGCCACCGGAGGGCAGTCCGACTACCTCGGCATGATCATCGCCACCGAAGAGTTGTCCCGCGCCTCGTTGGGAGCGGCGGGCTCGCTCATCACCCGGCCGGAAATCCTGGCCCGGGCGCTGGAGAGCGGCGGCACCGAGGCGCAGAAGCAGGAATGGCTACCCAAGCTGGCCAGTGGTGAGTTGCTGGCCGCGGTGGCCTTGACCGAGCCCGACTACGGCTCCGACGTCGCCAACCTCAAGGTCACGGCCACCCCCACCGCAGGCGGCTGGCACATCAACGGAGTCAAGACCTGGTGCACCTTCGCCGCCCGGGCCGACGTGCTGATGCTCCTCGCCCGCACCGACCCCGACCGGTCCAAGACCCATCGGGGCCTGAGCCTGTTCATCGTGCCCAAGCCAGTCGGTGACGGCCACGGTTTCGTCCTCCGCGACGACCACGGTGGACGGCTCGAGGGTCGGCCCATCGACACCTTGGGCTACCGGGGCATGCACTCCTACGAGCTCGCGTTAGAAAACTGGTTCGTCCCGGCCGAGAACGTCATCGGTGGCGACGGTGGCCTCGGCCGTGGCTTCTATTACCAGATGGCCGGGTTCGAAAATGGTCGTCTCCAGACTGCGGCCCGGGCCATCGGCGTTATGCAGGCGGCCTACGAAGCCGCCCGCGACTACGCCAACAACCGGATCGTTTTCGGCCAGCCGATCATGAACTTCCAGCTCACCAGGGCCAAACTCGGCCGCATGGTGATCACCATCCAGGCGGCACGCCAGTTCGCCTACCAGGTAGGTCGGCTGCTGTCCAAGGGCGAGGGCCAGATGGAGGCCTCAATGGTGAAGGCCTATGTGTGCCGAGCCGCCGAATGGGTGACCCGGGAAGCCCAACAGATTCACGGCGGCATGGGCTACGCCGAGGAATACCCGGTCAGTCGGTACTTCGTGGATGCCAGGGTGCTATCGATCTTCGAGGGTGCGGACGAGACACTCTGTCTCAAGGTGATCGCCCGCCGACTGCTCGGCAACTAACCCAAGGCAGCGGCCAACGTGCGGCCTTAAAGGACGCCAGGCTTGAACAACTCCGGAGCAACCGGGGTGTCTTCATTGGCTAGCGCGTCATCAACCGCCTCAAGACCGCGAGGCCCAAACACCGCCGACACCAAGGACAACGGCACCACCTCGTCGTCGAGTTCCCACGGCTCGTCGCTGTTCCCGAACCGTTCGAGGACCACGTTCCACACCGGTTCAGCAACGATGCGGCCGATGCCGGCCACCACCCAGACCTCGCCCCCTGCCTGCAAGGTGGTCGCCGCAGCGGCGCGGGATCCGGCCACTGCGATGAGCGCTTCGGGGCCCAGAATGTGCGCCTCGATAAGTAGCACGTGACTCGAGGCCGCGGCCGAGCCCAAGCCGGAAAGGGGCACCTCGACCGCGTCGACATCGGAACGCTGCAGGCGACGCACCAGGCCCGATGCCTCGTGGGCCACATCGACCACCAGTACCTCGAGGTCCCCACGCGAGGGCAACGCCTGGGCGACAAGTTCGGGCCAGCCCAGCACGCACACGGTGATGTCCTCCGGTAGCGCCAACGCCAACTCACGTGGGGTCCGGTCGGAATCGAACAGAGCCGCCGAGCGATGTGCCTCAGCCACGGGGTCCACCGCACAGCACACCCGAGCCGACAGCCACCACAACGGACCCGAGGTGAGATGGCGGGCCAGCATGCGCCGACAGGCCATCACCCGACCGGCGGGATCGTCTCGGAAAGTGGAAAGCGACCCTGCTGTCTCGCGCACCAATGCCGACTGCTCGGCCCCCGAAGCTCGGGCGACAGAACGCAATCGTTCAATGGGATGCATACCGCGCTGACGCTAGCGGCCACCCGGATTCTGTGTGCCCCCCGACGCGGCAGATATCCTCAGCGACCGTGGCCGCAGCCGAGGTTCCCGCCGATCTCCAACTCACCGCCGTCGATGGACAGACCCGCTCCATCGACGAGTGGCTGATCACGTTTCAAATGCTCGGGGTCGTCCTCGATCCGTTCACCTACGAGAGTTCGTGGATCCTGGGCACCGCAGGCCGAGTGATGGAAACCTACCGGGAGGCCAGCCTCCGAACCTGTTTCGTCGTCACCGGCACCATCGAGGAGGCCAAGCAGTTCTGCGGCCCGTGGCTCGACCGGGTGCTCGTGTTCGCAGACCCCGACCGGGCGTTCGTCAAAGCCGCCGGGCTCGAGGCCCTACCCGCGCTGTTCCACCTCCGCCAGAACCGGCAATTCGGCGGTATCGCCCAAGGTTGGCAGCCCGAGCAATGGCGAGCGCTATCGAACCAGGTCGCCGCGGAGCGCCGCTGGTCCAGCCCGGTTATACCTACCGCAGCAGATCCGGTGGCCTACGCCGGCAGCGCGGCGCTGGGCACCTCGGCCTGAGCCACGGCCGAGGTGTTGGCCCACCGCGCTACTTCAGGTTCACCGCGGCGACAGCCTCAGCTGGCCTTGAGGGCCTCGAGCACCCCGCGCCAGCGCTCCGGATCGCTCTTGTAGGGGGCGTAGAAGGTGAGACGTTGGATCACGTCTCCGTAGCGCTGATGCAGTTCGGGTGCGACGCGTTCCGGCTCACCCACTACGGCGAAGGTATTGAGGATTTCGTCGTCGATCAGGTTTCCCATCTCCACCCATTTGCCCTGCTTGGACAGGGTGTTCAGGTCATCCTGCAAACCGCCCCAACCGTGGATGTCGAGCACCGGGCGGTAGGCCGGGGTGGAGCCGTAGAAGGCAATCTGCTGACGGGTGCCTGCCGTCGCCTCGGCCATCTCCGCCTCGTTGGTGCCCGTCACCACGAAGCTGGGTCCGACCACCTCGAAGCCGTCCATGGTCTTGCCGGCTTTGGCCCGGCCCCGGGCCA